>NZ_NIJM01000002.1 GCF_002836945.1 Shewanella chilikensis
AAGTCATAGTTGTCCCTGGTTTGTTCCGAGGCGAACAGTTCCAGGGCTTTTTGATGAATAACCGCCGACTCGCTGTGCATAAAGGGCATATAAAGAAATGCCAGCATAGGGGCTTGCAGCTGTTTGTCGGCGCCAATGCTGATCGCCTCCTGCGCTAAAGCCAATGCCATGGGATCGGCACTGAAGGCATCGGGAGTATCGCGGTGAATGTTGCGCGAGAACTGATCCAGCAGCAAAATTTCCGCCAGGCGCCCTTGTGGCGTTTGCCGCCAATGCCATAATTCGCCCTGACGGGCCGCATTTAGCAAGGCGCCGAAACGGCGATCAATTGTGTTGTCAAACTCAGGATCCTTGTCCCACCAAGCTTTGGGGCTTATCTCTTCAAACCAAAAATGGATTACCCGTTGTGGCCTGTACTCGGAAGCGATTTGAGCTGGCATGACAATTCCTTCTATTTGAATAGGATTAAATCCAGTTGCTGTAATCATGGGCGATAAGCCCAAGGGTTTGCGCCGCGATATCCTGCGCCTTGGCCAGCGGGATGGCTGGTAGTGTCAGTTCGCCGCTGGCGAGCCCAAGTTTGAGGCTCGCGAGGCCTCGGCGTTTTTGGCCCCTGCTTTGGATCAACTGCAGATGTTGCACCTTGCCCAGCGGCACCAACTGCCAACTGTGACCTAGGAGCCCTTTGTGGATCCAGAGATCGTTTTCAACCCGCCAAAAACCCCATTGACGATAGCGTAGATAAAGCGCCAGGACAGCCAACACTCCGACCAGCAACAGCAACCAGGTCTCTACTGCCGAGCCGATAAATGCCCACGCCAGCGGCGCCGGCGTTAAGCACCACAGCGCCCTATAGTAAAACCAGCTCGGGTGAATGGGGTGCCAACGATTGGGAATACCGTCGGCCTTGCTGCTTCTTTGGTTGAGCCTTTTCAGCAGGCGATGCACTTCGCCTCTACCGAGCGATGGAACCAACATGTGATTGTTGCTGCCGCCTTCCACTTCATTGCCTTTTATCTGCTTGAAGCTCAGAGTCCAGCGTTTCAGCCAGCGGGCCAGCAACGGCTGCTGCAAACTGATGAGTTGAATTCTGTGCTGCTTGAGTATGTCTTGCTGGTGGGACAGCAGGCCGCCGCTACGCTGTAAGGTCTCCGACTCCTGGGTCAGGCGATAGGGGACATATTTCAGCAGCGCCGCGACTATTGAGATCAAGGAAAACAACAGATAGCCAAGGAGCAGAAGGCCGACAAGGAACCCCAGCTCCAGCAGCAGGTTGCCACTGAGCTGCTGCTGATGCCAGTCGAAGACTTGTGTCAGCCCCAGCTCCATCAGTTGACTGCCTTCGAGCTGGCTGAGTACCGGGCCTGCGATGACGGCAAACCAAACAAAATTATTTTGATACAGGCCAAAGAGTGCCAGCTCTGCCAGGGACTTCTTCACCAGTAAGCGGGAGTTTGGTGGTGCAGAGGCGGGGGCGCTTTCGTCTGTGTCGGCCCGTTTCATCAATTGCCGCCTCAGTGACTCGGCCTGAGCTTGAGTGACTGCGCTCAAGCAGGCTTCATCCTTGGCTGAACCCGCAGTTTCCACTATCAAGTTACCCAGTCGCAAAGGCTTAAAGTAAAAAGGCTGTTCCAGACGCACATTCTGAATTCTGTCTATCGGCAGCTCGACTTTACGTTTGAACAGGGCGCCGCTGTGGACCTCGAGTTGCCCTCGAGTCAAGCGATAACGGAATTTACGCCAGCTCAACAGCCCATGGGCAAAAATCACTATCAGGGTCAATGCCAGTACCAGTGGCAGCCAGACGGAGTCAAATCCCTGCTGCCAGCCGGTATAGAGAATAGGCACCAGGGCATAGCCGTTGCTGAGGAAGTGCTTTAGGCTGGAGAGGCTGAAACTGATGATTGCCCAAGGCGAGAGTGAGTGCCAATTGGCTTGCTGCACCTGGCTCAATTCGGCGTCTCCATCAAGGTGCCACTAACATTTTTACTTGCCAGAGACAGCAGATGTTGGCGCAGCGCTTCGGCGACTTCAATATCCAGCCCGGGCAGACTCACCTCGGCCGCCGAACTGCCGGCACTGTAGCAGCGCAAACTTGTCAGTCCGAAATGGCGCTGCAATGGCCCCTGAGACAGGCTCACATGTTGCAGCCTGCTGGCCGGCATGGCGGTATGGCTCTGCCACCAAAGCCCTTCACGCAGCAAAATGCCGTATTCACAAACGCCATAAGCCATGGCTTCGGCTTGTTTTAGATTGAGCCAGGTCTTGAATCCCAAAAGCAGCAGTGCCAGTGTGACCGAGATGATGACTCCAAGACCACTCAGCTTGGCGCTGAGCAGTAAAGCAGGCACTAGTAGCAGTATGACCAGCGCCATCAGCAACAGGTTTTGCCACAGCAATTGTTGACGGTAGCGGGGAGACAAGGGGGCCAAGGGTTGGCTGTCAAAGCCCAACCACTGCTGCTGAGGCAGGGGCGAGTGGGGCGAGCGGATATCCATGTGCTTTGAGTCCTTGAGGCATTGACCTGACTATAGCAATAGAGAGTTTGTCGCTTCAAGCCGCTAACTCGGATGGCAGAGACTTGATGCAGTTCCGGATCCTGAGCGATTGCACTTGTGTTAACAACTGGATATCAAGTAGTTTGGTTGCAAGACTTTGTTGCCTATGTGGCGCTCGTTTTCTCAAACGCGCCGCTACTGGCTGTAAACCATCAGGACGATGAGTATGTTCCAAGCCGATAAGGTATCCAAACAGCAAACTGCCTTTTTACGTAAGCTCTATCTGGCCCACCTGATAGACGATAGCCAACATAACCTGCTGTCCTTACAGAAGGAAACCGGCATGCCGCGCCGCACTTTGCAAGATGCCATTGCCGCCTTCGGCGATATAGGTATTCAGGTGGACTTTATTCAGGATGGCCGCAGGAATAATTCAGGGCACTACCACATCCGCACCTGGGGCCCGATTAACAGTGCCTGGGTTGGCACTCACCTGGAGCAGATCCGCACTCTGCTGTTTAGCGACATCTGAGCCTCTCTGTTGCCATTAACCGGCAGAAAGTTTACGGATTATTGTATCTTAAATCATGCCGTAACTTGTTCGTGTGTGGCTGAACTCGCGGTGAGGAAGTTATTTTTATAGCCTTACTTGCTCTCAAATAAAATTTAAGCAATTGATAAAGTTATATAAATACAAACCAAATCCAGCTTAAAATGAGCAGTGTCCAAGGTAACAAGAGTTGCCACTTGGGGATGTAGCTTGAAGGTATTTCGCTTGCCGCGACGCCGTCATCTTCGCCGGACTGAAGTTTCTTTTTCTGCCTCAGCTCTTGTTTGCGCGCCTTGTCTCTTTCCCTGGCCTTGGCCTTTTGTTGCTTCTTGTATTCAGCAATGCCTTTCTCTATGCCCTGGGCAATGAGGCGGGTTTGCTCCTTGGTCTGCCCCGCCTTTTGAGTGGCTTTGGCCACGCGCATGGCTTCGGTTTGGGTTTCGTTGGAAATCGCTGGCTTCTTGTTCATCTCTGATGGGGTTGATGGCTGACCCAAGAATTATACCTGCCTGCTTAGCGTTCTGACCACAGACGGCTTCACATCAAAGGCGCTTGTCGGTGCTGAACTTGTTCGGGGGCAAATGCTCTTATGGCAGGGCCATATTGCAAGGGCCTTTATTGGCAAGATTTTGATCGCTTCAAAAATAGAGTCTCTGCCCCTGCGCGTCGGCGAAGGTACCCGGTTGATAGTGCCAGACCCTGGAAATCAGTTCAGGCGTCAAAGCCTGTTGAGGCTCGCCCTGAACCAGGAGTTTTCCTTTGTCCAAAACCAGCAACTGATCGGCATAGTGACTGGCCTGGTTGAGGTCGTGCAGCACGGCCAATACAGTGTAGCCCTGCTCATGTGCCAGCTCTCTGGCGAGCCGCAGTACTCTGTGTTGCTGGGCCAAATCCAGCGCCGAAGTGGGTTCATCCAACAAGAGTACAGGCGAGTGCTCGGCCTGGGCCAATTGAGTCAAAACCCTGGCCAACTGAACCCGCTGGCGTTCACCGCCGGACAGTGCCGGATAGCTGCGCTCACTCAGGTGAGCCAGATCCAGACGCCACAGTTGCTGCTCAACCAGTTGGGCGGCATCTCTGGCACTGAGACTGAGAGGATACAGGCCCATGGCTACCACTTCACGAACGCTGAAGGGAAAGCTGAGACTCGAGTGTTGCGGCAACATGGCCAGATGCCTGGCCAAGGCTTGTTTCGGCCACTGCCCAAGAGGCGAGCCGTGAAAGCTTATCCGCCCGGCATCGGCCTTGAGCTCCTGAGTTAACAGCCGCAGCAGACTGGACTTGCCAGCGCCATTGGGCCCCAATAGAGCGTAAAATTGGCCGCTTTGCAGTCGGCAACTGACATCGGTCAGCAAGGGCTTGTTGTCGACTCTGGCATGGAGATGTTTGAGCTCCAGTACTTGCTCAGTAACTACGGTGGACTCAAATGATATAGCCGGTGTCTGTGCGGCAGTTGTTGTGGTCACGGATTCGAGTGAAGGCATGGAGTACCTCAATAAAGCTTACGTCGCTGACTTAGCAGCAGATAGAGGAAGAAGGGAGCGCCGAGCAGAGCCGTCATCAGGCCGACAGGGATCTCGGCCGGTGACATCAAGGTGCGGGCCCCTGAGTCGGCCAAGGCCAGCAGCACGGCGCCGAGAATGGCACTCAGCGGCAGCAGTTGCCGATGATCCGGCCCCTTGAGCAGCCGCACCAGATGTGGTACCACCAGTCCGATAAAACCTATGATGCCGGTGGCCGCCACGGCAACACCGACACCCAAAGAGCAGAGTAAGATCAACTTCAGCTTGAGCCTGTCTACCTCTATGCCCAAATGACGCGCCTCGGATTCGCCAAGCAACAGGGCGTTGAGCGCCAATGCCTGTTTGTTGAACTGCCAACTCACCAAGGCCAGTACCGGCAGACAGATAAATACAGATTGCCAACTGGCACCGGCGATGGCCCCCAACTGCCACAGGCTAAGATCCCGCAGTGCCATGTCGTTGGCAAGGAAAGTCAGCATGCCAATTCCGGCACCGGCCAGGGCGGTAATAGCCACCCCGGCCAGCAAGAGTAACACCACTGAGGTGCTGCCACCTGAAGTGGCGAGCCGGTAAACCAGTAAACTGGTTGCCAGACCGCAGAGAAAAGCACCAAGGGGGACGGCATAGCTGCCGAGGTGCGGCAGTAGCACTATGCAGATGGCGGCTCCCAGCGCCGCGCCCGAGGACACACCTATGATGCCTGGGTCAGCCAGAGGGTTACGAAACAGGCCTTGCATTACTGCGCCGCACTGTGCCAACAAGGCGCCGACAATCAGTGCCAGCAAGGTTCTCGGCAGACGGACATTTTGCACTATCAGGGCATTGGCTTCCTGCCCGGCGGCTACTGAGCCAAACAGGGAGTCGATTATATCGCTCAAGCCTATGGTCACAGGTCCGGTTGCTATCGAGAGCAATGCGGAAAACAGCAGCAGGCTGGCGAGTCCAGGCCAGAGCCAGGGATGGCGGTGGATGGGCAGCACGGCAGCCATGATTATTGCTCCAGCAGTTCCTGATTCAGGGACTCGGCTGCTTCAATGGCGGAGATACCCAATCCCCCGAGTAATGCCTGAGGTTGAAGATCCCGGATCAAACCGGCTTTTCCGGCCGGAGTATGGGCCAGTAGCGGCATACTCTTCAGTAGCTTATCGGCTTGAGGCTCGGGTTGCTCGCTGGCGCTTGAGAGTAAAATCAGCTCAGGCTTGAGCGCCAGAATGCCTTCCTGAGACAGGCTTCGATAGCCGCTGAAGTCGGCGGCGTTGGTGGCACCGGCCAGCTGGATAATGATATCGGCGGCCGTATCAGCACCGCCGACCCTGGCGGGACGCTCTGACTGCAACAACATAAACATGACTCTGGGTGGATGTTCGAATTTGGCCGCAGATTGCGCCAGCTGCTGTAACCTGCCACCCAGGGTATCGGCCAGTTCGGTGGCGGCTTTCTCCTTATTCAGGGCCTTTCCCAGAATGAGGATATTTTGCTGTAGTTGCTCGGTGGTATCGGCCGCCTTCAGGGTGATAACCGGTACACCGGCCTGTTTTACCAGATCTATGCTGCTGGCCGGTCCCATCACAGAGGTGCCAATCAGGAGATCCGGTTTTTGCGCCAATATGCCCTCGGCTGAAAGCATTCTGTGGTAGCCGAGTCTTGGCAGTTTCAGCGTCTTTGGCAGGGCGCTGCTGGCGTCAACTGCCACCAGTTGCGGGGCGGCATCCAATGCCAGCACCAATTCAGTGACACCGGCACCGGCACTGATCACTCGCTTGGGAGGCTCTTCAGCGGCGAAAAGCGGCATGGCGAGCAGGCCACAGAGGAAGATAAGAGAGTTTTTCATTCTAGCTCCAAAATAATTCAGGGACTCATCGCCACAGACTTGTGTCTGAGGTTTCATCAGTTGTTTAGGGTTCCATCAGGACCCGGGTCTGGCTGATCTGCAGCCGCTGCAGCAGACTCAGCAGTTGCATCAGCGGCTGGACTCTTGCCTCCTTGTCGGCGGCTACCACCAAGGTCAGTTCGGGATTGTCGGCCAGCGCCTGAGTCAGTGCCTGCTCGAACGCGTCGAACCGGGCAAATTTTTGTTCGTTGAGCGCCCAGAACGGCGCCTGGGGTAACACGCTTACCGTCAACTGAGTCTGCGCTTGCGGGCTCAAAGTGGTGGCGCTGTTATCCGGCACTTCAATCGGCAGGCTCAATAACTTGGGGTTGGCTGTGAGCAGCAAAAACACCAGCACAATGAAGATGATGTCTATCAAGGGGGTTAGATCCAGGCCGCTATCCAGGCCATGCTCTTTCTTAATTTCAATCATGACAGCGGCTCCGGAAGGCGGCGCTTGTCGTTGATTTGACTGAGTTTGCTCAGGTTAAAAGCAGCGTAATCATTGTCTTCGCCCTGCAGTGGAACCCCTTCCAGCCAAAGGTTGAGATGATTCAGTACATGGGCGCAGGAGGCCACTGAGCGCTCGGCCCAGAGTCCGAACAGCTGCGCGCCCAACAGTGCGGGTACGGCGATCAACAAGCCGGCGGCTGTGGTGTACATGGCTAATCCCAAGCCTGAGGCCAACAAGGCCGGAGTGATACTGTCACTCTGATTGGCGCCAATATCGTTGAACATCTCCATAAGCCCCAGCACAGTGCCGAGCAAACCCAGAAGCGGGCTGATGGCACCTATGTATTGCAGCAACTTGAGCCCGGCGTGGAGTTTGCGTTTCTCCCTTGCCAGCCAAAGTGACAACAACTCTTCCCGCAGCGCCTTGGGTTGTGCGGCCTGCCTCAGCAAATGGCGGGCACCGCAGGAAATCAGTCCCCGGTTATCTTTCAGGCGTTCAAGCAGGCTGTCACAGCTTTCATCCAGTGTGCCGCTGCGCAATTCGCCGAGCCAGGATTGGCGCCTGAACAGGCTCGGCAACAAGATGGCAAAGCGCTCCAGCAATATCATCAGGGTCAGAAAGGCGCAGATGAACAAAGGCCAGGTAAGAGCACCAAGTTGCTGGTACAGGCTTTGATACAAACTTAATTCCATCGTGTCTCCAACTGTTAGTTTAGGGCGAAGCGAACCGGCACCCTGACTTTGAAACGGGTGGCTGAGGCTTGGGAAGGAATGCTGAACTGCCAGTGGTGTACGGCGGTCAATGCCGCTTCATCCAGAATGGCATAACCTGAGCTGCTGACGAGCAGGGCATTTTGGGTTTTGCCTTGATGATCAAAGAAGATGTCTACCAGAGCCGTGCCCTCAAAGCCCCGCTTGCGGGCGAGTCTGGGGTAGTTCGGTGGCGTCGGCGGGCTGGCAAAAACAGGCTCAGCCAGCTCTATTGTGTGATTCAGCCCTGAGGTGGTGGCTGTTAGAACCGGCGACGAAGGAATGCCCGGCTTTTCCTCATGGGGCACAGGCTCTTCTTGCTGAGTTGTTGAGGCGTGTTTCGGTTCAGATTTATCTTCTCTCTCTCGCGGTTTTTCCTGAGTCGGTTGTGGCTTACTCATCTTTGAGGCTTGTTTCTGACTCGCTTTGGCAGGTTTGGCATTTAGCTGCTCAGACTTTGGTTGCTCAGACTTTGGCGACTCAGGGTTTGCCACATTCTGTTTCAGCGGTTTTTTATATTGAGGTTCGCTATGTTCAGCTTCTTTATGCTTAGCGGATGGGGCCTTTGCCGCGGGGTGGCTTTCGGCGGTAGCAGCCTGGTTTTGAGTCTGGGCAGAGGCAGTTTGGGGCGCTGCAGCAGGGGCTGCGCTGAAACTCAGCTGCAAACCGCCCTTGGTGGGCATTACCAAAGGATCTGGGGTGGCTGTCTGAGAGGCCAATACCGCACTCTGAAGTGACAATGCCATGAGCGCAAAACCACAATAACGCTTGGGGGTCACGCCGTTACTCCTGTTTACAACCGCTTGTTGCTGCGGGTGAATGTTCAAATTCAACTAAGCAAGGACCCGTAAGGCTCAATGCTGTTCTGTTTTGGGTCGGCTCTGTCCCTGAGCCGCCACCATTCCATGGTTCCTACTTTTACTGCCTAACCAGTTTTTACCGCTTGGCTAGCTTTTACCGTTTGAATAGCACCGCATTTCGTACCGACAAATGGCTTAGCTTCCCGAGTAACTTTCCCTTTCTTCAGATTAAAATATATTAGAGTAAATAATATTGCAAATGATAATAATTACTATTTGATCATCTTCTAAAGTTAAGCTAGAGTGCCGGCGTAAGTGGTGTTATCCCGGGCTTGCTGTTTGCCCCTGGGCTCAATTTATTTTCAGTAATGCCACTCCCATGAGAAAGGCTGGAGATACAGCCTGATAATCTGTTTGAGGATCAAAGATGATGAATAGAAAGCCGCTGGTTATGGCTATTACTCTGGCATTGGGGACTCCCCTCCTGAGTTTGGCCGCTGTTGCCGAGCAGGTAAAAACAGCTGAATTTGATGAAGTGCTGGTAAGTGCTACCCGCATTCAGGAGAAAGTCTCTGAGTCCAGCCGCAGTGCAGTGGTTGTCGGCGAAGAGCAGTTGGCTGAGAAGCAGGGCGACTCGGTGGCCGAAGTGCTCAAAACGGAAGCCAACATCAATATCGCCAATGGCCCCAGGGCGTCTGCCCAACAGGTGGAAATTCGTGGCCTCAGTGGCCAGAGAGTATTGCAGACCATAGATGGTGCCAGGCAAAACACCAGCGCTGGCCATAGAGGCACCTTCTTTATGGATCCTGAGCTGCTCAGTTCTATCGAGGTGGTACGCGGCCCGGCTTCCAGCCTTTGGGGCAGTGGCGCCATAGGTGGCGTGGTATCACAAAATACCAAGTCGGCAAGAGAGATGCTCGACGAAGGCCAGAGCTTTGGTGGTTATCTCAAGCAAGGTTATGAAGCCAATGGCCAGCGCAGCAAGAGCAGTGGTGCCATTTATGGTGCCAAGGGCAGTATCGACTGGTTGCTGAACGGCAGCTACAGCGACGGCGACAATATCAAGGCCGGTAATGACAATACCCTGGAAAACAGCGCCAGCCGCAGCCGCAGTGGTTTGGCCAAGTTTGGTTGGCAGTTGGACGAGGCACAAAGGCTGCAGCTTTCCGGCAGGATCAATGAGATCTCCGAGGCCGTGCCCAGCAATCCGGCCACAGGTGTCAGCAATAGTGTGCCTCTGGTGCGCCGTGACAGCAAAGATTCCAACCTGACCCTGGACTACAGCCTGGCACCAAGGGGCAATGCCTTGCTGGATCTGGATGCCAAGTTCTACTGGAACAAGACAGATTATGATGAGAATCGCCTGACCAAGGGCCAGTTCGACACCACAGAATATGAAACCCTGGGGTTCAGTATCGCCAATCGCAGTCAATGGCAGGGGCTCAAATTAACCTATGGTCTGGATGGCTACCGCGACCAGATAGAAACCTTCCGTGATGACAGCGGCCAGAGCGGTCAGCGTCCCGGCAACATAGATGGTGAGTCTCGGGTGTGGGGCGCTTTCGTGGCCGCCAATATCGCCCTGGGGGAAAACTGGTCATTGGATCCGGCGCTGCGTTACGACAGCTTTGAAAACGAAAGCAATAACCTGGGTCATTCCAGTGATGACGATGCTTTGTCTCCCTCGTTGGCACTGGTGTGGAAGACAGCGCCATGGCTGACACTCAGTGCCCGTTACGATGAAGCCTTCCGCGCGCCATCAGTGGAGGAGATGTACTCCAGCGGCACTCACTATTGTATTCCATCCATCCCCAATTTCTTGCCCAACGGCCTGTGTAATACCTTCGAGGTCAATGAAAGCCTCAAGGCTGAAAAGGCCAAGAACAAGGAACTGAAGGCCGATATGCGCTTTGCTGAGCTGGCGGGCAACGATGAGTTGGCGCTGAGCTTGAGTGTATTCAGAAACGATGTCGATGACTTTATTGAGCAGCGGGTGACCAATCCATTGCATGGTATTCCCAGGCTTGAGCAGAATACCCGTTGGGATAACGTCGACAAGGCCAGGCTGACCGGTTTCGAACTGACGGGGAAGTATCGTATCAATCAGACCCGCTTATCACTCAGCTATGGTCAGACTGAAGGCAAGGACAGGCATGACGGAGGTTATCTGGCCAATATTCCGGCCAACAAGCTGGTGCTCGACTTATCGCAAGGGATCATGGCGGGCGATATGAAGCTGGGGACCCGGGTCAGCTATAACGCCAGTCAAGACAGGGTGCCTGAAAACAACCCGGTTAACCGCTACCAGGACTACACCCTATGGGATGTGTATCTGGCTTGGGAGCCTGCCATGGGGGCCTTCGAAGGACTGCGAGTCGACTTTGCCATTGAAAACATTGGCGATGAAGAATACATCCAAGCCTGGCAAACCCTGATGGATCAAGGGCGCAACTTCAAGCTCTCGGCCCGTTACCGTTTCTGATGGAGCAACAGATGCAGATAAGCGATACAACAAGGGCGGCCGCTGGCCGCCTGCAGATAGCCGCCGCCATGCTGGAACACCCTGAATGGTTGCCGGCCGATGCCGCCGCCAATCTTGGGATTTCTGAGCTTGAGGTGGTGCAGGCATTACCGGCCGAGCAGCAGCAATTCTTGCCGCTGGAATGGTTGGAAGCCCTGTTGCAGGCACTGCCTGAGTGGGGCAAGTTGACCACCATAGTCACAGTTGCCGGGCAGATATTTGAATTTAAAGGCGACTTCCCCAAGGGAAAGACGGCTCATGGCTACTTTAACCTCTACAGCAAGGGAGATGGCCTGCATGGCCATCTGAAATTGGAGAATTTCAGTGCCATCGCTTTGATAAGTCGTCCATTTCGGGGCACTGAAAGCCATTCGATTAACTTCTTTGGCCCTGATGGCGCCATCGTTTTTAAGGTCTATCTGGGCCGGGATCAACAACGCAAGCTGCTGCCGCCACAGTTGGCACTGTTTGCCGACTGGCGTCACCGTGGTGAAGTGACAGCAAAAAAGGGGGAAATATGACCAGTGAGAACCAACGCCTGCAGGAAAAACTGCTGCCGGAAATTGAAGAGTTTAAACAGGGGCGCACTACCTTGCAGTTGGCGACCCAGGATGCCAACGGGGTCCCCAATGCCAGCTATGCGCCGTTCGCGCTAGCCGATGATGGCTTCTATATTCTGGTAAGCGATCTGGCGCGTCACGGTATTAATCTCAAACAGTCACCGCGGGTATCTGTGATGCTGGTGGAAGACGAAGCCGAGGCGCGCAGCGTGTTTGCCCGCCGTCGCTTGACCTTTGATGCCGCTGCCGAACTGATAGCAAGAGACAGCCCAAGCTTTGCCAAAGGGGTACAGGTGCTGTCCGGGCGCTTCGGTGAGATGATAGATAACCTGGCGGCATTGACCGATTTCAACCTGTTTAAGCTGGTGCCCGAGCGCGGTCTCTATGTCAAAGGTTTTGGCCAGGCGTTCAGTCTCAGCGGTGCCGAGTTGTTGGATGTCAACTGGATGCGTGATGGTCACCATGGAACGCCCAAGGCTGTGTCTGCCTGAACTGGACTCATCGGCGCTTTGGCGCCACAATCCTGATTAATAGTCACTGTCTGGATTTTCTATTGTCTGCTCCTCAAATCGCTTCGGCTCGGATCCTGCCCTGGATCCTGAGCTTTCTTAAGCCTTATCGTTTGCGGGTTGCCCTGGCGCTGCTGTTTTTGCTGCTGGGGTCATTGGCCTGGCTGGCTCTGGGGCAAGGGGTTCGCTTGATAGTGGATGAGGGCTTTATGGCCGACAACTCGGGCCGCCTCAACGAAATTGTGTTGTTTATTCTGGGGATCACCCTGGTCAGTGCCGTGGCCGTGTTCTGCCGCTTTTATCTGATGACCTGGCTCGGTGAGAAAGTCAGCAACGATATTCGCCGCTTGGTGTATCACAGGTTACTGGAACAAAGCCCGGTGTTTTTCGCCCGCTTGCGCACCGGGGAAATCATCTCCCGTTTCACCGCCGACAGTACTCTGTTGCAGACAGTTATCGGTTCTAGCCTGTCGATGGCACTGCGATCTTCAGTGACCACTATAGGTGGCTTGGTGATGATGGCTTTTACCAGCATCAAGCTCACGGCCTTGGTGCTGCTGGCCGTACCGCTGGTGTTGGTGCCTGTAGGTTTGCTTGGGCGGCGGGTACGCAAGCTTGCGCGCACCAGTCAGGACAGTGTCGCCGATCTCGGTGCCTATGTGGATGAAACCTTGCATGAGATCCACACGGTACAATCCTATGGTCACGAGGCTCGCGATCGCGACAATTTTGACGGCTACCTGGCGGCGGTGATGCGTGCTGCCAGTGGCCGCATCCGTTATCGCTCGGCGTTGATCTCCTCTGTCATGTTGCTGACTATCGGTGCCATAGTGGCTGTGACCTGGGTGGGGGCCAGAGACGTAATGGCCGGTGCGGTCAGCGCCGGTGAGCTGTCGGCATTCATGTTTTACGCCATGATGGTGGCTGGCGCCGTGGCCACCATAAGCGAAGTGATAGGGGATATTCAGCGGGCTGCCGGTGCCAGTGAACGCTTGATGGAGCTGGCCGAGTCCAAGGCAAATATTGCCGAGCCGGCCAAGCCGCTGGCGCTGCCCAGTCCGCTTAAGGGAGAACTCAGAATAGAGCAGCTGAGTTTTGCCTATGATGAGGGTGCAGCAGTGCTTGAGGATCTCAATATCCATATTCAACCCGGTGAACGGGTGGCTCTGGTTGGGCCCAGCGGCGCCGGCAAGAGTACGTTGTTTCAGTTGCTGCAGCGTTTCTATCAGCCGAGTTGCGGCCGCATTCTGCTCGATGGCGTCGATATCGCTTCTGTATCATTGGCGAGCCTGAGGGCACAGTTTGCCCTGGTGCCCCAGGAGTCGGTGATCTTTGCCACCAGTGTGCTGGAAAATGTGCGTTATGGCCGCCCGGAGGCCAGCCTGGAAGAGGTGGTTGCCGCCTGCAAAGGCGCCAGAGCTCATGAATTTATCAGTGAGTTTGCCCAGGGGTATGATACCTATTTGGGTGAGCGTGGCGTGTGCCTTTCCGGTGGTCAAAAGCAGCGAATTGCCATTGCCCGCGCCATCTTGGCCCGCAGGCCTTTACTGCTGCTCGATGAAGCCACCAGTGCCCTGGATGCGGTCAGTGAAGTCAAGGTCAAGCAGGCTTTGGATGAGTTGATGGCGGGACGAACCACTCTCATCATAGCCCACAGGTTGGCGACAGTGCTCAATGCCGACCGTATTCTGGTGCTGGAGCGGGGGCGATTATTGGCCAGTGGCAGCCACAGCGAGTTGATGCAAACCAGCCCGCTGTACCGTGAGTTTGCCAGTCTGCAGTTGCTCGCGCCCGATACTCTGGCCGGGAGCTCACACGAGCCCGGGCAGGCATCATAGCTGGCTTGATTTCAGCGCTTCTGTTTTAAATAAATGATCAGGCCGCTCACAGACAGTAATAATAAGGCGATCGCCGCCAGATCCATCAGATAACTGCCGGCAGCGCCGAAGATCCGGCCGCTGTGCAGATCCTGAAGAACCCTGTGCCAGGACAGGCGGCTGGCGCGAATATCTCCGAGCAATTGCTGCGTTTGTATCTTTGCCCCTTCGAGTGGTTTTATCCAGGGGAGGGTCACCAGGCTGGTGGCCGCTTGCCAGTCCAGCAGTTCGCTGTCGCTGCGATATTGGCCCAGTGGTGTTTTTAGCCAGACATTGCCGGGCTCGACCGCCAAGGCGTTTATCTGCGGCGGCAAACCTGTCAGCTCGGTTTGGGTTTCCAGCACAGCAAGATCCTGGCTCAAAATCGTCAAACTGTTTTGGGTCAGCAGCAGCCACTTGTCTTCAAAGGGAGCCATGGCCAGTATTTCATCTGTTTGCTCGGCTAGCGGTGTGCCGCCTATCCAGGCCTGCCCCTGACTGCTGCCCGCCAGCGGCTGGGCTTGCCAGATTTTGAAATCTTCCGGGGCGCCAATGCCGTAATAGTCTTGCAGCCATTGCCAGTGCACGCCTTGGGATAGGTTCAGCTCACGGCTGTGATTCAAGGCCAGGCCGGTCAGTGTCAGCAGCAACACAAGCACACTGCTGCTGATGCCAATACGTTTGTGCCAGGGGCGCAGGGTGCGCAGGAGACGGACTCGAAAGTCCGGATGTTTACGTGTCATCTGGGCTCACTGTGTTTTGCAGGCTGAGTTGCCGATCAAGATATAGGGCGATACGGGCCAGTTTGGTCAGGGCCCTGACGGACAGTGTTGCCCCGGTAATGCCATCTATATGTTTGTCCAGCTGTTTATCTTTTGTGAGTGTCGCCGATTTAAATTGATCGGTAAAGAAGTCGTGCCTGACCTCATCGCCGCGGCTCTCGCGGTAGATAAGCACCTTGGTGCGATAAATCTGCCCATGGCGCACATGAATGCCCACAGTGATTGGCGCTTCTTTGCCAATTTCCTCCAGAATCCAGACAGTGTCGTCTCCCTGCTGCCAATAGCGGGTACGCAGCGGCCGAAAATCGTGGGCCAGTATCTCTTCTATGACCTGGCGTTGCTCGGCGCTGAACCAAAAAACTTTGGCTTTTGCTTGACCTTTACTTTGGTTTCCCAAGGCCTGGGTGACAAAGTCTGCCGGGCTTTGGTAAACGCTTTGCGCCGCCTGGGATTGAGTGAGTGGCAGCAAAAACAGTGAGAGTAATGCAATAAGGATCTTCATAAGTGCCTCAATGAGGGTGCCCCAGAGGGCACCCAAAGATCATCAGAACTGATAACCTACACCCAGATTGAAACCATCTGAGTCAGATTTGCCGCCACGTTTTTCGTAGTCGGCCTTGAACACCACATTCTCGTGCAACCAGTAGTTGATACCCACATTGGTTTGAGTTTCTTTGGTATCTTGATTGTCACCGGCATTGTTGTCCCATTCGTTGTAGCGGGCGAAGATACCGAACTGCTCGTTAAAGCGGTAGGACGGCTCTATATACCAGCCATTTTGCTTGTCGCGGCCCAGGGCTTCGGCTTCAAATCCATCTATGTCCCACTCGGCGTAGAGGGCTCTGATGCTGAAGTTTTCTATGTTGTAGATGGCGTGCGCCGACCACATCAGGGCTGAGGCAGTGTCTACATTGGCTTCGCCTTGAGTCAGATCAGATTGGTACTGAACCGTGGCAGCCAGCTCCAGACCGGGAACGGCTGTGTATTTCACCCGGCCGGTATAGGCCAGATCGTCAGCCTTGGCCTCGGAAACCTTTTGGCGACCGCTTCTTGGCTTATAGGCATTTTTACCTGTGGTAGGGACATTCAGGCCCGAGGTCACGGCCGCATCGAAGGCCAGGCCGGGAGCTGCCTGGATATTCATTGCCAAACCCGCTTCCCACCAGGTAGCCGGGAGTATGTCTTTCTCAACCGGGTTACGCTCGACACCATAAAATGCCGGTGGCTCGTGGGTTTCATTGATGATGCCAACCGGCATCAGGAACAGACCCGCCTTGGCAGTCAGGGCTTCATTGAAGTCGTGCTCTATGTAGGCCTGCTCCAGCTCGACTTCGCCATTTTGACCATCGCCTGAGATGGAGTGCTCCACTTCCAGCTCGGAGAAGAAACGGGTGTCTTCGGTAAACTCATGGCCGAAGAAGAGCACGAAACGGTGGAAGTCGAACTCTTTCTTATCCTCGCCCAGCTTGTTGTCTATGTTGTTGTAGTGCAGCTCACCATAGCCGCCGATAGTGGTGGCGGTTTTTTGCGGGGTGGCATCTACCACCTCGGCGGTCTGTTCAACCCGCTCAGCGGTTTGTTCGACACGCTCGGCAGTTTGTTGCTGACGCTTTTCGGTTTCTGCCAGACGACGCTCCAGATCCTTGAGGACCTTTTGTTGCTGTTCGATGATTTTGCGCAGCTCCTGAGTCTCGTCCGAGGCGAATGCCTGTGGGCCGCACAGGGCAGTCAGTAGCGCACTGGCAATGAGAGTTTTCTTGATCATCTTGGTTCCCGTTGTGATGTTACTGTTGTTGAAATCGGGCGAATTCTAGCAATTGATTTAATAAATGCAAACGATTTGCATTTATTGTTGTGATCAAAATTAACAAATGTCAGCATCTGTAAACCGAGTTGTTATTGTTGAGGTTTTGCTTGAAAAACTGGCTTTACAAAGTAAGCTTTTGATCTTTTAAGTAAAGTAGTAAGGCTGTATTTGAGTTGTCCAGGAGAGCTTGGGATCATTTTCAGACAAACTCGCTGAAGTGCGATTGCTTGATTTTTGAGCGGCTAACCTTGGCCGGAAGCCAAGGCCAACAGATCGGGTGAGTTATTTGTCAAAAGGCGGTTAAACTGGTAGGCCTTTTTATTCCGGTTAGCCTTGGCTTTGTGAGTGTTTGAACAAGATGTTTCTAGTTGATTATTTTAAAAGAGAAAATAACCAAATAACCATAGGCCGTAAGCAGGCCAGTGATTTTGCCAAGGGAGTAGCAGGGGATTTTAATCCTATCCATGATGAAGATGCCAAACGATTTTGCGTTCCCGGCGATCTGCTGTTTGCCTTGGTGTTGAACGATTATGGCCTCAGCCGCCGGATGCTGTTCAAGTTTGAAGGCATGGTCGGGGACGGCGTATGTCTGCATTTTCCCGGCAATCAGGGGGCCGAGCTGGCGATAGAAGATGAGCGCGGCAAACGCTACCTGAATGTCCATCGCGATGGTGAAACGCGCCACTGCGAACGGCAGTTGGAATCCTTTATCCGCAGTTATGTGGCTTTTTCCGGCCTCAACTTTACCCATGTTTTGGTGCCTTTGATGCGTGAGCATCAGGTCACCATCAATCCGGCGCGGCCCTTGGTTATCTATGAAAGCATGGGGTTTGAGCTGGATACCCTGGAGTTTGAGCAGGTTAAACTGGAGCTGATTAACAGCAATCTCAAAGTCGATGGCAAGCGCGGTGATGTGACGCTGGATTTCGCGCTTATCAGTGATGATAAGCAGGTAGGAACCGGACGTAAAACCTTGGTACTCAGTGGTTTACGTCCTTTCGACGAGGCGGCAGTGGAGGCCATGGTCAGTGAGTATCAGGCGCGCCGCGATGGCAGCTGGAATGGCGGCGGCTCGCAGACAAACGCCTGAATTCAAACTGCGTTGGCTTCTGAGTCCTGTGCCAGCTCACTTTCGACTCGATTACGCCCAAGCTGCTTGGCTTGATAAAGAAGTTTATCCGCAATATCAGCCAGTTGACTGAAGCTTTGGCAACCGTCGGCGTCCAAAGCCACCCCCTGGCTGACGGTGAGCCTCAGTGGCTCGCCATTTTCCAGGGTGAATATGTGCTCGGCCACGCTTTGCCTCAGGGTTTCGGCAACAGTCACAGCGTCATTCAAGCCGGTATTGGGCAGCAATAACATAAACTCTTCACCGCCAACCCGTGCCAGTAGATCATCCTTCCGCAGCAAGGCTTTCATGACCTTGGCCAGTTCAATCAGCACCCGGTCGCCGTTATTGTGGCCATGAGTGTCATTGACCTTTTTGAAGCTATCTATGTCGAGTGTGATTAACGCCAGTGGGCCATGGTTGCGCTGGACTTTGGCCGGCAACAACAGTGATTTCAGCCGAGCAAGCAGTGTGCGCCACTTAGGTTGCGACTCCTGGTTTTGCTCCTCTAAGGCCTGATGGTACAGCAACCAACCAGCCAGATAACGGCGGTTATAGAGGCCGGTGAGACTGTCTGTCTTGGCCAGCAGGCCCCACTTCAAGCGTGAGCGATTGAGCCAGAGAATAATGATAGTGGCCAGCAACAGCAGCAACAGGATGATGCTGCTTATGATATTGAGCTGATTCAAGGTAGTGCGGTTGGTTTCCAGCTCCAGCTTTTGCAGCACATTGTTCCAGTTGAGATCCTGATTTTCAAATTCGAGGCGCTCTAAGTTAAATAGTAACTGTTGGCGATCCAGATTGCTGACCAACTCCTTGGAGCTGTATGCGGCGAAACGCTGTTGGTATTGCTCCAATACTTCGTAAGCGCGCTTGAAATTACCTAATCCGGCAAAACCTTCGGCACTGACCTTTAACAGCTCTATCTGAGAGCGCAACAAGGCTTTTTCCTTCGCTAGGCTGATAAGCAGAGGGTCTACATAGACGGCCATTTCGGCGTACTTATGCTTGTTGAGTAACTCTTGGGCCTTGAGCAGTTGAAAGCGACTGGTATAGAGGGTTGAAGTCTCGCGATATTGCAGCTTGTCGGCCAGTTGCAGGTGCTTTGCCATGGACGACACATCCCCGGAATCCCGATATTTCAGCGCCAGTTCCACATTGATACGAAAGCGATACAGGCCGTATCCCAATACTCTGGCCAGTTCCAGCGCTGCTTGGTATCTATCTATGGCTATTTCAGTCTGTCCCTGCTGCTCGGCCAACTGAGCCAATTCTAATTGCACCAGCATCTGGTTGTAGGACATCCTTCTGTCCTTGAAGAATTTGAATGCGTTGTTAAGCAGTTTTTCCGAGCGCTCAAAGCCGTTAAGGCGCACCAGGAGGTGGCCGATGCCAAAGGAGATCCGCTCCAGCAACTCCTTGTCCCGGCTTTGTTCGGCGGCGTCCAATGACAGCATCAGGCTGGCGTAGGACGCATCCAGCTTGCCTTGTTGTTCAAGCGCCTTGCTCTTCAGCAGCAGGGCTTCGGCCTGCACCGCCTTATCGGCGGAATTTTGCTGACTATCTATAATCTTTTGCAACTCGCTGATGGCCTGGGTGACCTTGCCGGTTTGCAACATCACCTGTACCAGTCTTAGCTCCAGCAGGGTATGTTCGCTGGTTCCCGGAACTGCCAGTTTCAGGCCCTCTTGGGCTGCTTGCTCGGCAGCGGGGATCTCATGCAGCAGTAGAGATACTGTCGCCTTGGTCAGGTAAAAACGGGTCAGCAGGGGCTTGGGCAGGTCTTTGAGTTGTCCGCTTTCCATTTCGTACAGTTGAGCCTGCGACCTTTGCGGCAGTGAATAGAGCTGGCTTTCGGCTCCTTTAAGTAAGCGGGAGAATTGCTCTGCATTGGCCGCTGACAGAGCAGGGCTGGCCAGTATCATCATTATTGCTATCCATGGAAGGCAGAAGCGTTTCTTCATACTCTTAGTGCTCTTTGAACCGAAAATGTCTGATAAAAGTGATATTGGGGAGGGATTATCGCGTTCACGGCTTGGGTTTGTCTAATTATTCACGGACGACTACTTAAGTTTGGGAATTGTCTGATAGAGCCGCAGCGCCTGAAAGAGTTAGGTGATCAACAAGTGAGGGGGATAGGCTGGTTGTAGTAAAACAGCGCCGATAGCCGCAGATTTGGCTTGGCTATCGGCGCTTGTGGATCAGGTTTCTGCCAGTGTTGGATAGGGGCCTTCGCTGGCAGGGCTGTTGTCAGTTTGCTGCTCTAGATGGCTTATTTTGACTTCGGCTATCTGGTGTTGATTCATCGCCGTTACCTCAAAGCGCCAGGGCTCTATAGTCAGCACGCAACCTGCTTCCGGGATCCGGCCAAAGCGCGCCAGCAACATGCCCGCCAGGGTGACGTACTCGTGATTATGGCTCTCGAGTTCGTCGCAGCCCAGTAGCTTCTCCAACTGATGCAAATTTATACTGCCGCGAGCGCGCCAACCATCACCATCGATGCGGATCTCTTCGGCCTCATCTTCCTGAGGCAGTTCGCCGACTATGGCTTCGAGAATGTCGTGGCCTGTGACCAGTCCCAATAGCGCTCCGAATTCGTCGGTGACCAGTGCCATGTCGGCCTTGGCGCGTTTCAGCTCTTCCAACAAACGGAACACACTGATGCTTTTCGGCACTATTACCGGCTTGTGGCCGGGGCGCAGACTCTGCAGCGGCCGTTGTTGTTCTATGACTGCCAGCAACTCCTTGGCACTGACCAGCGCCACGACCTTGTCTATGTCGCCGTCACACAGGGGATACTGGCTGAAACTGTCGCTAAGCAGTTGCTGTTTTATCTGCTCGGGGCTGTGGCTGAGGTTAACCCAGCTTATTTCGGCACGCGGCGTCATAATGCTCTTGATGCTGCGCTCGGCCAGAGTCAGCACTTCACCGACCATGTTGCGTTCATCTTCACCAAAGCACTTGCTCAGGGCGCGCTCGTCTTCGGGCAACTCTTCATCTTCTTCAATTTCTTCAAACTGCTTCTTGCCGCCCATCAACTTGAAGATGGCGTTGGCTGTCCTGTCCCTCAAGGGTTTACGGGCCTCACGTTGTTCGAACCTGCGTTGCCCCAACTGGTTGAAGAACTCGATCATGATGGAGAAACCTATGGCGGCATACAGATAACCTTTGGGAATATGGAAACCAAAGCCTTCGGCCACCAAGCTGAAACCTATCATCAGCAGGAAACTGAGACAGAGCACCACCACGGTTGGGTGTGCGTTGACAAAGCGAGTCAGCGGTTTGGAAGCCAGCAACATCACAGTCATGGCCACCACTACGGCTGTCATCATTACCCAGAGCTCATCCACCATACCGACCGCGGTAATGATAGAGTCGATGGAAAATACCGCATCCAGCACCAGTATCTGGGTCACAACTATGCCAAAGCCGGCGTAGGCGACTTTCTGGCCAATTTCCGGCTCTTTGGACTCCAGCCGTTCATGCAGTTCACTGGTGGCCTTGAACAGCAGGAACAGCCCCCCGGAAATCAGGATCAGATCCCGTCCGGAAAAACTGAAATTGGCAAGGCTGAATAAAGGTTGGTTGAGGGTGACCAGCCAGGACACCACGGCCAACAGGCCAAGGCGCATCAACAGAGCCAGCGACAGGCCTATGACCCGGGCTTTGTCTCTTTGATGTTGAGGGAGTTTTTTAACCAGAATGGCAATAAATACCAGGTTGTCTATGCCGAGAACTATCTCGAGGATGATAAGGGTAAAGAGTCCGATCCATATGTGTGGGTCGAGCAAAAGTTCCATAGTGGTGAACCAAGGGCCTCAAAGTGGGTTTAACTTGGGCCTATTGCAGCATAACTTGGGTGGAATGCTGAATTAATTTTGGTTAATCCTTTTTGAGCATAATAGAAGGTGAGTGCAACACTATGTCTACACCATCCTGGGCGCGGGGCTGTGTTTGGTTTTCTGAAACGCTAGTCTGCTTAAATTATTAAAAGTATCAATTTGTTGTATTTATTTTGGTTGAATGAACGTCAGCGCTGGCTATTCCAAATGCCTATTGGGGCTTGGCAACTTGATTGAGCCATTCATGGCTATCTATCAGCTGGAACATTTGGCTTTAACCCTAAAGCCAATCGAAGCAGAGAATCAATAGACTGGATACAGAGAGGTGCAGTGGCATTTTCCCCTTGTCGGAGGCGTTGCGGTTGAGTCGTGATTCAGCCGCGGCTTTTTCCCTCAAGCACTTTGAAGCATATTAAAAATCAGGCATAGTGCACTTTGGTCATTTGCGCGAGATTCAAGGATGACTGTGAGAACTTTTCTTTCTCGATTAGGATGTTGTAGCCAATGAGTTTGTCTGTTTATCAGTTGAAATCCCGCTTTCAGGACCTACTGAGGCCACTGGTTACCCGTCTGTATCAGCGCGGCGTCAGCGCCAATCAAGTCACGGTATTGGCGGCGCTGGGTTCTATACTGCTGGGAACCCTGTTGCTTATCTGGCCTCATCCTTGGCTCTTTGCCCTCATCCCGATTTGGATGCTGAAAAGAATGGCGCTCAATGCCATAGATGGCATGTTGGCCCGCGAGTTTGGGCAGCAATCCCGTCTCGGCGCCTACCTCAATGAGCTCGCCGATATTGTTTCGGATGCGATACTCTATCTGCCTTTTGCCTTGCTAGGTGGTGTGGAACCTGCACTGGTGATCGCCCTGACCTTACTGGCCATAGCCAGTGAATATGCCGGGGTGCTAGGCCTGATGGTGGGGGCTGAGCGCCGCTATGATGGCCCCATGGGCAAGAGCGATCGCGCGTTTGTCTTCGGTATTCTGGGGCTGGCCGTCGCCTTGGGTTGGTTGACACCATTCTGGCTCAATTTGATCTTGTCATTGGTTATCCTGTTACTCTGCCTGACCATATTCAATCGGGTAAAATCCGGTTTGAAGCAGGGTGAGAGCGCAAGTTAAGTTGTTTATCAAAGGAATGAATTATATGGATAATGCCGCAAGGGTACCCGAGGAACACTTTTTTACTACCCATGATGGATTCCAGCTGTTTTATCGTTTCTGGCCGGCGCTGGAAACCAATGAACAAGAGGATCCCGGGGCCGTGTTGCTGTTTCACCGTGGTCATGAACACGGTGGTCGAATGGCGCACCTGTTGGATGAATTGGCGCTGCCTGAGCAGGCTTTTTTCGCTTGGGACGCCCGTGGTCATGGGCAATCACCGGGCGCCAGAGGCGACAGCCCCTCCTTCGGTACCAGTGTCCGCGACATTCAGACCTTTGTGGAACACATAGAGCGCAAACATGGTTTCAGCCAAGAGCAGCTGTGTGTGGTGGCCCAAAGTGTCGGCGCCGTGCTGGCCAGCACCTGGGTGCATGACTATGCGCCTTCTATTCGTGCGCTGGTGCTGGCGTCGCCGGCCTTCAGCGTCAAACTCTATGTGCCTTTTGCTATCCCTGGGCTCAAGCTGCTGAGGAGCCTCAAGGGCAACTTTTTCGTCAACAGCTATGTTAAGGCCAAGCTGTTGACCCATGACCCAGCCAGACAATACAGCTTTGAGACAGATCCACTGATCGCCAGGCCGATCTCGGTCAATGTGTTGTTGGGACTCTATGATGCCGCCGAAAGAGTGGTGGCCAATGCCCAGGCGATTACTGTACCGACTCAGGTACTGATCTCGGGCGCCGACTATGTGGTTCGGCGCCAGCCGCAGCAGCAGTTTTTTGAGCGTTTGGGTTCCCAGCGTAAAGAATTGCACCTGCTGCCCGGTTTTTATCATGACACCCTGGGAGAGCTGGATCGGGCCGACCCGATAGCCAGGATCAGACGCTTCCTGCGGGCCAATATCGCCTCGCCGCAGGCGACTGTGAATTTGTTGCAGCAAGATAAATTCGGCCCGAGCTGCGCCGAGAGTGAATCGCTCGCCGCCCCTCTGCCCGAGGCTTCCTGGCAGGCCAAGTACTGGCAAGCCACCCGCGCAGTGATGAAGCTGGGGGAGAAATACTCAGAGGGCATCGCTCTGGGTTTCGAGCGCGGCTTCGACTCGGGCAGCACCCTGGACTATGTCTATCGCAACACCCCCTCCGGCAAGGGGGAGTTTGGCCGCTTTGTCGACAAACAATATCTCAATGCCATTGGCTGGCGCGGCATACGTCAGCGTAAACGCCATATCGAAGAACTGCTGGCGCAGGCGCTGTCGACGCTGAGAAAGGAAGAAAAGCCGCTGCATTTGATGGATGTGGCCGCTGGGCATGGCCGCTATCTGCTGGAGAGCCTGGCGAACAGCGATATCAAGCCCGATTCTGTGCTGCTGCGTGATTACAGTGATATCAATATCCGCGACGGCCGCGCTCTCATCGATGAGCTTGGCCTCAGTGACATAGTACGCTTTGAAAAGGGCGATGCCTTCGACTTTGATTCGCTGGCGGCGGTCGAGCCCAAACCAACCCTGGCGGTAGTCTCCGGCCTCTACGAGCTGTTTGGTGACAATGAGATGGTGTCCCGCTCCCTGGCGGGTATTGCCGCGGCGCTGGCGCCCGGAGGCCTGCTTATCTACACGGGCCAGCCCTGGCATCCACAGCTGGAATTCATCGGCCGGGCCCTGACCAGCCACAGAGACGGTCAGCCTTGGGTGATGCGTCGCCGCAGTCAGCAGGAGATGGATCAACTGACCAAAGCCAACGGCTTTCACAAGTTGACTCAAAGAGTGGATGAGTGGGGCATATTTACCGTGTCCATGGCGCGTAAGGCCGACTGATGCCTGAGCTGCCCGCCCGTCGACGCGAGGTCGGTACCATTCGCCGGGGCCTGCTTTGGCTGGCCTTGTTGGCGCCGTTTTTCTTTGCCAGCTATGGTTTTGCCAATTGGTATGCCTCGCAGCAAAGTGAGGTTCCCAGTCTGGTGTTTTCCTGGGAGCACGCCATTCCGCTTTGGCCCTGGACCATAGTGCCTTACTGGTCGATAGATCTTCTCTACGGCCTGGCGTTTCTGCTCCCCCTCAGCCGCAAGGGGATAGACAGACTGGGGCTCAGGCTGCTGAGCGTACAGCTTCTGTGTATCGGCTGTTTTCTCATCTGGCCACTTAAATTCAGTTTTGAGCGCCCGCCGCTCGACGGCGTTTTTGGTGGTTTGTTTGATCTCCTGATGGGGTTTGATAAGCCTTTCAATCAGGCGCCCTCTTTGCACATCGCCCTCTTGGTGGTGCTCTGGAGTGAATACAGTCAGCGGGCCAAGGGCCCCTGGCGTTATCTGCTCCACGGCTGGTTTGCCTTGATTGGCCTGTCGGTGCTGACGACCTGGCAACATCATTTTATCGACTTGCCCACAGGGCTGGCGGCCGGTCTGTTCTGCCTCTGGCTGTGGCCGCGACATTCGTTCAGCCGCTTGAGTTTGGCGAGGGAACCTTGCAGGCTCAAGCTGGCAGCGGCTTATGGCGTCGGCGCCGTCTTGCTGCTGCTCGCGGCCTTGCTCTGGCCCATGAGTCTGCTTGGCATGCTGCTGTTTTGGCTGGCCTTGGCGCTGGCCATGGTGGCGCTCAATTATCTCCTGTTTGCCGCCGCGGGTTTTCAAAAGAGTGAGCTGGGCCATCCCAGCTTCGCCAGTCGCTGGCTGTTGTTGCCTTATCGTTTGTTTGCCTGGCTCAATATCCGTTTCTGGACCGCTGGCCAGGTGGCGGCGCAAGAGGTGCTGCCCGGGGTTTGGCTTGGGCGCATGCCCACCATGAGTGAAGCGCAGCAATATGATGCCATATTGGATCTCTGCGCCGAGTTACCTTTCCCCTATTCGGGCAAGGCCTTGCTGACACCTGTTCGGGGGATGACCGAAGGCAAGCTCAAATGGTATCAGCCCATGCCCATGCTGGATTTATGCTTGCCGGATGAACAGGAGTGCCTGGAAGCGGTCAGGCGGCTCGAGTGTTTGCGCACTTCAGGTACTCTACTTGTATGTTGCGCCTTGGGTTATGGCCGTAGCGCCCTGGTATTGGCGGCCTGGTTGCTGCTGAGCGGTCGGGCCGGCAGTGCCCAGGATGCCGCAAGGATGATTGCCGCCGTCAGACCCAAGGTGGTTTTCAAGCCAGAGACTCTGGCTTACCTGGAGCGGCTCAAGTCCGGTTTTTGCCCGCCAGAGGTGCAACATGCCTGAGTCGCAGCAGCGGGATCTGGCAAAATTGGTGGCCACTTTATTGGGCAATGCCGCGCCGCTGCGCTGGTTCAGTGCCGTTTTGATGTTGGCACCTTTGCTGCTTCTCTGGGGCGGCAAGCTTCAAGGATGGTCGGAACTGCTCAGCGCCCTGTTGATGGTGCTTTTCGGGCTGGGCGGACAGTATTTTGGCCTTAGAGTGGCGCTGGATGCCAAGCTGTTTGCCGCCCTGGCAGGGGAGCATTCCTGCGAACGTCTGGATCACAGCATGCAGCAGCTCGGCTGGCTTAAAGAAGAGCAGGCCGGTCGCAGTATGCTGCAGCGCGCCCAAGGGGCGCAGGCGCTGCTAAAGCGTCTGTTCCTCTGCTTTGCCGGGCAGGCCGCGGCGCTGATGTTGTTACTCGTCTGGCGCTTTTTCCTGTAAGAGGAGTTTACCCTTATCTATGGATACCCTAATCGGCTGGCTCGCGGGATTGACCGCCTTTGGGATCACCTCGGCCGCCAGGTTGGTCACAGGTGCCCGTGCCCTGTGGCTTGGCT
The DNA here is from genome assembly GCF_002836945.1 of Shewanella chilikensis. Lineage (GTDB taxonomy): Bacteria > Pseudomonadota > Gammaproteobacteria > Enterobacterales > Shewanellaceae > Shewanella > Shewanella chilikensis. Next base: position 26,266 of record NZ_NIJM01000002.1, read on the forward strand.
GCCGCGCCAATCACAATCAGCGGCTCTACTTTGCCAATCACAGCAGTCACGGTGACTTTGTGTTGCTGTGGGCATCACTGCCTGCCTTGCTGAGACGCAAGACTCGTCCGGTTGCCGGCGCCGAGTATTGGCAGAAGACGGCGCTGAGGCGCTTTATTATTCAGCGGGTATTCAATGCCGTGCTTATTCCAAGAGAGAGCCATGGTGAGGGCAATCCCTTGGCGCCGGTGGAAAAGGCGCTGGCCGAGGGCGACTCGCTGATCTTCTTCCCGGAAGGAACCCGTAATCTGAGCGAGGCGCCATTGTTGCCGTTCAAGAGTGGAATCTATCATCTGGCACACTCGCGCCCGGATCTGGAGCTGATCCCCGTGTGGATTGCCAACCTCAATCGCGCCATGCCCAAGGGGCGTTATCTGCCGTTGCCGCTGCTCTGCACTTTGAGTTTTGGCACGCCTATCAAGCTGCAGCCGCAGGAAACCAAGGTGGCCTTTCTCGAGCGTTTGCGTTTGGCACTATTGGCGATGTCACGGGAGGAAGTATGAACCAGACACTGTGGTTGTTTGCCGGTATAGGCCTACTGCTGGTGGTAGCGACCCTGATAGGTCGTTTGCTGGCCAGGCGTAAGGGCAACAACGCCGTTATTGCCAACCTCAATGCCAGAATCGATGCCTGGTGGATGATGGTGCTGGCCATAGGCATAGCCTTCCTGTTCGGGCTCTATGGGGTGATATTGCTGTTTGCCCTGGTATCTTTCTATGCGCTCAGGGAGTTTTTAACCCTGACACCGACCCGGGCCAGCGATTATCCAGCCCTGGTCGCCGCCTTCTATTTTGCCTTGCCGGTGCAGTATCTGCTGATCGCCATCCATTGGTACGGCATGTTCAGTATCTTTATTCCCGTGTATCTGTTCCTGCTGATGCCGATTCTGGCAGCACTTGGCGGCGATACTACACGTTACCTTGAGCGTACCGCCAAGGTGCAGTGGGGGCTGATGATAGCCGTCTATTGTGTCTCGTCAGTGCCGGCGCTGATGACCTTGAAGATTGAGGGCTATGAAGGGCGTAACTTGCTGCTGATCGCCTGGCTCATTTTGGTGGTGCAACTCTCCGATGTGCTGCAGTATTGCTGTGGCAAGCTGTTTGGCAAACGCAAGGTGGCACCCAAGCTGTCGCCCTCCAAGACCCTCGAAGGCTTGGTCGGTGGGGTGTTGCTGGCGACGCTGGTGGGTACTTCGCTGTTTTGGATCACCCCATTCACCCCCTGGCAGGCGGCAATCATAGCTTTACTGGTGAACCTGCTCGGCTTTGCCGGGGGACTGGTGATGTCGGCTATCAAGCGTGACCGCGGCGTCAAGGATTGGGGCCATATGATAGAGGGCCACGGCGGCATGCTGGATCGCATGGATTCTGTCTGTTTTGCCGCGCCGGTTTTCTTCCATGTGGTGCGCTATTGGTGGGGGTGACCTTTCTATAAAGTCGAAGACTCATAGCGGATAAATGCGCTTTTTGTTGTTATTTGTCGGCAGTAAGCTGGGGCTATTCCAAAGTGAAGGAGCCCAATGATGAAAATATTGCAAATACTGCCGGCGCAACCCACCTCTGACGGCGATGGGGTCAATATCAGCCGGGTCGCCGATTTTCAGGCTCTGGCGTTGGATCCCTATCTGATGCTGGATGAGATCCGCTCCGACGATGAACGCGATTATCTCGGCGGTTTTCCGCCGCATCCCCACCGCGGTATGGAAACTTTTACCTATATCCGCAAGGGCGGCTTTGAGCACAGGGATCAACTGGGCAATGTCCGCGCCATCCGCGAAGGCAAGGTGCAGTGGATGAGTACCGGCCGCGGTGTGGTCCACTCCGAAATGCCGCTGGCCGATGCCAAAGAGGGGCTGCATGGCTTTCAGATCTGGCTCAATATGCCGGCCAAGGACAAGATGCGGCCGCCCAGGTATCAGGACAGCGCTGCCGATGAACACCAACAGCTTGAAACTGAAGGCGCCAGCCTGAGACTGCTGGCCGGTGACTGGCGTTTCGCCGGTACTGAAGCCAGTGCTCCCTTGACCGGGTTGGCCGGCGATGCGGCGATTGCCGATTTGACGCTGGCGCCTGATGCCCAAGCCGAGTTGGAACTCAGTCATCTGGGGCGGCTGGCGCTCTATTTGCACAGTGGTGAATTGCAACTGCCGGATGGCAAACAACTGGCCGCCGGTAATATGTTGCTGCTCGACAGTCGTTATCCTCTCGAGCTGCAAGCCGGTTTCAAGGGCGCAGGCCTGCTCATTCTGGCCGGTAACCCTATTGGTGAGGCCGTGGTGCAGATGGGGCCTTTTGTGATGAATACCCAGGCGGAAATCTTGCAGGCCATTCGTGACTACCAAAACGGTGATTTCGGTGAGATCCCATCCGGTTCCGTTTAACTGATATAGGCAACAGACGGCTGCTTTGTTGCAGCCGTTTGCCATATTGCATCAGCTCTGCAATATTTTGAGTGGCAATCCCAGCATATCATCTCCGCTACCCGCCAGATGCCAGATAACCCCTACCAGGGCCGCCACGGTTAACAGATACCAGATAAGGGAAAACACTTGCCCATACCTGTCCAGCGGCAACAGATGGCTTTGATGACGCTGTTTCCACTCAAACAGAATCTCGGCGCTGCCTATCAGCAACAGGAACCCCAGCAGCGCTAGCCCCAGGCTGTAGCTGATAAATACTCCGATGGCGGCACCGAGAATACAGGCGATAAGGCCGATGGCGCTGTTCATTGAAAAGCTGATGCTCTTGAGAATATGTCCGCCGTCCAGCGGCAGAATTGGCAACAGGTTGAACAGATTGAGTAAGGCGTTAAAGGCCGCCAATCCGGCAAAGAAGGGATTGCCCGTGATCCAGTAGGCCACGAGTGCCGCCAGGGACATTAACAGGCCAAAGGTTGGCCCCATGATGGAGATCACCACATCTTGCCAGCGGGTGTTGATCTTCTCATCGGACAAGGCCAGGCCGCCCATAAAGGGAATGAGGTAGATACCTTTGGTTTTCATACCAAAATACTTCATCGCCCGGATATGGCCGTATTCGTGAAACACCAGACAGGCAATAAGGGCAAGGGCAAACTGCAGTGAAAACAGCCAAGAATAAGCGGCAATACTGGCCCCGGCCAGTACGACCTTGATCACCTTGGCGCTCTTGAGCAGTTTGAAGCCCAGAGACACCAGCCCCACCAGACTCAGTTTCTGCTGTTTCACCGGCGCTATGTCCGGTGTTTGCCGCTCAATATCTTTGCTGTTGCGCCTGCCTTCAATTGTGACTTGTTCATCGATGAGCAAACGATAGCTCAGCTCAAAGGGTTGCCAGTTGAGCTGGGTTTCCAGGCGTACCTTGATGCTGCTGCCATCGGTGCGACTAAGACTGAACTCATGGCGGCCGCAGTCTTGGTCATTGGCGCTGGCGGCTTGTTGTGATACCAATTGGTTATCCCAAAAGAGTTGCTGCCAACCTGCCATGGAACCTTCCAGCCTCAGAGGCTTCCCTAAGCAATCTATTTTCAGAAGTTGCAAATCTATGACTCCGGTGAGAGAAAACGCGCCGATTATACCTGTGGGCGCAGGGCTTTGTCAGAGATTGTCGAGATAACGCACCATCTCCAGCCCTTGTGGAAAAGTGATAAAGGCCAATTTGGCCACGCAGCAGCTGCCGAGCGCGGCGGCGTGCTTTTGCACCAACAGCTTGAGATCTTTGAGTTCGAGTCGAGACTGGCTAGGGCCTATTTGCGGCAATGAGGCCAGCACAGGTTCGTTGCTGCGAGTGGCTGGAAGTATGGGATAGCATAAGCCGCCGGAATCTATCAGTTGGTCGCCCTGGCAACTCAGGTGTTGATGCAGGCAGATATACTCCAACCAGTCTCTTTCATTCTCGAGGAACAGGAGTTCGTCTGAATCTGCCGGTTTTAGAATGGCGGGCCAGGTGGGCTGTGTCATAGGGGCTCCACGCATAAGCTGTTCCCGATACCATAACACAGTGACTTGGTGTTGCTATGATTTCTTCCCGGTCAGATTGAGCCATAGCCGTACGGCTTTGAGGTTAACCGCGATTGCTGTAATCGAAGTGGATTTCTCCATTTTGGTTTTCAATCACGCAGGGGCCGTGTTCCCTTTGAGTGCGCTGCTGTGCCGGGCCTATGTGAATTTCCACATTGGAGTAGACATGCTTCAGGGCTTCGACAAAGTAATGGCGATAGTAACCTTCAGTTTCCGCCTTCAGAAGATCGAGTTCGGTTTCTTCCCGCAGCCGCTCATCATCGACACGATGTTTCTCCTGCAGCATCATTTTGATCTGTTCGACCATGGTAGGATCTGTTTGCCATTCACTCTTGGGCGGCAGTTTTCTCAGCCGGGCTTCCATCTCCAGCCCGGCTACTACCAGAACCCTAACACTCTCTTCGAGTTCTTTGAGGTTTTGGCGGTATTCCCCCAAACGCATGGCGCAGAAGAGATCTGTCTTGGTATCGGCTGTGGCGCCTATGGCGACGGCCTTGATACCTTTTTCTGCCTTGGCTATTCCGCCCACCAGGTCTCCGCGACGGCCGTTGGCATCGCTGACTATCAGTTTGCCATCGGTGCAACTGTAGCTGTGCAATAGCTGCTTGGTTACCAGAATATCGCCTTGGCACTGAAGATCAGAATATTGCACAAACTGGGCCGAAATCTGCCCTTTGGCTCTTATTTGGGTCGATAGCTCATTGGTGCGGATCTGCCGACCTATAATCCCCTTGCTGACGGTGATATCTCCCTCTGCCGTCAGGGACGCCGAGTCGACAAAGCCCATCACAGTGATATCTCCACTACTCTTGACCTGCATCCCTTCATGGATGTCGCCACTGATAAGGATACTGCCCTTGAAGTCGACGTTGCCATAGCCTACGTCGACATCTTTTATCTGCAGCACATCGTCCACCTGCATGCCGTTGCGGATCTCCACCGGCTGACCGGCTACAGTGGCGATAAGCTTATTGCTGTCTTTGGCGCTGAGTTCTGTACCTTTACCTACCACCATCTCCAACTCTTTACCTGGCTTGGCCGGCAGTACTTCACCGAAGACATTGTAGCCTGGGGTACCTTGGGTGGCGGGGATCTTCTCCATCAAAATATCGCCGCTATTGACCATGATGACGGCGCCCAAGTTACGCATATCCACAGTGCCATCCTCCCGCTCCTGAGGGTGCAACAGGCGTTCACGGGCCAGGGGGACTTTGCGATCCAATTTGGCATGGCTACCGTTCACTGCGGCCTTGCCACAGGCAATTATGCCTTCTATGGTTTCACCGGGTTTACTCTGCTTCAGGCGTTTGAGCATGGTTTCTATCTTGATTTTCGATAGTCCCATGCAGATCTTATCTTCCTTGAGACGGCGAAGAATGTCCGGCAGGGTGATCTCTTTACCGCCCCAGGCGGCGGTAAGGGTCATGGCGGCTTGCATCTTATCCTTGCTCGGCTGGAGTGATATCTGGCCGTCACGACGCTCGGCTATCTGGAAAAATTGCTCGAATTGGCCATCTTCTTCGGCATAGAGCTTGTTGATCTCTTTGACGGCTTTAACAATTTGACTGTCCAGGGGGTAAAGCTTGGCAAAGTCAGGTAATGCCAGCAGATGACGAATGGCTTCCTCGGTAACGGGACCATGGGTTTTGGGGATGAGCCTCAGCTCGGCAAATTGCATGTTACTGCTGAGTTCAACGAGATCCGGCGCCAGCATATTAGAGTATCCAGGTTAGTTATACCTTTCCTTTGGAGCTTGAATATGTTTGCCACTCGAGTAAGAAACTGTTTGTCCATGGTGTGTGCCATGACATAACAGGAAAACAGGGGCTCTTATCGACTGAGTCAACTCCTGTGCGGAACGGTACTATTATTATTTTTCCGACTGCTATTGAGTATAACAACATAAGCTCGCCGAAACGAAGCCTGTTGTTAACATCCCATTAGCAGTTATTCAAAAGATAATAGCCCTGAATACTTATAAAAATCTTTGATCTCTTAGCGAAAAGTTACCAAAATTTTTCGGCGTTACTTTTTGTCACTGGTATTCCGGTAAAGCTTGTATTTGTTGTTTTCGGCGATGACATTCACCTTGCCGAAATGGGCCGCTATTGTGTCGCTGTATGGCAGGTGACGATTGGCCACTATCTGCCATACTCCTCTGTCTGTGAGTTTTTTGGCGCTGTCGGTGATAAAGCTTTCGGCAATATGGGTAGTTGCCGCCAAACCATCGTGAAACGGCGGGTTGGAGATGATGGCATTGAACTCGCCCTGGGTGGCGCTCAAGCCATCTGATGGATAGACCTTGGCGCTAAGGCCATTGGCCTTTAGGGTCAGCTCACAGGACAGCAGCGCCATGGCATTGATGTCGACACATTCCAGGCTCAGCTCCGGCTGGGCCTTGAGCAGGGCGGCCGCAATCACTCCGGCGCCGCAGCCAAAGTCCAATACCCGGCCCTCAAGCTTGGGCAGATGGGACAACAACAGCTCTGTGCCCAGATCCAGACGTTTTTCACTGAATACTCCGGCCATATTGCAGATTTGCACATCCCCTTGGGGAGTGGGCAAGCTGTAATGACTGACATAGGTCTCAATATCCAGCGCAGTTGGGCTGGCGATGGCCTCGGCGGCAAACAGCAGGCAGTGACGGGCGTTGTCCAGTTTGATCGGATTGCTGAACCAGTGACTTTGCTGCTTGGCAAACGACTTTATCCCACCTTTGTTTTCCCCTATGACCAGCAGCTGGCCTCCCGGTTGCAGGTGCAGCGCTGCCAGTTCCAGCAGATAAGCAAGCAGCGGCTTGGCCTTAGGGTAGTAGACCACAACTGTCTCGAACCTGTCAGTATGGGGCAACTGGTGGCCAAAGTAACAATGAAGCTCGGCCTTGGCTTGCGACTTAAGCTGTTGGAAGTGATTGAAATCCAGCGCCAGGGCATCGACTCTGGGGCACAGGTTCAAAAGCTCTCTGGCGCAGCTGTCGCTTTCATGGTTGAGCAGCAGCAGGCTTTGGCCTTCAAAAAGCGCACTGTTGCGCAGCAGTAATTGCGATGGCGGTGTCAGCAACATAGGAGAACTTCCAAGGATAAAATCTGCTGCGCATTATAGCCAATCAGTGGTGGCAGCGGGCAAGCGTTATAGTCAGCAAACATAAAAAAGCGGCCGCAGCCGCTTTTTTATGGTTAAGCATTATTGAGCAGCCCTTTGCCCCTTGGGCAGTAGGCTTATCAGTTTGGAGGCGATATCCGTGTTGTCCTGGTTGCCGATAAACAGTTCGGCGCCCGGGCCTGTGGCAAACACCTGCACATCTGTGCCGGTATGGCCGCCAGTGGTCCAGCCTGTATTGGAGCGGCGATCTACTTCCTGTTTGATAGCGCTGGCCAGCGTCTCTTTGCCTTGCATTCTGGCCTTGGTCAACTGCTCCAGCAACGCCGGTTCCAGCTCAAAGCCCAGGCCTTGAGCCAGCGGTGCTTGCCAGTCTTCTGCGGTCAACGCCGCGGCGGCCAGGGTATCAATACTGGCAGACAGCCCCTTGAGCACCTCTGGATTCCAGGCATATTTGCCCTTGCTGCCGATGGAGAGACCGCCGGTATTGTGATCTGCGGTGGCCACCATCAGGGTATTGGGGTTTTGGCGCACGAACTGCTCGACCACTTCCATGGTACGGGCAAATTCATCCATCTCCGCCATGGCAGCGGCGATGTCGTTATTGTGACCGGCCCAGTCGATCAGGCTGCCTTCGACCAGCAATACAAAGCCGTTGTTGTTTTGTGACAAGAGCTCCAGCGCCTTGCCTGTCATGGCGCTGAGGCGATGGCCGTTCTTGTCATCCAGCACCCAGGGCAATTGCACTTCGGCAAACAGGCCCATTACCTTGGGCTGTGTGATACTTTCAAGCGCGCTGAACTCCTGCAAAATTTGATAGCCCTTGGCATCAAACTTGGCCAGCAGCTCCTGATCGAAGTATTTCTGGCCGCCCCCCAGCATCACATCGGCATCCGTCTCCAGATACTTGTTGGCCAGCTCGACATAGTTTTTTCGACTTTCGCTGTGAGACAGAAAGGCCGCCGGCGTGGCGTGATTTATCTGGGAAGTGACCGCCACTCCTGTGCTCATTCCCCGCTGCTTGGCCTTTTCCATTATGGTCGGGATGGGTTGCTTTTGGGTGTCGACCGAGATAGCGCCGTTATAGCTTTTCACCCCGGTTGCCAGCGCAGTTGCCGCGGCGGCCGAGTCGGTGACATAGCCGCTGACTCTGGCGGGGTAGGTACTGGCCATACCGACCAACAGGCGATCGAATACCGTCTGTTCTATCTCTTCGGTATCCGGGTTGTCATTGAAATACCGGTAGGCGCTGGTATAAGCCGGCCCCATGCCATCACCGACCATGATCACGATATTTTGGGGTCTGGAAGGGGCGGGATTGGGCAACTGATTGGCATCGGCTGCCAGTGGCAGCAGCAATGCCAGACCCAGCAATGCGCCCGTGAGTTGGCTCAGTTTCATCAGAGTCTCATCCTTGTTGTTTTTGTTGCAGTCTTTGCTCAATGGCATTCATCAGCATGCCGGTGATATTGACATCGAAAGCCGCTTCAATCTCTTTGATGCAAGTGGGGCTGGTGACATTGATTTCGGTGAGCTTATCCCCGATCACATCCAGACCGACGAAGATCAGGCCGCGCTTTTTAAGCTCTGGGCCCAGGGCTCTGGCGATGGCCCAGTCACTTTCTGACAGAGGCTGGGCAACACCGCTGCCACCGGCCGCCAGGTTGCCGCGGGTTTCGCCTTTCTTGGGGATCCGCGCCAAACAGTAGGGCACAGGCTCGCCGTCGATGACCAGAATCCGCTTATCGCCCTTGGTGATTTCGGGAATAAACACCTGCGCCATGGCATAGTTTTGGCCGTAATCTGTCAGGGTTTCTATGATAACCCCCAGGTTGGGGTCGTCCTGCTTAACCCTGAATATGGATGTGCCGCCCATGCCGTCAAGCGGCTTGAGGATCACATCGCCATGCTGGGCATGGAAAGCGCGTAACCGCTGCGGGTCGCTACTGACCAGTGTGGTGGGGGTAAATTGGCTGAACCAGGCGGTAAACAGCTTTTCATTGGCATCACGCAGGCTCTGTGGCTTGTTGACTATTAATACCCCGGCTTCTTCGGCGCGCTCCAGCATGTAAGTGGCATAGATATATTCGGTATCGAACGGTGGGTCCTTACGCATCAGAATTACATCCAGCTCCTTGAGCGGCGTGTCGGTTGCTTCACCCAACTGATACCAATCAGTGGGATCTTCCTGAACCTTGAGTGGCCGCATCTTGGCCCAGGCTTCACCCTGCAGCAGCGCCAGATCCTGCATCTCCATATAGAAGATCTCATAGCCGCGGGACTGCGCCGCCAACAACATGGCGAAGCTGGAGTCTTTCTTGATGTTGATATCTTTGATGGGGTCCATCACTATGCCGAGCTTGATCATGATGCCTTTCCTTTATTCGTTACGCCCACCGGGCGGAAAATGGTTAACCCAGATCGCCGAATCTGAGCTGCAATGCGGTAATGGCGGTTAGTGCCGCGGTTTCGGTGCGCAGTACTCTGGGGCCGAGCAGAACTTCGGTAAATGCCTGGGTTTCTGTCATGGTAATTTCCTGCTCCGACAGGCCGCCTTCCGGACCTATCAAGAGACGCACCTTGTTGTTTGGCAGCTCAAGGCCATTGATGCCGTGAGCGGCTCTGGGATGCAGATTGAGTTTTAATGCCGTCGTCGGCTCGGCGCACCAAGCGGCCAGCTCCATGACGGGTCTCACTTCAGGAACCCGGCTACGGCCGGATTGCTCACAGGCGCTAATAACAATTTTTTGCCACTGCTGCAGTTTCTTTTCCAACCTGTCGCCGCTGAGTTTAACGCCGCAACGCTTTGAAAACAGTGGTGTGATGGTGTTAACCCCCAACTCTACCGATTTTTGTAAAGTGAAGTCCATGCGATCGCCGCGGGAGATCACTTGCCCTAGGTGCAGATCCAGGGGGGACTCAGAGGGATTGTCCATGGCAGACAGCACGTGTACATCCACGGCTTTCTTTCCGGCGCTGATGATAGTGGCCGGATAGTCTTTGCCATCACCGTTGAACAGGCTTATCTGCTCGCCGCTGGACATCCGCAGCACTCGGCCGACATGGGCGCTGGCATCATCATCCAATGACAGGACTTGCCCCGCGGTTATCGGGCCTGGGTGATAAATTCTCGGCACTCTCATGCTCTGTGTTCCTTAGGCTTAATGTGTTCTGCCACTGAAGGCACTTTGGCTGCAGGCAGCCTGCACCCATGGGTTGTGATTGCCCTGAGAGGCGGCAATCGCCTGATCTCGTTGGCATTCAATAGTATCAACTGGATAGCTTTTGTCCCAAGCCTTGAATAACTTTAATTGGCTGGAGGCTATCTTGAGCCCATAGGTTTGCTGCATATAAAGGTAGGTTCGGGCGATGCGGCCCCTTGCCTGCGCCGGTGGTTCTGCCTTACGGCCCTTGAAGTCGATGGTCATCTGACACTGGCCATATTGGTTTGGCTTGGCGTTCCACTGACTGAATCTGAAGTTGGATCTGTCGCCATTGACCTCACCCACGGCAGGCACCAGATTGTGCAGGTCGGCCTCCATGCGCTTAAAGGTTTCATCGTTACGGCTGCAGTTCTTGCGACCGCCGTTTTGCCAGCACAGCAACTGATGGCCAAACTCCCAGGCAGGTACTATGTGCTCCCATTCTATGCGGTTGGCGCGGGTTTGCTGTTTGCGGATTTGATAGCCGCAGCTTTCCAAGTCAGGCTGCCATTTCTTGCCTTCCATTTTGATGGCGCAGCCACAGTAGAAACTGACTGCCGGCAGGTTTTGGCTGTAGATAGTCCTGGCGCGTTTTTTGGCTTCGGAAAAACTGCTGGGATGGCTGGGCGATGCCAGCACAGAAGAGGCTGCCAAAAGCAGCGACAGGGCCACAAGCGGCCGCTGAAGGAATGAAATCACGCTGTTCCCTAAAATCATAACTAAGGATGCCGACAGCCGATACTTCAGGTGTCAGACTTAAAATTGTTGCTGCAGATAGTAAAAGAAGCCGCCAGGCTTGGCAACTTGGCTCAGGATGGCTGAGGGCTTAGCAGTTTGCCGCAGCGGCGGCATTGATATTTAGCCTGACCCCGCATGACCTTGTTGTGACGGCGGATGCTTAGTTCCACCTCGCCGCAGCCACACTGATAGGGTAGGGTCCTGGGTTTGACCGAACTGATATCCATCGAGTGAGTGGTACGCGGCGCCAGGCCATAAATCCGCCGCATCAGGCTCTGCCACTCCTTGCCATGAGGTCGGGTCTTGCCATGCAGTTGGAAACAGAGCAGGTGGCAGATCTCGTGTGGAACCACCTCATGGGTGAAGGTGTGCAGGTTTTGCTCCAGTAGCACTGGATTGAAGCGCAAGCGGTTCTCGGTTGGATGAGCGGTACCGGCGCTGCGGCCTCGCAGGGTAAAACTGACCGAAGGGCGCTTTAGTGCATGCCCCAGCGCGGCCTCCGCCTTGAGATAGCAAAGCTCAACTGCATCGAGCACAGCTAGCTGCGCTTCACTGTCGGCCGGTTGAGGTTGCGGCTCAGACACTTGATGGTATTCAGAAGTGCTGGCGCTTTTAAGGGATCTGAACAACTGACTCAGCATGAGAAACTCGAATTGGCATGAATTGACGGCGAATAGACAGAGGCGCAACTGCGCCTCTGTTGAATCAGGGATTATAAACTTTTGGCCGCCGCTGTCAGCATGGCTTTGACCTGCTCGACAATTGCCGCTTCGGTATCGGCTTCAAAACCGGCAATGCTCGGGGTATGAATATGCCCGGTGGGAATACGGCTGCCGAGTTGGTTTTGCAGCAGGATAGCCCGGTAGGAGATCTCATTGGACAGGTAACCGCCGCCAGACCCCTCCACCGAAGTGCTGTTTTGCAGTTCGCTCAGGCTGCTTGCCTGAAACTCGCCACGGGAAAGGGTGCTGACAGTATGGTTGTCGTTGACCTTCCAGCGGTCGTTTATACTCTGCATGGCCGCTACCGGCAGGGAGAATTCGACAAACGCTGGGCCATTGAGGGTATCGTTTTCCAGTTTGGGTGGCAGAGGTCGCTGCTTACTGGCGCCGGTGAAAATATTGCGGTTGTCCGGAGCTTCGGCGCTGCGGTTGCGGCCCGGAAAGCGTTCCAGATCGAAGTCGCTGCGCCCCATACTGACAGTGACCACCATGTCGACACTATTGTCGCGGTAAACCGGGGTCAACAGCGACTCTATGATGCCCTCATCAAAGTCGGCGAAACGTACCGGGATCATCACTGTCTCTATCTGTGCCTGACGGCCGTTAACCGAAAAGCGGTAACCATCCAATGCCAGGGCGACCAGACCTGAAGGGTTGCTCTGCTCTATATTGCGATCGAGAAAGAAGGGGTCGAATCCGGTTAGCAGTATCTTGATGCTGGCATCATCCTTAAAGTCGATATCGCTGAAACCTCGGGATGACTTTTCCACCGCCTTGGTCAGTATTTCTCTTTGCCAGGAGGCGATATTGAACTTGGGCGACTGTTTGCCCAGCTCTGCTCGCATCTGCAACCGGCTCCAGTAAAGGGAGCGGTCGTCGCTGTGACCCGACTGCACATCTCTGACCGCCTGTTGCCACAGGCGTTGCCCCTGGTGCGCCACCATCTGGGTCACCTTGAGCTCATCGGTATGTTGGCGGTATTTGGTTACCAAATCATCTGTTAATGCCTGATAGCGCTGGACCACTTGAGGCATTTTTTCGTTGGCGGCAGGCAGGCGATCCTCTTCGACACCGGCCTGAGCCGACAGAGAAACCAGAGTACCCGATAGCAGGGTTATGGCCAGGCTGGGCTTAAACATGGCAGTTCCTTTCGCTTATAGAGTTGTAAAGTAATGCGTTTGTTAAGTATGCAACACTCGCCAGCAACAGGAAAGCTATCTGTTGCCTTGCCAGATTGTTGCCACAATTGAGCAGGGCTTTGCCAGATAATTATTCATTCCAGGATTGTATGCTTGTTGCTTTGACCGCCGGGAATTAAAGGGGAATGAGATGAATAAAGGTTTGCACAGAAAGCGCCTGAGTAAGCGTTTGCTGCTGCCCATGTTGCTGTGTTTATTGGCTCAGCAAACGCAGGCAGTGGCAGCGGCGCAGACCAAGGTCAGTGAAGTCGGCTCTGAGGTCACGGTCGAGGGTTGGCAAGAGGTACGCCGCTGGGACAAGTTGTTTGAATCTGCAGGTGTTAAAGGCTGTTTGCTGCTTTGGGATCAAAAGCGTTCTTTGGGGCTATCCAACAATCTAAGTCGCGCCGCCGAAGGCTTTATTCCTGCTTCTACCTTCAAGATCCCCTCTAGCCTGATTGCGTTGCAAACCGGGGCGGTGCGCGATGAAACCAGTCGTTTTAGCTGGGACGGAAAAGTTCGGGAAATTGCTGCCTGGAACCGGGATCAGAGTTTTCGCACCGCAATGAAGTACTCCGTGGTGCCTGTGTATCAGCAGCTGGCCAGGGAGATAGGCCCCAAAGTGATGGCAGCTATGGTGCGGCAACTGGAATATGGTAATCAGAATATCGGTGGCCAAGCGGACAGCTTCTGGCTCGACGGTCAACTTAGGATAACGGCGTTCCAACAAGTGGATTTTCTGCAGCAACTGCATGACAACAAGTTGCCTGTGTCTGAGCGCAGCCAGCGAATTGTCAAACAGATGATGCTGACCGAAGCGAGTACTGACTATATCATTCGCGCCAAGACAGGCTATGGTGTACAGCAAACGCCGGCCATAGGTTGGTGGGTCGGTTGGTTGGAGTTGGACGACAATACTGTCTATTTCGCCATTAATCTGGATCTGACCTCCGCAAGCCAGTTACCGTTGCGCCAACAACTGGTGAAACAGGTGCTCAAGCAGGAACTGCTACTGCCTTGAGTTTGGCAGGCTTGGAATATAGAGAGCCAAAAAATAAGTCAGAGAAGGCCAACTTGTGTGCTGTATTATTGATTCCTCGCCCTATTTTCATCTGCAAAGATTGGCTACATCATCAAAGATTGCAGCGATTCCTGACTGTTGAAGCGCTTGGTAAAGAAGTCCAGAAATACACTGATATTGGTCGCCAGTTGTCGACGGGAGGAATAGACGCCATAGACCTTGAAGGGCTCTATGGGCCACTCCTGCAGCAGCGGCACCAGGGCGCCACTGGCCAGTTCGTTCTTGCATACCGAATGGGACAACATGGCGATGCCAAAGTCATCCAGCGCCAGTTGCTTGACCATGATGGCACTGTTTACCCGAGTGCGGCGCCTGAAGCTGGCCATGGTTTTGCGGCTACCCTTGCCCAGCGGCCAGATGGGGGCCGAACGGGAGGTACCCAGCAAGATACCATCGTGGCGGGCCAGATCTCTCGGGGTTGCCGGCGTTCCTTTGGACTTGAGATAGCCGGGGCCTGCCACCAGAATCGGCTGACGTTCAAACAGGAGCCTGGCGACAAGATCCGAAGGCTGCAGTGGGCCATACTTGATGGCGATATCATAGCCTTCGCCTACCAAGCCCACATCGGCATCGGTAAACTGTACATCCAGTTCGACCCCCGGATAGAGACGCATAAAGCCGCTGCAGAGATTGGCGATTAACTCTTGGCTGAATGAAACCGGGATCGCAATCCGCAATGAACCGGAAACATCGTTATGGGTATTCTCGATTGTGGCTTTTGCCGCTTCCACTTCGTTGCAGATGCTGTCACAGTGTTGATAAAAGAGCGCGCCCACCTGAGTGAGGCTTATTGAGCGGGTATTTCGTTGCAGCAGACGGACCCCAAGCTGTTGTTCCAGTTGGGCGATTTTTCGGCTAATGGTAGACTTTGGCAGGCCGGTTTCACGGGCTGCCTGAGAGAAGCCTTCTGCTCTGACCACTGCTGCAAATAGGAGCATCCCATTCAAATCTGGCATGTTTTTATTACTGTCTCAAAAATGGAACATAGCGTCTAAGGCAGTTTAATGGCATTTGACGGGATAACAAAGGTATATTTACTGGCTAAAAAATTTCAGAGGCTTAGCAGAGGATCGATAGATGACCAGCAAGAAGCAGCCCGCAAACACGACTCAAGCCCAGACTCCGGATCCCCTGTTTTTGCAGGCGGAGCATTTGGCTAAGGATTTTTCGCTGTTCCCAGAGCACAGCAAACAGAGCCTTTCAGAAGAGATAAAGGGTCTGTTGGATGACGATGCCATCCAGAGTAACTTAAAGTCATTGGCGCAGTTGGATGTGGATGGCTATGTTGCCAAAGTTATCCAGCCTACCCAGGACAAGAACCGCCCAGGTGCCAAGCGAATCATTGCTGATCTGAAAGGCAAGATGATCGCCGAGAGCCACAACGGCCCATTCTACAGCGCCGAAATCGAGCTGAACTTTGGTGGTCGTAATCGCCGAATCGGTTTTATTGCCCAGGAGCGCACCACGGCCAACGGTGCCTGGATGCCAGAGCACCACCTGCAGGCCTGTGAGGCGATTCGTCATTTTGCCGAATTGTCCATGCCCATAGTTTACCTGATTGATACCCCAGGAGCCGATGCTGGTGAGGTGGCCAATAGCCATAACCAGGCGCATTCTATTTCCAAGGCGATTGCTGAAAGTGCCAACGTCGATGTACCGACTTTGGGGATAGTGATTGGCGCCGGTTATTCGGGCGGGGCTATTCCACTGGCGGCGGCCAATATACTGTTGTCGCTGCGCGATGGTATTTTCAACACCATTCAGCCTCAGGGCCTGCAGAGCATTGCCCGCAAGTACAACCTTTCATGGCAGGAGTGTGCCAAGTCTGTTGGCGTGTCCCCGGAAGAGCTCTACACCTCAGGTTGTATCGACGGCATTGTGGATTTCTCTCCTTATGATCGCGACGAGCGTCAGCACAATCTGCGCCGCGCCATCATCAGCGCCATCGAAGCCATTGAACGCGCCGCAGTGCAGTTTGTAAAAGAATCCGATGACCTGCGCGAACACTATGATCGCAGCCTCAAGCGTTTCCTCGAGCCTTCCAAAAGCCTCAAGGCGTTGGAATCCAACTCGGAAATGTCGGTTGCCATCAGCCCGACCATGCACCTTAACCTGTTCGGCAGCGCCTACCGTTATCTGCGTTATTTGACTCTGCGTAGCCGTATTCACTCCATCTCCATGGATCAGTATGGTCGCCTGTCCAAGGTGAGTGTGCCGGAAGGGGATCTGTTGGCCAGGATCCAGAAGGAGCAGGAGAAGGTGTTCCAGGCTTGGCTGTCCAGCCCGGACAAGCTGGTTTACGACGAAGAACTCAACAAGCTGTGGAGTAACTTCATCTCCAAGCGTGATGATGTTTCCACCGAGCGCAACATGCTGACCCGTCTGATCCTGGGTGAGCCGAAAGAGAACTACAAGAAGGCCCGTAAGGCGCTGCTGTTCAACATTGGTTGGTCTTTGTATCACCGTTGGAAGAGTAATGCGGCCAACAACTTCAAGGGGCTTATCCACTATCTGGAAACTCTGCCGGCAGAAGTGACTCAGGCGCCTTGGCCTGAACTGAACCAACTGACAGTACTGGATGTCGTGGTCAATGAAGAACTGCGTGAAGACTTTATTTGGCAGTGCTACAACATCCTGATCTTTAACGCGCTGTACGACAATGTCGTGGGTAACCTGGCCTCTATCGCCAAGGAAGCCATGATGGCCAAGAGCCTGTCGCGTCAGTCTGTTGATGGCTTGCTGCACAAGTCTATCGACCGGGCGATTTCCACTCAGGATACCGCCAACGACAAGAGCAAGTTCTACAAGTGGCTGAAGTATTTCATGTCACAGTCCAACCGCGCCGAACTGCTGACCAAGACAGAGCAGTGGAAGAGTGTAGGTTTCCCACAGCTGAACGATTCATTGTTCGTTATCCTGACTTACTTCTTTGAACGTCTGCTGCCGGAATACTTCGACAGCGAAGAGGATAAGGGCAAGTACACAGGTGCCATCAACCCGGTGCGTATCGGTCGTCGTAAGGACTTCTGGAACCGTTTGACCATGGGTTACCAGGATCTGCTGATCCAGAAGGTGCTGCGTGACGAGAAGAAAGCCGGCAATATGACCTGGGAAAATATCATCGCCAAGTTCTTCAAGAACTTCGATGAGATCAATGGCGACAAGATGTCGGCCAACCTGCTTAATTTCCCTGGCTTCCGTCTCTCTATTGAAGATGCTCTCGACAAGGGCATTCGCCCCTGTGGTTTGATCACGGGTCTGGCGGACTTTGAACATGGCGGCAAGGCGCTGCGTGTCGGGGTTGCCGTATCCAACACCGCCTTCCAGGCCGGTGCCTTCGATATGGCCAGCGCCGAGAAGTTCTCTGCGCTGCTTATTGAGTGTGCCAAGCGCAGGCTGCCGGTGATCTGCTTTATCAGTTCCGGCGGTATGCAGACCAAAGAAGGGGCTGCTGCACTGTTCTCCATGGCTGTGGTGAACGACCGTATTACCCGTTTCGTGCGTGACAACGAACTGCCAGTGCTGATGTTTGGTTTCGGTGACTGTACCGGTGGAGCCCAGGCATCCTTCGTGACCCACCCTCTGGTGCAAACTTATTATCTGTCCGGTACCAATATGCCGTTTGCCGGTCAGATGGTGGTACCAGCGTACCTGCCATCCACTTCGACTCTGTCCAACTACCTGTCCAAGGTGCCCGGAGCGATGAATGGCCTGGTCAACAACCCATTCAGCACTCAACTTGATGAACAGCTCAAGAGCATAGATCCTCTGATGCCTATGCCAAGCGCCGAGATAAGTGATGTGCTGACCAATGCGCTGTCGACTCTGGTGGTTGAAGTAGAAGAGGTCAGCGAAGAGATAGTTCAGGACGATCCTCGTGCCCTGATGAAGCCTATCGACAAGGTGCTGGTACACGCCCGAGGCTGTACAGCGGTGAAACTGATCCGCAAGGCGCACGACAATGGCATCAATGTGGTACTGGTGGCGTCCGATCCTGATATGACGTCGGTTCCTGCCGACATGCTCAAGGAAAACGACAAGCTGGTTTGTCTCGGTGGTAACACTTCCGACGAGTCCTACCTGAACGCTTACTCAGTGCTGAAAGTGGCCGAGTATGAGCAGGTAGACGCGTTGCACCCCGGGATTGGCTTCCTGTCGGAAAGCCCACAATTCGCCGCCTTGTGTGTGAACAACGGCGTGAACTTTGTTGGCCCAAGTGTGCATTCGATGACAACCATGGGTAACAAGTCCAACGCCATCAAGACCTCTCAGGCACAGAATGTGCCCGTGGTACCTGGCTCTCACGGTATTTTGACCAACGCCGAACAAGCGGTGAACGTGGCCAATGAAATTGGCTACCCAGTACTGCTCAAAGCGGTACAAGGTGGTGGCGGTAAGGGTATCCAAGTGGTTAAGCGCCCTGAGGATATGATTGGCCTGTTCCAGAAAACCTCCACGGAAGCGGCTGCCGCCTTTGGTAACGGTGATCTGTACCTGGAAAAATATGTGACTTCCCTGCGTCACATTGAAGTTCAGCTGCTGCGTGACAAGTTCGGCAACACCAAGGTACTGGGTCTGCGTGACTGCTCGGTGCAGCGTAACAACCAGAAGGTGATTGAAGAGTCCGGTTCCACCATGCTGCCTGAAGAACTCAAGCAGAAGGTGATGGAATACACCCGTGCTCTGGGTGATGCCACCGACTATATGGGCGCAGGTACCGTTGAGTTCATCTATAACCTGGATGCCAACGAAGTCTACTTTATGGAGATGAATACCCGTCTGCAGGTAGAGCACCCGGTAACCGAAGCGACTTCCGGTATTGATATCGTCAGCGCGCAATTCGATGTGGCAGCCGGTCGCTCCATTGAAGATCTGCAACCGCAGGAAATCGGCTATGCGATGGAAGTGCGGGTGACAGCCGAGAAGGCAGCTCTGGACAGCCAGGGCATACTGCAGCTGGTGCCAAACCCGGGTCTTATCACTGAGTGCGTGATGCCAGAGCGCGATGATGTGGAAATCATCTCTATCGCGGCCGATGGCAAAGAAGTATCGCCATACTACGACAGCCTGATTGCCCAGATCATCATCCGCGGTGACAGCCGGGACGATGTGATTGCCAAGATGTATGACTATCTGGATCAGGTGGTCATCAAGGGTATCGCCACCAACATCCCGCTGCTGAAGCGGATCCTGGCCGACGAGACCTTCCGTGAAGGCGTGTATGACACCAACTATCTGCCGCGTCTGATGGCTGAGCTGGATATCCCAGCCCTGATCGCCGAAATGGAAGCCGCCGCCGAAACTCAAGGTGTGGATACTGAATCGCTGCGTGTGGGTGAGTCCAACGAGCTCAAGGTGTTGGCTCAGGGCGCGGGTATCTTCTATACCTCTCCGGCACCGGGCGAAGCCGACTTCGTCAAGGAAGGCGACATAGTGACTGTCGATCAGACGTTGGCACTGACCGAAGCGATGAAGATGTTCTCTCAGGTGACACTGGCAGGCTTCAACCGCAAGGGTGCCGAGCTGTATCCAGAGGATAAGAAATATCGCATTGAGCGGATCCTCAACAGCAATGGCCAACAGGTCTCCCAAGGCGATCTGCTGTTTGTAGTTTCCCCAGTGGAAGACTGAGGTTACTGATAGTCAGCTCAGGTAAAGCGTGAATTATTAGCCTGAGCGTTTGCAGTTTTATTTATAAAGTTAAAAATCCGGTGGCTAACAGTCATCGGATTTTTTTATTTAATTTTCAGCGATATACATAATCGCATCCGGCCTTGTTGAAAGCTTGTTTCCATCCGCTTGCTTTCCATCAATCTATTTGCTGCTGGTTTAAGCTCCTATCTGTGGGGCATAGGCATTAAGTAACAACCAATGTGATAAAAATCAACATGATAAAAAAAATGCCAGTCGCCCTAAAGCTGACTGGCACTTGCCAAATGGTCAATAATTGATGAATGAAGAAGAATGAGTTTAAAATTCCCGGGTACTTAAACTATCAGTACCCTTTGAAAACCATGTCAATAAAGTTTAGAACTTGTAATCCAAGGTCAAATACACTTGCTGGCTGTCATTAATTTCGATGCCGTTCTTTTCATAGTCCTGGGCCAGGTAACGATAGCCAAGGTCTGAGGAGAAATGTTCACTCCATTTGTACTGGACACCGACTTGACCACCCCAGACGAAATCAGTTGAAGATTTGCCGGCAATCTTGTTGTCATTGGCGCCCATACTGACACCGGCGAACAGATTGACATCTTTATGTACCGGTAACAGGTAATCATAGGATACCAGCCAGCTGTACTGCTCCTGTTTGTAGTTGTTGGCGGCAACGCTGAACTTATCTTCCATGTAACCAAAAGTACCGGTAATACGGTGTTGCTGTTCAATCAGCATACCTATACGTGCCTGATAGCTCATATCTTCGGTGTCTTTATTGACTACGCCCTCAATTTCATCAGCCTGGTAGCCCAGGCCTGCCCCGGCGAAGTACTCTATTTCGACTGCTTGTGCACTGCTACATACCAATGCTGCTCCTGCAGCCATCATCATTATTTTGTTCAGTTTCATCATAGACTCCTAAGACTGCTAAGTCGTTTTATCAGAATGTTTATCGGGTTGATGAGTCATACTTTAAGGTAAGTTAAGCGCTTGCAGAAGCCTGCAACTGTGTGTCTCTTTGTCTCAAAAAATAGAACAATAAGAGCCTTGTCACAGAGATAGCTTCAGATCTTGTGTGATAACTATGAGGGGAGGGGAAGATGCAGGAATTACCGTTATAAAAGCCTATATCTGATTGATTATGCTATATATTTAAAAATGGCTAAGTTGGAATTATTAGGCAAGTTGTGAACAAGTCCTATATGTGCACCGCGTCAGTTTACCGGCTTGGATGTAAGGCGTTACTAGCCGTTGATGGCCCAAGCATATCTCTATAATTTTATTATTTAACAGCTGGTTAGGTTTTGTTTGGCTGGTTGGGGAGTGCATGTTTTTATCCTTCCTGAACCTAAGCTGACTCATTGCCAATTATCCTTCGGGATATCCAACACCGCTGATATAGATGCTGATGTTTTTGCCGCCTTTACACCAGTCATCAGGACGAAAGCCCAGAGGGCTGTGATTGGAGACAATAACGGGTTTTGGGGAGCGCTTGTTTTAAAGCGGAACAATGGTCAGCAATCAGGGGCTCTGATGGGAAAAGATGAGAGCCCCTGAACGGCTCAGTTGTTCGCTTAAGAGCCTGTCAGATCACTCAGGATCATAATCCAACACAGGCGCCAGCCACTTCTCGGCTTCGGCCACAGTCATCCCTTTGCGGCGGGCGTAGTCTTCCACCTGATCTCGGCCTATGTTGCTTACCCCAAAATAGCGTGATTGCGGGTGCGCAAAGTACCAGCCGCTGACCGCCGCCGTGGGGTACATGGCAAAGCTTTCGGTGATCTCGAGGTCGATACACTCATCTGGCTTAAGAAGCTGCCAAAGCAGACCTTTTTCCGTGTGGTCCGGGCAGGCAGGGTAGCCAGGAGCCGGGCGTATGCCCTTGTACTTTTCACGAATAAGCGCCTCGTTATCCAGGTTTTCTTCGCTGGCATAACCCCAGAACTCCTTACGCACCCGCTCGTGCATCCGCTCGGCGAAGGCTTCGGCCAGGCGGTCGGCCAGACACTTGAGCATGATGGCGCTGTAGTCATCGTGGGCCGCCTCGAAACGGGCAATATGGGCATCGATGCCATGGCCGGCGGTGACCGCAAATCCCCCCATATAGTCGGCCACGCCGCTCTCTTTGGGAGCAACAAAGTCAGAGAGACAGAAGTTGTGGTTGCCCACCCGCTCCAGCTGCATCCGTAGATGATGGGTGGTCAACAACACTTGGTTGCGAGAGTCATCTGTGTAGATCTCGATATCATCGAAGTTGACGCTGTTGGCGGGAAAGAGGCCGATAACGCCCTTGGCGGTGAGCCACTTCTCTTGGATGATTTGCTCCAGCATCGCCTTGCCGTCGGCATAGACTTTACGAGCCTCAGTACCGACGACTTCATCATCCAGTATTTGCGGGAAATGACCGTGCAACTCCCAGGCGCGGAAAAACGGCGTCCAGTCGATGCGCTCGAGTAAGTCCTCCAGCGGATAGTCGTCAAACACCTGGATCCCCGGGGTGTTGGGCTTCACTGCTTGGTAGTTGGCCCAGTCGTGGCTGCAGCGGTTATCCCGTGCTACCTGCAAGGGCACTATCTGCTTGCGCTTGGTCTGCGACAGGCGCTTTTGGCGCATCATTTCATATTCGCGATAGGTTTCGTCTATGGTGGCCTGGCGGGTTTCATTGTTGATGAGCTTGCTGACCATGGGCACGGCGCGCGAGGCATCGGCGATATAGATGGCGCCGTGGGGGTAATGAGGCGCTATCTTCACAGCGGTATGGATCTTGGAGCAGGTGGCACCACCGATAACCGCCGGCAGGGTCAGACCTTCGCGCTCGAAGGTTTTAACGTTGTGCACCATCTCATCCAGGCTCGGGGTAATGAGCCCGGACATGCCTATGATGTCGACCTTCTCGGCCTTGGCGACTTCGATGATTTTCTCCACCGGCACCATGACACCGAGATCTATCACTTCGTAGCCGTTACAGGCCAGCACCACCCCGACTATGTTCTTGCCTATGTCGTGAACATCGCCCTTGACCGTGACCATCAGCACCTTGCCGTTGCTCTGGCCTTCTACTTTTTCGGCTTCGATATAGGGGTTGAGATAGGCGACCGCCTTTTTCATCACCCGGGCGGACTTGACCACCTGCGGCAGAAACATCTTACCGGCGCCAAAGAGATCGCCCACCACGTTCATGCCGTCCATCAGCGGGCCTTCAATCACATCCAGCGGCCGCCTGGCCTGCAGGCGCGCTTCTTCTGTGTCGACATCTATGTATTCGGTGATCCCTTTCACCAGCGCGTGTTCCAGGCGTTTGTTGACCGGCAACTTGCGCCATTCGAGATCTTCTTTCTTGCCTGCGCCGCCCGGGCCACCGCGATACTTCTCGGCGACTTCGAGCAGCTGCTCTGTGTTACTGGAGTCGGCAACCGGGCACGGCAGGTTGAGCACCACGGCCTCTACCTTCTGCTTCAGCTCAGGGTCGATATCATCATAGATGGCCAACTGACCGGCGTTGACTATGCCCATATCCATACCCGCCTTGATGGCGTGATAGAGGAATACGGCATGAATGGCTTCCCGCACCGGGTTGTTGCCGCGGAAGGAGAAAGAAACGTTGGACACCCCGCCGGAAATCATCGCATGGGGCAGGTTGGCCTTGATATCTTCAATGGCGCCGATAAAGTCCACCGCATAGTTATCGTGCTCCTCTATGCCGGTGGCGATGGCGAAGATATTGGGGTCGAAGATAATATCTTCCGGCGGGAAGCCCACCTTATCCACCAGCACCCGGTAGGCGCGGGTACAGATTTCGGTTTTGCGCTCCCGGGTGTCGGCCTGGCCTTGTTCATCAAAGGCCATGATGATGGCGGCGGCGCCGTAGCGCTTCACCAGTTTGGCCTGTTCAATAAACTTGGCCTCGCCCTCTTTGAGGGAGATGGAGTTGACTATTCCCTTGCCCTGAATGCACTTGAGCCCGGCCTCAATCACCTCCCACTTGGAGGAGTCGATCATCACAGGCACCTTGCTGATATCCGGCTCGGAGGCGATAAGGTTGAGGAATTTCTGCATCATCTCGACCCCGTCGAGCATGCCCTCATCCATGTTGATATCTATGATCTGGGCGCCGTTTTCCACCTGGTCACGGGCCACCTCCAGCGCGGTTTCGTACTGGCCTTCTTTGATTAACTTGAGAAACCGGGCCGAGCCGGTGACATTGGTGCGCTCGCCCACATTCACAAACAGGCTGCTTGCATCTATGGTCAGGGGTTCCAGTCCGGAGAGGCGACATGCCACCGGCAGCTCAGGCAGCGGCCTTGGTGCATGAAGACTAACGGCTTCAGAAATCGCCTTGATATGCGCAGGCGTGGTGCCGCAGCAGCCGCCGACAATATTGAGCAGCCCCTCTTCGGCCCAGGGGCCTATCACGCTTGCCATCTCCGCCGGAGTCTCGTCATAGCCGCCGAATTCATTGGGCAGACCGGCATTGGGGTGCGCCGAGACAAAGCACTCGCTGATACGGGAAAGCTCCTCGACATAGGGCCGCAGTTCTTTCGGGCCCAGGGCGCAGTTGAGGCCTATGCTCAGCGGCTTGATATGTCTGAGTGAATGGTAAAAGGCCTCTGTGGTTTGCCCTGTCAGGGTGCGGCCCGAGGCATCGGTAATGGTGCCGGAAATCATCACCGGCAACCTTTGGTCCAGTTTCTCGAACACATTTTCGATGGCAAACAGCGCCGCCTTGGCATTGAGGGTATCGAAGATGGTTTCCACCAGAATGATGTCGGCGCCACCGGCGATCAGCGCCTCGGTGGATTCGCTGTAGGCCAACACAAGATCGTCGAAATGTATGTTGCGAAAACCGGGGTCATTCACATCCGGGCTGATGGAACAGGTGCGGTTGGTGGGGCCGAGCACCCCGGCCACATAGCGGGGAATACCGCTGGCGGCGGCCACTTCATCGGCCACTTCTCGGGCGATTCTGGCGCCTTGGTAATTGATCTCCGCCGCCAGGCTCTGCATCTCGTAGTCGGCCATGGCAATGGTGGTGGCGTTGAAGGTGTTGGTTTCTATGATGTCGGCACCGGCCAGCAGGTATTCCCTGTGAATGGTCTTGATGATCTCGCTCTGGGTCAGTACCAGCAGATCATTGTTGCCTTTGACATCGCAATGCCAATCTTTGAAGCGCTCGCCGCGGTAATCGGCTTCTTCCAGCTTGTAGTCCTGGATCATGGTGCCCATGGCGCCATCTAAAATCAGGATCCGCTCTTTGAGGGTCTGTTTGAGCTTGAGCTCTGTCTGGCTTTGGGAGTGCTGTGAAGTCGCCATAGGGTTACCTTTCATACCTGTCTTATTGCTGTTTTACATTCGCGGCGCTTGGCATCCGCGACATCATCTCTGCCGACCTGACGCCCGGGGCACTATCTGGCATGATAGCCAAAGGCGTGTGTGGGCGCGGAAAGTTATTTTGGACATTTATACGTATAGACGTCCATAATATACGGATTCCGGCGGCCTGCGGCAAGGTTAAATTGGTCCGGTAACCACCGGACTCTGATGGGAGAAGTGTGTGACTGAACATAGGCAACTGAATATCTATCTGCTGCGGCACGGCGAATGTGAAGGCGGCGAGATTATCCGCGGCCGCAGTGATGTGGCCCTGAGCGATGAGGGCAAAGCGCAAATGTGGCGTAGCTGGCGGGCTATCAGTAGTGCGTTGGAACAGTTGCCGAAAGCGCCCGAAAGCCTGGCGCTGCTGAGCTCTCCGGCCCAGCGTTGCCAGGCCTTTGCCGCCGAGCTCAAGGCCGATATGCCTGACTATTTCCCGGCGCCGCTGCAGCAGCATGACTGGCTCTGGGAGCTGGACTTCGGTGACTGGGACGGCATGAAGGTGGCGAGTGTCTATCAGCAGCATAGCGAGGCGGCCGAAGCCTTCTGGCGTGACCCTGTGGCCAATACTCCGCCGGGCGGGGAATCGCTGCCAGCCTTTCGTAGCCGGGTGTTGGATGGCTGGCAGACTATGGTGCAGCGCTGGCTTGCGAGAGAGGTTAGTTCTTCCGAAGGCTCTGGTTCTTCAGCAAGCGCCGATGCAGCGCTGATCCTGACTCACAGCGGGGTTATCCGGCTGCTGTTGGCCGAGATTTTGCTGCCGGGGCAAATGCCGCCTGCGGCAGTGTTCAACGCCTTGGAGCTACCTTATGCGGCCTGGGTCAGAATAACCCTCTATGCCAGCCGTGATACCAGCGGTGAAAGTGACCAGGAATGGCAGTGTTTCAGCAAGCTCCACTGGCCGCAATAGTGCGGACCAAGCGTCCGGTGGTGATTGTGCTGCGCTATTGCGCCAGGCAATTGTGCCGGGCGATAAAACCGGGATAATAACCCCAAATGGCCGCCAAGTGCGGCAGCAGCCAGGGTGTTGGCACCTTTGCAGGTGAACCAACCCAGGGAACCGGGAAAGCCCGGACTGTGCCCGCAACTGTGAGTCGCCGTTGGCGACGAGTCAGGAGACCTGCCCAGGCTGATAAACCAAACCAGAAACCCGGGCGGGTAAACCGGGGGAGCGAATAGATGATTCTTCCACTGCAGCCTGAGCCTTCTGCCGGTCACAGGCTCAATGTCGGGGGGCGGTTATGAGCCTGGCACTCAAGGTGCAACAGCTTAGCTGGCTTCCCGGTGGTCACAGCGTATTGGCCGATGTGGGTTTTGAGCTGCCAAGTGGCAAGATGCTCGGGCTCATAGGCCCCAATGGTGCCGGTAAGTCGAGCCTGCTGCGCTGCCTCTATCGTTATATCCGCCCGGATAGCGGCCAGATCCAGCTGTTTGGGCAGGATATCAATAGTTTGTCAGCCAAAGCCTTCGCCAAAGAGGTGGCCGTGGTGCTGCAGGATACCCCGGCCCAACTGGCACTGGATCTGACTCAATTAGTGGCCATGGGACTGACTCCCCACAAGGGGTTGTTTGATATGCCATCGGCGACCGACAAGGCCCAGGTGCAGGCGGCATTGGCGCAGGTCGGGTTGCAGCACAAGGCCGCAGAGCCTTTCGCGCAGCTTTCCGGCGGTGAGAAGCAAAGGGCCTTGATTGCCCGCGCCATAGTGCAGCGCCCCAAGCTTTTGATCCTGGACGAGCCCACCAATCATCTGGATATCCGCTATCAGATCCAGATCCTCGAGCTGGTGCGCAGCCTGGGGGTCACGGTGATCGCCTCGATTCACGATCTCAATCTGGCCTCGGCCCTGTGTGACGAACTCTTGCTGCTGGATAACGGCCGCCGTATTGCCCACGGCTCGCCCCAGAGCGTATTGACCGAAGACAGAATTGCCGGTGTCTTCGGTGTTTGCTGTCAGGTGGGGACGCATCCGCAGTTGGGACGGCCGCTGATCCACTACTTTTACGGCTATCAGTCGCCAGAGCCTGGTCACGGCAAGGCTCTAAGCTCGGCGGCGCTCGCCAGTGGTAAGGTTCACGGCGCTGCGATAGTCGAGCCAATGGCAGGGCCTGCCTCGGCCGAAACCTGTGTTGCCCACAAGGAAACTGATCGGCGCCCAGGCTCGGTGGGAGGTGGCGCATGAATACTTCCGTGGCCGCACCGGGGCGCTCGCTTATCGGCTGGTTTCTCAGGCCCTTGCCCAGACTTTACTGGTGCTGGCTGCTGTTGCTGCTCGGCACTGTGTTGACACCCTTGGCCGCAGCCGGTTTTGGCGCCGCCGATATCAGCCTCTTCGATGTGGCAAGAGTGATTGGCAAACACCTGCTGGGCGTGGGGGAGCCTTCTGCCATCAGCGAGCGTATCGTCTGGGATCTGCGCCTGCCGCGTATCTTGCTGGCCTTTATCGCCGGCAGCGGCCTGGCACTGTCGGGTTATGTATTGCAGGCGGTGACCCGCAACCCGCTGGCCGATCCTTACCTGTTCGGTATCAGCTCGGGCGCCAGCTTCGGCGCCGTGGTCTCGGTCGCCCTGGCGACCGGCCTTGGCCTGAGTTCGGCCATCTCCGGGGTATCGCTGCCGCTGGGAGCCTTTATCGGTGCCAGTTTGGCTGTGCTTATGGTACTGCTGCTCGCGGGCAGGAATATCGGCAACCAGATAGAGCGAATGTTGCTCTCCGGGGTTGCCATCTCCTTTATGTTCAGCGCCCTCACCAGCTTGATCTTGTATTTTTCCACCCCGCAGGCCACTACCTCCTTGCTGTTTTGGAGCCTGGGCAGTTTTGCCCGTGCCAGTTGGGATGGGCTAGCACTGCCCACTCTGGTGGTGCTGGCGGCCTTGCTGGTGATCCTGGCCTTCAAGCGCCAGGTGCTGGCGATGCTTGCCGGTGATGAAACCGCCCACACTCTGGGAATCAGGGTGCAAAGGCTCAGGGTTTCCATGCTGCTGTTATGCTCGCTTATTACCGCCACTTTGGTGGCCCACTGCGGCGGGATAGGTTTTGTAGGGCTGATGGTGCCTCATATTGTCAGGTTGTTGCTGCCGGGGCAGCATCCCATGGTGCTGACGGCACTGGCGGGCGGCCTGTTTATGGTTTGGGTCGATGTGCTGGCTCGCAGCATACTGCCCACCCAAGAGCTGCCGGTGGGGGTGATCACCTCGGCCATCGGCAGTCTGTTTTTCCTGATGGTGCTGCGTAAACGCGGCCAATAACGATAAGAGAGGGAAGGATGTACCAGGTTGCAGCAATCAATCACGCGCTGGATGACGCGATTCAGGCCCGCATAGACAACAAGACCAAACCCCTGGGCGCTTTGGGTGAGCTGGAGGCTTTGGCGCTGCAATTGGGGCGCATTCAGCTCGGTTCCGCCACTGATGAGTTGGTCATCCGCCGCCCCGTGATGCTGGTGTTTGCCGCCGACCATGGTATTGCCGCGGCCGGGGTGTCGATTGCTCCCAGCGAGGTGACCACCCAAATGGTGCTCAACTTTGTTGCCGGCGGCGCCGCCATCAATGTGTTTTGTCGCCAGACCGGCTTCGAGCTGGAGGTGATTGACTGCGGCATTCTCAGCCCCTTGGGGATCCCCGAGGTTACAGAGCAGCGTCTGGGCGCCGGTACCGGGCCTATCCACAAACGCGCCGCCATGACTCTGGGCGCTGTGCATCAAGGGTTTGCCATGGCGCGCACCTTGGTAAAACGCCATATCGATGCCGGCAGCAACCTGCTGGCGCTGGGGGAGATGGGAATAGGCAACACCTCTTCTGCCGCCGCCGTGATGGCCGCCCTGACCGGCCTTCCTGTGAGTGAATGTGTCGGCCGCGGCACCGGCATAGATGTCGCGACGCTTAAGCGCAAATGCCTGCTGATAGAGCAGGCTCTGCTGCTGCACCACTGCGAGCTGACCGAGCCGCTCAGTATCCTCGCCTGCCTCGGAGGCTTTGAAATAGTGCAGATGACAGGGGCCATGTTGGCGGCGGCCGAATTTGGCGTGCCTGTGCTGGTGGACGGTTTTATCGCGTCGACAGCGGCGCTGGCGGCTGTGCGTTTGGCGCCGGGGGTGAGGGATTATCTTATTTTTGCCCATGAGTCTGAAGAGCGCGGCCACAAGTTGCTGCTCGAGGCCATGTCCGCCAAGCCTTTGCTGCGGCTTGGGCTTAGATTGGGTGAAGGCTCGGGCGCGGCGCTGGCGCTACCCTTGGTGCAGGCGGCGGCCAACTTCTACAACCAGATGGCCAGCTTTGGTGAAGCCGGGGTCGACAAGGTGGTAGGGCCAGCTACCCAAGAGGTGTTCTGATGGGATTCTGGCTCGGGCAACTGCGGCTGTTTTTGATCGCAATAGGTTTTTTCACCCGTATTCCTGTACCCAGCGCCCTGACGGTGGATAGCGACAGCCTCAACAAGGCTAGCCGCTACTTTGGCCTGGTGGGCGTTGTGGTGGGCTTGATCTCCGCCTTGGTGTTACTGCTGGCCGCCGGCATATTGCCAAGCTCTATCGCCATAGTGCTGGCGATGATTAGCAGTGTGCTGGTTACCGGCGGTTTTCATGAAGATGGCCTGGCCGATACCGCAGATGGTTTCGGCGGCGGTTGGCGGGTAGAAGACAAACTGAAAATCATGAAAGACAGCCGCCTTGGCAGCTATGGCGCCTTGGCATTGGTGTTGGTGTTGCTGCTCAAGTACCAGTTACTGCTGGAGTTGGCACTTTACGACATCAACCAGGCGGCGCTGGCCCTGGTATTGGCGCACTGTGTCAGCCGGGTGACGGCGGCCAGCATTATCTTCAGCGAAACCTATGTTCGCGACGAGGGCAAGAGCAAACCTCTGGCGCAGCAGCAGGGGCTCAATGAGCTGGGTATTTTGCTGCTGACTGGAATTGTGCTGACGGCAGTGCTGTCCACCACGCTGCTGTTCTGGCTACTGCCGACCATGTTGTTACTGCGTTGGGCCCTGGTGTTCTGGTTCCGGCGCCAGATTGGCGGTTACACCGGCGATACCCTGGGAGCGGCGCAGCAGGTGAGTGAGCTGGCGGTTTATATGCTGTTGCTGGCATTGGGGGGCAGCCCGGCATGATCCATCTTATTCTGGGTGGTGCCCGCAGCGGCAAGAGTGGTTACGCCGAGCGGCAACTGGCCGACTTGTGCCCGGCCAATGTCCGCCCCTGGTATCTGGCAACGGCCGAGGCCGCCGATGAGGAGATGGCCCGGCGTATCGCCCACCATCAAACTGCGCGCCAAGGCGGCAGCCTCGAATGGCAGTTGGCCGAGGTGCCGCTCGATTTGGCCAAGGCGCTTGTGCAGCGCTCAGGCTCTGGAGCGCCGGTATTGGTAGACTGCCTGACGCTTTGGCTCAGTAACCAGCTCTGCTTTGGTGCCGATATGGCTAGCGAACGCGCGGCCTTGCTGCAGGCGGTAGCCGAGTTTGACGGCGATCTGCTGTTGGTGAGCAACGAAGTCGGCTCCGGCATAGTGCCGCTTGGGGAGCTGAGTCGGCGTTTTGTCGATGAGGCCGGTTGGCTCAATCAGGCGCTGGCCGCCAAGGCCGACAGAGTCACTCTGGTTGTCGCCGGTTTACCGCTGGCGTTAAAGCCTGTGAACTCTGATAGCAGTGGCTCCCTGGGCTTGAGCGCTTCGGGTACAAGCCCGGATCAGCGGGGTAAGGTGTGAGTAATCCAGTACCCCATAATGGCGCAGAACTTAAAGCTGAATTTTCGGCTCTGGCCCGGCCTGGCCGCAGCCTTATGGTGCAGGGCACCACTTCGGATGCCGGTAAGAGCACCTTGGTAGCCGGACTCTGCCGGGTGTTTCATCGTCATGGTCAGCGGGTGGCGCCCTTCAAGCCGCAAAATATGGCGCTCAACAGCGCCGTCACCCGGGATGGCGGTGAAATTGGCCGGGCCCAGGCGCTGCAGGCGGTGGCCGCCGGTCTTGAGCCGAGAATCGATTTCAACCCGGTATTGCTTAAACCCAGCTCGGATACCAAGGCGCAGGTGATTATTCAGGGCAAGGCGCTGACCAGCCTGGAAGCGGCCGCCTTTTTCGGCCCCGAGAGTCGTGACTATAAAGCCGCTGCCATGCAGGCGGTGTTGGCATCCTGGCACAGGTTGCAGCAGGAGTTTGACTGGCTGCTGATAGAAGGCGCCGGTAGCCCGGCCGAAATCAACTTGCGCCAGGGCGATATTGCCAATATGGGCTTTGCCGAAACGGTGGACTGCCCGGTGATCCTCATCGCCGATATCGACAAGGGCGGGGTATTTGCCCACCTGGTCGGTACCTTGGCCCTGCTGTCCGAGAGTGAGCAAGCTAGGGTAAAGGGCTTTGTGATCAATCGTTTTCGCGGTGATATCTCATTGTTGCAGTCCGGGCTGGATTGGCTTGAGGCTCACACCGGCAAGCCGGTATTGGGCGTATTGCCCTACCTCGATGCCCTGCATCTGGACGCCGAAGATGCGCTGGTGCAAACAACTGCTCAGTCTCAGGGGGCTGCTACCGAGCAGCCGGTAACAGCTCAATCAGCACGAGCTCAATCTGAAACAACTCAATCTGAAAGAACTGGGACGCGACTGCGGGTCGGCGTCTTGGTGTACCCCAGGATCAGCAACCATACCGACTTTGACCCGCTGCGGCTGCATCCGGATATCGAGTTTTGTTATATAGGGCCGACTCATCAGGGCGAACTTCCAGGGCTGGATCTCCTGCTGTTACCCGGCAGCAAGAATGTGCGCGCCGACCTGGCTTTTATCCGCCAACAGGGCTGGGATAAGGGCATAGCTCGCCATCTGCGCTATGGCGGCAAGCTTATCGGTATCTGCGGCGGCTTTCAGATGCTGGGGCATAGCATTGCCGACCCCTTGGGGCTGGAAGACTTGCCCGGTACCAGCCAAGGGCTGGGATATCTGCCGCTCACTACCGAGCTGCAAGCCGAAAAACAGCTGCTCAATGTCAGCGGTACCCTGAGGCTTGGGCAATCATCGGCGTCAGTCTCCGGCTATGAGATCCACTGCGGAGTGTCGCGGATCCCGGACCAATGCACCCAGCCACTGTTGCTTAATGAGCGAGGCAGTGACGCCAACTGTGCCAGTGCTACTGAGCCGGCAAAAATCACTGAGCCCGCAAAAACCACTAAGCTTGCAAAAATCACTGAGCCTGCAAAAACCACAGCACCCCGCAACGAAGGTCTGCTGTCGGAGGATAATCAAATTCTCGGCAGTTATTTGCATGGCCTGTTTGACAGCCCTGAAGCCTGTGAACTGCTGCTCGCCTGGGCCGGGATGACGGCGCCACAGGGCCATGCCGTGGATATCAATCAGCAGCGGCAACAACAGCTGGATCGTTTGGCCGATGTGCTGGAGCAACATCTGGATTTCAATAAAATAATCAACATATTCAAAGAGGAAGACCCGGGTGACCGATAATAATCAAACCGATATCAAGGCAGAGCGTCATAAACAGCGGCAGCAGAAAGTAAAAGCGGCGGTGGATGCCAAAATCGCGGCCGCCACCGAAGAGAAGGGCATACTCCTGGTCGTGACAGGTAACGGCAAGGGCAAGTCCACCTCCGGCTTTGGCACTCTGGCCCGTGCGGTCGGTCATGGCAAGCAGGGTGCCGTGGTGCAGTTTATCAAGGGCACCTGGGAGTGCGGTGAGCGCAAGCTACTGGAAGGCGCCGGGGTCAAGTTCGAAGTCATGGGCACAGGCTTTACCTGGGACACCCAGGACAAAGCCAAGGATATCGCCGCCGCCGAAAAGGCCTGGACGGCCGCCGAAAAATGGCTTCAGGATGCCAGCATAGACATACTCCTGCTCGATGAACTCACCTACATGGTCAGTTACCACTATCTGGATCTGCAGCGAGTGATAGATGCGTTGCAAAATCGTCCCCCCATGCAGCATGTGATCATCACCGGCCGCAATTGCCACAGGCAACTGATTGAATTGGCAGATACTGTCAGTGAGGTGAATAGCGTGAAGCATGCGTTTGAGGCGGGGGTTAAAGCGCAGCCTGGTTTCGACTACTGATATTTCTTCTATTTCTTCCTGTTTGCGACCGTGGCGTTATTGTCTGCGTCGGCTCACCCAATCACATACTCATTGTATGCTCATGGGCTGAGCTTCCTTGACGGCTTAGCCACAGCCGCAAACAGTTTGAAATAGGTGCATTTGCTCAGGAACTAAAGCTACTCGGCGGCTTTGTCAGTGCTTTATTTTTTGTTGACGACCGTGGCGTTATTGGCTGCGTCGGCTCCCCCTATCACATACTCATTGTATGCTCATGGGCTGAGCTTCCTTGACGGCTTAGCCACAGCCGCCGTTGGCCGAAGATAGGGAAAGTGTTTTGGATGTCCTGTATATTCCTTCGGAAAGTGTTTAGGGTGTCCTATATATTCTATTAGCCCTATATATTAGGCCGCTTGAGCAACTCAAGCGGGAACCGCCCGATGGCAGCAGAGTGATCCCCAGTGAGAGAGCATAGTTTATGGACTAAAATTCTATGTATTCTGACTCGCCGGAGAGTAAATACTTTGCTGAGGTTTTTGCGGCCCATATTGTTTGGCAGCCTTTTACTGGCAACGGCCGCAGTTAATGCAGTCACGATTCCCTATTGTGTCGACCCCGACTGGATGCCTTATGAAGGCATAGACCAAGGCAAGCACGTAGGGATCTCATCCGGCTTTCTTGAACTTATTGAAGAGCAGACTGATTGGCAGTTTCAGCTGGTGCCCACAGACAGCTGGCAACAGACATTAGCCTACTTGAAGCAGCAACGCTGTGTATTCACCACCATGCTTAACTACACTCCCAGGCGCGCTGAGTTCTTATATTTCAGCGATATCTATAGCCGTTCTCCCAATGTGTTGGTTTCACGCCGCGAGCAACCTTTTTTGCAGAATATGGAGCAGGTCGGTGATAGAAGCCTGGCGATCCCCAGAGGCTACCGCTTGCTGGATTATGTGCGCCAGAACTATCCCAAGATCCGCATTATTCTGGCCGAGACAGAGCAGCAGGGATTGGAGATGGTCTCCAGCGGTGAGGCGGATCTGTTTATCGGTTCTATGTATTCCATCAATGCCCGTATTCAGCAGAGTGGGTTGTTCAATCTCAAAATCGCCGCTTGGGCCGGGCCAGAGGAGCAGTTCCGGATGGCGGTGACTGAGAATAGCAAGTGGATGCTGCCCGAGTTAAATCGTTTGTTGGCGCAGATTTCTGACGACTACAGGGCCAGGCTGTATCGCCAGTGGAGTAATATAGCGGTATTGAAGCAAACGGATAGAGGGCTGACTTGGCAGCTTTTGGTTGTGGTAACACTGGTCTTCGGCGCTTTACTGGCGCGCTACCGCTGGATTAGTAAATATAACCGGGAGCTGACAGCCAAGAATCAACAGTTGGAGAAACTGCGTAATCAGCTATTGGAAACCAATAGGGAACTTGAGTTTATTTCGACCCATGACCCTTTAACCAAGTTGTATAACCGCCACTACTTTCATCGACACTTTGCGCCTGAACATCGAAGTGACGCTATGCAAGGGCATACATCACTGATAGTGATAGATATAGATTTCTTCAAAGATATCAATGATCGCCATGGCCACAGCGTGGGTGACTCTATACTCAGTGATCTGGCTTCTCTGCTCATGGAGGGAGCCCGCGAAATCGACCTAGTGGCCCGTTGGGGCGGTGAAGAGTTTATGATTGTTTGCCCGGATACTGATTGTGTTCAGGCAAGGCATCTGTGCGAGCGCTTGGCATCGGCGATGACTGTCTATCCTTTTTCTGCCGGTGTTCGCCTTAGCTGTAGTTTTGGGCTGACAGAGCTGAAACCCGGAGAGTCTATATGGAGCGCATTTGATCGGGCTGACCAGGCTTTGTATCGGGCCAAGTCGGAAGGCCGTAACAGAATTTGCTGCGATCCTGAATACGAGCGAGCCAATAAAATCGGGCCAAATTCATCGGTTTGAGGTTAGAGCGGCACTTTTATGAAGTCAATTTCTGTGTTTATGACCCGAATAGTGAAAGTATGTGCACTCAACGTGTTGAATTTATAGGGCTTTATTTTTTTAATTCGTTAGCGGTGACAAACTGGTGAAAATTGAAACTGCTGATTGCAGCCTATGGGGGTTTCGGTGTTATAATACGCGCCTTATTTATGGGGTTCCGTCTGTCGCAGCTTTGAAGTGGCATACTCCGTCTCCTATTAACTAATCATTTGAAGTTGAATCATGACTGACTTATCAAAATACAGAAACATTGGTATTTTTGCTCACGTTGACGCGGGTAAAACCACTACCACAGAACGTATCCTGAAACTGACCGGCAAAATCCACAAGATGGGTGACAGCCACGACGGTACCACTACTACTGACTTCATGGAGCAGGAAGCCGAGCGCGGTATTACCATTCAGTCTGCTGCGGTAAGTTGCTTCTGGAAAGATCACCGTTTCAACGTCATCGACACACCCGGACACGTTGACTTCACAGTTGAAGTATATCGTTCTCTGAAAGTTCTGGACGGCGGTATCGGCGTATTCTGTGGTTCAGGTGGTGTTGAGCCTCAGTCCGAAACCAACTGGCGTTATGCTAACGAATCCGAAGTTGCTCGTATCATCTTCGTAAACAAGTTGGACCGTATGGGTGCCGACTTCCTGCGTGTTGTAGGTCAGATCAAGCGCGTTTTGGCTGCGACTCCACTAGTTATGACTCTGCCTATCGGCGTTGAAGACGAGTTCAAGGGCGTTGTTGACGTTCTGAACCGTAAAGCTTACGTATGGGATGATTCTGGTCTGCCAGAAAACTATTCTGAAGAAGCAATCCCAGAAGACATGGTTGACCTGGTTGAAGAGTACCGTGAGCACCTGGTTGAGACTGCTGTTGAGCAGGACGACGACCTGATGGAAGCTTACATGGAAGGTGAAGAACCTTCTATCGAAGACCTGAAGCGTTGTATTCGTAAGGGTACCATCAACCTGTCCTTCTTCCCCACTTACTGTGGTTCTGCTTACCGTAACAAGGGTATGCAGATGGTTCTGGATGCGGTTGTTGATTACCTGCCATCTCCAACAGAAGTTGAGCCTCAGCCTCTGACTGACCCAGAAACTGGTGAAGAAACCGGTGAAGTAGCTACAGTATCTGCTGACGAGCCACTGCGCGCGCTGGCGTTTAAGATCATGGATGACCGTTTCGGTGCCCTGACCTTTATCCGTGTTTACTCAGGTAAGCTGAAGAAAGGTGACACTGTACTGAATAGTGCTACAGGTAAAACTGAGCGTATCGGCCGCATGGTTGAGATGCATGCAAACGATCGTAAAGAGATCGACTCTGCTCAAGCCGGTGACATCATTGCCGTTGTGGGCATGAAGAACGTTCAGACTGGTCACACTCTGTGTGATCCTAAGCACGAATGTACTCTTGAACCTATGATCTTCCCTGATCCAGTAATCTCTATCGCTGTAACTCCTAAGGACAAAGGCGCTTCTGAGAAGCTGGGTGTTGCTCTGGGTAAGATGGTTGCAGAAGATCCATCATTCCAGGTTGAAACTGACCAGGAAACCGGTGAAACCATTCTTAAGGGTATGGGTGAATTGCACCTGGACATCAAAGTAGACATCCTGAAGCGTACTCACGGTGTTGAACTGACTGTTGGTGCTCCACAGGTAGCTTACCGTGAAACCATCACTCAAGCCGTTGAAGACAGCTACACTCACAAGAAGCAGTCTGGTGGTTCTGGTCAGTTCGGTAAGATTGACTACCGCATCCGTCCAGGCGAAGCTGGTAGCGGCTTCAAGTTCACCTCCAGCGTTGTTGGTGGTAACGTACCTCGTGAATTCTGGCCAGCAGTTGAAAGCGGCTTCGAAGAAATGATGAACGAAGGTCCTCTGGCTGGCTTCCCTGTACTGGACGTTGAAGTTGAACTGTTCGACGGTGGTTACCACGCAGTTGACTCCTCTGCGATCGCGTTTGAAATCGCTGCCAAGGGCGCATTCCGTCAATCTATGCCTAAAGCCAAGCCTCAGTTGCTTGAGCCTGTGATGAAGGTTGACGTGTTCACTCCAGACGATCACGTTGGTGACGTTATCGGTGACCTGAACCGTCGTCGCGGCATGATCAAGGATCAGGAAGCTGGTCTGACTGGCGTACGCGTTAAGGCTGACGTGCCACTGGCAGAAATGTTCGGTTACATCGGTCACCTGCGTACCATGACTTCTGGTCGTGGTCAGTTCTCCATGGAGTTCTCTCACTATGCTCCATGTCCTGCCAACGTGGCTGAGACTGTTATTGCAGAAACCAAGGCTCGTAACGCAGCCAAGAAATAAGGATTAATTATCCTGATAAAACCCGCCTTGATGGCGGGTTTTTTTATAGGCGAATATCTTGTGCCGCGAAGTCGGCAGAATCAAATTTGCACTCAGCTCGGCGGATGCCGATAAATATCAGTGGTCGCTTAACCTCGACTTTTAACTACAGTTAAAAAGGGGATAATTACCGTATGGCAACTGTTTCCGAAAGTGGCATATGGCATAGGACCTACGGTGAAGAAGCTGAGATTGACCTTGAGGAAGCCAGAGAGATAGGGGGCAGGAACAGGTGATAAGGGCAGATAAACAAAAGCCAGCTTGATAAGCTGGCTTTGTATTGACTGATAAGTTTTATCAGTCTTCCAGGTTACCACAGAAACGGTAGCCTTCGCCGTGGATGGTGGCGATGATTTCCGGTGTATCAGGCACACTTTCGAAATGCTTACGGATACGGCGGATAGTCACGTCAACAGTACGGTCATGTGGCTTGAGTTCACGGCCGGTCATCTTCATCAGCAGCTCGGCGCGGCTGAGGATCTTGCCTGGGTTTTCCACGAAGTGCAGCATGGCGCGGAATTCGCTACGCGGCAGCTTGTAAGATTCACCCTGTGGGCTGACCAGTGAACGGCTGTTGATTTCCAGGCTCCAGCCATTGAAACGATAATGTTCCACGGCGGCCTTTTCTTCAATTTCAGCACCTGAGCTGTTGACGCGAGTCAGCAGGTTGCGGGCACGAATAGTCAACTCACGAGGGTTGAACGGTTTGGTGATGTAATCATCAGCACCGATTTCCAAGCCCAAGATCTTGTCTACTTCGTTGTCACGACCGGTAAGGAAGATGAGACCGATATTGTTGATTTCGCGCAACTCCCGCGCCAACAGCAAACCATTCTTACCCGGCAGGTTGATATCCATAACTACCAGGTTCACCTTGTTTTCCTGCAAGGCTTTGTGCATCTCT
This sequence comes from Shewanella chilikensis, assembly GCF_002836945.1. Classification (GTDB taxonomy): domain Bacteria; phylum Pseudomonadota; class Gammaproteobacteria; order Enterobacterales; family Shewanellaceae; genus Shewanella; species Shewanella chilikensis. The sequence goes on from NZ_NIJM01000002.1 coordinate 64,636, forward strand.
GCGCCATCATTGGCTTCGGTTACCACATAACCTTCTGCCTCGAAAATACTTCTCAGCGTGTTACGGGTAACGGCTTCATCTTCAACGATCAGAATGTGCGGGTTTTGCATGTTATTTACCTAATTAAATCAGTTTATCTAACCATGAGCGCGGGTGACGCTCCGCTATACTCTCTAAAACGCCAACATTCACAGGGTTCACGTAAGTGCTGTTCAAAACTGAAATGAAACGGCAACACACTTCATGATTAGCAAAAAGTATGCTCTCCACCCGGAGAGGCGCGAACTGTACTCTCTAGGATTCCCAGTGGCGGGATTTAGTTCCTGAAAGACATGGAAAATCCAGAAAATGCGATCTTAAAACCAGATTACATTTGGTACAGAGTCGTTATCGATAGAGACTTATGCTGTCGCGTAATGGCGCTAGCCTGGTCACACGCTTAACTCTAGGCCTCAGTCGATACAATCCATTGTACTAGGATTAGGCATTTGTTAACAAATGAAATGTTAACAAATTAATGTTTAACTATGATCTATGTCACAGGTTTTTATGTTAGATATTGAAACTTAAGCATTTTGTGTTTTGCCTTACTGTGAGCTTGCTCACGGGGCTAGGGGATTTCGTAAGCCTTTGCTAGAATAACTCCGGTTCATTAGAGACAGATACTACAATGGATGCTGCATTTGAAAGTCTCTGGCAGTACTACCAGAGCGCATGCTTTTTTTTGACTCAGTCGTTTTCTTCCGCTGTTCCTTTTGCCATTGTCACCGCCCATAATCCCCTAGGGCAAAAACTGACTTCCTGCCAAAACCGTCTTCTCGATCGGCAATTACAAGGTGATATTGATAAGCTGGGCATACCCTATCGGGCTATTATAGGTGCGGCCGATGATCTCAGTCATATGGAAAAAAGTTGGGCCCTTTTTTTGGATAAGGCTGCGGCAATCGAGCTAGCATTCAAGTACCGTCAGAATGCACTTTATTATGTGGATAAAGGCTTGCTGACCTTAGTGCCCTGCCATAAAGGTGAGCATGAAATAGAGCTTGGATTATTTGCAAACCGAGCTCGTTTGGTCAATGAATTACCTGAACTTAGTGATAAATGAGTTGAGGATATTTCATCAGATGCAAATTAGCATTGACTTCATAAGGGCTTTATTGCTAATTTTTTCATCCCTTTCGCAAGAAAGGAACAGAAGAGGTGCGTTAACTAGGTAGTGAGTCAGAGGAAGCCAATTTCCAATGACGGCTCATGAGGGAGATTAACGCCGAGGTCGGGATGCGCATTGGTAATGCTCTCCGGTCGGTTGGTCAGGCTGAATCCTGGCGGCTGTCACCTGGTTTTGGTGGAGAGCTTCTGGTGACGATCGCTTTTTCCCTACTTTGGGGTGCGTTATCTCAGCACCAGGCTCTTCGAACGTTATCTGTTCGGAGCTTAACTCATGAAGTTTATTCTCGTTATCGACCTTTCCCTGTCACCTGCCTGTGGGGGAATGCGCTGATGTCTCTTGTTGTTGCCAAGTTTGGCGGTACCTCAGTTGCCGATTATCAGGCGATGAATCGCTGTGCCGACATAGTGCTTGCAAATTCAGCCACCCGTTTGGTTGTGGTGAGTGCATCCAGTGGTGTAACCAATCTGTTGGTGGAGCTATCTCAGGCAGACATGGGAGATGAGCGTCGTCTCAAACTACTGAAAGATATTGCCACCATTCAATATGCAATTCTGGACAAACTTGGCAGACCTGCCGATGTTGCCGCAGCGCTGGATGCTTTGCTCAGCCGCATGGCAACGCTCAGTGCCAAGCTGTTGCAGGCGCCGAGTCATGCTATGGTGGATGAGATCCTGTCCCTTGGTGAGCAATGCTCTTCAGCGCTGTTTGCCGCGGTTTTGAGAGAACGCGGTGCCAAGGCCAGCGCCTTTGATGTGCGTCAGGTGATGCGTACTGATAGCCATTTCGGTAAGGCCGAACCACAAATCGCCGAGCTAAAGCGACTGGCGACAGAGAAATTAAAACCCTTGCTTGAGCAGCAACTGCTGGTGACCCAGGGCTTTATCGGCGCCGATGCCGATGGCCGAACCACTACACTTGGACGTGGCGGCAGTGATTATTCCGCGGCTCTGTTGGCAGAAGCTTTGGAAGCCGATGCGGTCGAGATCTGGACCGATGTAGAAGGAATTTACACCACAGATCCCAGACTGGCTCCCAACGCCAGGCCTATCGCAGAAATCAGTTTTAACGAGGCGGCAGAGATGGCCACCTTTGGTGCCAAGGTGCTGCACCCTGCCACCATCTTGCCGGCGGTGCGTCAACAGATCCAGGTGTTTGTCGGCTCCAGTCGGGCACCGGAAAAAGGCGGTACCTGGATCCGTCACCAAGTGGAAGATGAGCCGGTATTCAGGGCTGTTGCGGTGAGACGAGATCAGACTCTGCTTAACTTGCACAGTTTGCAGATGTTGCATGCCCAAGGCTTTTTGGCAGAGACCTTTGCTGTGTTGGCGCGGCACAAGATCAGTGTTGACCTCATTACCACCTCAGAGGTGAATGTGTCGCTGACCCTGGATAAAACGGGCTCAGATTCGGCCGGCAAGGGGCTTCTGACCGAAGCACTGCTGCAAGAGTTATCGCAGAACTGCCGTGTGCGGGTGGAAGACAAGCTGGCTCTGGTGGCCATCATAGGCAACAAGATAGCCACTACCGCCGGGATCTGTCGCCGGGTATTTGAAGTGCTTGAACCCCATAATGTCCGAATGATCTGTCAGGGTGCCAGTCCGCACAATCTTTGTGTCTTGGTGTCGGAAGCCGAAGCCGGTGATGTGGTAGCCGCTTTGCATCGCAACCTGTTTGAAGGTGCTCAGGATGCAGCTTGAACACCTGCCGGTTGGGGAGCTGGCCGCAGGTCAGCCTCTGACCATACCCGTTTATCGCTTCAAAGGCACCAGTCATAAGGCACCCAGCGTCTATATTCAGGCTAATGTGCATGGCGCCGAGGTGCAGGGCAATGCGGTGATTTTGCAGCTGCTGCAGTACTTCAGAGATTATCCGCCTCTGGGAGATATCACCCTGGTGCCTCTGGCCAACCCCTTGGGGATTAACCAGAAAAGCGGTGAGTTTACCTTGGGCCGTTTCGATCCCATCACAGGTATTAACTGGAACCGAGCTTATCTGGATCAGGCCGTCCAGCTGGATGATTGGTATCTACAGCACAGTGAGTTGCCGGAGCAAGCACTGTTTGACGCTTTTCGTCAGCTTCTCATTGCCAACTGTGAACAGGCATTGGCCAATCCTTGGGGAGTGACGACCGGCCAGAGATTGGCACTCAATCTGCAGAAACTGGCGCACAGTGCTGACATAGTGCTGGATCTGCACACTGGTCCCAAGTCCTGTAAACACCTCTATTGCCCCGAGTATGAGCTGTCCGCTGCAGGTTACTTTCATATTCCCTACACCTTGGTGATGCCCAAAGGCTTTGGCGGCGCCATGGATGAAGCGGCCTTCAATCCCTGGTGGCAACTTAGCGACTATGCCAAGAGTCGCGGGCGAGAGCTGAAAGTCGCAGTATCGGCCTTTACCTTGGAGCTTGGCAGTCAGGAGCGTATCGATCTTGCCGATGCCAGTCGCGATGCCGAAGGGATATTAAGTTATCTGAGCTATAGAGAGGTGATAGCCCAGAGCGTACAACCCGAGGTGATGCCGCGTTTTGCTTGTTTGCTGAAAGACTATCGAAAGTTTCATGCACCTATGGCCGGTATGGTGGAATATCTGGCCAAGCCGGGGGTGCCTTTGTCCGCCGGCGCGCCTCTGGTCAATATGCTCAGGCTCGACCGAGTCGATGCCGGTACTGAAGTCACCAGGCTCTCGCTTAATGAGGATGTGATCCCCGTGCTACATTTTGCCTCGGCGTCTGTGCACCAGGGAACTGAGCTCTACAAGGTGATGACCAACTACTTTACTCTTTTTGATTAAGTTAAATCCCGGTGTGAACTTGATTTTAACGTCTACTATTCTGTAAATGGCTGATAAATTGTAATTTTTTGTGTATTTGTTTTTAATTTGTATCTGTCGATGTTACAAGTGTTGGGCGCCCTTGTTTTTAGGGTGTTTTAAAACGGAAGCATAAAACAACAATAAACAGTCTTAATGGGAGTAGACAATTGAAGAGTCAAGTTGCAATAGCTGTATCAGCAGCACTGTTATCCATGTCATGCCATACCCAAGCCGCGCCGTTGAGCGTATCAGATCCATTTATTTCTTCGGATCTGCTTAGTGCGTCAAGCGGCCGCAAAGGGCAACAGCAAGGGGTGGGGCAACATAAGTTTGTCAAAGAGCCTGGACTTGCTGAGGGGAAATACACTTATATAGTGCGCTTGAAAGATCCCTCTGTGGCGAATTATGCCGGTGGTATTGCCGGGCTTGAAGCCACCAGTCCACAGAGAAGCCAAGGGCTGGCGTCTCAAAAGTCTCCCAAGCTGAATACCGCCAGTGTGGCGGTGAAGTCCTACGTGAAGTATTTGAATGCCAAGCAACAGAACTTTTTAATGAGTGCCGCGGCACAAGGGGTTCAGTTACAGGCTAAGGCCAGGTATCACTATGCCTTTAATGGTCTGGCGGTCACCATGGATCAGCAGCAGGCAGAAGCCCTATCCAAGCTACCCGAAGTGGCTTTCATTGAGCGGGAAAGCCTCTATTCAATGGATACCGACAGCAGCCAGAGCATGATAGGTTCTCCCAAAGTGTGGGACGGCAGTGCTACAGGGACTCGGGCTATGGGAGAAGGGGTTATAGTCGGGGTGATCGATTCGGGGATCAACAGTGATCATCCATCCTTTGCCGACATTGGGGGAGATGGTTATGACCATACCAATCCCTGGGGACAAGGTGTTTACGTTGGTGACTGTGCGGTAGAGTTCTCTGACATGTGTAACGATAAGCTAATCGGAGTCAGAAGTTATCCAGAGATTACCGATAGTTATGATGATGAGGAGGTCTTTGGTCCAACGCCTCCTGCCAAGAATGGTGAGGATTATGGTGGTCATGGTTCTCACACTGCCGGTACTGCAGCGGGCAATATCCTTAAGAATGTCCCCTATGTTGCCGGTGAAGTCGGTGAAGCTCGGGGGGATGGCATAGAGACCGGTCTCGAGTTTACACAAATATCCGGGGTAGCTCCCCATGCCAATATTGTCGCCTATCAGATCTGCCGTCCGGGCAACAATGGCGATAGATACTCAGGTTGCCCCACATCGGCGATTCTCAAGGCTTTGGATGATGCTATTGCCGACGGAGTGGATGTGATCAACTATTCCATCAGCGGCGGTGGTTTCCCTTGGGCAAGTTCTACTGAAATGAGCTTCCTGGCAGCCCGTAATGCCGGCATCTTCTCTGCCGTATCGGCCGGGAATACTTCTGCATCGGTTGGCCAAGTTCCCTTTTCTTCACCCAAGAATGCGCCTTGGTATACCTCAGTTGCGGCATCAACCCACAACCGGGAAGTGCGCTCCACTCTGGAGTTCAACGGTGACCTGCTGGATTACACTCAGGGAACCGGGCCGGTAATGACTGCAGACATCAGCGCACCTTTGGTGTATGCCGGTGACTTGGCAGCTGATAATTTCGAAGGTTGCAACGCCTTTGCCGCCGATGCGTTCAAGGAGCAGTTGGCGTTGATTAAGCGCGGCGGCTGTAATTTCGCCGACAAAGTCAATAATGCCAAAGATGCGGGAGCAGTAGGGGTTATCGTCTTTAACAAAGACGGTGAAGGCAACGTTAGAAGCAAGATGTCCGGACTTGGCAACACCAGTATCCCCTCTGTTTTCATCGGCAATATTGACGGTTTGGCCGTCGTGGATGCGCTGGCGGCTACGCCAGGCTTGGTGGCCAAAATCAATGCCACTCCATCGGCCGTTGAGCGTCAGACCGATGTGTTGGGAAGTTTCTCTCTACTTGGACCAAACCGTTACTTAGATGTGATTGCGCCTTCGATTTCAGCACCGGGTGTGGATATCTATGCCGCTTATGCTGATGAGCAGTATGGCCATGAAGTAACAGGGACAGATCCTGCCGATTATACTCTGATGTCCGGTACTTCTATGTCCAGTCCTCATGTGGCGGGCGCCGGGGCGCTGCTGAAGTCGGCTCATCCTGAGTGGACGCCGGATAATATCCGTTCAGCCTTGATGCTGACGGCAACAACAGCCAGTGCTATGACCAAAGCCGATGGCAAGACTACCGCGGATCCGTTTGATGTGGGTGCCGGCCGGATCCGGGTTGATTTGGCCGCCAAGACAGGGCTTATCATGGATGAGTTGGCGGACAATTATGAGTTTGCCAATCCAGAACTCGGTGGTGATCCCAGACGTTTGAATCTTCCCAGCATGTCTACTAGCCGATGTGTTAACAGTTGCAGTTGGACTCGAAAAGTCACGGCTACCAAAGACGGCGTATGGAGCGCTGCCGGGGTGGCGACGACTGAAGGGCTGAAAATAACTGTTTCGCCTGAAAACTTTACTCTGACCAAGGGGCAGTCGCAGCTGGTGACTGTCACTGCCGATATCACAGGAGTGAACTCAAGTGATTGGGCGTTTGGTAACCTGCTGTTGACCTCGAGTAACCACCCTGATGCGGCCATGCCTGTGGCGGTTAAAGCTGCCCGTGACAATTTGCCGGACAGTTTAACCATCAGAGCGGGACGAGATGCCGACGAGCTGACTTTCAGCGAGCTGAAATCGCTGGATATGACTGGACTGGATGCAGAAGTATCTGTCTTGGCTCTGGCCGACAGTTTTGAAGGCGTGCTGAAGCAAGATTCGAATGTTGGTAGCTTCCTGGACGACATTACCGATGGTGTCGCCTTCGTCGCCTACAGGGTTGAAGAGGGGGCAAAGCTATTCAATACCACTATTACTGCCACCAATTCCCCGGATTTGGATCTCTATGTGGCGATAGACAGAGATAGTGACGGGTCGTTGGATGCCCTTGTCGGCCAATCGGCCAGAGCCGGTTCTGATGAATCTGTCAGTATCAGTAATCCAGAAGTCGGTGACTATTATATTTTTGTGCAAAACTATGAGGCCTCGGCCGCCAATGCCGAAGATCCCTTCACCTTGAAAACCTCTGTGGTAGAGGCCGGTCCGGCTCAGGACAACTTTACTCTGACCAAGACGGGTGACAATGAGGACTTCTCACTGAAATTTGCCTGGAAGGATAATTTTGACGCCAGCGACCTGGGTTATGCCGTAGTAACTCTGACGTCCAGTGATACCAATGTCGCTGCCAAGAACCTGCCGGTTGCTTTCAGCCGAGTCGTTGATGATGTGCAGATGCCTGAGGCCAGTATACTCAGTGGTGAGATGACCCCTGGGCTGCCAGTAACCATGACTGTAACTATCGCTGCCAATACTTCCCCAGAGGCTCGGGAGTATCAAATCAAGGCCATGGTGCCGGAAGGACATGAAGTCACAGCTATCAGCGACAAAGGGGAACTGGCTCAAGGAGTATTGAGTTGGACTCATGTGATGCAAACTGGTGAACCGGCCAAGACACTGAGTTTCAAGTTTATCCCGCGTAAACAGGGGCTGGGTAATAAGCTGATACTGAGCAATACCGTTGTCAATGATACCGCCGAGGTATTGACTCAGGAGTATCTGTTTGATGTCAAAGAAGGTGCTCCAGTTATTAAAGTTAATGCACCCGACCGAGTGGCAGAGCGTAATAGCTTTGTTATCGATGCATCTGCCTCGGCCGATCCCAATGGTGATTCGGTCAGCTATCATTGGACTCAGATCGCCGGTGCGCCGCTGAAGTTTGACAGCTCGGCGGCCAAGCTGGATCTGACAGCGCCTGAAGTGGGTGGTTCTGGCGATTTGCTGACTTTCAATCTGAAGGTGAGTGACTCCAAGGGTAACAGCACTACGGAAACGGTCAGCATAGTGGTGTTTGACTGGGAGCATGACAGTGGTGGTTCGCTGGGGTGGTTGTCACTGTTGTTGCTGCCTTTGGGGTGGCTGCGCAGAAAATCGAGCTAAGGAAGGTGCGAAACAAGTCTTATGTGTGCTCTGCGTTGGCTTACAGGCCTGGACGCAAGGCGTGGTTCGCAGCAAATGGCCATAGTCCTTTACTCCTTTCCTAAGTCTTAAACTGAAAAAGGCTGCCAATTTGGCAGCCTTTTCTTTATCTGTTGTCAGGGTTTTACCGCCCTGACAATTGGGTTCTGCAGGCTTATCAGGGTTTCGGTGGACTGAATTTCGTCTATCGACTGGATGCGGTTAATCAATACGTGCTGCAGGGCATCGATGGACTGACACATCACTTTGACAAACACACTGTAGTTGCCTGTGGTGTAGTAGGCCTCGACTACTTCTTCCAGCTCATTGAGCTTGGAGATGGCGGCGGGATAGTCACCGGCACTTTTGAGATTGATGCCGATAAAACAGCAGACATCATAGCCCAGAGCTTTGGGGTTTACCGTTATTTGGGCCCCGGTGATAATACCTGCCTGTTTCATCTTTTCTACCCTGACATGAATCGTGCCTGCGCTGACGCTGAAGCGTTTGGCCAGCTCGGCAAAAGGAGTTCGTGCATCCTGCATCAGGGCTTCCAGGATCTGATTGTCCAGTTGATCTCTTTGAAATGATGTATCCACAGCATCACGCCTAAATTGCTTATAATCAGGCATGAATTTACGTGTTTTATTGTAAAATTGCCAGTCTTAAGGCGACTTTTGGCTTAACATCTAGGGTGATGTTAGTCGCTATTGCCCGCCTTCGGGCTCGAGAAAAGGCACAGGTGCACTGAAGCTCATGGGGTCACCCGAGTAGGGGTGCTTGATGCTGAGGCTGGCGGCATGCAGCAGCAATCTGGGAGCCAATCTTTTTGCCCAGGAGTCGGCGTAGAAACCATCGCCCAGAATGGGATGACCCAATGCCATCATATGCACCCTGAGTTGGTGTGAGCGTCCTGTGATGGGGATCAGCTTGACCAGAGTTGAATAACGCCCCTTGCTGATCACCTCATAATGAGTCAATGACGGCTTACCCACTTGATGGTCAACTTTCTGTCTGGGCCTGTTGGGCCAGTCGCAGATGAGTGGCAGTTCTATACTGCCTTGAGTGGCCTTGATATAACCGGCGACTCTGGCGTAGTAACTCTTTTGGGTTTCCCTGTCTCGAAACTGGCGTTTCAGTTCACGCTCGGCACTGCGCCTCAGTGCCAATAAGAGCACGCCCGAGGTGGCCATGTCGAGGCGGTGAACCACTTGTGCCTGCGGATGTTCGGCCAACACTCTGGCATAAGCGCTGTCGTGATGGGCCGGATCTCGTCCGGGAACCGAGAGCAGTCCCGAAGGTTTATTGATGACTATGATGTCCTTGTCCTGGTAAAGAATATCCAGCCAAGGCTCGGTTGGTGGATTGTAGACAAAATCTGACATGTCATGGCCTCAATGAAAATGGACGGCAAAGATAACCGCGGCTGCAGGTAGATGCAAGCTCTTGGGCGTTGTTACACCCAGGTCCGTAAGCCAACGCAGAGTATCATGGAACTTGTCCCTATCTTCCCTGGGTTAATTTGAGTGCTTTACTTCTCTTTTACAACCGCGGCAATTAGTATCTTAGTGTTTGAATTGGAAATGGATTGGTATGGGAAGGCGCTCAGGTTACCTGTTGGAAGATTGGTTGGTTGACCCTCAGATGAGTACGCTGAGCCGCGAAGAGGCTCAAGTACGGCTCGAGCTCAGGGTGATGCAGGTATTGCTGTGCCTTATCCATCATGCCAACACCCTGGTGACCCGAGAGATGTTGATCCAGGAGGTTTGGCACGGCGGTATTATCACGGATAACGCCATCAACCGCATTATCGGTTTGCTGCGTCAGTATTTGCAGGATAATCCCAGAGAGCCACGTTTTATCAAGACAGTGCCCAAGCAGGGCTATGTGTTGATAGCGAAAGTACGCGAGACGACACTCGACGACGATTCGCCGGACAATCCTCTACCAATAACACAGTTAGACGCCGAGACTGAGCAAAAGATAGCAGCAGGCGGCAGCAAGTGGGGCTATTTGGGCGGCGCCTTCGGCGTGCTGGCGGCGGGTATTGCCAGTTGGCTCTATCTGGCTCCTGCCCAGGAAAACCCCCAGCTTGAGTTGACAGATGTGGCCATCCGGCGTTTGACTCCACTGACTTCGCTCAATGGTCAGGAGGTGGACCCCAGCCTGTCCCCCGATGGCAGCATGCTGGCATTTTCCTATCGGGAACTGAACGCCGATAAGTGGCATATTGAGCTGATGTCGCTCGGCGACAGAGTCATCAAAACCATTCCTGTTGTGGATGATTACAGTCTGCGCTACCCGGCCTGGCGCCACGATGGCAAGGCCTTGGCTTATTTGGCATTCAGTGAGACTCAGGGCTGCCGTATCATGGTGACAGAGCTGACGGAAGAAGGGATGCGAAGCCGCATAGTCAGCCAGTGCCATCAGACAACACAGTCGACCAGCATCGCCTGGAGTCCCTCGAACCGCTCGCTGTTTTATGTGGATGCCGAAGGGGTCGAAGGTTTCAAGCGCGTTTTTCTGCTCAGTCTCAGCGACGGCCGGCGCCAGCAATTGAGTCAACCTCATGTGGTGGGACGCGGCGACTATGCACTGGCCTTGTCTCCCGACGGTCACAGTCTGGCGGTGCTGCGTAGTATCAACTGGTTCGACACTCAGATCTTGCTGTTCGATATCGAATCCGGTGATTGGCAAAACCTGCAGCGTGTGGGGTATCCACTGCGCAGTATTGCCTGGGATAAAGGCGGCAACGCCTTGGTATACCGAGGAGAGGAGGGGCAACTTCACCGTTTGCAACTCAAACCCCGTAAGTTAACCCGACTGACGAGCGTGTTGCAGGAAATCAATTCTCCCTCGGCCAATAGTGCCGGACGCATGGCGGCGGTTGTCGGCGAACTGTTTGAAGAGGAGATCTGGTTCTGGTCCTCGCCCTTTGATGAGGCTTCCAAGCCGCAGCGCTTTGTGGCGTCCAGTCGCCGTGATACCGCCGGTACCTTGCGCCACGATGGCAAGGAGTTGATCTTTGTTTCCAATCGCAGCGGCTTGCCACAATTATGGCGTCGGGACGAACAGGGCACGGAGAAACAACTGAGTCGCCTGAGCACTTTTTCTCATATAGATGAACTCAGTTATTCAGCCGATGACAAGCTGGTGGCCGGTAGTCTCAACCAACAGGTGTTTGTCTTTAACCCTGAAAACGGTGAACTCAAGTTTTTCCCTCAGCTGGGCAATGTCCGTAATGTCAGTTGGGGGCGCAGTAGCAATGAACTGCTGGCAGCCGTCAGTGTCGATGGTCGCTGGCAGATAAACAGCCTGATGTTAGACAGTGGCGAGCAGCAGCCTTTGTTGACAGATGGCTTTTCTGCCAAGTACGCCGCCGACGGTACTCTTTATTTTACCCGCCTGTACAAGAAAGGGATTTGGCGTCTGAAGCAGGGCGTCGAAGAACTCTTTTATGACCAGTATACTCCTCACTTCGGTAGCAGTTGGCAACTGGCTGCCGAGGCACTTTGGTTGTTGCGGCCCAACGACAATGCTATGGGCATTCTCAAGATAGATCTCCATACGGGCAAGAGAGAAGGACGTGACATTCCGATGGAGAAAGTTTCCCCAAGATTGCTGTCGGTGACAGATGACGGCCAGATCTCGCTGGCGTTATTGGGGCCCGCCAATACAGATATAGTCGAAGTAATTAACTGATTTATAAGACATCACCTTTCCATCACTTTTTCATTATGGTGCTTTTCTCTGTCTGAGATAGCTTTAGGGGCAAGCTTGATTGCCTGACTTTTAAAGTGCTTGGTTTTTACTCTGAGTACCAGGCAAAAAGGTCGAAGCAATCTCGGGCGCAGCTTGCGCCCACCCCTTCCCAGCAGGAGAAAAGATGATGAAAAGTTTGAATCAGTTTGTGAAAAATGCGATTGGATTTGCATTGCTTTCTACTCTGTTTGCTTTACCGCTACTGCTGGCGTCGACACCCACCAAGGGCAAGGATGAAGTCAATACGCCATCTCTGTGTGAGCCGTATCCAGAGTGTGTGATTTACAAGATCCCCGATGAGTCCATCAATCTATAACCGTCAGTGGAGGCCATCATGTTACAGGTAACTCTCTATTTGGTCGGTTCACTGAGCGCTTTTGTATTGGTGTACTACCTGTTTTTAAACTTGGTTCTTGCGTCCGAAGAATCAAGCTTGCTCGACCCTAAGGACAAATAACTCTCCCTTTCCAAGCCAAAGGGGCACGGTGTAAACCGTGCCCCTTTTTATTCACCAGGAAGCTTAGGAGAAGCTGTGACCGCCCACATGCATGATGCAAAAGGTCCAGACCACAAAAGCCAGAATACCGTGTACCAAAGCGTAGAAAGCCTGATCCAGGCGACGTAAGCCGGCTGCTTGCCAGATAAGGTGCAGGTGCAGCCCAAGCACCAGAGGGAACAGTAACAACAAGGGATAAAGGGCGAATGGGCTGGAATCTCCCAGCAGAGGCCGGGTCAACAGTGACCAGAGCACCATAAAGGCGGTGATCAACGGGGGCAGGGCAAGCCGATACTGCTCGGGATAGGGAAACATTGCAGGTCCTTGATACAGCTGAATGGAGGCGGATCAGCGGACGGCTCTGGCAATCAATTGTGCCTTGGCTTGCAGCATTCCCGTTTCTCCGCCGGGCATATGGCCTTCAAAGTAATGTAAAGTCTCGAATTTGGCAAATCTGTGTTCTAGCTCACCTTCATTCAATAAAAAGTCCGGGTTGCTGGGACGGCCGAACTTGGCCTGTTCTCGAGTAAAGGTTTCGTAAAACAGCAAGCCTCCTGGCTTGAGTTGTTTGGCAATCCAGGGCAGCGAAGGGCGATGTAGATAGTTGAACACCAATACCACGTCGAAAGGGAGCAGATCGGGCTTTTCACCCTGCTCAAGGTTCCATTCCAGGAATTGGCAGTGAGGAAACTGGCGCCAGAGTTCATCAAAGCTCTCGGGGTTACGGTCGATGAAGGTGACCTCGGCCCCCTGTTTGGCAAACCAATAGCCATTGCGCCCTGAGCCGCAGGCCAGGTCCAGCACCCTGAGCTCAGGTGTTATCTCTGGGTGTCGGTCAAAGGCTGTGATCAGTTCTGCGGTCTTCATCCCTTGATCTCCTTGCGACTGTCGATTCTGCGTCTGTGAACTATAGAGTAATGCCGCAAGCCCGCGGGCCCGTGTGACACTATGACCGAAAGTAAAACCACAGTCACAAGCAACTCGCTCTTGTAGGCTGCCAGGGGGATAAACAACAGGAGCAACAGCAGCTTCACCAGGGTCAATACCCCTTTCAGTTGAATAAGCCAGCGCCAATCCCGGACTATCTCCCACAGCATCAGGCAACTGCCGCTGGCCATGGCCATTATCCAGTAGAGTTGCCAGCTTTCTCTGGGGACAGATAGCAAAATACCGCCACCGGCACCGACTATTCCCAAAATGTGCAGGGCTCTGAGGCTGGTCTTACAAAGGCGTTGCAGCCAAAACTGCTTTTCAGACATCTGTGTTTTAGTCATGGCGATGATATCTGTGATCCAGAATACAAATTTTCCGTTAGCTTAGCAGCATTCGCCAATTGGCGACTATGCTTGATCCTGTATTTGTCGAGTCTTCTCACATGGAAATACAGAACCTCAAAACGTTAACCTCGTCAGCTATACGGTACGCTGACCGTGATTTGTATCAATATGTGACCGGCTAACCTGCAAAAGTGCACAGAAATGCAGATAGCTGTCTGCAACAGGAAATTTTTTGTGACTCAGTTAAATATATGCCTAAAGGGGTAGTGATATCTTCTGCCGTGGGAGATATGACGTGCTACAGCCTTGGTAATTGGTATAAAAAACTAAAAAGCACTGTAGTACGAAATAGCTATATATGAGTATGTGAAATAATATGGTGGAGGAACACTCTATGTTCACGGGAGCACTTAAAAAAACAGCACTGGCTGCTCTGATTTCCGGCATGATGGCCGGTACAGCTTATGCCGGCGCAGATGTATTGGCGGATTTTCATGGTGAGATGGGCGGTTGCGATACTTGCCACGTTTCCGAGAAAGGTCCAACCGATGACAACCTGACCCATGAGAACGCGCAATGCGTTAGCTGCCACGGTGATCTGAATGAGATTGCTGCCGGTGAAAAAGATCTGAAGATTTCTCCACACAAGTCTCACCTTATCGGTGAAATCGCTTGTACTTCTTGCCACATAGGCCATGAAAAATCAGTGGCATACTGTGACGCTTGCCATAGCTTCGGCTTCGATATGCCATTCGGCGGTAAGTGGGAGCGTAAGTTCGTTCCTATCGACGTGCAGAAAGATGCTCAAGACAAAGCCATCGCAGCTGGTCCTCGTGAAACCACTGACGTGGTTATCATAGGTTCTGGTGGTGCCGGTCTGGCCGCTGCAGTATCTGCCCGCGACAACGGTGCCAAAGTGATTCTGTTGGAAAAAGAACCTGTTGCTGGTGGTAACACCAAGCTGGCTGCCGGTGGTATGAACGCTGCTGAAACCAAGCCTCAAGCGGCTCTGGGCATTAAAGACAAGAAAGAGATCATGATTGAGGACACCATGAAAGGTGGCCGTAACATCAACGATCCTGAGCTGGTTAAAGTACTGGCCAATAACTCTTCCGACTCTATCGACTGGTTGACCGCTATGGGCGCCGACATGAATGACGTAGGTCGTATGGGTGGTGCCAGTGTAAACCGTAGCCACCGTCCAACTGGTGGTGCCGGTGTGGGTGCTCACGTAGCTCAGGTTCTGTGGGACAACGCTGTTAAGCGCGGTACCGATATCCGTCTGAACAGCCGCGTTGTTCGCGTACTGAAAGATGATTCAGGTAAAGTGACCGGCGTTCTGGTTGAAGGTAAGTACACTGGTTACTATGTGATCAAGGCTGATGCCGTGGTTATGGCTACCGGTGGTTTTGCCAGAAACAACGACCGCGTTGCCAAGTACGATCCTAAACTGAAAGGCTTTGCTGCTACCAACCACCCAGGTGCAACCGGTGACGGTCTGGATGTTGCCATGCAAGCCGGTGCTGATACCCGCGATCTGGAATGGGTACAGGCTCACCCAACTCTGTCTCCACGTGGTGGTGTGATGGTAACTGAAGCCGTACGTGGTAACGGTGCTATCCTGGTTAACCGCGAAGGTGACCGTTTCGTCAACGAAATCACTACTCGTGACAAGGCTTCTGCAGCCATCCTGAAACAGAAAGGTGCCAGCGCCTTCTTGGTATTCGATGACTCAGTTCGTAAGAGCTTGAAGAAGATTGAAAACTATGTCCACCTGGGCATTGTTGACGAAGGTAAGACTCCTGAAGAACTGGCCAAGAAGATTGGTGTTCCAGGTGCCGAGCTGGCCAAGACTATCGCTACCTACAACGGTTTCGTGAAATCTGGCAAAGACACTCAATTCGAGCGTCCTAACCTGCCTCGTGAATTGGGTACTGCTCCTTACTATGCCATCGAAGTTAAGCCAGCTGTACACCACAGCATGGGTGGCGTGAAGATCGATACCAAGACTGAGGTTAAAGCCAAAGACGGTCATCTGATCCAAGGTATGTATGCTGCCGGTGAAGCCACTGGTGGTGTTCACGGTGCCAACCGTCTGGGTGGTAACGCTATCTCTGATATCGTAACCTTCGGTCGTATCGCCGGTGCTGAAGCTGCCAAGTACGCTAAAGAGCACTAGGCCAAGCTAATTCTCCGATAGCACGGAGTCGGGGCGTTTGAGCCCCTATAAAAAAGCGGACTGTCAGGAGTCCGCTTTTTTCTTTTTATTGCGCTGCATCATGTTTCCGGTGAGATTGTCTGTGCCAGGCAAAGACAAGTTTAGGTAATTCACTTACACTTTTAGCTACCATTCCAATTACCGGGTCATAAACAGCATGAAGATAGGTTTTTTCAGCGCCAAGCGTTACGACATGCAGCATTTCAACCGTACCAACGAGGCCTTCGGGGCGCAAATTGAGTACTTTGATGTGCGCCTATGCATGCAAACAGTGAAACTGGCTTACGGATTCGAAGTGATCTGCGCCTTCGTCAACGATGAACTCAATGACGATGTGTTGACAGAATTGGCTGCCAACGGCACCCGGATTATCGCCATGCGTTGCGCCGGCTTTAATAATGTCGACCTGGATGCGGCCAAACGTCTGGGAATGAATGTTGTCAATGTCCCTGCTTATTCTCCCGAGTCTGTGGCCGAGCATACGGTCGCCCTGATATTGACCCTGAACCGCAAGATCCATAAGGCGTATCAACGCACCCGGGATGCCAACTTCTCTCTCGAAGGGTTAGTGGGTTTCAACATGTTCGGTAAGACTGTGGGCGTGGTCGGCACAGGGAAAATCGGTATCGCTACCATCAAGGTCTTGCTGGGCTTTGGCTGCAAAGTATTGGCGTTTGACCCTTATCCCAACCCGCAAGTAGAGGCGCTGGGTGCTCGTTATGTCACTCTGGATGAGATGTACCAACAGAGCGATATCATCAGTCTTCATTGCCCGCTGACGGTGGAAAACCGTCATCTGCTCAACGCAGACAGCTTTGCCAAGATGAAGCCGGGGATGATGGTGATTAACACCAGTCGTGGCGGCTTGCTCAACGCCATAGATGCCATGGAAGCGCTCAAGCTCGGACAGATAGGTTCGTTGGGGTTGGATGTGTATGAGAACGAGAAAGAGCTGTTCTTTGAAGATAAGTCCAACGAAGTGATCCAGGACGATGTATTCCGGCGTTTATCGGCTTGCCACAACGTGATCTTTACCGGTCACCAGGCGTTTTTGACCGAAGAGGCCTTGGGCGCCATCGCCCACACCACACTGTCCAATGTGCAGAAACTCCTCAGCGGTGAGCGTTCGGGTAACGAGCTTTTCTAAGGAAGGTGCGAACAAGTCCCATGTGTGCTCTGCGTCGGCTTACAGGCCTGGATGCAAGGCGTGGTTCGTAGCAAATGGCCTTAGTCCTTTGCAAGAATTCCCTAAAGATAAATACTGACACCTGACTCCCCGATTGCTAGATTGAGATAATCGCATCGGGGAGATGCTCATAGGGAGGTGTCATGCTGGTTACACAGAGTCTTCATCAACTGCCGACGGCAAGCGGCAGCATGCAAACCCGGGTCTATCGTCCCGATAGCGAGGGTTGTTTTCCCGCCATCATTTTTTACTCGGAAATCTTTCAGGAAACCGCACCTATAAGCCGCATGGCTTGTATGCTGGCCGGTCACGGCTTTGTGGTATTGGTGCCGGAGATTTTCCACGAGCTCAATCCGCCGGGCACTGTGCTTGGCTATGATGACAGTGGCAAGGACAAAGGCAACAGCGATAAGCTGAGCAAGCCATTGGAAGCCCACGATGATGATACTCAGGCGTTGGTGGATTTTATTCGGGCTCAGCCCTGGAGCCGTGGCCGGATAGGTGCCATGGGCGTCTGCGTTGGCGGTCACCTGGCATTTCGCGCCGCCCTTAACCCCGACATAGCAGCGGCATTTTGTCTCTATGCCACAGATATTCACAGCGGCGCTATCCCGAGTGCGCCGGGGAATGACTCTCTGAGCCGCTGCCGGGATATTCGCGCCGAGTTGGTGATGATCTGGGGCAAGCAGGACCCCCATGTGCCGAGTGAAGGGCGCCGTCTCATCCAGCAAAGGCTGGAGCAATGCCAGACCTTATACAGCTGGCAGGAGCTCAATGCCCAGCACGCCTTTATGAGGGATGGCGATCCCCGTTATGACCCGGCATTGGCGTTGCAGATGTATCAGCAGGCGCTGGCGCTGTTTCAGCGCAGGCTCAATTAATCCTGCTTGGGTAACTGCTCCGGTGTTGTCTCTTGTGCCTGCGGTGCCGAGGCATTGCCGGGTGCCAGCTTCAGCACGGCTTTTTGCAGTATCAGGTTGTTGGGGTAGGTAACAGTATCGCCGTTGTCGCGGCGGATAAGCACGTGGAACAGCCCCACTTCCAACAATACCCCGGTAATATCTTCATCCTTGTCGACGACTTTGATCCGCTCACCGACTTTGTAGGGAAACACAAAAAAGATCAGCACCCCGGCGGTGAGGTTACTCAGTATCGACCACTGGGCCACCAAAGCCACCCCCAGCACGGCAAATGCCGAAGACACGAACAGTGAAACCTCCTGATAGCCGAGTCCCAGAGAAACGGCCATCAACGACAGAGTGACAAAGAACAACAGATAGCTGATAAAGCGGGTCACCAGGCTGGTACGGGCGGCGCTGACCTGTTTCTTGTCCGCCAGGGTTTGCACCGCATTTTTCAGCGCCCGCTGCAGAAAGAAAAACACCCCGAGATAGAGGCAGGCAATCAGAATATTGTGAGTCATATGGCGTATGCTTCTGTGAGAAATAAGGCATTTGCTGGCATACTAGCGACTTTGTCACAGGGGATAAACTCCCCAACCGAGAATTATTCAAGCATGGCAGATTATCGCACCTTAGTGCAGCAACAGGATGAATGGGGCAGCGTCGCTGTCCTCGATGATGGCGACTGTCGGATCTTGGCCTTCGGCGAACATGATGAGCAGAGCAAACTGTTGAAAAAGGCCCCCCATGTGCCGCAGCACACCTATGTGCAGGCCATGCTGCTGGCGCTTTTGTACCTCAAACCCAAGAGCGCCATCATTTTGGGGCTGGGCGGCGGCGCTTTGGTGCATGCGCTGAGGCATTTTGATGCCGCTATCAAGCTTACAGCGGTCGAGTTGCGCCCCCTGGTGCTTGAGTTGGCCAAGAGCCATTTTCAACTGCCACTGTCGAAAAAGCTGAACCTTATCAATCAGGATGCCAATCAGTTTCTGGCCAGTGCCGAGCACAAGAAGGTAGATATTATCTTCGCCGATCTCTACGGCTCTGAAGGCGTGGATGCCGGTCAACTGCGCCAAACCTTTATCGAGCAGAGCTTGGCGCTGCTCAAGAGTGAAGGTTTGCTGGTGCTCAACTGCTGGAAAGAGCACAGTCAGGACAGAGGCCTGCTGGCTCGCCTGCAGCAACATTTCCCCGATGTGCGGGCCTGCCTCACGGGGGGCGGCAACTGGGTAGTGTTTGCCTCAAGGACACCGAAAAACTTTACCAGTGCCGGGCTCAAGCAGGGCGCCGCCGGCTTGTCTGCTGTGCTGGACTGCGATCTAGGCCGCTCTCTCAGTCGCTTCGAACTCTGGCAGTAGGCTAATTTGTAAGGGATTGTTAAGGGCACTAGTCCGTAAAAGCCCTGATGTTATATTTGTCTGCCCCTCAATAATGATAAGCAGTACAAATGAATAAAAACAAAAGATTAGCAGTAAAACTTCTGACCCTATCCTGCCTTATGGGCGCTGGGACGACACAGGCCGAACAGTATGAGTTTGCCACTCAAGTCGCCCCGGCCAACACCTTGGTGATGTTCCAGCATCAGGATGGCACCCTTTACTCGGCCGCCGGATTGCAGGCGGATACCCGCAAACAACTGCAGCGCGCCATTACGGCAGCCAACTTCAAAGGCCAGGAGGGCGAGCTGCTTGAATTGCTGGCCCCCATTGGTACCCAAGCAGATCGCCTGCTGCTGCTCGGGCTTGGGGATGCTGAACTGACGCCGGGGAAGACAGCCTTGCTGGGGGGCAAGCTGTCAAATCACCTGGAAGCCGTCAAACAACCCAAGGTGGCGGTATGGGCCGCTGATATCCCAAATAGCCAGGGGTTTATCGCCGAATTGACCCAGGGGATCTCCCTGGCCAGCTACCGCTATCGTGACTTCACGGCCAAGCCGCGCACCGAAAAACAGTACCATTTTGCGGTCGCCGAGCCCAAGGTAGCTAAGACCAATCACCTCAAGTCGGCAGCGATTGCCGATGGAGTGGCGCTGGCGCGGGATCTGACCAACAAACCGGCCGCCGAACTCTATCCCGAGTCCTTTGCCGATGCGGCCAAGGAACTCAAGCGTCTTGGCGTCAAGGTTAAGGTGTTGGAACCCAAAGACTTGGCCAAACTCAATATGGGCGCGTTGCTGGCCGTGGGCAAAGGCAGCGAGCGAGGCTCAAGACTGGTAGTCGCGCACTGGCAGGGCAGCGAGGATGCTGCGGTTGCGCTGGTGGGTAAGGGGATTACCTTTGACTCAGGCGGCTATAACATCAAGGCGACCGGCACTTCGATTGCGCGGATGAAGTCAGATATGGCCGGCGCCGCCACAGTGTTGGGAACGGTCAAGGCGATGGCCGCCTCCAAGGCGCCGGTTAATCTGGTGGGTATTATGCCGCTGGCGGAAAACATGGTCTCGGGTCGTGCAATGATCCCGGGGGATGTGATCAAGACTGCCCAGGGGCTGACGGTTGAAGTCCTCAATACCGACGCTGAAGGACGCCTGGTGCTGGCCGACGGTCTTTGGTATGCCCGCGAGCAATACCAACCACAAGTGATAGTGGATGTGGCGACCCTCACAGGGTCCAAGGTGCGTGCCCTAGGGGTGGAATATGCCGGCCTGTTCAGTGACTCGGAACCTTTGGTGCAGCAACTGACCTATGCGGGACAGCAGGTGGGGGAAAAGCTGTGGCGCCTGCCGCTGGATCCGGCCTACGGCGAAGAGCTGCATTCCAGCATAGCGGACTTAACCAACACAGGCCGTGAAGGTAGCGCCGGGGCTTCTTCGGCGGCGATGTTTCTCAAGCGTTTTGCCGGTGATCAACCCTGGGCTCATCTGGACATTGCCGGTAATGCCCTGGTCAGGAGCGACACTCAACTGGCTCCGGCCGGTGCTACCGGTTATGGTGTACGCCTGCTGAGCCATTGGTTGGAACAGCATAAGTTCAGCGAGAACCAATAGATCAATAACTTGCCCGGGAGCGAAGGGTAATCGCTTTTTTCGCTCCCGACACTAGTTCCTCTGAAAAACCGATTAAGGCAACAGCTTTTATCCGTTATCTTATTTTAAACCCTTTGGTTAATATGACTTCCATCGAGGGGCAACAATGAAGTTGACCCGGACAATTCAAACTGAAAATGGGAGCATACAATGACTCAGTCAATCATCAACTCTGTAATCAAACCCTTTAAAGCTACCGCCTTCCACAAAGGTGAATTCGTTGAGCTGACCGAACAGGATCTGCTGGGCAAGTGGTCTGTAGTTTTCTTCTATCCAGCCGACTTTACCTTCGTTTGCCCAACTGAACTGGGTGATATGGCTGACCACTACGAAAAACTGCAAGCCATGGGCGTTGAAGTTTACTCTGTGTCTACCGACAAGCACTTCACTCACAAGGCATGGCACGATACTTCCGACACCATCAATAAGATCCAATTCCCAATGATAGGTGACCCAACCGGTGAAATCAGCCGTAACTTCGGCGTGCTGGTTGAGGAAGACGGTGTTGCCCTGCGCGGTACTTTCGTCAGCAACCCTGAAGGTGAAATCAAAGTCGCTGAAATCCATGACCTGGGTATCGGACGTAGCGCCAGCGAGTTGGTTCGTAAGATCCAAGCTGCTCAATATGTTGCCACTCACGACGGCGAAGTTTGCCCTGCCAAGTGGCAGCCAGGCGACGAAACTCTGGCTCCTTCTCTGGACCTGGTTGGCAAAATCTAAACTGCCAGTCTGACCCAGAAGGCTCCGAACCTCCCCCTGCAAGGGTTCGGAGCCTCTTTCCCCGCACTGTTTCTGTTTTCCTTTAGTCTGATTCTGGAGTCATCATGTTGGATGCGAATCTGAAAAATCAACTGCAAACCTATCTGCAGAACCTCAAGCAACCAGTTGAACTTGTCGTATCTGCAGATGAAAGCCCAAAGTCCAAAGAGCTGTTGGCTCTGGCACAGGATATTGCCTCGCTCTCTTCCCTGGTCAGTGTGACCGAGCAGTCACTGTCCCGTACCCCGGCGATGCAGGTTACCTCAATCAAGGGTTCTGACATACGCTTTGCCGGTTTGCCCATGGGGCACGAATTTACCTCACTTGTGCTGGCTCTGCTGCACACAGGTGGGCATCCCATCAAGCTGGAGGCCGAGCTGATCGAGCAGATCCGCAGCCTGCCAGGGGAATATCATTTTGAAACTTTTGTTTCTCTGAGCTGCCAGAACTGCCCGGATGTGGTGCAGGCGCTCAATATGATGGCGGCGATCAACCCGCGGATCAGCAATACCATGATAGATGGTGCCCTGTTCCAGGATGAGGTTGAGCAGCGCAACATCATGGCCGTGCCTTCGGTTTATCTGAACGGCGAGCCTTTCTCTGCCGGCCGCATCAGCCTGAAAGAGATACTCAGTAAATTGGATACCAATGCCTCTGCCCGCCAGGCCGAGAGCCTTAACCAGCGTAAGCCCTACGAAGTACTGGTGGTTGGCGCCGGGCCTGCAGGTGCATCAGCCGCCATCTATGCCGCCCGTAAGGGACTGCGCACTGGGCTGTTGGCCGACAAGTTCGGTGGTCAGGTCAGCGAAACCGTAGGCATTGAAAACTTTATTTCGGTCAAGGCGACTGAAGGCCCCAAGTTGGTGGCAAATCTGGAAGAGCATGTTCGCGACTATGAAGTGGATGTGATGGATAACCAGAAGGCGGTTCGTCTTGGCAGCAATGGTCTCTATGAAGTAGAACTGGAAAATGGTGCCGTACTCAAGAGCCGTACTGTCCTGTTGGCTACAGGGGCTCGCTGGCGGGAAATGAATGTCCCCGGTGAGCAGGAATATCGCGGCCGCGGTGTGGCTTATTGCCCTCACTGTGATGGCCCGCTGTTCAAGGGTAAACGGGTTGCGGTGATCGGCGGTGGTAACTCGGGTATCGAGGCGGCTATCGATCTGGCCAACATAGTCGAGCATGTGACTGTACTCGAGTTTGACAGCAAATTGCGCGCCGATGACGTGCTGCAGCGCAAGGCTAAATCTATGGGTAACATCACCATCATCACCCAGGCGCAAACGACTGAAGTCCTTGGTGATGGCAGTCGGGTTATCGGGCTCAACTACACAGACAGAGCCAGTGGCGAGCAGCATAATATTGCGCTGGCAGGTATCTTTGTGCAGATAGGTCTGGTGCCCAACACTGAATGGCTGCGCGGTACTGTGGAGTTGACTCCGCGCGGTGAGATCATTGTCGATGAACGCGGTCAGACTTCACTGCCTGGGGTGTTTGCCGCCGGTGACGTGACCAACTCGGCATATAAGCAGATCATCATCGCCATGGGTAGCGGTGCAACCGCTTCTCTGGGAGCCTTTGACTACCTGATCCGCCATTCAGAGGATGAATCGGCAGCGGCTTGATGGGCAATAGTCCAGCACAATAAAAAACCGGCGTTGCCGGTTTTTTTGATTTTATCGCCAGGACCTTGGGAAGATCAGGCTGTGGTATTGATATTGTGGCCTATGTTACCAACCGGGCCGGCAGGTTCTTGTGCCGGTGTGGCGGCTTGAATAAGTTGCAGCGCGATTTCGCCTTCGGCTTCTTGTTGCTGCTTGGCCAGTTGCGCGACTTTAACACCGACAGCGCCGGTATCCATATTGACCGGCAGTGGCTGGGAGTTGAGAGAAACTGTCATGGCTTTCCTCTGGGTTAATGAGTCACGTCGGGACTCGGGCATGATACTGTTATCGGCATCAATAGCCTTAACTTTAGCCTAAATCCCGCTTGTCCGGCAAAGCAGCCAAGCCGCCAGTGGGCGACTCGGCTTCTTGCTGCGGCTCTGCACTTCAAGTCGTGAGCCATCAAGCGGCCTTACGGCGGCGCTCCAATAGTTTTCTACTGCTGACAATCAGGATAGTGATGACTATGGCACCGATAATCAGCCCCAATGCCAGGGTTACGCTCTGCAGCGCCGCCGGGTTGACCGCCAGGGTGCCGCCCAAGCCAAGCATCATGATGCCGGACATTAGCTTCAGGGTCTGGCCCTCTTTCTCGGTTAACTTACGTTTACCGAGCGTCATGCTGAAAGCGATCACTATGATGGCCAGTGGGATCACATAGACAATGTTGTACAGCACCAGGTACATATAGCGCTCAAAGCTCGGCAGGTTATGCATGGAGAGCACACTGGTGTAGATCATAGGGAAACCGGCAGTACACAAGAGCTCATAGGCGTTGGCCAGAATCGCCAGCACTGTGGTGCCGGCTATCATGGTCGCCAGGCTGGAGGCGCTGGATAGCTTGCCCATGCGCTTGATAAGTCCGCTGCGGTTTTCCGCCGACATGGAGAGGGTCACTTCCCCCTTGGTAAAAAAGTAGTCTTTGATGTTGATAGTGCCTGCTATCAGCGCCAGGATCCCCGCCGCCAGAATAATCATCCCGCCATCACTGCCGGCGCCTAATAGCTGGAAGATATTGAGCCAGGCGGTCATAAACAGGAAGTAAATAAAGCCAGAGAAGAACACGAAGATGCCACCAACCAGTAGCATACGGCTGCGGCTCTTGGCATTGACCATGATGGACAACAGGAACAAGAGCACAAAGAAGGCGCAGGGGTTAAAGGCATCGACACCGGCCAGTACCAGTGTCAGGATTGGCAGTGACATGGTTTCAGGTGTCACCACCCCAACCAGAGGCAACTCTACTGGCTGCACTTCCGGCTCTGCCGCCAGAGCCGTGGCATCACAAGTGCCGTCACCACCATCATTGGCGCAGGTGCCAAACAACGGCGCCTGGGTTGAGCTCGTGCTTGCCTGAGTACTTGCTTGTCCCGGCATATCTTCCGGGCTCAACTGGCCGCCCGCCTGCAAGTAGCAGTTCTTGAGGCGGTTGAGCAGGAATTGACCTGTTACCTCTTCACTGGAATAACCGACTATCGCCTTGCCACAGGTAGCCATATAGGGCACAGAACGGGCTTCTGTTCCTGTCTCTGTGGCCAACTGCTGCCACAGCTCTTGAGTGCCTTCGGCGCCCACCATCACAGAGTGCAGCTCTATCCAGGGATAGCGCTTCGGCAGAGAGTCAATGAATGGATGCGCTTCAGCGCAGTGGGGGCAGGTCTTGGACCAGACAAAATATAAAGGAATTTTGATCTGCCCTTGCTGATCCTCCTGTTGCCACTGGATCTGCGACGCCGAATATTCGGTTGCGGTAAGGCCTGCGCTGAAACTCAGTAACAGGCAGAGAAAGAAGGTTCTTAACATAAGCTTACCTGTGTAAGAGGGATTAAATTGTATCTGAATGACCCATAGCCCGGTTCAGGCTACAAGTGCCCTACGAATACTTTACTCCAAAGCTTTGGTATTCATGAAAAAGCAGCATCAAAACTGTTAGCAGACTCGAAAAAGTCCCTAAAGTGAGACACATGGATATTTGTTAAGCTTTGAGTAATGAAAGTGCATTCGAACAGTGTCAACGCGCTTAACAACTTCAGTAATTTATATTTTTGCCGCTACACTTTTATTGCCCACAACATTTTCTATAGGACTTCTTATGCAATTCACGCTTAAAACCCGCTTACTGCTGGTCAGTTTGGGCGCAGTTTTGCTTACGGTTGCCGCCCTGGTTGGCCTTTCTTCCTTCTCTATTCGTGATAATGCCATGCAGAGAACCCAGCATGAGGTCGATCAGCTGGCGACCACCTTTGCCGGCGGCATAGGGCTGTGGATGTATGACAGACAAAAGGCGGTCAGCAGTCTCAAGGGCACTCTGCAGCGGAATCCTGAGATTAATATTACCCCTTTTCTGATGCAGGCCCATGAGGCCAGTGGTTTTGCTTTGACCTACTACGGCGATGAGCGGGGTAATATGTACCGTCAGGATCCCAGCCTGAATACGGCTGGCTATGATCCCCGGGTTCGCCCTTGGTATCAGGATGCCAAGCGGGAAGGAGCCATGATAATGACGGCGCCTTATGTCAGTGCCACATTGCAAAAGCTGGTGGTCACTATAGCCGAGCCAGTAATGAATAACGGCCGTTTGCAGGGCGTGGCAGCGGCTAACCTCACCATAGATCAACTGACAGATGCGGTGCGAACCCTCAAGGTGCCGGGTGACGGCTATGCCGTGATGCTTGAGCGCTCAGGCTTGATTATCAGCCATCCGGACAAGGAGCTGAATGGTCAGCAGTTCAGCCGTCTTGGCAGCGCCTTCAATCCTCAGTGGCTCAGCGCCAGGATCAGCGCCAATACCCTGGATGAGATGGCATTCGACGGCAGCAGCAAGCTGTTTTACGTGGCGGCGGTGCCTCATACAGATTGGGCACTGATGTTTGTGATGGACAAGGCAAGCATCATGGCCGAGGCCACCGAGCTGGCATGGTGGATGTCTGCGGTGGGCGTGTTGTTTTTGGTAGGTTTTGGTCTGTTGCTGGTATTGGTATTCAAGAGCCAGTTCCGCGATCTGGAACGTCTGGCCAAGGCGCTCAACGATATTGCTGAAGGGGAAGGGGACCTCACAGTCCGCATCGAGACCCGTAATCAGCACGATGAGATAGGCATGCTCGCTGCCGGCTTTAATCGTTTTGTTGAACGCTTGCACGGCATGATTTCTCGTATGAGTGACATAGCCCAGCAGTTGGGAGGTCAGGCACAGGAGACCCGCCATTCGGCCGAGAGTAACAGCCAGAGCATCGAAGTGCAGCAGGACGAAGTCACTATGGTGGCAACCGCTGTAACCGAAATGGCCAGCGCCACCGAGGAGATCGCCAGTAATGCCGAGCTGACGGCACAGACTGCGCAGTCGGCGGTTGGTCTGGCCGGCAGTGGACAACAGCAGGTGCTGCAGAGCCAGGAGTCGATTCGTAGCCTGGCGCAGGAAGTGGATACCGCCAGTCAGATCATCGGTGAGCTCAACGAGCACTCGCAGAAGATCAACAGCATTTTGTTGACCATCAGCGGTATTGCCGAGCAGACCAATCTGTTGGCTTTGAACGCCGCCATCGAAGCTGCCAGAGCCGGTGAGCAGGGGCGTGGCTTTGCCGTGGTGGCTGATGAAGTCAGGGTGTTGTCGCAGCGCACTCATGCGTCGACACAAGAGATCCAGACCATGATTGAGACCTTGCAAAAAACCGCTTCCAAGGCAGTGAACTCCATGGCTCAGAGTCATCAGATGGCCGAAACCAGTGTGATGGATGCCGAATCGGCCAGTGCCAGTCTGGCGCAGATAAGCCAAGCAATTACCCAGATATCCGATATGGCCAGCCAGATAGCTACAGCGGCCGAAGAGCAAACCTCTGTCACCAGCGAAATCAACCGTAATACCGAGTCGATTCGTGAGGTTTCTCAAACCCTGTCACAGGAGGCCAACAGCGCCACAGTCAAAGCGCAGGAGTTGGCAAAGTTGTCAGATTCGCTGCGCCGTGAAGTCGGCCGTTTTAAACTCTAGCGCAATGCCTAAGGAGGGTGCGAACAAGTCCCATGTGTGCTTGCATCGGCTTACGGGCCTGTAAGCCACTTCGCACCTTCCCTAAGGGGCATACATTTGTGGATCTTGAAAGTACTTAGTTATTCGGCGGCGCTTGGCTTTTCAATCGTCGCCATCATCTGTTGGTTATTACACCAGTGCAGACTCACTTCGCGATTGTCTTTATGGGTTGCTGTGCGGATACGAGTGACTATGGGGCGAGAGAAGTGTGCTGCGGTTAAATATTCTTTAACCCTTTCAATTCGTCTATTGGCAAGCCACATATTATATTTTTGTAACTCTTCATCGCCGATAGACTTATCCATATTGAATTCCAATAACAGATAGCCGCTTGAATTGTCGCTATTATCAGCAACAATTTTATCCAGTTGCAAAGAATCCCGACTACTGAAATAAGAGCTGTTCTTGGCATAATCGACATTGCCAAGCAGGACGCTTTTATCGCAGGTGGCTTGGGTCGCGCCGGTAAACAGCAGTAACCCCAGAATCAGGGCACGCATATCATTCTCCTTTGACTATGACTTTATTATTGATCTTGTCCACTTTTGAGGCGCAAATTTAATCGATTGTTCAGAGGAAATCAATTTTATATGAATATCAGTTTTTTCTGAATTGTAGCGTCAGAATACAGAGTAGGTGACGGAAAAATGTCGCAGGAAATAAAAGGTTAATTACTGCGACATCTATTTATATCTTGCCAAGTAATTGACTGAATAATATCAGAGCTTCAGTTGATCTTAATATCATTCACTGTGAGCCCTACATTAAGATTGTTGCGGGTGGCATTGGAGTAGGGGCAAACATTGTGGGCCTTGAGCACCAAGGCTTCAGCCTCAGCTTGTGCAAGCGGCAGAGTGACAGCCAGAGATACCTGCAGCGCAAACCCGCCATCTTGACTGATCAAGCCGACATCTGCGGTGACAGGAGCGCTGGCAAGCTTGATTTTGTCCAGGCGCGCCACATGTAAAATGGCGTTGGAGAAACAGGCGGCGTATCCGGCGGCAAACAACTGTTCCGGATTGGCTCCGGTTCCTGTCCCGCCCATCTCCTTGGGATAGCTTAGGGTCAATGACAAGGCACCGTCATGGGTGACTACTTCGCCGTTGCGGCCGGCTTTGGCTGTGGCTTGAGTGTGATAGAGCATAGTAGTTTCCTTAATTTAAATTGTGTACAACCTAATTGCTGGCAATGATAGATCGATATTTGTTCCGGAAGCAAGTATATTGTGCGCAATTAAATTGTGTTTAGGGTTTGCATATGTCAAACGAACCCCTGTGCCTGGAAAACCAGGTCTGCTTTTCGCTATACAGCGCCGCCAATGCTATGGTGCGGGCCTACCGGCCTGTGCTGGATGCCCTGGATCTTACCTATCCGCAATATCTGGCTATGCTGGTGCTTTGGCAACACAAGGGCATCAGTGTCAAGGCGCTGGGTGAGCGTTTGCATCTGGATTCAGGCACTTTGACGCCCTTGCTCAAACGCCTGGAATCTAAAGGTTTGCTGTTAAGAGGCCGCAGTGAACAGGACGAGCGGGTGCGGGTATTGACGCTCACTGATGCCGGCCAGGCTTTGCAAGCGCGCGCCGCCGATGTGCCCGAGCAGATGCTGTGTCGCAGCGCCATGCCGCGGGCGGAGCTGCAACAACTGAAAAGCTTGTGTGACACCCTGTGGCAGCAATTGGAACGTTAACGGAAAGAGGCTGATGGAACAGGTCGATCTGGCAATCATAGGTGGTGGCATCTCCGGCGTGGCGGTGGCGCAGTGCGCGGCGGCGGCCGGTTATTCCGTGGTGCTACTGGAAAAGTCCACTCTGGCGGCAGGCACCTCCTCCCAGTCCAGCAAACTGATCCATGGCGGCTTACGTTATCTCGAGTCCGGGCAACTGGATCTGGTGCGTGAATCGCTGCGGGCCCGGCGTGAGTTATTGCGTCTGGCGCCAACCTTGGTCAAGGCCGTCCCTTTCTTTATCCCGGTTTATCGTGACAGTCGCCGCGGCGCCTTGACCCTCAGGGCCGGCCTCAGCCTCTACGGCTTGCTGAGCGAGTTTGACCGCCTGGGCCGTTTTCGTAGCCTGCCTGCCAGGGCTTGGGGGAGCTTTCCCGGACTCAAGCTGGCCGGAATGACCCATATGTTCCAATACTGGGATGCCCAGACGGATGATGCCTTGCTGACCAAGGCGGTGGCCGACAGCGCCAGGTTGCTCGGTGCCGATATCCGCGAGGGCGCCGAGTGTTTGACAATAGAGCATAAGCCTCAGGGATGTAAGCTGAGTTACCGGGATGCGGATGGCGACAAAATGCTGCACTGCCGCTTTCTGGTCAACGCCGCCGGCGCCTTTGTCAACGAACTGCTGGCGCGGGTGACACCGCCCATAGCCCAGACGGCAATAGACTGGGTACAGGGGAGTCATTTGCTTCTGGATATTCCTGCGCCGCCCGGGGTGCTCTATCTGGAGTCCTGCTTCGATGAGCGGGTGGTATTCGTGATGCCTTGGTACGGCAAGACGCTGATAGGCACCACGGAAACCCTCTGCCAGGGACCGGTTCCGCAGATCACCCGAGAGGAGATAGCTTATCTGCTGGGGATCTATCGGCACTATTTTGGAGGCTCTGGCAGTTTCACGGGTGCTGTCACTACAGAGGCGCTTGAAGCCAAGGTATTGGCGCATTTCAGTGGCATGCGGGTGCTGCCTAAGGGTGATGGCGATGCCTTTGGTCGGCCGCGGGAGGTACAGTTGTACCAGCGTTATTCCCATCCCAGATTGCTGACGCTCTACGGCGGTAAGTTAACCACCTTTCGTGCCACTGCCAAAGCGGTGACGGCAGAGATAAGCAAGGTGCTTGGCAAACGCAGCCCCAAAGCGGATGTCGACAAGCTGATGCTGGGATGATTTTTAGGGTGAAACAGGCTAAAGTGTGCCGCTTTTGCCGCCGGGCTGAATTGGAAACTTGGGATATATTAGAGTGAGATGTGACTTTTTTGCGCAGGGCAAGTGCCGCTCCTGTACTCACATAGCAACGCCAATGGTGCAACAACTGGCCGCCAAGAGTGAGCAGTTGGCGCAGTTGCTCAGCCCCTTTACCCCCTTTGAACTCTTAGCCCCGGTCAGCGGGCCGTCCCTGGGTTTTCGCAACAAGGCCAAGATGGTGGCACTCGGGGCCGCCCATCAACCCATTCTGGGGATAGTTTCCCCGAGTGGTGAGGCCGTGAGCCTGTGCGATTGTCCTCTTTATCCTGCCGATATGCAGGCCCTGCTGCATCGGCTTGAGCTGTTTGTGCGTCAGGCCGGGATCCCACCCTATCGGGTAGATAAGGCCAAGGGCGAACTCAAGTTTGTGTTGTTGACCCGCGCCGAAATCAGCGGCGACTTTATGCTCAGGTTTGTGTTGCGCTCCAGGCAATCCATCGAACGGATAGAGCGTGAACTGCCAAAGCTGCTGGCCGAGTTTCCTGCCATCAAGCTGGTATCTGTGAATCTGCAGCCGGTTCATATGGCCAGGCTCGAAGGTGAGCAGGAGATTTTTCTCACCGAGGCGCAGCGTCTGGAGGAGTCCTTCAATGGCGTGCCTCTTTATATCCGCCCCAAGAGCTTCTTTCAAACCAACCCACAAGTAGCGGCGGCCCTCTATCAGAGCGCCAAAGACTGGGTCAGTGAGCTGAAGCCTGAGTCGATTTGGGATCTCTTCTGTGGTGTCGGCGGTTTTGGGCTGCACTGCGCCAGCAAAGACACAGAGCTTACAGGTATCGAAATCGAGGCCGAAGCCATCGCCTGCGCCAAGTTATCCGCCGAAAAGTTGGGGCTTGAGCGGGTGGACTTCAAGGCGCTGGATTCGGGCAGTTTTGCTGTGGCGCAGTCGGCAGGCCAAGTACCGGAACTTATGATAGTCAATCCGCCGAGACGTGGTATAGGGGCCGAGCTTTGCCAGGCCATTTCGACCTTTGCGCCGCCGCATCTGCTCTATTCCAGCTGCAACCCTGAATCTTTGGCCAAAGATCTGGCGGCCATCAGTGGTTATCGTGTGCGCAAGGTGCAGCTGTTCGATATGTTCCCGCACACGGATCATTATGAGGTATTGGTGTTGCTGAGCCGTGACTAAGACAGTGGCGTCTATTCTCTTGGCCAATACAGGCTGATGGCGGCGCCGCCCAGAGTTTGCGAGTGGCTCAGCTCCAGTCGGCCGCCGTGCCAGATGGCAATCTTGCGCACTATATAAAGCCCCAGGCCAAAGCCGCTGCCATCACTCTGTTTGGCATCTCTGGCAAAGGCCGCCAGTAGTTTTTTCCCTTTGTCTTCAAAGCCCGGGCCATCATCCTCGACTCTGAGGCAGTTATGGCTTTCGCTTTGCTCGAAACTCACCTGTATCTCTTTTTCGGCGAAACGCATGGCATTTTGGATCAGGTTCTGGCAGGCCACATTCATTGCCGTCTTATCGAATTGTGCCTGGCCCGGCACAGAGTGGAATCCTATCTGAAAGTCACGGCCATAGAGGCTGTATTTTTGCTCTAGAGTCTGCATAAAGTCTGCGATGGATTGTGATACATGACACAGCTCTCCCTGTTTATGCTCCAGGCGGGCAAAAGAGAGATAGTTGGCAGCCAACTGTTCTATCTCGTCTATGTCCTGGGCCAGGCGCGCTGCGTATTGAGGCTCCATCTGCTGCTTGCTCAGCTCAAGGGCAAAGCGCATCCGCGCGAGCGGAGTGCGTACTTCGTGGGAGATGGTATGGGATAACTCTTTATGCATCTGGACAAAACTCACTATCTGGTGGCTCATGCTATAAAGCGCCTGAGCCAGCGGAAAGATAGCCGAGCTTTTACGTATGGTTAGCGGTTGCAGCGAAGGTTGATGGCCAAAGCGAATGGCGCTTTGTTGCAGGGTATGGAGATCGCGAAACACAGGCCAGATAAGCAAGATGGCAACCAGAGCCAGACTGGAGTAGAAACCGAGCAAGATCAAACTGGTGGTATCCTCTTTATCTTGCTTCTCTGTTACCGGGCCAAACCTGAGTAGCTCAGTGCCTGAGCCTTGCTTGTAGTAGTAGAGCTCACCGCTGGAGTGACGCAGTGCCAGGGTTTGTCCCTCATTGAGTAACTGCCTCAGGCTAGTGGGTAGTGCCAGGCTGCCGGCGGTAAGAGTCGACAGATGCGCGCCTTGACCCCGGGTCTGCAATAAGTCGTCCACCGAGATTAAATAACTGGCTTCTTCGCTGCGGTATTGTTCTGTCAACTGGTCAAAACTCCACAGCAGCAGGGAGCAGGACAGTAGCAGAAAACCGAACAGCCGATAGAACTGAAATTTCATGCCCGAGCCCTGGTCATGGCCTGATTGGGCTGGTAGTTGAACAGGTAGCCCTTGCCATGCACTGTGGTGATCTGCAGACCGCTTATCTTTAGTTCATCCAGGCGTTTACGCAGCCTGCTGACCTTCAAATCTATGGCCCTGTCCAAGCCATCATAGGTACGGCCAATAAACTGCTCAAACAGGTACTCCCGCGATAATATTCGTCCGGCGTTGATAACAAACACCCACAGAAGTTCAAACTCCTTGGTAGTAAAGGTCAGCGCCGAGCCCGCCAGAAACACCTGCTGCTGGTTAGGGTCAAGCTGTAGATCGTGCAGACACAAAGCTTTACGTCCTGGCAGCTGTTGGCGGTTACGAAGTTGAGTACGTATTCGTGCCAGCAGCAAGGGAGGCACCACAGGTTTGAGCAGGTAATCACAGGCGCCGAGCTCCAACCCAAGGATCTGATCGCCCTCACTGTCGCGGGCGGTGAGGAAGATAAGTGGGCAGGGATAACAGGCCGCCAAACGAGGGTAGATGCAAAAGCCATCTTCACCGGGCAGCATTACATCACAAAGGATCAGGCTGAAACTGTCACTGTCCTGACGGGCGAGTGCGGCTTCGGCATTGTCCAGATGAACCAGCTCGAAATTTTCGTTGGTCAGATAGGTGCAGATCAGCTCTGCCAGTGGCAGATCATCCTCGATCAGGAGTATTTTTTCTTTCATAGCAGATCCCAACTCAGGCCCCGCCGTCTGCGGCTGGCGGGCTCATAGATAGCCACTCTGAGCAAACGGCTGGCAACGGTACGGTTTTGCTGATCCCTGAGCTCGATAAGTGTATCCCGGGCCAGGCTTAGCTGCAGTTTATAACTGAAGTCTCGGCGTTGATGAAAACAGGTCAAAGGTGCTGCGCTGTGGGCCAGCCACAGGCACAGAGAGCGAGGCTGTTGGCTGTGAAACTCGAGTTGCAGTTGCAGTTTGCACTCGGATTCCTGATTGGTCATGGCGCAGGTATCCGGCGCCAGCCAAAGATCTTCCCCCAAGGCGCTTGCCCAGGGACTTATCAGCATGAGTAACCACAGTAACCATCGATTCATAGAAGCCTCAAAACCGATAACTCAAACCGATGAAACCTGAGAGATAGCCATCCTTGTCTATCATGGGACTGTCGGTGATCCCCGAGTCAAGCCAGGTGTATTCGGTTACCGCTACCAGGTTAATATCCTGCCACAGTGGCAGATTAACCAGCAGGCGGGCGTGATAATTGATACTGGCCGAGGGAGAATAGCTTAGTCTCAGCGGGCCGCTTTCTTCAGGTCTTAGCTGATAGTAGTAACGCACCAGGGATTCACTCTTGCGAATCGCGCCCAGCTCAAATCCCAGAGCCCCCCATGAGTAGAGCAGGCTCTTTCTTAATCTGAACTGCAATTCGTTGCCGTCATGTACCCCGGAAATGTCGTGAAACATGCCCAGATTGATATCTGTGTAGGGCGTGACCCAGGTGACGGAAACTCCGCCCAGATAGGAGATGTGACGCTTGATTTCGTTAAGGATAGGTTCGCTGTTACTGTTGGGGCGTATGACCTGCGCCTTGTAGGGAGAGAAGCCTATGATGTCGCTTAAAAACAACTTGTTAAGCCCATCAAACTCGAAAAAGAATCCATCCTCATTGAGCTTGGTTTGCAGGTCGAATAGCAAGTTGTCCGACTCATGAAGGCTGTAGCCCAGTGTAAAGTTTTCCAGATAGAAGCGTTTTGAGTAGTAGCTCCAGGATGGTAGCAGGAAAGTTTCTATCGGCTTGGCATGCACTCTGGGATTGTCCAGCCGACCATATCCCAGGGCGAGGGCGAGTCTGAACTCATCCACAGGGATAGTTTCCGTCGCATTTTCTTCAGCTGCTGCAGTCAGGTGCAACTGAAGGCCAAGCATCAATATCGCGTACCACCAAAGCTTCATAGCTTACTTCTACTTCCTGCGAACTTTCATTGAATCTAAATAAACACTTGTTAAAAGTCTGTAAAAATTTAACCAAGTTACAAAATGCTACAAAAGTATTATGTTTTTGGTTCTTTTGTGGTGATTGTATTTGATGTTTTTGTGAATATCTATGCGATTAAAATTGACGAGTGTCAAAAGTGTTGCTAGTCAGCTTAATGACAGTTGGTGTATTTTGGTTAGCATTCTGATTGGTGATTGTTTTTGTTGTGGTTTATTTTTAGCCTGGTTGGTTTGGGCTTATGGGCATAATCCTTGTTAATCGCTTTTGAATAAATATTAATTGTTTGAATTATGTTGCGGGTTTGCGCCTGGCGGTGGTCTTAAGACAGCCAAGATACGTGGTTGATTCTGAACGGATACACTTGCCGACGTGTTGGGAGGTCGCGATTCAGGGAAGATTTACCGCTATTTTGTTTTAATTACAGCTAGTTGAGAGGCTATGACTGATTCTCAGTTGCCTGTTCATTTGTTTGTCTTGCCGTACGCCTACAGACTAAGCCTATGAATATAAGATAAGTGTCACACTTATGTCATACAATGGAGCCAGATCAAACAAGTATAGAGCTAACACAGATGTGGCAGATTTTTGTTCGTTTCTTTTCATTGGGACTGGTGAGTTTTGGCGGCCCGGCGGCGCACATAGGTTACTTTCGCAAGACTTTTGTCGAAGAGTTAGGCTGGCTTGATGATAAAGATTATGCGTCATTGGTGGCTTTGAGTCAGTTTTTGCCCGGCCCGGGATCGAGTCAGGTCGGTTTTGCCATAGGTTACCGCCGCGGTGCCCTTCCCGGGGCGATACTGGCCTTTATCGGCTTTACCTTACCTTCGTTTCTATTGATGTTTCTGTTGGCTGTCAGCAGCTATCAATACCTCTCCAGTGATTTATTTCAGGGGGTTATTGCCGGGCTCAAGTTATTGGCTGTAGTGGTGGTCGCCGATGCCGCCTGGGGGATGTTCAAGCAATTTTGTCGCAACCGCACCACTCAGGTGTTGGCCTTGTTGAGTACAGTGATCCTGCTGTTATGGCCAGGGAATTTGACCCAGTTGCTGTTGTTGTTTGCCGGTGCCATTGTCGGATTTTTCTGGCTCAATCGTGATGCACCAGCGCCGGCCAAGCCGGGAAGCATGCAGCTTAACTGGAGTGCTTTACTGATATTTCTATTTTTATTGCTGCTTACAGGTCCCTTACTTGCTCATCCTCTGGCTGAACTATTCAAACAGTT
This sequence comes from Shewanella chilikensis, assembly GCF_002836945.1. Classification (GTDB taxonomy): domain Bacteria; phylum Pseudomonadota; class Gammaproteobacteria; order Enterobacterales; family Shewanellaceae; genus Shewanella; species Shewanella chilikensis. Next base: position 100,493 of record NZ_NIJM01000002.1, read on the forward strand.
TTATCAGACCGGCTCTATGGTATTTGGCGGCGGCCATGTGGTACTGCCTTTGCTTGAGAGTCAGCTGGCAAACAGTATAGATCATGATAGGTTCCTTACCGGCTATGCACTGGCACAGGCTGTTCCCGGCCCCATGTTCAGTTTGGCGGCTTATTTGGGGGCTGAATTGTGGCCGCAAAATGCTCTTGTTGGCGCTTTAGTGGCAACCTTAGCCATCTTTCTGCCCGGTTTCCTGTTGTTGCTGGCGGTGATCCGCGGCTGGCAGGGAATTGCCGAGCGCCCGAAAATGGCGGCCATGGTGATGGGGATCAATGCCACTGTCGTTGGTCTGCTGGTGAGCGCTCTCTATCAGCCGGTATTTACCAGTGCCGTGACCCGTCCGATTGATATCGCCATGGTGTTGACCGGCTTTATGTTGCTTAAGCTATGGCGTTTACCTTTGGTATTTTTGGTATTCGGCTTTGCGGCTATGGGCGCTGTTTTGACTCTCTCTATGTAAACAAATGGTTTTATTTTGATCTCGGGCATTTTTTTGTCTGAACTTAAGGTAAACAAAGTTACTATAATTTGTAGAGATTCCATTTCCTGGGGGAAAACCTAAGTGTCCAGTCTAAGTTTACGAAATAAGTTACTCTTACTTGCCCTGTTACCATTATTGACGGTTTCCATTGTGCTGATGCTGGCGTCCTGGACAGTAGAATCGGATGCGCTGGAAAGCGAAATTACCAACTTCAGAGAAAAGCTGCTTAACGAGCGGCGTCAGGAGTTGGTGCATGTGACCGAAGTCGCCAAAGAGATTGTCAGTTTTCAGCGCGGTCAGGGCGGAGACTATAAGGCGGCCTTACGGGATGTGCGTTTTGGCAGCGCCGGTTATTTCTTTGTTTACGACGGTAATGGCAAAAATTTGTTTCATGCCTTACTGCCTAATCTGGAAGGAACAGATCAGATCGGCATGACAGATCCCAAAGGCACCAAGATCATAGTGGGTTTGTTGAATGCAGCCCGCAATGGTGACGGTATCCTTACTTATTACTACCAAAAACCCGGCACCAATGAGTTGGTGGAAAAAATAGGTTATGCCGCGATGATCCCCGGAACTGACTGGATTATCGGTACCGGCGCTTATGTGGATGATATTGAGGCTTCTGTAGCAGAGTATCGGCAGACGGCATTGGCAGATATGGAAGAAAAGTTATGGTTGACGCTGATGATAGTCATAGTCATCACTCTGATCACAGCTATGCTTATTCTGTTTGCTGCTCAGCGAACAGTGACTCCTATTCGCAACATGCTGGATAACCTCAATGATATCGCTCAAGGGGAAGGGGACCTGACCAAGCGTTTGCAGGTGCGCGGTGAAGATGAAATTGCCCAGTTAGGGCAGGCATTTAATCGCTTTGTCGACAAGCTGCAACGTATCATTCGTGATGTCACTACGGCCACTCATGAAGTGCAGGATGCGGCTGGCTCGATTCACTCCCAGACTCAGGCGATAGCGGCGCAGTTGGCCAACCATAACAATGAAACCGATCAGGTGGTGACCGCCATTACCGAGATGTCTTCCACCGCTCAGGAAGTGGCGATGAACACCACTCAGGTCGCAGAAGCGACTCACACGGCTACTGATGAAGTGGCTAAGGCTCAGGAGTGTGTCGATACTTCGCTGACCGAAATCTCCACCTTGATGGCAGAGATCAACAGCGCCGCCGATCATATTCAGTCGCTTAATGAACAGTCGCAGAAAATTAATAGCGTGCTGTCTGTGATAGGCGGCATCGCTGAACAGACCAACCTGTTGGCACTCAATGCAGCCATTGAAGCGGCCCGTGCCGGTGAGCAAGGACGCGGCTTTGCCGTGGTGGCCGATGAAGTGAGAAGTCTTGCGAGCCGCACTCAGGCCAGTACGTTGGAGATCAACGAGATGCTCAGTGAGTTGCATCGTCTGGTGAGTCAGGCGGTGGCGGCCATGGAAGAGAGCCAGCAAAGCTGCCATCGCAGTGTCGAATCTTCCAGGCTGATTTCCGAAAGTCTGGGGGCGGTGACCAGCTCGGTGACTTCCATCAATGATATGAGTACTCAAATTGCCACCGCTGCCACAGAGCAGAGTTCGGTGACCGAGGAGATCAACCGCAACGTTTATGCGATTCAGGAGATAGTCGCCGAGCTGTTGCATTCCAGCGAAGAAGCGGCCAGAGTCAGCCAGACAGTGTCCCACAGTGGCGATAACCTGGGACAACTGGTCAATCAGTTCAGAGTCTAATCTTGCTTGAGAGCTCAGTTGCAGGAATGAGCAACTAAAGAAAAATAAAACGGCGCCAATCAGGCGCCGTTTTTTATGGAACTCAGTTTAAGTTTAGGAAGCCAAAGGCGCCTCGGCGCGCTCAGCCTTTACGGCGCATACCTTGAACTCGGGAATGTGAGCCACGGGATCCAGCGCATTGATGGTCAGCTTGTTGGCTGCCGCCTCAACGAAATGGAACGGCAGGAACAAGACGCCAGGTTGTGCCCGGCGGCTGACAAAGGCCTGAATCAAGATTTCACCGCGGCGGCTTTCCAGTTTGAGCCAGTCGCCCTTGCCGACGCCCAAACGCTCGGCATCCTCAACCGAGATCATCACTCTGGGGGAGCCGAGTTCGTCCAGTCCGGCGGTTTTACGGGTCATGGTGCCGGTGTGGAACTGCTCCAGCAGGCGTCCGGTCGACAGCATCAAGGGATAGTCATCATCCGGCAGCTCAGCCGGTAAACGATAATTGACCGGCTGCAGTCGCCCTTTGCCATGGGTAAAGCTGTTGCGGTGCAATACCCGGGTACCCGGGTGCAGCTCATCTGGACAGGGCCATTGCAACCCGGCTGGGTTATCCGTGGTTCTGTGCCAACTGATCCCGGCGTAGCTGGGAGTCAGGGCCGTGACTTCCTGCCAAATTGCCTGTTCATCGCCATAGTGCCAGTCGGCGTCCATGGCATTGGCCAGCAGTTGCAGTATCTGCCAGTCCGGGCGGGCACTACCTGGCGATTGCAAGGCGACTTCCAACCTTTGAACCCGGCGCTCGGTATTGGTGAAATGTCCGCGCTTTTCGGCAAAGGCTGCTGCCGGCAATACCACATCGGCCATTTCGGCAGTTTCGGTGAGAAATATATCCTGCACTACCAAAAATGGCAGCTTATTCAGTGCCTTGAGCACATGGGCCTGGTCGGGGTCGCTCAGTACCGGGTTTTCGCCCATCACAAACAGGCTCTGCAGCCGGCCATCCAAAATCGCCTGCATCATATGAGAGGCCGGAATGCCTGTCTCAGGGCTCAGCTTGTCAGTGCCCCAGGCCCGCGCCAGTTTCAGCCGCGCAGCATCGTCATCCAGACGTTGATAGCCACTGAAATAGTTGGGCAGGGCGCCCATATCACAGGCACCCTGGACATTGCTCTGGCCGCGCAAAGGGTTGATCCCGGCGCCGTCGAGCCCGAGGTTACCCAGCAATAGCTGCAAATTGGCAATGGCGGTGACATTGTCATGGCCAGTGGTGTGCTGGGTGATCCCCATGGCGTAGTAGAGGGCGGTCTTTTTGGCGGTGCCCAGCATTTCGGCCATAGCCGCTATTTCGCTGCTGCTGACGCCTGTCACCCTGGCGGCCTGCTCCAGGCTGTAATCCGGCCGCAACAGCTCTTCGCGCAAGGCCTCAAAGCCTGTGGTGCGGCTGCGGATATAGGCCTTGTCATGCCAGTCGTTGAGCAGTATCTGCTGCATGATGGCGTTGAGCAGCATCACATCTGTGCCGGGGCGATGACGCACAAACAGCTCGGCGCTGTCGGCTATGCTGACCCGCTTGGGATCGGCGACCAGGAGTCTGGCCTTGCCGCGATTGACGACCGACTTGATCCTCGAGGCAATGATGGGGTGGGCACAGTCGGTGTCCGAGCCCAGGATAAAGATGAGATCTGAATCCTCTATGCCGGGAATGTCATTGGTCATGGCGCCGCTGCCGAGGGCATCGTAGAGCCCGGTCACAGTGGAGGCATGGCACAGGCGGGCGCAGTGATCTATGTTGTTGCTGCCGATAATGGCTCTGAACAGCTTTTGCAGCAGGAAGTTTTCTTCATTGGTGGCCTTGGCGGATGCCAGTGCGCCGAATGAACTCGGGCCAAACTGTTCCAATTGTTCTTGCCAGTGGGCGGCAATATAGCTGATGGCCGTTTGCCAGCTACAGGGTTCCAACTTGCCGTTACGGCGTATCAGTGGCTGGGTTAGGCGCTCTTTACTGTTGATAAAGTCGAAGCCGAAGCGACCCTTGACGCAGAGCATGCCCTGGTTCACAGGTGAGCGCACATCACCTTCGGCCGCAAGGATACGATTCTGGCTAGTGTCTACCTTGAAGCGGATGCGACAACCGACGCCGCAATAGGTGCAGATGGTGCTGGTCACCTTGATGTCGGGGGCTTGTCCTTGGGTCTTGTGGCGGGCATCTACCAAGGCGCCGGTCGGGCATACCTGCAGGCAGTTGCCGCACTGAACACAATCGCTGTCGGCCATGGAGACGCTGAAACCGGCTCTGGGGGCCCGGCGTTCGCTATTGCCTCCTGGCAGCGCCGAGAATTGGTCGGCCTCAAAGCTGATCGCCTTGTGGCCGCTGCGGCGGTGGCAGATGTCAACGCAGGCACCGCAGCTGATGCAGCGGTTGGCGTCGAAACGGATAAAGGGCGCACTCAAGTCTTGGGCAAAGTGTCTGGCCAGCAGTGCCGATTCGCCACTGCTATCTTGCTCTAGCAAGCCCTGGCTGCTGACCTTGTATTCACTGGCGTAGTCTCGCAGGCGACAGTCCATATTGGCCTGACAGCCACATTCGAGGCAGCGTTTGGCCTCGGCTTCGGCCATTTGCGGCGTCAGTCCCAGCTCTACTTCGGCAAAGTTACTCAGGCGCTCGGCCACCGGCAGTTCCGGCATCTTGACTCTGGCACTTTTCACCTGTGAGGGGAAAAGATCTTTGGGTAAATCCTGTTGGGACTTGAGCCCTATCGCCTTGCTGGCATTGAACTCCACTGGCGTCAGTGGGCAACTGAGCCCCTTATTGAACAGGGCGTCTATGGCCTCGGCGGCGCGGCGACCATCAGCGACCGCTTCCACCGCAGTGGCGGGGCCGCGGCGCACATCACCGATAACAAACAGTTTTTCCAGCCCAGTGCTCATGCTGATGTCGCAGCCGTTGATCGTATTCCAGCGGCTGAGCGCCGGAGCACCTTGCAGCAGACGGTTTTCGGCCTGTTGCAGAAAGGCCAGATCCGGTGATTGGGACACGGCGGCGATCAGGGTATCAAACTCGCAGTCGAAGGTTTCGCCGCTGGGCTGAGGTCGGCGGCGGCCGGAGGCATCCGGTTCACCCAAAGACATTTTTTCCAGCGTGACTCGTGCAAGACGGCCGTCACTGGCGGCATGGTTGGCCACAGGATTGGTCAGTAGCAGGAAGTGGATACCTTCCTGCTCAGCTTCATGAATTTCAAAGGCTTCGGCCGGCATCTCCTCTTTGGTACGCCGGTAGATCAGTGTCACCTCGGCGCCGAGGCGTCTGGCGCTGCGGGCACAATCGATAGCAGTATTGCCGCCGCCGACAACGGCGACCTTCTTACCAGTGACCAACTGGTGATCCATTGCCAGATCTTTAAGGTAGTCGACCCCGAGATAGCAGCCGGGAAGGTCGCTGCCGGGATAGTTGAGTGGCACAGCCTTTTGCGCGCCCATCGCCAGACAGAGGGCATGATACTCCTCGACCAGTTTCGGCAGCCGTATCTGCTCGCCTATGGCTGTGTTGGTGTGAATGCGAATGCCGCTGCGCTCCAGCAGCGCTATCTCTTTATCGAGTATCGCCTTGGGCAGGCGATATTCTGGAATGCCGTATCTTAGCCAGCCACCGGCCTTGGGAGCGGCCTCAAAGATGTCCACTTCATGGCCCTGATTGGCGAGGAAGAAACCGGCACTGAGCCCGGCGGGACCTGCACCGATTATGGCCACCTTCTTACCGCTGGGGGCGGCCTTGGGCGGCTGATAGGGTTCGGTATCGGCCAAGTCCAGATCGGCGGCGTGGCGTTTTAGCTGACGTATCGCCAGTGGCTCATCGATCAGGGCGCGGCGACAGGCACTTTCACAAAATGCCGGGCAGACCCGACCGATAGACAGTGGCAAAGGCAGGGTCTGCTTGAGGATCCGCACCGCTTCTGTATGGTTGCCCTGACCTATGTGATACAGGTAAGACTGCACATCAACGCCTGCCGGGCAGGCTTGCTGGCAGGGGGCTTCACAATCGGCGAAGTGATCTTTCAATATCCGTTTCAGCGTCTGCTGCCGATGGCTGTGCACTGCCTGGGTATGATTCTTGAGCTGCATCCCGGCAATCGCCGGAGTCGAGCAGGCCAGCAGCGGTCTGTCACCGTCGGCCATTATCTGGTCGAGCCGGGTCAGTTGGCACAGGTGTTCATCAGCGCCTTCTGTGGTAGCCGCGTGGGCGTCTGTATGGTGACACAGACAAGGAATGTCGATGCCGGCCCGCTGGGCCGCCTGCAACAGGGTCTCGCCCTCAAAGGCGCTGACGGCCTGGCCGTCGATATAGATCTCAAACATGGGCAGCCTTGTTATTTGCTCACCTTGATGGCGGTGAAGTAGGGACTAATTAAGCTGATAACTATGCAGTATATCGATCGAGTGAGTTGCTTCATTGAGCTGGAACAGGCTTTTGCCGGGGAATTCACAAAGCTTGGCGAGTCTGTGCACTTGTCTGAAAAATGGATTTTACTCAGTGTGATCTGGCTCGGCAGGAGATCTTGCTGACAGATATCTGCGCACTAAACTGAGGTGAAGTTGTCGCTTGGGATTTCAATGCGTCAGTCGGGAAAAGCACGCTGGAGTATGTTGCTATTTGGTTGAGGTATGAAGAATACCGGTAGCAGATTCGAGATGATTTGCTCTTGAAAAGGGTACGCATCATTGGCTCGAAGGCCTAGTTTTTGCTGAAAAATCATTGACTCCCTGACAATGGAAATTTCAAATAGATGGCTGCAGGTATCGTTTGTCATTGAAGGCTGCTGCTCGGCATGATCACCTGATTCATTTGTTGATTAAGTTGGCATATTTGATTTTTTGTCACAGTTTTTTCACCGCGGAATTCGCTAGAGTGTGTCAGATGTTTTACCGGAACCGGCTCTGAATGCAGTACCGGCGAAAAAAAATCAAGCTTCTGCCCGCAGTGGCATAGGTTTCAGCGGCTGCTTGGGTTAAAATCCCTCGTTTGCTACGTCCTTAACACCAAAGAAAGTTGAAATCGCATGTTTGAAGTCAATCCGGTAAAAAACAAAATCAAGGAGCTTGCCGACCGCACAATGCTCCTTAGGGGGTATCTTTGACTATGACGCCAAGAAAGAGCGTCTGGAAGAAGTAAGCCGCGAGCTGGAAAGCTCCGAAGTATGGAATGAGCCAGAGCGCGCTCAGGCCTTGGGTAAAGAGCGCTCGGCGCTGGAAGTTGTGGTTAAGACCATAGACGATATGGATGCGGGCCTCGAAGATGTCGAGGGACTGCTGGAGCTGGCCATTGAAGAGGAAGATGAAGAAACCTTCAATGATGCCAACAGTGAACTGGGCGATCTGGAAAAGCGCCTGGAAGAGCTGGAATTCCGCCGTATGTTCTCGGGTCCACAGGACGCATCCGACTGCTATCTGGACATTCAGTCCGGCTCCGGCGGTACCGAAGCTCAGGACTGGGCCAACATGGTGCTGCGCATGTATCTGCGCTGGGGTGAAGAACATGACTTCAATCCTGAACTTATCGAAGTCTCAGACGGCGATGTGGCCGGTATCAAGAGTGCCACCATCAAGTTCAGCGGTGAATATGCCTATGGCTGGCTGAGAACCGAAACCGGCGTGCATCGTCTGGTACGTAAGTCGCCCTTCGACTCGGGTGGCCGTCGCCATACCTCATTCTGTTCTGTGTTTGTTTACCCTGAGATTGACGACTCCATCGAGATCGACATCAATCCGGCCGATCTGCGTATCGACGTGTACCGCGCCTCGGGTGCCGGTGGTCAGCACGTTAACAGAACCGAATCTGCGGTGCGTATTACCCACCTTCCGACCAATACCGTGGTGCAGTGCCAGAACGACCGTTCACAGCACAAGAACAAAGACACGGCAATGAAACAGCTGAAAGCCAAGCTGTTTGAGTTGGAGATGCAAAAGCAAAACGCCGAGAAGCAGGCCGCGGAAGATGCCAAGTCGGATATCGGCTGGGGCAGTCAGATCCGCTCCTACGTGCTGGATGATTCCCGCATCAAGGATCTGCGCACCGGGGTGGAAACCCGTAATACCCAGGCCGTGTTGGACGGTGATCTGGACAGATTTATTGAAGCCAGCCTGAAGTCCGGGCTGTAACAGAGAAGAAGCGGAAAATGACTGAACAAGTATTGGATGAGAACAAGCTGATCGCGGAACGTCGCGCCAAGCTGGAACATGTACGCCAGGGCTGCCCGGCCAATGGTCACCCTAACACTTTCCGTCGCAGCCACAAGGCTGCCGAGCTGCAGGCGCAGTTCGCCGATAAGAGCAAAGAAGAGCTCGAGTCTCTGGGCTTCAAGACCGCCATTGCCGGTCGGATCATGGCCAAGCGTGGCCCCTTCCTGGTTCTGCAGGACGTATCCGGTCGCATTCAGGCCTATGCCGGCAAAGAAGTACAGGCTGATCTGAAAGAACGCTATCAGGGCCTGGATATCGGCGACATAGTTGGTGTTAAAGGCACTCTGCACCTGTCCGGTAAGGGCGACCTGTACGTTAATATGGAGGAGTATCAGCTGCTGACCAAGGCGCTGCGCCCGCTGCCTGAGAAATTCCATGGTCTGACCGATCAGGAAACCCGTTACCGTCAGCGTTATGTTGACCTGATCGTCAACCAGGATTCCCGTGACGCCTTCGTCATGCGCTCCAAAGTGGTTTCAGCCATACGTAACTTTATGGTGAAAAAAGAGTTTATGGAAGTGGAAACCCCTATGATGCATGTCATCCCGGGTGGTGCATCCGCGCGTCCATTTATCACTCACCACAATGCGCTGGATATCGACATGTATCTGCGTATTGCGCCTGAGCTGTACCTCAAGCGTCTGGTTGTCGGTGGTTTTGAACGAGTGTTCGAAATCAACCGTAACTTCCGTAACGAAGGTCTGTCGCCACGCCATAACCCAGAATTCACCATGATGGAATTCTATATGGCCTACGCAGATTACCGCGATCTGATGGATCTCACCGAAGAGATGCTGTCTTCCATCGCTCAGGATCTGCTGGGTGACACCAAGCTGCCTTACGGCGAGCACAGCATAGACTTTGGCGGCCCTTACGCCCGCATGAGCATGCTGGAAGCGATTCAGCACTACAACCCAGACAACGCCACGATTCAGGCCATGACCTATGAAGAGGTCAAGGATCTTGAGTTTATGCGTAAGCTGGCCAAAGACGTAGGGCTGGAAATCGAATCTTTCTGGACCTGTGGTCAACTGCTGGAAGAGATCTTTGGTGAAACTGCCGAGCCTAAACTGATGCAGCCTACCTTCATCACCGGCTACCCAGCGGACATCTCGCCACTGGCTCGTCGCAACGATGACAACGACTTCATCACCGACCGCTTCGAGTTCTTCATCGGTGGTCGTGAAGTGGCTAACGGCTTCAGCGAGCTTAACGACGCCGAAGATCAGGACAACCGCTTCAAGGCTCAGGTTGAAGCCAAAGATGCCGGTGACGATGAAGCCATGTTCTATGACGCAGACTATATCACGGCGCTGGAGCACGGCCTGCCACCGACAGCTGGTCAGGGCATAGGTATCGACCGTCTGGTGATGTTGTTTACCAACACTCACACCATTCGTGACGTGATCCTGTTCCCGGCCATGCGCCCACAGGCTTAAGTTCAGTCGCTCGAATTAGACGAGTCTATGCAATGAAGAAGCCGGCCAAGTGCCGGCTTTTTGTTTGCCCATGTTTTTTAGGGGGATTCAGTGCACTCTGGCCCCTTGGCCAACACAATCCGATTGCGGCCCTGTGCTTTGGCTTGGTAAAGGGCGCCATCGGCCCTGGAAACCACGGCATCTATATCGGTATCACTGCACTGAAATTCGCTCAGGCCGCCGCTGATACTGGCGCATTCAGCGGCAATTCCCAAGGCTCTGAGGCGCCGGGCACATTCGTTTCGCAAACGTTCAGCAATCGGTTGTGCCTGCTCGGCAGCAGTGTGGGGCATAAGAATGACAAATTCATCGCCGCCGTAACGGGAGGCGCTATCTTGGGCTCTGAGACCGGCCAGGCAGACCTCTCCCAAAGTAACTATCGCCTTGTCGCCCATTAGGTGACCCGAGCTGTCGTTGAGTTTCTTGAGGTTATCGAGATCGAAGATCAATATGCTGGTCGGGGTTCGGTAACGTTGAAATCGGGCCAAATTTTCTGTCAGTAATTGGAGTAATTTACGGCGGTTGTAAAGTCGGGTAAGCGGATCGCGCTCGCATCTTTCCCTGAGTTCCAGCTCCAAATGATGGCGGCGGGTAATATTGCTGGCGACCCATACCACGGCATCTTCACCATCGACTTGGAAATCCAATGCTTGGATCCGGCCTTCAAACCAGATGGGCTCGGCGGGGCCATGATCTGTGAGTCCCTTGACGTCGTTGCTGCCAAGGCTGTATTCCACAACACAGAGACGGCGGCTCAACAAGGCTTGTGCTATTTGGCCCAGAAACCACTCGCACTTGGGGTGTTGGATGACTTGGGAGATGTATTGTCCTATCAAGGCTGTGCCGTCGTGATAGTAGCGACTGTCGGCACCTCCCAGTACCGCGGCATAACGGCCACTGCGGGTCAGAATAAATACCGGATCCGGTAAAGCGGCGAAGATAGATAAGGTTTGGGACAGAGAAAACATCTTGTCTCCTCCTGGGATTTTGATTTTATCTTAGTCCAATATATTGAATTTACGGGGCAAAATCGATTTTTTCTGCAGAAACTATACTGGAGATCTCGGTGTTGTTGTATCCGAGTTCAACCTGGAGGCTGGTTTGATGAAAACTTCAGCTCTAATGTTAACTTTGACTCTATCTTCCTTCGCCAGCGTCACCCATGCCGCACTCACTGAAGCACAGCAGGTGATGTTGGATGACGCCCTGAGTGCTGCGCCGCCCACCATACGCGCCAATGTTACCGTTGTCGACTGGGATAAAAACGTGCTGCAACAAGGGGATGGCAATTACACTTGCTTTCCTACGCCACCGCAGCTTAAGGGAACGGCTCCCATGTGTATGGACGGTCCCTGGATGGAATGGGCTAATGCATGGATGGAGAAAAAACCTTTTCAGGCAAAAGAGATCGGTATTTCCTACATGTTGGCCGGTGATGGTGGGGCCAGTAATATCGACCCCTACGCCGAAATGGAAACCGCGGATAATCAATGGATAGTCGAAGGCCCGCACCTAATGATTCTGGTGCCTGATCCCGCCATGCTCGACAGTTTGCCGACCGACCCGGCTCAAGGTGGTCCCTATGTGATGTGGAAGGGCACACCCTATGCCCACATAATGATCCCGATCGGCGCCAGAAAATGATGCCTATGGTGTTGAATGCCGTTCATTTTGATTGAACGGCATTTTTATGTTTATGGGATAACAAATTTGCTTTTCAGAGTTCCAGGCCCAGTTGCTTGTTGTGATTCCTTGCATCTTGAGGCATCTGTAACACCGGCAGAGGTTGGCCGTGTTTGGCTTGCCAGCGGCCACTGAGCAGACGATATAAGCAGATGGCCAGCTCAGGTGCCAGGGCATTATCCGGGGTGTGGATGAACAGATAGGGTTGGCGCTCCTCCTCCAGCCATTGGCATAGCTTGTCCAGCCAAGGCTTGAAGAAGCCCTGATTGGCCTCAAGCTCAGGGTGGCCGATAAAGCGCACTGTGGGATAGCGGCCGGTGGCTATGGCATGTACCGGTACTTTGGGTTTCTTTTCATGGGCGTCGATGACGGCGGCACTGTTTGGCGGTGCGGCAAATACCGGTCGGGTGTCCATTATGATGCGGTTGACCGAGCGCCGCAGCAGCAAGCGGTTGAGTTGACGCTCGGCTTCCCCTTTGGCAAAGAAGGCCGGGTGGCGCACCTCAACCCCAAGAGGCAACTCGGTTGGCAGTTTGCCAAGAAAGGCGTCCAGTGCCCCAAGGGCTTCTGGGCCAAAATAGCCGGGCAACTGAATCTTCCACAGACCTGTCTTGGCAAACAGTGGCGACATCACCTGCAGGAACTGCCTGAGTTCATCGTTACAGTGCCTCAGTTGCAACTTGTGAGTGATCTCCTGTGGCAGTTTAAAGGTAAAGCGAAAGTCCTCACCCACGGCATCGCGCCAGTTACTGACGCTGTTTGCTGACGGGGTGGCATAAAAGCTGGTGTTGCCCTCCACCGTATTGAAAACCTCGGCGTAGCGCGCCAGACGCTCGGCTTGAGGCGTCCCCTTTCCATAAAGGCTTTGCTGCCACTGGTTATGGGACCACATGGCCAGTCCCAATTTCAGCTCTGGTATCTGTTGCTGACCGCTCACCACGGGCTCCGTCAAATGGATCTCCGGCGCTATTGTGTCTGCGGTCCCTGACAGGGTCAAGAGTACAGCTGGCACTATGAGGGTCACAAAATGCACAGAACTTCAGCAGAGTTTGAGTTAATAATATATTGAGTTTGCAGCGCTTATTTATGCTTACGTATAATGAATTGACGCATTGTAACCTCAGTGCTCACTGACATAAGGACAGGATGTCATTAAATTGGTTCTATACCGACCCGCATGCTTAGCCTATTCCATTCAAATTAAGGATGATTTATGCCCGATACCCAGAGTGCCTCAGCACAGGATGAGCCGTCGTTCCTGACTGTGACCCTTGCTGACTTACCCGCCGATATTCAATTGAGATTGCCGACAGATAATGCGTTGAGCGCAATAGCCAAGTTGGCCTTGGGGGTATTACTGCTGAGTGCCTCCATTCTCTGGTGGCTGCTGGATGACGCCAGTGCGCTGCAAATAGGCAATCCCATGGTGCTCAACATATTGGTGCTGGTTGGAGTCTTGCTGGGTGGTGCCAGTTTTATCAGTGGCAGGAGCGCAATGCAGCTAAGACAGCAACGGCGCCAACAGGCCCTGGAGCAGCAGCTGGATCAGCGTGTCGTTATCAGTGAGCAAGAGATCCCCGAAGGGTTTGACCTGGTTTTTTCCCAGCTGTCAGCCAGTCGCTTTAGGGTGTCGCTGGAACCAATCAACTGAATGTTGAACCAAGAAAAAACGCAGACTGAGCGCTGCGTTTTACTTTAAGAATGGACGGCGGCCAGTTTGCCTACTCCGTACAATCCCTTGGTTAGCCGACCTTGGTTAGAATTCCGGCCATCTGCAGCAGTTGGCTGAGGATGATCACCACCCCGCACAGCGCCGCCAATACCAGAGCGGGTTTTCCCCCTGCGACCCGGTAGCTGCCCGCCGGCATAGGTTGGCATCGTTGTTTCCAGACCATGGCAACAGGCAGGAATACCGCCAGTATCACCAAGGCTATCGCCGCATAACCCAGGGCGGCCATAAAGCCCTGAGGGTAGAAGAGGGCAAATCCCAATGGCGGCAAAAAGGTGATGGCCGCGGTTTGTAGTCTGTGACGGGTACTGTCGTTGCGGCGCAGAATATCACCCATAAAATCAAATAGTCCCAGGCTGACTCCTAAAAAGGAGGTGGCCAGTGCCAAATCGGCAAATATGGATACTGTCTGGCCTATCATGGGGTTATGCAGCAGTTGTCCCAGGCTGTTGATGAGTTTGGGCAGTTCTTTGGAAGCCATCAATTCACTTTGGCTCAAGGCCCCCTGGCTGGCCAGTTGCCAAAGCAGGTAGACCAACAAGGGCATAGCCGAGCCGACTAGCATGATCTTCTTCAGCGCCTTGAGATCCAGTCCCACATAGCGCACTACAGAGGGGATAGAGCCGTGAAAACCAAAAGAGGTAAAGATTACCGGCAGCGCCGAGATGACCAAACCTTGCTGCAACGGCAGCTCCAACAGGTATCCCCCTTGGGCATGAGGTAACAGCAGTGTCAGCATGATGACCAGGGCAATAATCTTCAAGGCAAATAACACCCTGTTAATCATATCGACCGAGTGGGTACCTATGGCCACCACCAGGGCGATAAGTAGTGCAAAACCAATGGCGCCGACCTGTGGCGGCAGCGCCAGATCGGCATAGCGAACCAATTTATCGTGGAGCTGGGCACCACCACCGGCAATATAGGCGGCGCACAGGGCATATAGTAGAAACATCATTGCCAGGCTGGCCAGTAACTGCCCTTTACGGCCGAGCAGTTTGTGTGCCAAGGTGTGCAGAGTGGCATGAGCCGGGGCATGTTGATGCACTTCCAGCATTAACAGCGCCGTGTAACTCATCAATCCCCAGAGCAGTAGCATCAGTATCGAGGCGACCCCGAAACCCAGACCGGCAGAAGCCAGCGGTAGCGCCAGCATCCCGGCGCCTATCGTGGTGCCTGCAATGATCAGCATGCTACCGAAGGTTTTGTTATTCTTCATTTTATTACATTCTCAACAAGCATTTTCGTACTGGGTCCCCAGGGTTTTGGTTTGAGGGGGCCCCAAGAGAGCCGGATAACCGGTAACGAAACCTGACAACAAAGCCACAATGGCTCACAGGAGAGGGAAGTTCAGGTCATTATCCCCGCCCAAGCCACTGTGGCTTGGGATAGAGATAAAGCTTGTGTATTGGCCGCATTGCGAATCTCGGGTTGTGTCAATGAACCCAGGCCAAGCGGGCCCGGAAAAGTGTGATTCACCTTAGCGGCGTGAAAAGAGGGTGTCAATGAGTTTGTACTGCTGTAACGGTACGCTGTGACTCGGTTGGCGAAAATTAATTCGGCTGCAGCACTTGAAGCGTCGGGATCTCAGTTCAGCGCCAGCTGTTGTCTGACCAGCTCGACCATGGCCTGGGCGGCAAAAGAGAGTGGTTGCCCCCGGCGCCAGAACAGTGACAGCTCCCAGATCAGATCGGAGGCGGCCAGAGGAATACTTATCACCCCGGCCACCGCGTGGCGCTCGGCAATAAAGCTGGGTAGTATCATGGCACCTGTGCCTGCTGCCACCAGGGCGATACCAAAGTCGGGATGACTGACCCGAGTCACATCTTTGGGACTGAAGCCCGCTCTCTGGCAGGCATCTATCACTAGTTCATGCAGGGCATATTCGGGTTCGAACAGTATCTGTGGAATATCTGCCAATGCCTTGAGGGTCAGCTCTTGGCTATTGGCCAAAGAATGTTGTCTTGGCAATACTACCACCATGGGATCGCGGCGGATCCTGATGCCATCAAACTCATCCTCAAAGGAGATGATCCCGGTCGCCAGTTCGATTTCCCCCTTCTTGAGGGCAGCGGTTTGCTCGACGCCGCCGCGAACCAAGAGATGCATCTGCACCTTGGGATAGCGGCTGCGAAAGCGGGCGATGACAGGAGCAAAGAGTTCGGCACTGCCGAGGGGGGCCAGTCCCAGATGCAGTTCACCCGAGTTGAGACTGCGCTGTGCCGCCAGCTCTCTGAGCATGTTGCGACGTACATTCAATAGTTCCTGGCCGTGACGGTAGACGACCTCTCCGGCTGCAGTGGGACGTAACTGGCTGCCGCGTTTGCCCCTTTCCAAGAGCACAAGATCCAGATCCTGTTCCAACTGGCGAATAGACTTGGACAGCGCGGGTTGGGTCAGGTGGATCTTTTCCGCCGCTTTGGCAAATCCGCCGGCATCCACTATCTCAATAAAGTAGCGAACAACTTTCAGATCCAATTGAATAACCTTATGGAATGCAAACTATGCTTAATATTCATTTTTTTTATTTATATTGCAAGACTAGAATAAACTCCAGTTAAGTTATTCGGTAAAGATATGCACTCTTTCAGCAAACGCCCGGCTTCTCCTCACAGAGTGGCGAAAGTCATTTGGCTCCAAGGCAAACACATAAGCGTGACCTTGCTGCAAATTGCGGCTATCTGTTTGCTGGCATGGGCCACTCATGCCTTGGCCGCCGCTTTGCATTCTCCCATTCCCGGCAGTGTGCTTGGGATGCTGGTAGTGTTGTTGGCGCTCGGGCTCAAGCTTATACCGGAAAAGGCGTTGCAACTGGGAGCTGCCTGGTTGATTGGCGATCTCTTGCTGTTTTTTATTCCACCGGTGATTTCAGTACTCAAGTATGAAACCCTGCTGGAGGAGTATGGTTTCAATATTATGTTGACCCTGGTGCTCGGCAGCGCTTCGGTATTGCTTGGAACCGGTTTTGTGGTGGATAGGGTGTTTCGCTTTGAGCGGCGCCTCAATTTGAAACGCCAACTGGCCAAGCATGGAGTGCAAGGGTAACCCTATGTCTCATACCTTGCTTGCTCTTTTGAGTCTGCTGATCACTCTTATCTGTTATTACGGCGCCAAGGCTTTATATCGCAGGCATCGTAGCTGGTGGTTGGCACCGATATTTTTGGCGCCTTTGGCCGTGCTGGCCGTGGTGCTGCTGTTGGCTATTCCGCTGCCGACCTATTTTGAGTACACCCATTGGCTGATGGCATTGCTGGCCCCGGCGACAATAGCTTTCGCAGTACCTATTTACCGCGAGCGCAAGTTGATCCGCCGTTATCCGATCACCATTAGCCTTGGGGTTATGGCCGGACTCATGTTGGGCTTGGTGTCATCCTGGTTGTTGGTCAAATTGGTGCCTTTGCCGAGCGAGCTGAGCCACAGCGTACTGGTGCGCTCAGTGTCGACGCCCTTTGCCATGGAGGCCACTGGTGCCTTCGGTGGCGTGCCGGAATTGACCGCCATGCTGGTGTTGCTCACCGGCGTGATAGGTATGTTGGTGTGTGAGCCGCTGTTTAAATTGGCGCGGATCAAGACCTCTCTTGGGAAAGGAGTGGCTCTCGGCGCTTCTGCCCATGGTGCCGGCGCCGCCAAAGCCAGCGAGTTTGGCCAGCAGGAAGGCGTGATTGCCAGCCTGACGATGATCTTTACCGGTATCGCCATGGTGCTTGGCGCGCCTTTGTTTGCGTTGATTTTTGTTTAATTTAACCGATTTGGATTCAAGTAGATGACCTGACCACAAGGGTTACTGCCGTTTTTGAGTCTATCCATCACCCGATGGCCTTTTCTTGTGGTGACCGCCTGCATCGTCAGGCGTTTTTCCTGAGCCTCTCAGGTAATATGTTGCTTGATTTGCCGGTGCGCCCCACCGGCTTTTTTTTGTCCTTTTTGTCTGTGAGACTATCTTATCCAATCGCGCTCTGCGGGTTTTCTCCTGCTTGCTTTGGTGCTTCTGCAACCACTTCTCTATGGTTTATTTCAATGATTTTTTCAGTGGCGGCTTTTGTCGCTTGGGGGTTGAGTAAGCCGGAAAAGTCACTTTGATGACGAAATTAACAAGCAGGATCTGCAGTAAAAGGGCTAGTCATCTAATAAGCTCACTGCCTTGGTTGTAGTTTCTGGTGATTAACTCTGATATTTCATTGTTTTTAGGTTTATTCACTGCAAAGTATTTTGTATATGCTGCCAACTTGTTGATGCATTGTGCGATTGTAAACTCGGTATTCCATGGTGAATTTTTTTGGTAAAAATTAAAATCCTTATAAAACATTGCTTTGGGTTGGGCTTATGAATTTTAAAGCATGTTGCAAAGGCACTTTTTAAGCATTTTGCCATTGAATTTTTGAGTAGCATGTTTCACTATCCCTTCCAAGAGCGAACAGGGAAGATAGTTGTGCATCAGGAACGATGCCAAATTGGAACGTACAATGGCGATACTCAAATCTCTTTCCGGACGGATCTTTATGGGTCTGTTCAGCGGCCTGTTGTTGGGCTCTTTGGTGCAATATGGGCTGGGACATATCGGCTTCTTTTCCGGCACTCTGGTCGAGGTAGCCACTGCGGCAGGCACCATGTTTGTTAATATGATCATGATGCTGGTGATGCCGCTGGTGTTTGTCAGCATAGTCTGCGGTGTCTGCGAATTGCAGGACCTCAAGAGCTTTGGCCGCTTGGGCGGCAAGACCTTCAGCTTCTATATCATCAATACTCTGGTCGCCATCCTGGCGGCGGTATGTGTGTCGTTATTGCTGCAGCCCGGTGTCGGAGTGGATATGAGTGGTGGCCAGGATGTGGCCATTACCGCGACCGAATTGCCCAATTTGATCAGCCTGATTGTCGGCATAGTGCCCAGTAACCCTGTCGATGCCTTTATGTCGGGCAACATGTTGCAGGTGATCTTTATGGCGCTGCTGCTTGGCGGAGTTATCAAGTCGCTGGATGAAGCCGGCAGCGCAGCGGTTAGAGGCTTTCAAGTCGCCAATGGGATCATGATGAAGCTCATCATGACTGTGATGCAGCTGGCGCCATTTGGGGTGTTTGCGCTGATGTTCAAACTGGGGGCCACTCTGGAAGCCAAAGTCTTTCTCAGTGTGCTGGGTTATATGGCCATCATTTTGACTATGTTGCTGCTGTGGATTTTCATTGTTTATCCTCTGGCTGTGGCTGTGTTTACCCCGGTCAGCGCCAAGAGTTTTCGTGCCAAGACCCAAGAGCAGATCCTGTTTTCTCTGTCGACTGCCAGCTCCAATGCGACTATCCCGGTGACTATGCGAACCTTGACCGAAAAGCTCGGGGTCAATAAGGCGGTCGCCGGGTTCGGTGTGCCTCTGGGGGCCACTATGAATATGGGCGGCGTGTCGATTTATATCACTATCGCCATCTTCTTTGTTGCCAACGCCTTTGGTCAGCCAATCTCCAGCGAACAGCTGCCAACTCTGATATTCAGTATCTTTTTGCTGTCGGTGGGCGCCGGCGGTGTTCCCGGCGGCGGTATGGTGATGATAGGTGTGCTAATCCATCAACTGGGCTTACCCGTGGAAGCTTTTGCTATAGTGGCGGCGCTGGACAGAATCATAGATATGGTGCTGACCTCCTGCAATGTGGTGGGCGATGCTGCAGTACTGACCATAGTGGATCAAACTGAGAAAGGACATCAGACAGAGGCGGTTAACGCCTTATAGAAAATCCGGCTATTTATCTAATGTCGGTCAGTTAAGCGAACAACAATGGAATTAAGGGCTTCAGAGAGATTTTTAAGAAATCCTCCAGAAGCCCTCGTTGTAACTATAGTTTGCGGGATAAACCGTAATTTTGTTTTTTTAGGGAAATCTTGAATAAAATACGGCTGATTATTTGAAAAAGTGGCTAATTAATCGGGGCGGCTAGTTGCCGGACTTTTTATATGGCTGACAGCAGGATTTGAGCTGTGCCAGTCGGGTTTGAAAATCACTCATCTGGATAACCGATGAGAAAGAGCCTCCTGAGCGAAACGAGATCACCTCAAGTGATACAGGATCACTATGGAGAGAGGTCAGTTCGGCCCAGAGATCTTTATCTGGGCAGGCTTGGGTGGTGAGTGTCGTTAATGAGCTCATGCTGTCCAGTTGCAGGGTTTCGCCATCTGCGGTTCTTAACACCAGCACACTGGGATCTTGGCTGTAGGCAAAAGGTTGAGGCACCTTCACTATCAATCTAGGTTGTGGTTGCTCCACCGAGCATTGTACTTGCAGTTGAGTTGCATCTTGGTGGAAGGATATCTCGTGGAAATGTTTTTCATTCCCCAAACATTGAAATGCCATCAAAGCCAACGCGCTTAGCAGAGGTACAGACGGCAGTAACTTATTCATAGTGTCTCCTGGAAAGGTTAACTAACAGCGTCAAATTAACTAACTTTGTCAAAAGCTTGGCGATTTTATGGCAGAGGTTGTTTTTTGGGTAATTATGATTGTTTTTTTGCCTGTGACTTCTCATTTGCGTGACTTTAGGTTTGCATGCTTTACCATATGTGGTATTTGCCCCTTTACCCTGTTTGAAACCCATTGTCTGAAGTCTGGAAGTTTGGTTTTGAGAAACAGTTTCCAGTGAGGGTCATAAAGTGGGCCAAAGCTGGATTGGAATAGGGGTGAAGACTAGGGAGCTGCGAGCCTTGATATGCGGGGGACTCTTCCTGGTAACCAACTTAAACCTATGCACTTAAACTCATGCACTTGAAGTTGTGAAATGCCAATAAAAAAGCCAGCGGTTGGCTGGCTTTTATGCTTATCCTCGGGTTACAGGGCAACTTAGCCTTTGTAACGCTCGGCGCTTGACAGGATTTCGGCGCGGGCGGCTTCGGCATCTTCCCAGCCATCAACTTTAACCCACTTGCCGGATTCCAGATCCTTGTAGTGTTCGAAGAACTGTTTGATCTGGGCTTTCAGCAGCTCAGGCAGATCGTTCACATCCTGGATATGACCGTATTCCTTGGAGATCTTCTCGTGTGGTACGGCAACAATCTTGGCATCTTCACCTGACTCGTCGGTCATTTTCAGTACGCCAACTGGACGACAACGGATAACGCTGCCTGGCTGCAGTGGGTACTGGGTAGGAACCAGCACGTCTACCGGATCACCATCCAAGCTCAGAGTTTGGTTCACATAGCCGTAGTTGCAAGGATAGAACATAGGCGCAGTCATCATGCGATCCACAAACAAGGCACCTGTGTCCTTGTCCACTTCATACTTGATAGGGTCGTGGTTTTGTGGGATTTCGATGATCACGTAGATGTCATCTGGCAGGGATTTGCCCGCAGGCACTGCATTTAAGCTCATGGAAGTATCCTTAGACTGTGTATAAATCTATTTCAGGTCCAGCCTGAAGTTCAGTGTGGCGCGTATTATAGCGCGATTTGACGGCTTGCCAATGAAAGGCCGCGGTCTTAAGACTAATTGCCAACAGTTCATCTAAGGCTATCTGTCTCAGGCCTTGGATTGTACCGTCAATTCAAGGCTGCCGACCCCGGCAGCCCCAAGCGGCGTTTAGAGTTCAGGCTCGCCGCTGTAATCCTGCTGATGGTACTCGAGGCAGGCATCGACTTCATTGGCCGAGCCCAGAATGACAGCTACCCGCTGGTGAATTTGCTCTGGCTGAATGTCGAGAATGCGCTGATAACCTGTGCTGGCCTTGCCGCCGGCCTGTTCAACCAGCAATGCCATAGGGTTGGCTTCGTACATCAGTCTCAGCTTGTAGGGCTTATCCGGGTTCTTGTTGTCAGTTGGGTAGGTAAAGATGCCGCCGCGGCTCAATACTCTGTGCACATCGCCTACCATGGCGGCAATCCAGCGCATGTTGAACGACTTCTCTCTCGGGCCGATTTTGCCGAGCAGCAGATCGGCAATATAGGTCTGCATCGGTGCTTCCCAGAATCTCTGGTTGGACATATTGATGGCGAACTCGGCGGTGTCTTTGGGAATGCTTACCGCTTCATTGGTCAACAGATACTCGCCGGTTTCCGGATTCAGGGTAAAGAGTTGTACCCCTTGGCCTGTGGTCAGGGCCAGCATGGTTGATGGGCCATAGAGCACATAGGCTGCCGCCAGTTGCTCGCTGCCTTTTTGCAGGAAACTCTGCTCGCTGATCTCCCCTTCGGGTGCCGGCAGTACAGAAAAAATGGTGCCCACCAGTGAGTTGATGTCTATGTTGGAAGAGCCGTCCAGTGGGTCGAAACATACCAGAAACTCACCGCTGTCACCGACTTCAACAATATGATCTTCCTCTTCCGATGCCAGGGCGCGCACTGTGTTTTCGGCCTTGAGGGCATCTTTGAGCATCTCGTTGGTGATCACATCCAGTTTCTTTTGGGTTTCACCCTGAACGTTTTCCTGGGTGGTGGCGCCCAGCACACCGGCCAGTGCGCCGTGTCTTACCGCTTGGCTGATGGCGACTGAGCTTTGGGCCAGAGTGAGAAGTAATTGGGATAGGGCTGGGTTGACAGCCTGTTGTTTGAGGGTTTGGGCCAGAGTCTGCATCTTGTTTCCTTAAAAGAGGTCTGAGCTTTTTCTGGGACAGGATCATAACCGAGAACCGGCGATATTTCAGCGGCCAATTGCACGGGTTTGCCGATCCCTTGTCAATTGGGGCAGAATGAGGGCTGTTTTTTGGGCTGTGGCCGGATGCCGTGGCTCTTGTCTCTTATAATTCCGGAAATAATAATGAAAAAAACTTGGATGGCTTCGGCGCTTATGGCGATACCTCTGACACTGGCCAGCGGCCACTCCTTCGCTCTGGAAGGTGGCAAAACCCCTTTAACGGTTGAGCGCCTCTATTCTTCACCGGCACTGGCCGGTGCCAGCCCCCGAGGGCTGAAACTCTCTCCCGACGGCAAGCGGGTCACTTATCTTGCCGGCCGTAAAGACAATCAATATTTCTACGATCTTTGGCAAATGGATGTCGCCACCGGCCAGGTCAGTCTGCTGCTGGATGCCTCCAGGCTTGAAGCCGGTGAACTTTCCGATGAAGAGAAGGCCCGCCGCGAGCGGCAGCGAGTGTATGGCCAGGGGATCATGGAATACTTCTGGGCCGACGACAGCCAGGCACTGCTGATCCCGGCGGCCGGCAAGCTCTACTACTTCAGCCTGGCCGATGCCAAGGTGACTCTGCTGCCCACTGGGGACGCCTTTGCCACAGATGCCAAGCTGTCGCCCAAGGGCAATTTTGTCTCCTTTGTGGCCGAACAAAACCTCTATGTACTCCAGCTGAAAGACCATAAGCTCACGGCGCTGACCCAGGATGGCGGCGGGGCCATCAAGAACGCCATGGCCGAGTTTGTGGCTCAGGAAGAGATGGACCGTATGACAGGTTACTGGTGGGCGCCGGATGAATCGGCTATCGCCTATACCCGCATCGATGAGTCGGGTGTGGAGCTGGTGACCCGCAATGAGATCTATGCCGATGGCATTAAGCTGACCGAGCAGCGTTATCCCTATGCCGGTAAGCCCAATGTTGAGATTGCCCTGGGGGTGGTGTCGCTGGCGTCCGGGAAGACCCAATGGATGGATCTCGGCAGTGAGAAAGATATCTATCTGCCGCGGGTGAAATGGCTGCCGGACAGCAAGCACTTGTCGTTCCAGTGGCAGAATCGCAGTCAGCAGCAGTTGGATCTGCGCCAGGTAGACAGCCGCGAGGGCAAAGGCGCTGTGACTCTGGTATCCGAGCGCAGCGATGCCTGGGTTAACCTCAACCACGATCTCTATTTTCTTAAGCAGCAGCCCGGCTTTATCTGGGCATCCGAGCGTGATGGTTTCAACCATATCTATCTGTTTGATGACAAGGGTAAGGTCAAGCGGCAACTGACTCAGGGGAAATGGGTGGTCGACGAGATAGAACACCTAGATGAAAAGCAGGGCTGGGTTTATTTCAGTGGTCGTAAAGACAGTGTGGTCGAGCGCCATTTGTATCGGGTCAGCCTCAATGGCGGTGAGATAGAGCGCATCAGCCGGCGTGGCGGCATGCATAACGCCGTGTTTGCCGACAAGGAATCTGTTTACCTCGACTATTTTAACAGCCTATCGCAGCCTCCCCAGGTGAGTCTGCACAACCAAAGCGGTGAGCATCTGGCTTGGGTGGAAGAGAACGCCGTCAAGGCCGGACACCCTCTGTATGACTATGCCGGGCTGTGGCAGTTGCCCGAGTTTGGCACCCTCAAGGCCAAAGATGGCAAGGCGCTGCAATACCGCCTGTTCAAGCCGGTGAATTTTGACAGCAAGGCCAAATACCCCGTGGTGGTGCGGGTTTACGGTGGGCCTCATGCCCAGTTGGTGGTCAATAGCTGGAGTGAGCAGGATTACTACACCCAATATCTGTTGCAGCAGGGCTTTGCCGTGTTCCAGCTGGATAACCGGGGCTCGGCGCATAGAGGCACGGCTTTCGAGCAGGTGATCTACCGCCATCTTGGTGAGGCCGAAGTGGAAGATCAGAAGACAGGTGTCGATTTCCTGCGGACTCTGCCCTGGGTCAAGGCCGACAGCATCGCCATCTATGGTCACAGCTATGGCGGCTATATGGCGCTGATGAGCCTGTTCAAGGCGCCTGACTACTTCAAGGCGGCCATCAGTGGCGCCCCTGTAACCGACTGGGCCCTGTACGACACCCACTACACCGAACGCTACCTCGGCCATCCTGACGACAACGCCCGGGGCTACGAGGCCAGCAGTGTCTTCCCCTATGTGAGCGAGTATGGTTCAGGCTTGCTGATGTATCACGGCATGGCCGATGACAATGTATTGTTTGAGAATAGCACCCGGGTTTACAAGGCGCTGCAGGATGAAGGCAAGTTGTTCCGCATGATAGATTACCCCGGCTCCAAGCACTCGATGCGGGGCGATAAGGTGCGCACCCATTTGTACCGCTCGCTGACCGACTTCCTCGAGACAGAGTTGAAAGGTAACTGAGCCGGTAAGCTGAAGTTATCTGGTAGCTGAAAATGCCGCGCCTCATATGGCGCGGCTTTTTATGCTTCGCCCTCCTTGGGCAACAGGCGTCTGAGCAGCAAGGGGCCGAGCAGGGTGGTGATGGCTATCACCAACACCAATTCGGTAAATACCTTGGCCGGAATGATATCCAACTGTCGCCCCACTTCTGCAAAGACCAAACCGACTTCACCTCTGGGCACCATGGCACTGCCGACTATCAGCTTTTGCCGCCAAGTGCCGTTGACCACTAAACCGGCGGCCAGCTTGCCGATAAATGCCAGCAGTATCATCGCCAGCAAGAGTAACAGGCTGTAGGGGCTGAGGTTCAACTGGCTTAAGTCGAGGCTTATCCCCACATAGACAAAGAACACAGGCGCGAATACATCGGTCAGTGGCTGCATCGATTTTTCCAGCTTGTGGGTAAAGGGAAAGGGGTTTTGCAGATACTTCTGCCAGGGCCAGATAAACTGCCTTGATAGCGCCAAACCGGCGACAAAACCGCCGAGCAGCGCCGGGGCGCCAAAAAGGTGTGCCAGCCAGGCAAACAGGCAGATCAGTGTCAGCATGACCACGGCCTCGTAGCCTGGGGTTTGGGATTGATAGCTGAGCACTCGTAACGGGTAAATTAACATCCTGCCAAGGGGGGGCGCCAGCAGCAGAAACAGCAGCAGTAAGCCGCAGAGTTTAATGATTGCCAGCGGTGCCAGTTGGCCTTCGCTGGCAAAGTTGAATAGCAAACTGAGCAGTATCACCCCGGCAATATCGTCAAATACCGCCGCTCCCAGGATCAGATGACCGGCACTGGATTGTTGCTGGCCACTGTCGCTTAGTACCCTGAGGGAGATACCTATGCTGGTGGCCGTCAGGGTACAGCCGTAGAAGAGGGCGGCAAACAGCGATAGCTCCAACCAATAGAAGGCAGCCAGGCCGGTGAGCAGCAGTGGAGCGATTATGCCGATAATGGCTACCGCCGCCACCTGACGTCCGGCGCTGTAGAGTCGCTGTATCGAGGTTTCGGCGCCGATGGAAAATAGCAGCAGTATCACCCCGAGCTCGGCGATATTGGCCAGTACTTGGGTTGGTTCCAGCCAGCCGAGCACTGAAGGACCAAGCAACAAGCCTGCTCCTATTTCCCCCACTACCGCAGGCCAGCCGATACGGTTGCAGCACTCTCCCAGCACCCGGGAGAACAGCAAGATCAGGAACAAGGCGATCAACAGACTATCCATCGACATAGAGTATCCCCCATAGGTGCAATTGTTGATCGGGATCAGTATGGTTTATTCTGCACCAGATTAGAGTCTAAAAAGTAGACAATTGCCAGAAAGTTTGGAGAAAACAAATGGGTAAGCTTTTTATCATTGAACAACATGAAGAGGCTAACACTGATGCGATTGCCAAGGGACTGGAAGTAGCGGAATTACTGGGGATGCAACCTCAAGTATTTGCTTATTGCTACGAATATTTCTCTGGTGACGAATATTACAGTCCACGGCTTGCCGGGGCCGCCCAACAGCGGCTGATGAAGGAGAAGCAAGCTGAGGTGTCGGCCCATCTTAAAACGTTGGATGCAGAGGATGTGCCGCTGCATATCATCTGGAGTAAATATCTCTACGAACATGTCAGCAGCCATGCCGGTCGCTATGGCTTTGATATGGTGGTTAAAACAGTGCACCAGAGCGAGCATTTTCTGCCGACCGACTGGCATCTTATTCGCAGTACCAAGGTGCCTTTGATGCTGCTCAGCGATAACCCGATCAAGAAGGCATCCAGTATTTTGATGGCGGTGGATCTCGATGCCAAGAGTCAACAAAAACAGCGCCTCAATCAATTGGTGTTGCAACATGGTCGCCAATTGGCCGAGGCCAGTGGTGCCAAGTTACATCTGGCACATATTATTCGGGTACCTAAAGTGATCCGCGATCTCGAAGTGCTCAACCTGCATGAAATGGTCAAGTCGGCGTGGCGCAGACATCAAACCCTGTTGGAGCTGACGGGGCTTCCCAAAGAGCAGATCCATATCATTGCCGGCGATCCGGACCTCTGTCTGTATCAGTTGTCCTGCAGGCTCAAGAGCGACTATCTGGTGATTGGTGCCCGTCAGCGCCAGGGGTTGATGGGGCGGGTGATAGGCAATACCGCCGAGCAGATCTTGCGGCGCGTACGCAGCAATGTGCTGGTTATCCCAACCGATGAGGAACAGGCAAGCTAACAGCCTGCTTGCTCACAACCCCTTTTTACTGAGGGCAACCAAGGCCTCGGCGGCCGGGGTCAAGGGTAGGTTGTTGCGCCAAATCAGCCCCAGCTGCCAGGTGATTTCACTCGCCATAGGTCGATAACTGAGTGTTTGCTCGCCGAGCTTGTCGCAGATGGGCTCCGGCAGCAGCGCCAGCCCCATTCCGGCCTGTACCATGGCGCCGAGGAAGTCCCATTGACCACTGCGAAAAGCGATATTCAACGTGACTCCGGCCTCGCGGCTCAGGCGGGTCAATAACTTTGCCAGTGAAAAGTCCTCGTTGTAGAGGATGAAAGGATATTCGGCCAGATCCCGCCATTCTATCGCCTGCTTGCTGGTCAGTGGGTGACCTACCGGCAGGCAGACCTTTAGCGGATAACCTTGCAGCGGCGATGAAGACAACTGCTCTCCATGGGTGGTAGGCAGGGCTGTGAAGGCGATGTCCAGGGTGTCGGCCAAAAGCGCTTGCTCACAACCAAAGCCGCCGTATTCATGCATCTGTAACTCAACTGCCGGATAGGTGCGGCGAAACTCGGTCAACAGATCTATGGTCAGACTGCTCATCATGGGGCAGACCCCGAGGCGCAGGTGGCCGGATTTGAGGCCACTTAAGTTACTCAAGTCCTGCTCCATTCTGTGCCATTGACCTATTATCTGACAGGCGCTGGCATGAAATATTTCTCCGGCTTGCGTCAGCTCTACCTTTTGATTGCTGCGGATCAAGAGTTGTTGATCCAGGGATTCTTCAAGGCGCTGGATCATCTTGCTCAAGGTTGGCTGAGTCAGGTACAACTGCTCGGCGGCACGGGTAAAGTTACCGGTTTCCACCAGGGTCAGAAAGCAGTGTAAGGTCTTGATAGGTACGTTCATGCTCATTTGGAATTCTTGCTATGGAATTAATTCATTTTACTAATAGCTGTGGCGGCGTTAATTTGATCAGCGTCCCAAGTAAAGAGGAAATATCGATGAAAGCATATCAAGGTTTGTGGGTTAGCTCTCTGTGGCAAACTGCCACTGAAACTCAGGAACACAAGGCCAAGCCAGTCAAAGCCAAGTCCCAGAGTTTTTGGAAGCTGATGTTCCACAAAAAAGCCAAAGCAGTTTAAAGTGACCCGGCCCGTGCCGGGTTTCTTTTTGTTATTTTAACTATTTTGGCATAGTTATATCCTGCATGATGCAAGGTTATTGCAATAGTGGGTGCTCCTTGGGCAATTTGCCGCTGATCCACATTACCAGCCTATGTTTCATATTGGGGCCATCTTCCTTGTCTGATGGTAAAGGTCCTATCAGTTTATCCTGCACCAAGAGGCGATAGACGCACTCGACTTTCTCTTTCTCCGGCACTTTATCCCCAAGAGGGGCAAAGCCACGCTTGAGCGAGTATCCCAAACCTATCTCCAACGCCAGTTTCAACAGAGCCGCTTCATTCTTGTGTTTCTTCATCTGTATCGCTCCCAGCTTATCGCCCCCTGCTTGGGCTCGTTTCTAAACTAGCGCAAAGTGACTGAGATTACACTTAAAAATCCTTCGGCAGCCTCAGGTGCCCTTGTACCTTATTTGAGCATAACTTAAGCTGGTTGACGGAACGACAACTCAACTTAGGGAGAGTAGTGATGTCCAAAGTCAAATATCAAGCCAAGGCGCAACGCACCTTGACAGTCAAAAACACCTCATTCCAATACTACAGCCTCAATGAAGGGCCCTTGGCGGAAATTGCCGAGGTTGCCGCATTACCCAAGAGTTGCAAGGTGCTGCTGGAAAACATTCTGCGGCATCTGGATACCGACCATTGTGATATCGATGACTTGCAGGCGCTGGCCAAGGGGCGCGGCCGCGGCAGTCAGCAGGAGATCGCTTATCATCCAGCGCGGGTATTAATGCAGGATTTTACCGGCGTCCCGGCGATAGTCGACCTGGCCGCTATGCGGGCGGCGCTGGTGGCCAAAGGGCGCGATCCGCAAAAGATCAATCCACTGTCCAAGGTGGATCTGGTGATTGACCATTCGGTCAGCATCGACAAGTTCGCCAATCCGGATGCCTATCGGGACAATGTGGCGATTGAGATGCAGCGCAACTTCGAGCGTTATCAATTTCTCAAGTGGGGCCAGGGCGCCTTCGATAACTTCTCCGTGGTGCCTCCGGGCACCGGCATTTGCCATCAGGTAAACCTCGAGTATCTGGCCAAAGGTGTCTGGCAGGGGCTTGGCGAAGAAGGAGCCACTTGGGTCTATCCAGATACACTGGTGGGCACTGACAGCCATACCACTATGATCAACGCCCTGGGGGTACTTGGCTGGGGTGTCGGGGGGATCGAAGCCGAAGCGGCCATGTTGGGGCAACCCATCTCAATGCAGATCCCGGATGTGGTGGGGTTCGAGCTCAAGGGGCGACTCAGTGAGGGCATTACTGCCACTGACCTGGTGCTCAGAGTCGTGGAGATGCTGCGCCGCCAGGGGGTAGTGGGTAAATTTGTCGAATTCTATGGTGACGGCCTGGATCAGTTGCCGCTGGCCGATCGAGCCACCATTGCCAATATGGCACCGGAATATGGTGCAACCTGTGGCTTCTTCCCGGTGGATGCGCAGACACTGGAGTATCTGCGCCTCAGTGGCCGAGATGAACAGACGGTTGCTTTGGTGGAGGCTTACACCAAGGCCCAAGGGCTGTGGCGAGAGACTGGCGATAGCGCCCCCGAGTTTGCCGATACCTTGAGTCTGGATCTTGCCAGTGTTGAACCCAGCCTGGCCGGGCCCAAGCGGCCCCAGGACAGAGTTGCCGTCAGTCAGCTCAAACAGGCGGCCGAAGATGCCATTCGTCTCTCGGGGCGCAGCGAGCTTGAGCAGGCGTTTGTACTCGAAGGCAGCGAGCTTGCCATGCACCATGGCGATTTGGTGATTGCCGCCATTACCAGTTGTACCAATACTTCCAACCCGGCGGTGATGCTGGCGGCCGGGTTGCTGGCACAAAAGGCGGTGGAACTGGGGTTGGAGCGCAAACCCTGGGTCAAGACTTCGTTGGCCCCAGGTTCCAAGGTGGTGACCCAGTATCTGCAACAGGCCGGATTGCAAACGGCGCTCGATAGCCTGGGCTTTAACCTGGTAGGTTATGGTTGCACTACCTGTATAGGTAACTCGGGCCCCTTGCCGGAGGCGGTCACCAAGGCGGTCAGCGAACAGAAGATCCATGTGGGTTCAGTGCTTTCCGGTAACCGTAACTTCGAAGGGCGGATCCACCCCTTGGTGGAGTCCAACTGGCTTTGCTCGCCTCCTCTGGTGGTAGCCTATGCGTTGGCGGGAACCAGCCGTATCGATCTCAGTCGCGATCCCATAGGCCAAGGCCGCGATGGTAAAGCGGTTTTCCTTAAAGACATTTGGCCCAGCAATGCCGAGATAGCCGCCGTAATGGGCAAGGTGAGTCGCAGCCTGTTCCAGCAGCAGTATGCCGATGTGTTTCATGGCGATGATGCCTGGCGCGCCATCGACTCGGGCTCGGGCAAAACTTATGCCTTCGATCCCGCCTCCACCTATATTCAGTTACCGCCCTTCTTCGAAGCCGAATACGGTGGTAATGCCGACGACATTAAGGGGGCCGCGATTCTGGCGCTATTGGGAGACTCTGTCACCACAGATCATATCTCCCCGGCCGGGGTGATCCCCAAAAACAGTCCGGCAGCCGATTATCTGCGCGGTCATGGTGTAGCCGACAAGGACTTCAACTCCTACGGTTCACGCCGCGGGAATCACGAGGTGATGATGCGCGGCACCTTCGGTAATATCCGTATCCGCAATGAGATGGTGCCCGGGCATGAAGGTGGTGTTACCCGGATGCAGGGCGAATCTGAGGTGCGCTTTATCTATGACGCTGCCATGGCCTATCGCGCCAGAAAGCAGGCGAGTGTGGTTATTGCCGGTAAAGAATATGGTACAGGTTCCAGCCGAGACTGGGCCGCCAAGGGTACGCTGCTGCTCGGGGTCAAGGCGGTCATAGTGGAGAGCTTTGAGCGTATTCACCGTTCCAACTTGGTGGGTATGGGCGTGCTGCCATTGCAGTTTCTGCCTGGAGAAACCCGTCAGACTCTGGGCCTGACTGGTGATGAGACAGTGGATATTCTCGGCCTGGATGGCGAGCTTAAGCCAAACCAGAAGCTGCAGGCGCAGATCCATTATCCCAATGGAGAGTCCAAAACCATAGCGCTGCTCAGCCGCCTGGATACCGGCATGGAGGTTGCCTACTACCGTGCCGGCGGTGTGCTGACCTATGTGCTGGAGCGTTTGGCCGCCGAATAGCCAAGCTGCTTCAAGCCAAAACCGCCTTTGGGGGCGGTTTTGGCTATTCCATAACAGCTGAGCACACATGGGATTTATTCGCCTTCTCTAGGAGCCGGGGATGGGGTTTGTTAGAGTAGGCGCAGTTTTTGGCGGCGGCTGTTGCGGGCAAACGAGAAGGCTTAAGCCTGACAGCCAAACGCCGAGCTAAAGTACTGAGCCAAGCCCGAGTTAAAGCCTTTAGGCCAAGGCTGTAAAACCAAAGCTGTTAAACCAAAGCCGTTAAAGTGAACCGAGTCATCGATGAATCCATGCCCCTTGTGTGCCAACACCCAACCTAAACAGACAGTTCCCGCCAGGGTTGCCAGACGTTATTTTCTTTGTCCAGAGTGTCGGCTCATCTTTCTCGACCCTGTGCATTTGCTGCCCTTGAATGAGGAGCAGCAGTTTTACGATACCCACGAGAACAGCATTGACGACCCCGGCTATGTGGGCTTTTTGCAGCGCCTGTTGACGCCGGCGATGACCTTTCTGCGCCCCGGTATGCAGGGACTGGACTTTGGCTGTGGCCCTGGGCCGACACTATCAAAACTCCTTGCCCGGGAAGGGATAGCGTGTGACGATTTCGACCCGCTGTTTTTCCCCAATCCATTGCAGGCGCAGTATGACTTTATTCTCTCCAGCGAGTGTTTCGAGCACTTGCACAGGCCTGCCGCCGAGATAAGCGCGCTGCTGGCACGTCTGGTTCCCGGGGGCTATTTGGGCATAATGACAGACCGCTGGCAGAGTGAAGCCCAGTTTTATGACTGGCACTATACCCGGGATCCTACCCATTGCAGTTTCTTCCATCGTGCAACATTGGACTGGCTCTGTGAGACGTTTGCTTTGAACTTATGTTTTGTCGATGAGCGACGGATTGCCATTTTTCAGAAAAACTGAGGCATCAAAGTGAGGGGCAGGAAAGGGCAGGCAAGCCCCAATCCCTTTGGGGCTGTACCTTGAAACCGGGGCGCCTCCAGGAAGCAGCGACCCGGTTTTTCTCGCTATCAGTTGGCAGCGCCAGTGCTGAAGTTATTTTCCACCAGCGGCTGCTTGTTATCGGCCTGAGGCACATGGCACTGGGTACAGAAATAGTTCTGTCCATTGAGGGTGCCCTTGTCGTCGATAACATGGGACTTGGCCACAGGCGTTGCCTTCATGCGCTTGGCCTTGCTCCAGTCATGGCAGTTCATGCAGCTGTTTTTCTTCAGGCTGATGGGGTAGTCGGCCTTGTGGGGAATGAGCGGCGGCTGCTCGGCGTAGTTACGCTCTATGGCGTTGCCACGCATTGGATAGGAAGGCATGGCATCGGCCGGGCGTACAGAGCTAATCTCTGCATCGCCACCGCCAAGAGAACTGACGTTAACCGGCTGAGCCGTTTCTGCCTGCTGTCCTGAGCAGGCGCTGAGTGCCAGCAGCATCGCGGCTGCGCTGAGTGTTTTTTTCATTGCTTGTTCTCCGCCTTGGTGGCAATTCGGTTGCAATCTATTTTGTTGGATTTCTCTTTGGCTTCACCCTTGGGTGAGAGCCGGGTTAATGGCGTATCAAACTCAAAGACTTTCTTGGCACAGACATCGATACAGCGGCCGCAGAGGGTGCAATCGGTACTGGTTATCGTTGGGTTGCTTCCCTTGAGGGCGGGTTTGAGCACCTGCCGTTCGGGACACACGGTAAAACAGTCCATGCAGTTGTTGCAGTCGTTGGCTCTTACCGCCTCGATATTGACCAGTCGCAGCTTGCCCAGCAGGCTGTAGAGGGCACCACTTGGGCACAGGTGGCTGCACCAGGCGCGTTCGCTGACGAACAGATCCAGCAGCAGTATCGCCAGCAGCAGCCACAGGCCACTGAAACCACCGAACAACAAGGCTCGGTAGGCCACGGGAACCGGGTTGAGCCACTCCCAGGCCAACAGGCCGGTCAGTGGGGGCAAGAGCAACACCAATACCAGCAGATAGTAGCGCAGCGACCTTGGCAGCTCGGGCAATCTGGGCAGGCCCAACTTGCGTCTGAGCCAGGCAGCCGTATCTGTCACCATATTGACCGGGCAGACCCAGCTGCAGAACACCCGTCCACCCAGCAGGCCATAACCCAGGGCGACAATGGCGGCGCCGAGCAGCAGGCTCAGTTCCGGCAGATGGCCACTGGCCAGGCTCTGCAGCGTCACCAGCGGATCGGCCAGCGGCACTGTGTCCAGTAACAGGCTGGCCGACAGGTTGCCTTTCAGCAGCCAGAGGCCAAACAGTGGCCCTATGGCAAACAGCAGCAAAACGCTGAGTTGTGACAGGCGCCTGAGCAGCAGGAACCTGTGTGCCTTCCACCAACCCAGGGTGGCGATGGCATCGGCGGCAAAGGTGTCTGAGCTTTGATGTTTTCTTCGACTCATATTTCGCCTCCGTTACCCAGTCCGGGCAGCCCTTGATTGAGCATCTCCAGGGTGGTCTTTTCCGTGTCTATGTAAGTGTCGTGCTCGGTTGTCTTGCCGCTGGCGAGCTTCTGCGGCAGCACCTTGATCGCCGCCTCTTCCAAAACGCAGGCATGTTCACACTTGCCGCAGCCGGTGCAGATATCGGCATGCACGGTAGGAATAAACATGGCGTGGTGGCCACTGCGCTCATTGCGGGCACGCTCAAGGGTGATGGCCTCATCGATGAGCGGGCAGACGCGGTAGCAGACATCACATCTCAGGCCTTTGAAGTTAAGGCAGTTTTTCTCATCGATCAGTACGGCTGTGCCCATTCTGGCATCCTCGATTTTCTCGAGGCCGGTATCCAGTGCCCCACTGGGACAGGCGCGGGTACAGGGAATGTCCTCGCACATCTCGCAGGGGATACTGCGGGCGCTGAAGAAAGGCGTGCCTGTGGCAGCCCCTTCAAACCAACGCGCCAGTTTCAGGGTGTCATAGGGACAGGCCTCGACACAGAGGCCACAGCGAACACAGGCCGAGAGAAAGGCGTCCTCGGCGAGGGCGCCAGGGGGACGTATCGCCTGGGGCGCCAGCGACTGGGACTTGGCCAGCGCTGATATCCCCAGCCCGGCCAACCCCATCACACAGCCTGCTTTGGCCGTGGTCGCCAGAAACTGGCGACGATTGATGTTATTGACACTATTGCGTTTGTCACCCATTACTGCCGCCTCAGGCCTTCATCACTTTGACCGGACACTTCTTGAAGTCTGTCTCTTTGGACAGAGGGTCGGTGGCGTCCAGTACCAGCTTGTTGACCAATTGACGGGCATCGAAGAAGGGCATGAACACCACGCCTTTGGGCGGCTTGTTACGGCCCTTGGTTTCAACCCGGGTCTTCACTTCGCCGCGAGGCGAGGCGACGATGACTTCATCACCACGCTTGAGGCCACGGCTCTTGGCATCATCAGGATGCATGAAGATCTGCGCATCCGGATAGGCGCGGTACAACTCGGGTACCCTGGCGGTCATTGAACCTGTGTGCCAGTGCTCCAGCACCCGGCCTGTGCTCATCCACAGATCGTATTCACTGTTGGGCTCTTCGGCGGCCGGTTCGTAGGGCAGGGCGAAGATCACCGCCTTGCCATCTGGCTTACCGTAGAACTGATAGCCTGAACCCGGTTTAACGTAAGGGTCAGAACCTTCAACGAAGCGGCGCAGGGTTTCCTTGCCATCCACTACCGGCCAACGCAGACCGCGGGTTTCGTGGTAGCGGTCGAACTGAGCCAGATCGTGACCATGGCCGCGACCGAAGGCGGCGTATTCTTCGAAGATCCCCTTCTGCACATAGAAGCCGAAGTGTTCAGATTCATCGTTGAGCTCGGCCTGACAGTCGCTGGCGGGGAACTTGTTGATCACGCCATTGGCGAACAGCACTTCATAGAGGTTCTTGCCGGCGTATTCAGGTTTCTTGGCGATCAGCTCGGCGGGCCAGACTTCCTCTACCTTGAAGCGCTTGGCGAACTCCATCAGCTGCCACAGATCCGACTTGGCGCCTTCGGGGGCTTTCACCTGCTGGTGCCACATATGGGTGCGGCGCTCGGCGTTACCATAGGCACCTTCTTTCTCGACCCACATGGCGGTAGGCAGGATCAGGTCGGCCGCCATGGCGGTGACTGTTGGGTATGGATCTGACACCACGATAAAGTTTTCCGGGTTACGGAAACCGGGATAGATTTCATCGTTGATATTGGGGCCGGCCTGCATATTGTTGGTACACATGGTCCAGTAACAGTTGAGCTTGCCGTCTTTCAGCATCCGGCTCTGCAACACGGCGTGAAAACCCGGCTTGGGTGGAATAGTGCCTTCAGGCAGCTGCCAGGCCTTTTCTGTGATGGCGCGGTGTTTGTCGTTGTTGACCACCATGTCGGCGGGCAGACGGTGTGCAAAGGTGCCGACTTCACGGGCGGTACCACAGGCTGAGGGCTGGCCCGTGAGAGAGAAGGGGCTGTTACCCGGAGTGGCAATCTTGCCGGTCAACAGGTGCAGGTTATAGAGCATGTTGTTGGCCCAAACCCCACGCACGTGTTGGTTGATACCCATGGTCCACAGGCTCATCACCTTGACCTTGGGATCGGCATAGGCCTTGGCCAGCTCCAGCAGGCGCTCTTTCTCCACGCCGCTCATTTCGCTGGCGTATTCCAGTGTGTAGCGGCTGACAAACTTGGCGTACTCATCGAAGCTGATATCGCTGAACTTGCCGTTACCCGGATTCTTGGCTTTTTTCTCCAGCGGATGATCCGGCCGCAGGCCATAACCTATGTCATCCACACCCAGAGCAAACTTGGTG
Source organism: Shewanella chilikensis (assembly GCF_002836945.1). GTDB lineage: Bacteria > Pseudomonadota > Gammaproteobacteria > Enterobacterales > Shewanellaceae > Shewanella > Shewanella chilikensis. The sequence goes on from NZ_NIJM01000002.1 coordinate 136,141, forward strand.
TGCTTGTTGACGAAGTCCTTGTTGACCGCGCCGTTTTGGATGATGTAGTTGGCGATATAGTTGAGGATCACCAGATCGGACTGAGGCTTGAACACTATCGGGTTGTCGGCCAAATCGAACGAGCGGTTCTCGAAGGTAGACAGTACATGCACCTTACCGTCGGGGTGGCTCAGACGGCGATCCGACAGGCGGGCCCAGAGGATGGGGTGCATCTCGGCCATGTTGGCGCCCCAGAGCACAAAGTGATCGGCGGCTTCCAGGTCGTCATAACAACCCATGGGTTCATCGATACCAAAGGTACGCATAAAGCCGACCACGGCCGAAGCCATACAGTGGCGGGCATTGGGGTCGATATTGTTGGTGCGGAAACCTGCCTTGTGCAGCTTGGAGGCAGCGTAGCCTTCCCAAATGGTCCACTGGCCTGAGCCGAACATGCCGATAGAAGTCGGGCCCTTGGTGTTGAGCGAGTGCTTCCACTTTTCTGCCATCACATCGAAGGCCTTGTCCCAGCTCACGGGGGTGAACTCACCGTCTTTGGCGTACTGGCCGTCTTTCATCCGCAGCAGTGGAGTGGTCAGACGGTCTTTACCGTACATGATTTTCGACAGGAAGTAGCCCTTGATGCAGTTCAGGCCCTTGTTGACCGGGCTCTCAGGATCGCCCTTGGTGGCGACGACCTTGCCCTCTTTTGTGCCTACCAGCACAGAGCAGCCGACACCGCAGAATCGGCAGGGGGCCTTGTCCCATTTGATATTGTCTTTCTGCTCAGCGGCTTCGACGACTTTCACTGGCAGAGTGACTCCAACGGCCGTGGCGGCGGCAACGGCGGCGTTGGCTTTAAGAAACTCGCGGCGGCTTATGCTCATGGTGTTTCCTCACTCTTTATTTCTTTTGTTTGACTGACAGGCTCAGAATCGACCTGATGATAGATAAGACTGCTGGACAGTATCCCGGGCAGACGGTTGATTGCTTCGACGTTATCCAGGATCTCGCCCTGGCTTTCGCCTTCGAGGGTGACTACCAATTTGCCTTCTGGGCTGCTGGCGTGGACTTCTGCGCCGTCAAGGGCCTGGATGGCAGTGGTCACCGCCTCCAGGGTTCCCGGAGCGGCATGCACCACCAGACTGGTGACATGGTATTCCATCTCTGTTTGTTGCTTCATTGAGGCTCACCTCGACAGGTAAGGGCGACTGGCACGGTATGGGCCGAGTCACCGGAACTGAATCAAAGTCTAGACCTCATTAAAAATGTGGGTATACCTCTTGAGAGGTAATGAAAGCGATTGGCGATCCGGATCAACATTTTCAATGTGATCTGAATCCAAGTTTGAAATTTAAACAGATTAGCGGCTTGACTCTTGCAATATTAATGCAACTCCATTTTGAGAATAGTTCTTGTTTACTACCTAAAGTGGGTTATTCAATAGCCGGTCAGCTCCATATAACCCACGCCGGTTTGTGTGCCTTTGATGGTGATTGGCCCCTCCCAGTAGGGGATAGACAGGTTCATGGCGGCATTGGGATTGAGGGCTTCCAGAGTCAGAGACAGAGACTCTCCCGGCAGCTCCAGTTGCCAGGCTACAGGGTAGCGACCGCTGGCCGTTTGTTGCCAGTCCTTGACGTTGAGGCTGATATCATCGAGCGCCAGCAGGTGGCCACTGCCGTCGGGATACATGCGCTTGCCGCTGAAAAAGGCTTTATTTTCCTGCTCTCTGAGCTGAAACAGCATCAGGGCCGAACCGTCATCGAGCCGCAAGGCGAACCAGTCCCAGCCCTGTTGGCCGCGACTGAGAAATTCTGAGCTCCACTCCCTATCGAGCCAGGCATTGCCGGATACCTGCAGCCATTGCTCCTTGTGGCGCACTCTGCCTTCGACCCGAATAAAAGGCTGGCTGTAGTAGTAAGAGGCTACAGTGCCGGCGGCATTTTTACGGCTGAAACCCTTGTCTCCCTGAATCTGCAGCTCGGCCTGGCTATCGAGTTGTAACTCGAAGGCAAAGTCCTCTTCGCTGACCTGTAAACTGGCGGGAAACAGCCCGCTATTGGGGCCGCTTGCCGCCCGGCTTTGCCAGCGCCAGTTATCGAGCCAGACCCTGAGCGGCAAGCCCATGGCTCCGGCTTGAGTTTTGTCCTGGGCTCCCTGGGGATGGGCTGCTTTGCCTTGGGGCGCGGCAAGCGCGCCCCTGGCCCAGCGCTCGGCACTTTGGTGACTGTTTTGAAAACTGAGCGCGCTGTGAGCCATATAAAGCTGATTCGTCGCCCAGGGAGAGCTGGATTCAGGTTCACCCGGGGAGAGGGCGATACGAAACTGAGTCCATTGCAGCCCGAGGGGTTCACCGCTTTGCGTGGTCAGATTGGCGGTCAGATACCACCACTCCTGACGAAACCTGGGGTGGGGCAGGTGATCTTTTGGAAATTGCAGCGCCGCACCGGGCTCGACTTTCGCATAACCTTCGCTCGCTGTACCCATCACCCGGCTCATGGCCCGTGAGTCTTGCTGCTGAGCCTGATCTTGATGAGCCTTATCGCAGCCACTCAGCACAGCGCAGCCCAGCAGTAGACCCGCTAACAAGGGCGCTGCAGCACGCCACCGCATTGTAATCAATCGCATTAGAGCACCTCCTGTTGCAGGCTGGAGACCAGAGAGCGGCGGCTCTGCCAGTAGAGGGGAACTATCACCGCCAGGATGCAGCACAGCAGCGACAAAAGCACCACCCGGCCATAGGCCAGCCAGTCCCACTGCATGGCTATGGTCCAGCCGAAGGCCTGCAGCGTCACCTTATGGATAAGCAGGTAACCGAGAATCGCCCCCATGGGCAGGGCCAACAGACAGGTGAGCACCACTACCAGCAGCATCTGCAATAGCAACATAGACAAAAGTCGGCCACGGGTAAGCCCGAGTGAGCGTAACATGGCGAGGCTCGCCTGGCGGGACTGGGTCAGCATCAGCACGGCACTGAAAAGCCCCACGGCGGCCACCAGTAAGGTCAGGGTGTTGAGCACCAGGGTAATGCTGAAGGTCTTGTTGAAGACCCGAATCGCCTCGTCGCGAATTTTTTGCTGGCTGTAGACCTGTACCGGACTGAGTCCAAGCTCTTGAATGAGGGCGCGCTCTAGGGCGGCAATGCTTGTGAGTCCTGCCCCCTTGGCCCTTTCTGCACTTGTTGCCATGCCACTCACAGCCAGGCTGACGGCTTCAGTTGGCAGCTTAAGCCCTTGCCAGAGGGATTGTGCCAGCAGGACCTCCCCCTTGGGATTGCCATAGTCGTAATAGATGGCGCTGATGGGCAGGGTCAGTGGTGTCTTACAGTCCTTGTCCGGGCAGAGACTGAGCTTGTCGCCCGGCGCCAGCCCCAGCGTCAGGGCCAAGGGCTCGCTGATAGCCAGAGCCTGGCCTTGGATCACAGTCTGCAGCGCTTGCTGTTGCTTGTTTGGGGCTCCTTGCACCTGAGCCTGGGCCGGGGTCTTCAGGGCCGTGGTGCGCGCGATAGAGTCGGCGTCCCGGCTGATAAGGTTTATCTCCAGCGTATTGCCGCTCCCCTTGGCATAGAAGGGTGCCTGCCATTGGTAGAAGTGAGCCAGTCCGGGGGCTTGCTGCTTAAGAAAATGCTCCAGCTTCGCCATATTGCCGGCGCCCGGGCGGATATAAAGCTCGGCATGCAGGCGGGTGTCGAGCCAGCTTCTGAGGGTCTTGTCAAAGCTGCCTACCAGGGTATTCATAGCGATATTGGCACACAGGGCCAGTAGCAGCGCCATCATGGCCAGCGCCAGCGGTGCCACCAGCTCTCGGGTATCGGCGATGGCGTACTTGCTGAGTCCGGACGGAAACAGCCGCGCCAATAGCCCGAGCAGAGACTGCAACAGTTGCGGCAACAGCAGCGGGATAGCCAGGGTCAAGAGCCCCATCAAGCCCAGGCTGTGTTGGTGGGTTTGGCTCAAGGGGTAAAGCAGCGCCGTCAGGGCAAGCAGCGCAACCCCGATGAGAAACAGGCGTTTATGCATGCTTCTGTGTCTGTGGGCATGCCATTGGCTCTGGGTATTTTGTGCCAGGCTCTGATGACACAGCTCAAGATACAGGGGCACGCAGGCCAGCAGTGCGGCGATAAGTGTCAGACCGGCGCCTTCGGCCAGCCATTGCCAGCGCCAGTTCCCCGGCAGCAGAGTCGCACCATAGAGCTGCTCCAAGGTCAACGCCACCATGGGCTGCAGCCACTGGCTGAGCTGCAGCGCCAGAATAAAGCCGCTGGCCGAGCCAATGAACACCAGCAGCAACAACTCCAGCAGCAGCGCCAGCATCAGGGCGCGTCGTCCCAGGCCCTGCTTGAGCAACAAGAGCAACAAACGGCGGCGTTTCATCAGGCTGTAGCGTACGCCGTTGTAGGCGATAAACAGCCCCACCACGAAGGCCAACATCCCCATGGCGTTGAGGTTCAAATGAAAACTGCGGGTGAGCGCGGTCAGGGCGGCGCCCTTGTCCTGCTCGCTGATATTCAGCTTACCCAGCGGCAGTCCGCTTTGCTTGAGTCGCTCTTTGAGTCTTTGCGGCTCGCCAAAGAGGGCGATATAGCTGAGGGTGCCTTCGCGCTTTAATAGCTGCTGGGCCAGCGAGATATCCAGATAGAGGCGGTTGCCGAGCTGCTCTGAGTCGGCGAGCGCCAGCACTTCGAGCGTGCGTCCACCGAGGGACAGGGTTGGCGGCGCCTTGAGTCCCTGATGCAGGCTGTCGCTCATGACAATGATGGGCTCACCGGCGAGCAGTCTATTCAAGGGCAGATGGTTGCGGCCATTGCCCCTTTGCTCGAAGGTGCCGAGGGCGGCAATGATATCGCTGCCTTCCACTTGCCACTGGCGACCCTGAGCGTCGTCAAGGACGCCGCTGATCACCGGCAGTGCCTGGATGCCGCTTTGGCGCAGTTGAAAATAGAGTGCTTCATCGAGGCTGGCCCCGCGGGCCTTGGGGGTGATAAACAGGCTGGCCTGTTGTCCCAGGGCTTCGCCCGCCTCACGGTAGCTGTTGATGGCGTTGTCGTTGGTGGCCTTGACGCCAATCAGCAGAGTCACCGCCAACACCACTCCCAGCAGTATGGCGCCGGCCTGCAGCGGCGCCTTGCGATAGTGGGACAGGGTGACTTTCAGGGCCTGCCAGGCCAACTTGATTGTGGTCAGCGCCCCTGTGTCATTCATGAATGCGCCCTTGCTGCAGGTGCCAGCGGCGCTGCATATAGGCGGCGGCCGTTTCGCTGTGGGTGACCATCAGAATGGCACTGCCGGCATCGGCGGCGAGAGCGCACAAAAGCTGCATCACCTCATCACCGGCGGCGGCATCCAGGTTGCCTGTCGGTTCATCGGCCAGCAGCAATTCAGGCCTATGGGCCAGGGCGCGGGCAATGGCTACTCTCTGCTGTTGACCACCGCTGAGGCTTTCGACTTCCCGGTTCAACAGTGGCGTTAGCCCCAGTGCCTGCACAAGGTGATCGCACCAGGCTTGCCAGCCTTCACCGAGCAGCGACAGGGGAAAGAGAATATTGTCGCGAACATTGAGCGGCGTCAGTAGGTTGAATTGCTGGAACACCACTCCCAGATGGCGGCGGCGAAAGGCGCTCCACTGTTTGTCCTGCCAGCGGCTGCTGTCTTGACCTGCCAGCAGAATGCGGCCCTGATCCGGGTGCTCAAAACCGGCTATCAGATTCAGCAGTGTGCTCTTGCCGCTGCCACTGGGGCCGGTCAATGCCACCGTCTCGCCGGGTTTGATCTCCAGGCTGAGATTTTCCAGCACCCTGTGGGGGCGATCGCCGTCCAAAAATCCTTTGCTTACCCCTTCCAGCAACACCTGGCTCTGCATTTGAACTCCTGTGAACCGCAGTAATCTGCTACAGCATAACAAGTTTTTTCAATCGGTGAACTCGACTTTCGGCTGTTGTTGCCGCTTAAACCGAACTAAGTTCTGTTGCTTGGGATTAGCCCAAGATCAACATTTTTGCAGTAAACAGGGCGAGAGTCGGTTTTGGCCCTTGAGCCGGAGGCCATTTAGGCGCAAACTGTGTCACCTGCCACGAATAACGTGGTAATCCGTTCGGATGAAGGTAGCAGGAGAGTGGGGAATCGCCCCCACACCGACGAGGCAATTTCCACCGGTTAACCCGGTTGGAGGTACTCTTTCAGGTGCCGGTCAGCATTGACGGCGTGGACTGTTACTGGACGAGCCTCTGGAGAGACCGGGCATGCCCCGGCGCCGAAGGCGAAAGTGCCGGCTTAGGCCAGCGCGAAACGCTCAGGCAAAAGGACAGAGGAGAGGATGATTGCACCGCCTTGCCTCTGGTGAACTTTCGCTTTTGGCCTCTGCTGCCGCGGTTTCGCAGCCATTTCTTTTCCTCCTCCGTTTATTAATTTTGATGTTTAATAACTGAGGAATCTATGGATTTTCATGCACTTCTTACCCAGATAAACAGCATTGTCTGGGGACCTGCCACCTTACTCTTGCTGGTGGGAACCGGTATTTATCTGAGCTTCAGGTTGGGATTCATTCAACTGTTGCGTCTGCCGCTGGCGCTGCAGTTGTTGTTCAAACCCGCCAATGGCAAGGGGGAGCTCTCCTCTTTTGCCGCGCTCTGTACTGCTTTGTCGGCCACCATAGGCACGGGCAATATTGTCGGGGTGGCTACTGCCATCAAACTCGGTGGCCCCGGCGCCCTGTTCTGGATGTGGGTTGCTGCCCTTTTTGGTATGGCCACCAAGTACGCCGAATGCCTATTGGCGCTTAAGTTTCGTACCACAGATCGCCACGGTAACATCGCCGGTGGCCCCATGTACTACATAGAAAAAGGCCTGGGGCTCGGTTGGTTGGCCAAGCTGTTTGCGGTTTTCGGTGTTGGGGTGGCGTTTTTCGGTATAGGAACTTTTGCCCAGGTCAATGCGATTTCTGAAGCTATGACCATCGCCTTTGATGTGCCAGCCTGGATTACTGCTGTGGTACTGACCTCGCTGGTGGCTGCTGTGACCTTAGGGGGTGTTAAACGGATTGCGGCTGTGGCGCAAAAGTTGGTGCCCACTATGGCTATAGGCTATGTGGTTGCCTGTCTTTGGGTGCTGCTGAGCGCCAGTGAGGCGATCCCGGATGCGATAGCACTGGTGCTGCATTCCGCCTTCAATCCAGTGGCGGCGACCGGTGGCTTTTTGGGGGCCGGTATCGCCCTGGCGATTCAAACCGGGATTGCTCGTGGGGTATTCTCCAACGAGTCGGGTTTGGGTAGTGCTCCGATAGCGGCGGCAGCCGCCAAGACCAAGGAGCCGGTTGAGCAGGGGCTGGTGAGCATGACGGGCACCTTCTTCGACACCATTATCATCTGCACTATGACGGGTTTGGTGCTTATTCTTACCGGTGTCTGGAATGGCGATAGCGCCGGGGCTGGCATGACCAGCGCCGCTTTCTCCAGTGCTACCACGCCGCTGATTGGCCAGTATTTGGTAACCGTAGCGCTGGTGTGTTTCGCCTTTACCACCATTCTTGGCTGGAACTATTATGGCGATCGCTGCTGGAGCTATCTCACCAAGGGCCGCTGGATCCCGCTCTATCGCTGGTTGTTTCTCGGACTTATCGCCTCGGGCGCCTTTATCACGCTGGATCTCATCTGGCTGCTCGCCGACATAGTCAACGGCTTGATGGCGATACCCAATCTGATTGCCATTATAGGTCTGCGCCATCTGGTGCTGGCAGAAACCCGCAGTTATTTTCAGCGTCTGCGTGGCTGCAGTGATGAGGCCATGGCTCAGGCTGATAGCTGATAGCTGTCAAGGGATGCAAACAGTCTTCACACCGCCTTATCCTGGTTAACCTGGCAGGCGGTTTAAGGTTGTCACTATTTGCCGGCTCCTATTCGGTAGCCGCTGCTGATATATTACTGGGCTATCTGGCGGAAAGGGGCTGATAGCTCAGCGTTATACACTATGTTTAACAAGAGTTTATTTTACGCCGTGAGTTTAGCTTGTTGTTAGCCAGCAGTGTTTTATCCGGCGCTCGCTGATGGATGAATTTTATGTAAATTCGCGCCGAGTTACTTGTGTAACATTATGGCTAATGCTTAAATAACAAGATTAATTTTTGACCTGTAATCAGTTGGTTGTCTTCAGTCGCCTGATGTACTTCGGCATTGATTGCCCAAGAGGGTGTGCCTGACAGAGGCTCTGCTGTTGCAGAGATACAAGGATATAGTCAGAGAGGCAGATTTATGCCGGATAGCAAGACACTCAGGACTTTTCGCAGCCGCATTCTGTTTCAAATAGCTGTTCCCTTGATCATTATCATGACTGTGATCTCAGGGATCACCGGCTGGTATAACTATCAGGATGAAGAAAAGGCCTTCTTTACCGATCTGGCCGAAAAAGCCGACTTTGCTGCCAAGCGGCTCGAATTTGAATTGTCTTTGGCGCAGCGCAATACCCAAACTCTGGCCTACAGCCTGGGGCATCTTGAGTCATTCGAGCGCCTGCAGCAAGCTGACAATCTTTATCAACTGCTTAAAGACAGATTGCAGCGCAACCCCAATTTTTATGGCAGCGCCATTGCCTTTCAGCCCGGATTTCTGCCCGGGCAAAAACGCTTCGCGCCCTATGCTTTTCGCCAGGATCTTTCTATTGCGATTATGGACATAGGTCAGGAAGCCTATGATTACACCAGCGGCGAATGGGGATGGTGGACCGAGGCGCTTAAGCATCCTGACGGTTATTGGGCTCCTCCTTATTTCGACGAGGGGGCCGGCAATGCCTTGATGATCACCTTCTCACAGCCTTTTGGCAGTGAAGCTGCACCTTTGGGAGTCATAACCACAGATCTGGCGCTTTCCAGCTTGCCGATTCGCTTGGGAATCGATCCCAAAAAGCTGTTGGTGTTGGATAACCAGGGGCGGCTCATCTATCACCCGGACAATAATCTTAGCCGCAATGCCAAATTGGAAGATTGGCTCGTCAATACCGCCGCTGGAAAGGAAGCGGCACAACATATCTACGCCGCCGACACTCCTGAAGTAGCACTGAGTGACCTCAATGGTGTGCAGTACCTTGCCAGTGTTGCCAGAGTGGCGCCACTGGAATGGCGGGTGTTGGTGATTACCCCACAAAAACAGTTGTTACGCGCTTTCCTTCAGGATTTCAGCTCGTTAACAATCAACCTGTTGTTGTTGGCCATATTGTTGCTGGTGACCAGTTACTGGAGTGCCAAGCGTCTCACCCAGCCCCTGGAGCAGTTGGAAGCCGGGATAGTGGATTTCAGCAAGGGATTGATAAAACGTTTACAAAAGCCTGAAGGCGTAGTGCGGGAAATTGCGACTCTCAGCAATAAATTCAATGAGATGGCTGAAATCCTCGAGGAGAGAGAACAGGCACTGCTCGACTCCCGAGGCAACAGATTTGCCAAGCTTATCGACGGCATGAGTGACAAGTCCTTCTATTGCTCTATGGATCCTTACGGTGCGATAGTGCAGGCCAGCGATGGGGTGGAGAAGGTGTTGGGCATCTCCCCAGAGGTGCTCAGGCGCAAGTATCAACGGCTCTTTTCCAGCAACAGCATCAACGAAGCAAATTGGCAGTATATGGAACAGGCGCTGGCCGGCGAGTCTGTGCCGCCGCATCAGGTGGAGTTGGCCGATGCCGAAGGTGGGCTGAGACGTTTGGATCTGTTTATGCAGCCCTTACTCGATGAGGAAGGCAAGTTGATTTCGGTGGAGATGCTGTTCAACGATGTTACCGAGCAGTTTTCCGCCGCGGCCTGGTCCAACGCAGTGCTGGAAGCGGCGCCAGAGGCGATGCTGATTGTCGATGAAAATGGCATGCTGGTGTTCTCCAACAGCCGTTGTCAGGAGCTGTTCGGCTATAACGCCGAGGAGATGCTCAAGCTCAACATAGATCAATTGTTGCCGGAAGTGGATCGTTTGCAGCATGCGGCCAAGCGTCATACCTTTGTGACTGACGGTAAGGATCGCATGATGGCCAAGGGCAAGGCGCTGCAGGCACTCAAGTGTAATGGCTCCCAGTTTCCGGTGCAGATAGGTTTGAGCCTGTTACCGGCCGATCATAAGGGCAAACGCCAGGTAGCAGCATCGATTCGGGATCTGACCGAGCAACTGGCGGTAGAGCGTAAAATTCGCGAGAGCGAGAGCCGTTTTCGCGGTCTGGTATCCAATATCCCCGGCGCCGTTTATCGTACCCGGGTCGATGAACAGTGGACCATGGAGTATGTCAGCGACAATATCACAGAGATAAGCGGTTATCCGGCCTGGCATTTCATCGACAGCAAGAAGCGCAGTTATGGCTCCCTGGTCATAGATGAAGACAAGCAGCTGTGTATTGACACCATAAACTCGGCTCTGGCCGAGCAGCAAGCCTTTGATGTTGAGTATCGCATTCGCCACCGGGATGGCAGCGTGCGTTGGATCCATGAAAAGGGTAAGGCCAGTTACGACGAAGATGGGAATCCTCTCTGGTTCGATGGTAGCCTCAACGACATTACCGACAGCAAACTGGCTCAGGAAAAGATGGAGCAGTCGCGGGAGCAACTGGAAACCATCACTGAGTCTGTGCCCAGTACTGTGTATCAACTGTTTTGGCAAGGCCCGCAGCAACGCAGATTCACCTTCCTTTCCAGTGCAGCCATTGCCACTTTGGGCCACCACAAGAATGAGGTAATGGCCGATTTTGAACTGGTGGCCGAGCGGATCGTTACTGAAGATAGAGACAGTATTATTCGGCTGCTTTCCGGTGAAGGGGGGCTGCAGTGGATCAAAGAGTTTCGCTACCGTCATCCTTCCGGCGAGGTACGTTGGCTTGAGGCCGGTGCCAAAGGCAGTAAACAGCAGGATGGCATGCTTTGGAACGGTTATCTGACCGATATCAGCGGCCGTAAAAAGATGGAAACCGAGCTGGCTCAGAGTGAGGCCCATTTCCGCGCCCTGTTTGATAACGCAGGCATAGGCATAGTCAATCTGGATGATCGCGGCACCATAATGGATTGTAACGGCCAATTCTGCAGTGATATGGGAATGAGCGCCGAACAGCTTAAACGTCGCTCGTTTGCCGAACTGATGCTGCCGGAAGACAGAAGCAAAGTCAGCGAGTTGTACGAGTGCCTGCAGCAGAGTGACGATCACAGTGTCAGCGGCGAGTGGCGCCTGCTCAGTGCCTCGGGCGAGCCTATGTGGATGGCTGTCAACGCTTCTGAAATTGAGGAAGAAGGTGATCGTGAACGCTCAGTGGTCATGAGCATTGCCAATATTACCCGCTTGAAACTCTTGTCCAATGAGCTGATGACGGCCAAAGATGAAGCCGATGCCGCCAACAAGGCCAAGAGCGACTTTCTTGCCAATATGTCCCACGAGATACGCACCCCGATGAATGCCATTATCGGTATGTCACAACTGTGCCTGCAGACCAAACTGGATAACAAACAGCGTAACTATGTGGAAAAAATTGAACGGGCGTCGCAATCCCTGCTGGGGATCATCAATGACATTCTCGACTTCTCCAAGATTGAGGCCGGCAAGCTGGATATCGAAGTGGTGCCGTTCCAGCTCGACAGTATTTTGGAAGATCTCGGGGATATGTTCTCGGAACGTGCCGCTGATAAACAATTGGAGCTGTTGTTTGCCGTGGCCCCTGGTGTGCCCAGTTATCTGGAAGGGGACCCGCTGCGCCTCAGTCAGGTGTTGATTAACCTGATGAACAACGCCATTAAATTTACCGAGCGTGGCGAAGTGATGCTGTCGATAACTGAGCTTAGCCGCGAGCAGGATGAAGTGATCCTGAGATTCGCAGTGCGCGACAGTGGTATAGGTCTGACGGCCGAGCAGCAGGCCAGGTTGTTTAAGTCTTTCAGCCAGGCAGACACCTCAACCACCCGTAAATACGGTGGTACCGGGCTTGGGCTGGCGATTTCCAAACAGCTGGTGGAACTGATGGAGGGTGAAATCGGTGTCGAGAGCCAGTTTGGCAACGGCAGTTGCTTCTTCTTTACCGTGCGGCTCAAAGTGGCGGAAAACGACAAGCTGAATGTCGAGCAGGAACTGGAAGGTATGCCCATTCTGGTGGTCGATGACAACGGCACCGCCAGAGATATCTTGCGCACTACGCTCGAGAGCATGGGCTTTGCCGTCGACTGTGCCCGCAGCGGCATGGAGGCGCTGGATAAGGTGAAGCGCAAGCCCTACAAGATGGCCCTGATCGATTGGAAAATGCCTGAGATGGACGGTATGGAAACTGCCCGGCAAATATTGCAGCTAAAGGAGCCGCCGCTGATCCTCATGGTATCGGCCCACGCCAACAGTGACTTTATCGAACAGTTGGAGCAACTCGGGATCAACGGCTATATCACCAAGCCGGTCAGTGCCTCCAGATTACTCGACGGCATTATGTTGGCGCTTGGACGTCAGGGGCATATTCCCGTCAGGCGCAAGGTACTGGATCTCGAATCGCTGCAACTGGCGGCTCTTGTTGGCAAACGCGTGCTGCTGGTGGAAGACAATGAGATGAATCAGGAGGTGGCGACCGAGTTTCTCGAGCAGGTAGGCATAGACTTGTCTATCGCAGAAAACGGCCAGATAGCGCTGGATAAGCTGGCGCAGCAGCAGTTTGATCTTGTGCTGATGGACTGCCAGATGCCAGTAATGGACGGCTATCAGGCCACAGAGGCGCTGCGCAAGATGCCAGGGCTTGAGCAGTTACCTGTGGTCGCCATGACGGCCAATGCCATGGCCGGCGATAAGGAGATGTGCCTGAGGGCCGGCATGAATGATCACATTGCCAAGCCGATAGAAGTCAGCCTCTTGTATCAGGTGTTGTTGCAGTATCTGGGAGGGGGACAAGCCCCAGTTGCAGGGAATAATAACACAGGTATGGCCGATGGAGATGATTCTGAGGATCTGGTGAGCTGGCCGGAACAAGAGAGCCTTGATATCGACCGGGGACTACAACTGGTGCAGCATTCCGAGCGCCTCTATCGACGTATCCTCGAGCGTTTCCTAGGTAGTCAGGGCAACGTCGGCAAACGTATTCGCAAGGCGCTCAAGGAGCAACAGCAGGAAGAAGCGGTCAGGGTGGCGCATACCCTAAAGGGGCTGGCCGGTAATCTCTGCTCTGAGCCTTTGGTGGAAGAGGCGCGGCAATTGGAAGCCAAGTTGGCAGCCGGCGAAGAGTGTGAGCAAGAGTTGCAGGCAGTGGAAAAGCGGGTCGCCGTTATTGTCGACGCCATTGCGGACTGGATGGGGGATAAGCCGCAAAGCGCTTCTCAGACGGAAGCTGATGCCGCCGAGGAGATGGATACCGAGACGCTTAAAACCGCTTTGGAGCAACTGCAAAGCAGTCTGGAAGATGCTGATGCCGAAGCCGTCGTCCAACTGGAAGCATTGAGTCGCCGGGTGAGTAAACCGCTGTGGCAGCGCTTGAAACCTGTCAGCAGCATGGTTGGCAGCTATCAGTTTGATGATGCTGCCGATCTTGTCCGCGAGCTGCAGCAAGAGCTGAACGAGACTGAGTGACCCTGGCTATACTCAATAGGTAATGTGGGTCACAGGATATACCAGTGACGTCCAAGAGCGATGCGGAACCTGGAGTAAGAGGGAGATTGAGATGGAAAAAGCCACTGTACTGGTGGTGGATGATACACCGGAGAATATTGATATTCTGCTCGGGATCCTCGGCGATGACTATAAGCTCAAGGTGGCGATAGATGGCCCAAGAGCCTTGGCGTTGGCGCAGAAGAATCCTCCGGATCTAATCCTCCTGGATGTGATGATGCCGGGTATGAATGGCTATGAGGTCTGTAAGCGTCTCAAGCAAGAGCCTATGACTTGCCATATTCCGGTGATCTTTGTCACCGCTCTCTCTGAAGTGGCCGATGAGACCCAGGGGTTTGATTTGGGAGCCGTCGACTACATCACCAAACCTGTCAGTGCCCCGATAGTTAAGGCGCGGGTACGTAACCATCTGGCCCTCTATGATCAGCAGCGCTTGCTGGAACAACAGGTGCGTGAACGCACCCACGAGCTGGAACAGACCCGTTTCGAGATCATTCGTCGCCTGGGCCGCGCAGCCGAATACAAGGATAACGAAACCGGCTTACACGTTATTCGCATGAGCCACTACGCCAAGCTACTGGCGCAGCAGGCCCAGTTGCCGGAACACTTCTGTGAACTACTCTATAACGCGGCGCCCATGCATGATATTGGCAAGATAGGTACGCCGGACGCAGTGCTGAAAAAGCCAGCCAAGCTGGATGCCGAAGAGTGGAGAATCATGCAACAACACGCCGAAATCGGCGCCGAGATTATTGGTGAACACCCGGATCCTCTACTGCAGATGTCCCGGCGCATTGCGCTGACCCACCACGAAAAGTGGGATGGCTCAGGTTATCCCAATGGTTTGAAAGGCGAAGATATTCCTATTGAGGGACGAATAGTCGCCATTGCCGATGTCTTCGATGCCCTGACTTCGATTCGACCTTACAAGAAGGCCTGGAGCATAGAAGATACCATGGCGCTACTGGAGTCAGAGGCGGGGAAACACTTTGATCCTGAACTGGTGGAGTTCTTCAAACAGATACTGCCCCAGGTGATTGAGGTGCGTGATACTCATATGGAAACCGAGTCCGGCACCGAATAGCAACAAACTGCGGATAAAAATAAAGGCGCCGACGGCGTAATGCCGTTCACTTAGTGTGAACGGCATTTTTCTTAGGCTTAATGGGATACTTGTTTTTACTCATTTTTAACGCACGTGGATAGGCTCTATCCCGTTTCCCATCA
>NZ_NIJM01000030.1 GCF_002836945.1 Shewanella chilikensis
GTCTGCGAGGAGACTTGTCCATCCTCTTTATAGACAAACGCCCTAAGCCAAATCGGCCTAGGGCGGTAAAAATATCAAAGACCCGATATCCTGTTAATCACAAGGCAGCTCCGCTTAAGTGAACTACGTTGCGGGTATGTCCTGGGGATTTTTGTTTGCTGAACATCCCAGACGGTTTTTATTCGAGTCTGTGAGGCTCGTTAGGTGTTCTTATGCTCCCCATTGGGAAATGACAGATTAGAAGTAAAAAAACCGATGACAATGGCATCGGTTTTTTTACTTAATATGTTTTAACGCAGCAAGTACTCAGTTTAGGTTTCATCTGCTACAGAGTTAACGGTTTTGCTCGTGTGAGGCTTGCTGTTTGGCAGCAACAGGTTCATCAATATGGCTACGATACCACAAAGGCTGATGCCGGTGAGGCTGAATGAACCTATACCGAAAGCCATACCTCCGATACCGAATACCAGTGTCACTCCAACGATAGAAAGGTTGCGAGGCTCACTGAGATCCACCTGGTGTTTGATTAGTGAGTTGAGGCCCACTGCAGCGATAGAGCCGAACAACAGACACATGATACCTCCCATTACAGGTACCGGAATGGTCTGCATCAGAGCACCCAGCTTGCCGACGAAGGCCAGCAAAATAGCAGTAATGGCTGTCCAGGTCATAATTCTAGGATCGAAGTTGCGCGTCAGGGTTACTGCGCCAGTGACCTCAGAATAAGTGGTGTTGGGTGGGCCGCCAAAGGCGGTAGCTGCTATGGTGGCAACACCGTCACCTGCTAGAGTGCGATGTAAGCCGGGCTTTTTCAGGTAATCTTTACCGGTAACATTGGAGATAGCCAGAATATCCCCTATGTGCTCCACCGCAGGGGCGATGGCAACCGGGATCATGAAGGCTATGGCGTGCCAGTTAAATTCAGGAGCGACGAAGTTAGGCATGGCCAGCCAGGCGGCTTCGTGTACAACATTGAAGTCCACTATGCCGTAATACAGACTCAAGCTGTAACCGACGACAATGCCGGCCAGGATTGGCATCAGCCTCAGCAGTCCCTTGGCAAAGATGGCCACGGCTATGGTAGTCAGGAGTGATGCCAAAGAAACAAACAGCGCGGTATCTTGGGCAACAATTACTTGGCTGCCATCTCCGCTTTTACCAAGCGCCATATTCACCGCAACTGGTGCCAGGCCGAGACCTATGATGATAATAACCGGCCCCACCACTACAGGGGGCAGAAGCCTCATTATAATGCCGCTACCACGCAGCTTTACCACAGAGGCCAATATTAGGTAAACACAGCCGGCAGCCATCAACCCGCCCATGGTGGCTGGGATGCCCCAAGTTTGGACGCCATACATAACAGGTGGAATAAAAGCAAAAGACGACGCGAGGAAAACAGGGATTTGACGTTTGGTGATCAGTTGGAATAACAGGGTGCCGAATCCGGCGGTAAACAGGGCTACGCTGGTATCGAGGCCGGTGAGCAACGGCATCAGCACCAGGGCTCCGAAAGCGACAAACAACATTTGTGCGCCTTGCAGAGGACGGGCAAGGTATTTCATTTTTTTATCCGTATTGTGGTTAAACCGGCCAATATTACCAGATGGCCACAATGTGTGGGGGGCTATTTGCCGTTTCAGATCAAATTTTTCACAATTTCCGCAGCTGAACCCGAGATGAACCAAGAGGCAGGTTTTTCATCTCCATCGGCTCGCCAAGTGGGGCATATATGATACACTTTTGCCATTCCGACCATTTTTTACCGTCGCAAAGATGCTGAATTCATTTGTAAAGCCAGTTGTTTTTCTTTCCCTGTTCTGCGCCACAACTTTGGTTCAGGCTGTAGAGGTTAAACAGCTGGATGAAGCTACTGTAGCCGTTGGGTCTAGATCCAGTGCCGAGAAGAGCAAGGGGCTCAAGAAGGCATTGGAAGATGTTATTTTAAAAAATTCCGGCTCACGCAGCGCTCTCGAAAGTCCTGAGATCCAAGCCAAACTTGCCAATGCCAATGCCCTGGTCAGTCAATTTGGTTATCTTGATACCGATGAAGGGCTCAAGCTAAAAGCCAATTTCGATCACCGTAAGATAGTCGACATGTTGCGTAACGCAGGCTTGCCTGTATGGGGCAAACAGCGCCCTTTAACTCTGTTTTGGCTTAGTACGGATATCAACAATGAAAGGGTTATCCTAAGTGATGACTCAAGCGCTGAAGAGCGCAAGGCGTTTGCCGATGCCTCAATGGAACGTGGTGTGCCGCTGATGTTTCCTTTGATGGATCTTGATGATTTGATGCGTATCAATGTCAATGACGTGCGCGGTTTGTTTGCCGATACTGTTGCTACGGCCTCCGCTCGCTATCAGGCTGACTTCTTTGCGATGGGCGCACTTGAGGCAAATGGCAGTGAATTCAACTATCAGCTAGTACTTTATCCCAAGACAGATATCAGTCAGTCCTTTGGCCAACCTCTGCTCAATCGTCAGGGACAAGCTGCCAGTAAAGACGAGGCTGTGGCCGAGATGATGTTGTCACTGTCCGATTACTTTGTTTCCCGTTACGCCATAGCCGACTCGGGGGATGGTTTACTGAGCAAGGTACGTTTTACCGGCATCAGCCAGATGAAGCAGTTGGTGGAAATTGAGGCATTTCTCAATCAACTCAGCGCGGTGCGTGAAGCAAGCCTTAGCACTCTGCAGGGGGATAGCGCTACTTTTAAGGTGCAACTCTTTGGCTCGGAAGATGACTTGAAAAACCTGTTGCGTTTGGAGCCTCGCTTATCTGCGGCACAGAGCGGTTTTCAAGATGTCGCCGACGGCCAGGGCTACGATGGTTTTAACTCATTGCCTCAAGCAACCGAGAACACAGAATTCAACGAGAATGTGAGCCAGCCCCTAGGTCCTTACCAGTGGCACAGCCGTTGAGGTTTTAACCGCGGCGCCAGTCATGCTAGACTTGGCGCCCGCATTTTTTGATTGACCGCGATTGGGAACGACCCTGAGTGACACAAAACTCACCCTTGCAACTTTCACTGCCCGTTCACTTGCCGGACGATGAGACTTTTAACAGTTACTATCCTGCGGCAGGAAACGATGAACTTATCCAGACCCTGAGGGCCTGTGCTGAAGGCCACAGCCAGGGGGCTGTTTATTTATGGGGACCGGTAAAATCGGGAAGAACCCATTTGATGCACGCCGCCTGTGCCCACGCTAATGAATTGGAACGCAGCAGTTTTTACATTCCTCTGGGTATTCATGCTAGTATCTCCACCGCTTTACTCGAAGGGTTGGAGCAACTCGATCTGGTTTGTATCGATGATGTCGATGCCATAGCCGGTCATCCTTTATGGGAAGAGGCGATATTCGATCTTTATAACCGGGTAGCCGAACAGAAACATTGCGCTCTGGTGGTCAGTGGCAGTGCTGCGCCCATAGATGCCGGTTTTGCCTTACCGGATCTGGTCTCAAGGATGCAGTGGGGACTCAATTATCAACTCCAGCCCATGGCCGATGAAGAAAAGTTGGTGGCATTGCAGCGCCGAGCTGCAATGCGTGGCCTGCAGTTACCAGAAGATGTAGGCCGCTTTCTGCTGAATCGTTTGGCCAGAGACTTACGAACCTTGTTCGATGTGCTGGACAGGCTGGACAAGGCTTCTATGGTTCATCAACGTAAGTTGACCATTCCCTTTATCAAAGAGATGCTACGGCTTTAGTCCTTAGTTCGCTAAAGATAGTAAAAGCAGCGCTGCCCTAGAGCAGCGCTTTTTTTACAATGACAAACCAAAATAACAGTCAGGGTCTGTTTATCCCCACAGGAGTTCTGTGACGATCGCCACTCAAACGCAGCGGCACTTGAGTCTGTTCACTCTGTTGCTGATGCTGGATATTGCTCTTCGGCGCCATTGGCGTGGCTGATATGCCGAGGTTGGCGGCCCAGCTCAGGCCTGGCTGCATCTGCAGCGGCGCCGGCAAACTATCCAGCAGCAGCTGATTATTAAGCTCAGGCATCATCTCATTCAGCACCAAGCTTGTGCGGTTTCTAAGTTCAATGGCGCCGATACGTCCCCGTTGGCCCCAGTCAACAATGATGCTGTTTGCGGTCACGGTTACGGGTTTATCTGTGACTGCCACATCCCGCTGTACCCCAAGGCGATAGCTCATCATGGCTTCTTCAAACAGCATGGCGGCGTCTTCTCTAGAGGTGCTGTAGTTGTAAAAATCATTGGCTCTGTCGGCAGAGAAGAAGCTGCTGACATCCCCGGGCGAGTATGCCTTTTGGGTGGCTGTGGCGGTTTCACCCATAAAGCTTACGCTGGCCAGGGCACTCATTTCTGTGCTATTCAGCGGATAGGCGTTGCTGAGTTGATCCGATATCAAGGCTTTTTGCGTCGTGCGCCGGTAAAAGTCGTCCAACAAAGTCGGCCCCTCAAGGCTTGAATGAACACTGCGCGGGAAAAAGTCATTGGCATGGGCCAACTCGTGGTATAGAAGCGAGGAGAGATCGGTTGTCAACTCGCTTATAGGGCGGTTGCTGCGCTGGCTGCGTTCACGGTAGAGAGAGGCATAATCGTTGTCTTTGACATAACGCCAGGGGATCAGGAACTGCAGCTCATTACCGAAACCGGCACGATAGTCCGGCGCTTCATTGATACTATCGCGCTCGGTTGCCGTCAGCCAAAGGTCTTCCGGATCCAGGTAAATGGCGCCGGTAACCACCCAGTAAAAGGAAGGACGGATATCGTAGCTTATCACCACGGCGGTGACAGATTGCAATAAAGTGGCAAAGTCACCATGAGTGTCCATCTGTTCGATAAAGGCTTCAAAATTACGCCCCATCCAGTCGTGGGATACCAGTACCCGGTCCATTATCACTTCTTTATCACTGATACCGCCGGCGCCTTGCCCAATCAAAGGTAAGGTGTTGAGCTGGCAAGCGCTTAACTGATTGGAATAAGTGCAGCGTTTTAGTACATCGGCATAAGGTGAGTTACGCCTGTAGGCATGGGTGCGAGCAACTGGCGCATCAAAGTACTCTGAGGTAATTTGCGCTTCATCAGTTATCAGTATGCTGACTTCATCGCTTAAGATCTCGCCATTAACATTGGCGCTGGCTCTCAAGATCACCCCCGTATCCTGGCTAACCTCGGGGGCGACAAATAAAGGACGTTCAAGGTTGGACAAGTCCAGATTAAGATCAGGCCCGGCAGCAATACACCAGTTGATGTTGTTTGCCGCAGCGCCATTGACTCTATCCAGTCGTACGCTGACATTGTTGCCCTCTACCACCTGATGATCCTGGCGAATGTTAAGGCCATTTTCCACTGCCACTGTCAGGCTGACAGTCTCTTGCAAGCTGAGATCATTGCCGCTGACATTCAACTGAAAGCGGTAGTCACCGCTTTGTGGCGGCACAAACGCCAGCACTGGGCTGTCATTAATGGCTATATCGACACTGGGCCCTGACAATTGCTGCCATTGGAACAGCATATTTCGGCTGTTAAGCGTGCCCAGAGTGGCAATAACACTACTTTGCTGGCCGGCTAAGTAGTGGCTTTGCAACTTAAAAACCAGACCCGATGCCGTTGTTTGATTGTTGAATTCACTTTGTTGCTCACAGCGCGACAAGGCCGGAGGTGGAGTAACGACAGGAGGGATAAGGTCACCACTATCATCGTTGCCACCACCGCCACAGGCGGTGAGTAAGAGGGTACAGCTTAAAGGGAGGTAAGACAGTATCTTCATGGCACGACTCCACTTGGTTGACTGCTTGTTATTGTTTGTTGTTGTTTTATATAAAAATGGTTGTAACTATTGGGTACTATAGCACGGGCCAGTAGGGTCACCAATAGTCCGGGAGAATGGGAATTTTGTTGCAAACTATGTAGTAGGAGAGTGGTGGCAGAACCTATTTGAAGCTCTGACATAAGTTTGGTTAAAGTTTGCCCCAAGGCAAATAAGGTCAAAATTGCGCAGCTTGTTTCATGTCGAATGGGGGGAGGATTCAAGATTATGGTAAAATCGCCTGTTATTGGTTAGCGAACGAAGATGACTCAGGAGAAACAACAACATGGCCCGAGCTTGTGCCCGACACATTTTGGTTAAAACCCGTGAAGAAGCGGAAAAACTCAAGGCCCGGATCGCCAAAGGGGAAGACTTTGGCAAGCTGGCGAAACAATACTCTCAGTGTCCTTCCAAAAAACGCGGCGGCGATCTCGGGGAGTTTGGCCCGGGGCAGATGGTCAAGGCCTTCGATCAAGTGGTGTTCAAAAAGCCTGTGCTGGAAGTACATGGTCCGGTCAAAACACAGTTCGGTTTTCATCTGATCCAGACTATTTATCGTAATTAAGCTAAAGCCTGCGGCGGTTTTCTGGCAAAGGCTCGATAGCTCTGAGCCGTATCGTCGGCCAAAGTTCTACAGGCTGTGACTTCATCTTTCAGGTCGACAAAGTCTTCCAGCAGCTCCTGCAATTGCATGGGCGTGTGGTAACACATAGGCGTGCCCAGCCCTGAGGTGAAACATTTCGCCATGGGGGCGCAAAACTCAGTCAGGTGGAACAAGCAACCCGGCTTAAGCACGCGTTTAAGCTCCAATATGGCGGCTTTTTGTGCCATTTCAGATGGCATGCAGGTCAAAACGGCGCAGCTCAACACCGCATCCAAACTCCAGTATTCTGGCATCGGGTTTCACCAAGTGGCAGAAGCGCTGCACATCGATTTCCAGATTGAAATTGACCTGGTTGGCAACCTTATCCCAAAGCTGCGCCGTCATTGCTTATCCTCATCAATAATGGAAACTTTATTGTTGAGGAACAAAGAGTTGGGAACCAGATGCGTCACGCCTTCATCCTTTACCGTGATATAACGCAGATTGAGATCCACCACAGTCCCCTTGGAGCCGGTAATATCGATTTTATTGCCAAGTTTTATCGGCTTATAAAGCACTATCATAATGCCGGCAATCAGGTTGGATATGGCATCTTTGAGAGCAAAACCCAGAGCAAAACCCGTGAGCCCGAGCCCGGCAACCAAGGCGCCAACATCAAAGCCCAACTTGGATAAGGCCAAGACGGCACCGATAAATATCAGTACCACGCGCTGGGAATTGGAGATCAAACGAAACGATTCGCTGGCTGCCGAGTCAAAGCGGGCGGCCACTTGTTTCAGGAAACGGTCGATAACCAGGCTGACCACCACAAATGCAGCAAACACCAGGATTGCCTGGATGACATTTTCATTCATTCTTCTGCTCCGAATAATTAAATCTTAATCGTTGAAATTTTCAGTTTTCCGCCCCAAATAACCAAATGTTGAGATAGAAGCAAGAGTCAATCTTTAAGTTTCAGTCACTTACGAAAACTAGGCTCGACGTTTTATCGAGCAATTCCCCTGGTTCTGACTGCAAACGGTTTTATACTGCAGAATAGAGTATTTGCTACCAGCGTTATTGTATCTGGCACTCTGGCTGGGTATAAGTGGATAACATTTTGCGAGGACGATAATCATGAAGGCCGTATCCGAGAACAAACGGGTTTTGT
The DNA here is from genome assembly GCF_002836945.1 of Shewanella chilikensis. GTDB lineage: Bacteria > Pseudomonadota > Gammaproteobacteria > Enterobacterales > Shewanellaceae > Shewanella > Shewanella chilikensis. The sequence goes on from NZ_NIJM01000030.1 coordinate 7,533, forward strand.
TACTGTTGCTGTTACCTGTTGTTCTCTTGCTGCTATCAGCGGAGTTATTACTAAGGCCAGTGACCTCTATAATAGTCAAAAATCAGTTCAAGCTCATGGAAGAGTACCTTAGTCAGAGACAGCACTCTATCAATGACATTATTCTCCACCAAGTACCAGAGTTTCATTTTGATTGTGGCCCGCAAGACGCCAAACTATTGCGATCACCGGAAAATTACAATCGCTATTTTCGGGTGATGGGGATAAAAACCAAAACCGGCATGGGCTGCAGTTCGCTCGGCTCGGATTTACTATTGCCGGATCTTCCCGATGAGGCCTTCATAGGGCGGGGCTTTGGCCTTACCACTACAGGCGCCATGTTCGACACCGAGCAGGAACTCTTGATTTATTTCAGAAGCAATGGCAATACCGCTTACTGGATTTTGGACAGCAGTTGGATCCGTGAAATTATCAATCTTCCCTGCCGCGATTGTTTTTACATAGAGTTTCTACATCATGCCCCAGGTTCCGAAGGGCTGGTATTTGAGCGCGGCAATCGCTCGGTACCCAAAGAATCTCATGTGCATTTTCTCAGTGTGATGGACAAGCAGCATCAGGTGGAGCAAAAACTCTGGTTTGGAAAGAAACTCGATGATTATGCCAGAGAAAAGATCTTTGTTTATGGTTTACCCTTGAGCGTGTTACTCGGAATGCTGCTCGCCGGGGCTTATTGGCTCTATCTGAGCTACCACAGTTCGCTCAAGAGTATGATCCAAAGGGGAATTGCCCGGCAGGAGTTTATCCCTTTCTATCAACCCATAGTCGATATTAATCAGGGCAAAATTGTCGGTTATGAAGTCCTGGTGCGCTGGAAGAAGGGCAAGGAGTTTATTCCCCCGGCCGCCTTTGTAGAGCATGCCGAAGCCTGTGGCCTGATCATTCCCATTACCGAATCTTTGCTGCAGCAGGTACTGCAACAACTGCCGAAGCTGGAGAGCGGTACTTGGGTCAGTATCAACCTGGTGGCAAAACATCTTGAGGAGGCTCATGTCAGTCGCGTGCTGCAACAGCATAATTGGCCGGAGCCGGACAGACTTAAATTTGAGATCACCGAACGTTTGCCTATTGCCGACATTGACGCGCCAGGCAGGAAATCGCCAGGCTGACAGAGAGGGGGTACAGCTTTAAAATTGATGACTTCGGCACCGGATATGGCGGTTTTAAGTATATTCAAACCTTGGGGATCGACAGCATCAAGATAGATAAGATGTTTATCGATACCATAGGCACCAATGATCTCAAGCGTGGTGTGCTGGATGCCATTATCGCCTTTGGTATGGAGTCAGGGCTTGAGATGATAGTCGAAGGCGTGGAGACGGCGGAGCAGGTGGAGTACCTCAAAAAGCGCGGTATATTCCTGCTGCAGGGATACTATTTCGCCCGCCCCATGCCGGTTGAACAACTGAAAACCGTGAAATCAGATGAAGTTCCCTAATGGTAGAAACCTTAGCGGCAAAAACCTTAGTGAAACCGGCCACTCTTGAACTTGCAAGCGATTATTACCTGAGCAATTTTGAGCTCTTGCTGGAGGGTAGCCGCCGCTATCTGGATATTTTGCCAAGCGAGCTTGCCAGGTTACGCGCGGCATACCTTGCCTGCTCCAAGCCTTCGCGGATGTTGCTGGTGCGTCTCTTGTCCCGCAAGGGCGAGTGGTTTCGCACCGATAAGCTTAACTACCCGGAAATAGGGGCTCTGGAGCCTGCGATAAAGGGGCTTGAGCAAGCGGAGCTCATCAGCACTTCATCATTGCCAAATACTGAAACCTGGCTCAAAGGGGTCACCCTCACAGAGCTGCGCCGGGCGCTTCTCAAACTGCAACAGAGTCGAGCCTCGGAGGGCGAGAATAGTCTCGGGAGCCTGGTCGATATTGCGCAGCATCTAGGTAAAAACATAAATGGTGCCTCAAAGGAGACGCTGAAACGTACAATGCTGGCGCTCGGGCCCGAAGACTCACAGTTAGTGATTGGCGAACTGAACTCTGAGCTTGACATAGACTGGCTTGAGCTTAAATGCCAGAGGCTTCTCGATGGCCTATTGCTGCTCTATTTTGGCAACCGTTATCAGGATCTGAGCCAGTTTGTGCTCAGCGATCTGGGCTTGCAGCGCTTTGAAGTCACAGTGCTGGACAAGGCCCACCGCGCCTATGACAGCTCAGAGCAGCTTAACGTCGCGTTGGCATTTGGCCATATGAGTCAACAGATAGAAGAGGCGATTCTTGCCAAACAGCTGCTGGATATTCCATTACTGCTTGAGCAGCTTAACGCCGTTTCAGCAATGCCCGAGGCCAACCCATTACTCGAGCGGCACCGGCAAAAACTACTGACGCTGATAGGCCGCGAGGCCGAAAGGCAAGGGCAAACCACTCTTGCCATCAGTGTTTATTCGCAGTGCGAACATTGGCAGGCAAGGGAACGTCTGTGCCGTTGCCTGGAAAAACAGGCTCAGTGGCAGGCTCTGACTCATGCGCTGCTGCATCTTTGCGACCTTGCCGGTAATGAGAGTCAGTGGCAAATCATAGAACGTATTGGCAAACGCCTGCTTAAAAAATTGCCAAATGGCAAAGACAGCAAGTTTGCCTCACCATCAGGCCATGGTGAAGCGCCTGATTCCTTGGCGCTTGAATCTTTGATGTTAAGGCTGCAAGCGCTGAATGAAAATGTGCCGGGTAGACTGGGTGCGCCGCCAGCGATAGCTCTGCAACTCACTCCCAATGGTGAACGAGTTGAAATGCGTGTCGCTGCGCACTTTGAAGCGCTCGGTTACCGGGCGTTTTTTCTCGAGAATGCCTTGCTTTGTGGCCTCTTTGGACTCGCCTTTTGGGACATTATTTTTGCCCCCGTTAAGGCGGTATTCGATAATCCATTTCAGCGCAGCCCACGGGATATGTTCACCGAGGAGTTTGTCAGTCGGCGTCAAGAGGCCATCACGGCGCGTCTTGATGAAATCGCTCGGGAGCCCGGCGCTGTTATTTGGCGCCATTTTCAGCAAAAGCAAGGACTGGCAAACGATTGGGTTTACTGGGAAAACCTGCCGAAACAGGCGCTGGAGCTAACGCTGGCGGCACTTTCCGGCGCGAGGCTCGCTCAGGTATTTGAATGTATGCTTGGCGATCTCAAGCATTACCGCAGTGGCCATCCGGATCTTGTGTTATTTGACGCCGAAGGGCGTATCAGCTGGCTTGAAGTCAAAGGCCCGGGCGATAAACTGGCCGATCATCAAATATACTGGCTCAACTTCCTCAGTGACTTGGGAGAGGCACGGGTTTGCTATGTTGACTGGGTAACGGCTGGCGAGTGTAAATAAGGTAAATAGCATTAAGGTAAGAATGATTGTTATTTAATATTGACCAATAACAGTCAATTAACAGGTTGCCCACCGGCGGCCTGTGCCATGTGGAAACCTTAATTGAAGTTCAGAGTCAGCAAATCATCGCTCCATTTCGCCCGCATCGTTCATATCTATGTTTCCATGGCACTGCTGCTGTTGATGCTGTTCTTTGCCTTTACCGGCATCACTCTCAATCATCCTGATTGGTTTATCCGCCAGGGCGGAGAAAGCCTGGCATCGGAAGAAGTCCTGCCGGGATTTTTGTTGCCGGTGAATAGTGAAGATCCGGATTGGCGCGAAGCCACAGCGCATTGGCTCAGTAGCCACTGGGGAGTGGATGGTCACAGCGCCGAGTTCAGTGAAGATGAAGTGGCGCTGGTGCACAAGGGGCCTGGGCGCTATCAGAGTATTACCCTGGATCTGCTGGACGGGAAAGCCTATATCGAGCAGATAGATTATGGTCTTATCGCAGTACTCAATGATCTGCATAAGGGCCGTAACAGCGGCACCTTGTGGGTTTGGCTACTGGATCTCAGCTCAATTCTTATCATCCTGTTTTCCCTGACCGGCGCTTTCCTGCTGTTGCCTCAGAGCCGTAGATTGAAAAAATCCTTACTGGCCATGGCCGGTGTCAGCAGTGCCTGTGCCCTTATCTATCTGCTGTTTGTTCCTTGAGTTCAAAGTAACAAATAGCAAAGCATGAACTCGTACCCACCTTTGGTGTGTTGTGAATGGAGAATGTATGAATGGCAAACCTTTGAAAACCAGATTGTCTCTGTCTCTGGCGGTATTACTGAGTAGCAGCTTAACCCTGGGGCAGGCCCAAGCCGATTCGCTGGAGATTAATCTGACACTGCCGGAAATCACCACGGGCCAATACCACAGGCCTTACACAGCCGTGTGGGTGGAGGATGCCAAAGGGCAGAGCGTGCGAACCTTGAGCCTTTGGGTCATGCAGGAAGGCGAGGGGTACAAGTGGCTGAAAGACATTCGTCGCTGGTGGCGCAAGGCCGGGCGGGATGACATGAACTTTGTCGATGCCATTGCATCGGCAACACGGCCAGCGGGCAAGTATCCCATCAGCTGGGACCTCAAAGATGACCAAGGGAGCCAGGTTGCCAATGGTAAATATACCTTGCTGGTGGAAGTGGTACGTGAGCACGGTGGCCGGGATTTGGTACGACACAAATTTCAGCTCGACGGCAAGCCCTTCAAAGCTGAAATAGTGCCCACCATAGAAACCGGCACGATTAGCCTTCAATACCTAGTGGAGTAAAAGATGATGAAAACAAGCAAACTCTTGTTGGCCCTGGGGGCCTGTCTGTTGGCACAAACGGCGCAGGCCCATGACAGATTTATACTGCCCAGCCAGTTCAATGTCTCTGCCGATCCCGGTAAAGGTGTGTGGATCACTTCAGATGTCAGCGCCAGTAATGAAGTCTTCCTGTTTGACAAACCTTTTGGCTCTGAAGATGTGCAAATCATCACGCCATCCGGCACCAAGGAGCGACCATCCTCGAGCTACCGCGGCAGCCGTAAGTCTGTGTTTGACTATCGCCTGACCGAAGACGGCACCTACAGATTCGAGAAAGAGACCCAGCCAAGATATATGTCGCGCTATAAGCTCAAGGGCCAGCAAGACAGCGTCCGTAGTCGTACCGACAAGCAAACCACCAAGGCGATGATGCCCAAAGGGGCGTACGATCTCGAAGGGGCGCTGTATTTCTCTCGGGTCGAGTCCTATGTCACCCTCAACAAGCCAAGTGACAAGGCTTTTGAAGTGAAAGGGGAATACCTGGAACTCAAACCCTTGACCCATCCGGCTGACATAGTCGAGCAGGAACCCACTGAGCTGCAATTCTATTTCCAGGGTAAAGTGATTGCCGGTGTGGAAGTTGCGATTGTGAAGGAAGGCACGCTTTATCGTAACCAGAAACAGGAATTGACGCTGACCTCAGACAAAGAAGGCAAGGTGAGTTTTGAACTGCCCAGCGCCGGCCGCTATATGTTGCATGCATCATTCGAGCAACCTAACGCCGACACTCGTCTTGCGGATAAGACAGTCAGTGAAATTTTCCTCACTTTCGAGGCCGGTCTGCAATAACCTTTGGTAAATAAATTGCTCTAAGCTGGCACTTTCAAGGCTTATCACCTTATGAGTGCCTGTCACACTTGTATTGCTGCGGCTTTCAGCCGCATTGATTTTTGGAGGCACTGTATCTTGTGATCTGAACCTTTAATTATCTTGGAAAGCTTTCCTGTTTTATTATCAATAATATCAGTAGTCTCCAGCACTCTTTCTGAGCTTTTGGGGTAGAGAATAGCGAGATTTTCTTTGAACCATGTCAAGGGATTAAAAATCCCCCTGGATGTCACTGTTTCAGGGGGAAGTCTTTCAGTCCTTGGTGCGTTTCTTGAGTCCAAGCCCCAACTCGCGGCCGCGCTTGCGGGCGTAGAAGGGCATGCTGATCAGTAAGCATGCGATCAATAGACTCTCAATCAGCGCAAACCACCATTCATTGCCCTGGGCTATATAGAGCAAGGTCAAGCCGTGCAAAAAATAGAGACAGAGAATGAAGCTGGCCCAAGCAAAGGTATAGGGGTTGCCTTTGAGGATCCCCGCTAGCGGCAGCAGCAAGGGCACCAGCCAAAGACTGGTAAACAGCAGTGAGTATTCGCCGTTGAGCCCCTTATCGATAAAGGCATAGGCCAACAAGGCCGTCAGTAACAGATAGCCCGTGCGTGAGACTTGTAATAGCGCATGACTGCTCATTTACAGGATCGCCAACACGTTTTCCGGTGGACGGCCAATGGCGGCTTTACCCTTGGCAAGCACGATTGGTCGTTCTATCAACTTGGGAGTAGCTACCATGGCGGCAATCAACTGGGCTTCTGTCAGCTCAGGATTATTCAACCCCTGAGCCTTGTATTCTTCTTCTTTGGTGCGCATCAGTTCACGGGCACTGATGCCCAGTTTGGCCAACAGCTCACTGATTGTGGCAGCATCGGGTACTTGTTTCAGATACTCGACAATCTGGATTTCGACGCCTTTGGACTCCAGTAGTGCCAGTGTTTCACGGCTCTTGGAGCAGCGTGGATTATGGAAAATAGTGACCTGGGTCATGGGTTTTCTCTTTACCTTGGCTGAAAAGTGCGACGATGATAGCAAAAATCTGCGCTGACGTCAGGGGAAAGTGGCCCGGCGAATGGGCCAATGAAAACCAGCATAATCAAAGTTTAAGCAAACTATTTCTTCAATTCGTCCAGCGCCCTGTCAGCGATTCGGAATTGGCGTATCTTGGCCTCGATTCTGGCAATCTGCAATGGCTGACCATCGGCGGCCTTGTAGGCAAAGTTGAGCTGATCGATAGCCCCCTTATAATTGGCCCGCAGAGCCATGGATTCCGCATTGGAAAAGTGTTCCAGCGTCTTATTACCGGTTTGTTTGTAAGCTTCGGTGAGTAATTGATAGGGCAAGGGATTTTGCTTATCCAGAAACGCCATGTCCTCGAGGATCGGGATTGCCCGCTCTGGCTGTTTACTTTCGAGATAAACGCTGGCCAGGTTGGCGTTGATCACTTGGGAGGTAGGTTTGAGCCGTCGCTGGGCTTCCAACATCTTTATCGCGCCCTGATAATCTTTACGCTCCACCAGCAGGTCGGTTTTGGTATCGAGATAGAAGAGGTTGTCCTGATCTTTTTCCAGCAATTGATCTATGAGTTGCTCGGATTGTTTGAAGTCCTTGAGGCGAAACAGTGCCAATGCCTTACCATAGAGGGCCGCATCTTTAAAAGCATAGTTATGCTTGGCTAATTGGGTTTCAAAAAGTGACAGAGCCGCATCGTCGCTGTAGCTGGAAAAGCGCACCTGGATCCTGGCCTTGGCCAGGTGGAAGTTAAGGTTGTCTGCCACATATCTGTGTGGATACTGAGCCGCGCGGTTACGGGCATCGGTGATCCGCGACTCGGGCAGGGGGTGAGTCAGCAGCATTTGCGGCGGCTTGGAGGTAAAACGGTAACGGGCCGCCAGTTTGCCGAAGAAGTTGGCCGAGGCGTTGGGATCAAAACCTGATTCCACCAGAATTTGCATGCCTATCCTGTCGGCTTCTTTTTCATGCAAGCGGGTATAGTTTATTTTGGACTGGGTCGACAGCGCCTGAGTGGTGGCCAGTGCCGCCATCCCGGCCTGAGGCGCCGCTATGGTCAGCAATATTGCGCCGAGCAGCCCGGCAATGGTGGCCGGACTGGCTTTCTCCTGGGCTTCGAGTGAGCGCGCCAGGTGCCTCTGGGTTACGTGAGTAATTTCGTGCGCCAGTACCGAGGCCAATTCACTTTCATTGTCGGCGTTGAGAAATAGGCCTGTATGGATTGCCACATGGCCGCCGAAAAAGGCAAAGGCGTTGATTTCATCGTTTCGCAGCAGGAAAAAGTAGAAGGGTGTCTTGACTCCGGTGGCATGCGCCACCAATTTGTTACCCAGTTCTGTGGCATATTGGCTCAAAACAGGATCGGATAACACAGGCGCCTGGGAACGAATGACCCGCATATAGGCGTCACCATAGACCATCTCTTTTTCGAGACTGAAGGTGTTGACGGCGGCGGTACCGAGATCCGGCAGGTCGTTATTGGCGAAACTATGGCTGGCGGTGGCAAGTAAAAGGGTAGTGGCACCGGCCAGAATGGATTGTCGGAACTTGGAAAAAGTCAAAGTACTCAAGCTGATTAAATTTCCTGTATGCCACTAATGCATAACTGCCTGGCTTGTGGTTTCAGTTGCAACTTAGGATAATAGCCGAGGTTTATGTTTAGCAAGCTCATCATGGTTTTAATTGATTTAACTCAGAGTCGATGTCCCGAAGCCCTGGTCAAGGCCAAGATGGCGATGAAACGTTTGCTGCCCGGTGAAACTCTGTGTCTCTTGCTTTCAGACCCAGGATCGCGGCAGGATGTTCCCCGTTTCGCCAAAAAACAGGGTTATGATTGTCGGATAGCGTCCGATGAGTCGGCCGTTTTGCGTTTACATGTCTCAGTTACCCAACAGGGTAGAAGCGCAGAATCTAACTAGACAGCTTCTTGACGAAGCGATAATCAAGATGGCGTAGCCATCATCAGCACAGGAATCCCGGATGTTTAGCTATTTGAGTCGTTGGTACCAGGCCCGCTTCAGTGATCCTCAGGCTCTGACACTATTGTTTATTCTGCTTGGCATCGCCTTGACCATTTACTTTGCCGGTGGTTTGTTGATGCCGCTGCTGGTCGCTCTGGTATTGGCCTTTTTGCTGGAATGGCCGGTGGCACAGATGGCGAGGATAGGGGTAAGCCGCACTGCAGCAGCCTCTTTGGTGCTGATCCTCTTTATCGGCTTGATGATCTTGTTGTCATTCGGCTTGATCCCCAGCATCTGGCGCCAAGGGGCTGCACTGCTTAGCGACCTGCCCAATATGCTCGACAAAGGAATAATCCTTTTGCAGGAGCAGGCGCAACAATATCCGCAGTTTATCTCAACAGATCAGCTAGATACCATGGTGTCCGAACTCAAAAAATTGCTCGATACCCAGCATCTCTTGGATATTGCCACTCAGCTCCTTGGCTATTCGGCATCCTTGCTGGTATTGATGGTTTACGCCATCCTGGTGCCTTTGCTGGTGTTCTTCTTCCTCAAGGATAAAGATGAACTGATCCGCGGCAGTAAGCGTTTTTTCCCCAGCAATCGTGAGCTGGCCCGTAAGGTTTGGTTCGAGATGAATCAGCAGATCTTCAATTACATTCGTGGCAAGGTGATTGAAATTGTAATAGTCGGGGTCGTGAGCTACGTGTTCTTCGCCTTGATGGATCTGCGTTATGCAGCGCTGCTTGGGGTGTTGACCGGACTTTCAGTGCTGATCCCATACGTTGGTGCCACCTTGGTGACCTTACCGATTGCCCTGGTTGCCTTCTTCCAGTGGGGTGTCAGCCCCGAGTTCGGTTATTTGATGCTGGGTTACGGCATCATTCAGGCGCTGGATGGCAACCTGCTGGTGCCTTTACTCTTCTCCGATGCGGTGGACTTGCACCCGGTGATCATCATAGCCGCTGTGTTGGTTTTCGGCGGTCTTTGGGGCGTTTGGGGGGTTTTCTTTGCGATCCCGCTGGCCTCTCTGGTCAAGGCTGTACTGAACGCCTGGCCCAATGCCGAAGCTGATACGGCCAAAAACGCAGCCTTAGAGGCGCAAGCCGAATAGGGCGGTAAATTTCAAGTTAACCGACACAGGCGGCCTATGGTCGCCTGTGTTTTAAGCAATGCCTGTTTCTGTTTATAAGCCGGTATTTATTCCGGTAACAGGTGATTTCTGGCACTCGCCGCCAATGCCCTGAATACCAACGTGGTCTGCTTAGCCTTGAGGTTCCAGTGCTGCCAATAGAGTGGTACCCGCATCCGCATCATGGGTGTCAGCTCTATCAGGCGCCCGGATGCCAGCAACGGCCGGGCTTGCAGATGGCCCACCAGTCCATAACCCAACCCCTGCAAAATAGCTTCCAGAAAGCCTTCCGATGACGGCACTGTGTGTTGCCACCATTGTCCCGGCAGCATCTCGAAGTAGCGCTTCAAGTACTTTTCATGCAGCTTGTCGCGGGTGGAGAACACCACTGCCGGTGCCGAGGCCAGTGAATCATTATTCGGCAGGCCGTCGAAAAAGCGTTCGGCAAACTCAGGCGTGGCCACACAGGCATACTCCATTACCCCGAGAAACTCGCTGGAGCAGCCGTTCATCGCTTGTCCCAAAGTGGTCACGCAGCCAACCGCTTCACCGTTTTTCAACAGGTGATGAGTGTAAGACTCGTCATCCACTATCAGCTCCAACAGCCAACCGCGGCGGGCGAACATAGAACTGATAGCCGGCAAAAACCAGGTTGCCAGACTGTCCGCATTCACCGCGATTCTCACCACAGTGGGCATGGCCGGATCGTCGGCATCCATTTCGGCTCTAAGCTCAGTCTCTAACAATTCGACCTGAGCATAGTGGCGTAAAAGCCGCTTGCCTGTTGGTGTCGGCACTACAGGGTTACTTCTGATGAGCAGCGCCTGTCCCACTCTTTCTTCCAGCTGCTTTATCCGTTGTGATACCGCCGATTGGGTCACATGCAACCGTTTGGCTGCCCGCTCAAAGCCGCCTTCGGCTACCACCACCGACAGTGCCTTGAGATGACTGTAGTCCAGCATAACGACTCCTTGGGTTAATTCTTGCTCGGTTATAAGTTTTGCTAATGACCAATAAAAAACATTAGTTATATTAATTTTCTTGCCGGGAGTAAACTGCCGCCATTGAAAACCTTTATTGGTCGCCGATTATTGCGACGACCTGCTGTTGGAGAGATTATGCAAACCGCTTTCATTCAGGGCATGGGGATAGGTGCCAGTTTGATCATTGCCGTGGGAGCTCAGAACGCCTTTGTATTGAAGCAGGGCATCAAACGTGCCTATCCGTTTCCTATCGCCTTGACCTGTTCTTTGATAGACGCCCTGATGATTACTGCAGGGGTCGCCGGGCTTGGTCAGTTGATCTTGGCCGTGCCGGCCATTAAACATCTGGCGAGCTTTGGCGGCGCCGCCTTTTTGTTGTGGTACGGCTTTAATGCGCTGCGTTCCTCGTTCAAGAGTCAGGGGTTGCAGACAGGGGATACCGAAGCGGCGGATTCGTTTCGCAAGGCGATGATCACCACCTTGGCGATCAGCTTTTTGAACCCACATCTGTATCTGGATACCGTAGTTTTACTGGGCAGCATAAGCACAAAGTTTGATACCGAGGTCAGGGGCTGGTTTGGTGCCGGGGCCGTACTGGCTTCCTTTATCTGGTTCTTTAGTTTGAGCTTTGGTGCGCGCCTGTTGGCTCCCGTGTTTAGCCGTCCCGCGGCCTGGCGTTATCTGGACAGGTTTATCTGGTTGACCATGTGGTCAATCGCTCTGGCTATCCTGTGGCCCTATTTTCAGGGAAGGGGTTTCTGAGGGAATTAGCTATTTTGCAGAAAAACCAAAGCCCGCATCGCGGGCTTTTTAGTGTCTCTGGCTTGGGCTATAGAAGCTTAGCTATTGTAATGAATGCCAGCAATAGAAGTTAGCAAACCAGCCGCGGGATTTATCCCTTGAGATAGTCCAGCACCACCTGATGGTGATCTTTGGTCTTGAACTTGTCGAACCTGTGGCTGATGGTGCCATCTTGGTCAATCAGAAAACTCAGGCGGTGAAGACCATCATAAACTTTGCCCATAAACTTTTTCTCGCCCCAGACACCGAAGGCATCGGCTACTGCGTGGTCTTCATCGCTGAGCAGGGTGAAGTTAAGCTCATGCTTATCGATAAACTTACCCAGTCTCGCCACGGGATCAATGCTTATTCCAAGCACGGTCACATTAAGTTCGTCCAGTTCCGCCTTGCTGTCTCTCAGGCCACAGGCTTGCACTGTGCAGCCTGGTGTCATCGCCTTGGGGTAGAAGTACACCAGTACCCGGCCTTTTTTCAGGCAATCTTGCAGTGAAACATTTTCATCGTTTTGGTTTTTAAGGGTGAAGAGTGGCGCTTTATCGCCTGCTTTTAAGGTGTTCATGCGTTCAATCCTTTTGATCTTTATCTGGGACAAGTGGGATTCAATCGGCCTTGGGAACCGCAATTCCTTGCATACGTTTGATGTTGCAGGTCAGGGACATCTCTTCGGCCAAGGCTTGGATGCTGGTTTCCAGCTTATCCAATTCGACTTTTTCCGGGATATTGATGGCCAGGAAAACGTGCTGGGTCTGGTTGCCGTCCGGCAGCTCTTCCGAGTAGGAGCGCACCGCACCGAGATCCAAAGACCTGTCAGCCAGAAACTGGGATATACGCTTCATTGTGCCGCGTTGATCTTGGCCATTGAAAGTTACTTCAATACGCGAGATATAATTTTGCGGCGTGTGCTTGGAAGTGCGCTTCATCACTGTCATCAGCTCAAGCTCGACACTGAGACTGGGAAGGCTGGTTTCTATCTTGGTAATGGATGCCCAGGAGCCGGACAACATCATAATCAGAGTAAACTCGTTGCCGAACAGCGCCATGCGGCTGTCGACTATGTCACAGTCGCAATCACTGGCCAATCTTGCCAGTTTGCTGACCAGGCCGGGACGGTCGGCCCCCATAGCGGTAACGACCAGGTAGTTGGTCATGAATTTTCCTCATATTTCCGGTATCATAGAGCGAAAACTCAGCCCCTTTGAGCTGAGTTTTTTGTGCAGTCAACCATGCTACCACAACTTATTCGATTTGTTAGCCCTGACAGTGCTTGTCATTGGCTGGCTGCACCAGTACCATAGCGAATCCTGAAATCTTGGGGACATAAGATGATAAACGGAAGCATCGTAGCCTTAATTACGCCCATGCAAGGCGATGGCTCAGTGGATTTTGCAAGTCTCGAACGTTTGGTGGAATTTCATATCGAACAGGGGACTGATGCCATAGTTGCAGTTGGTACCACAGGCGAATCAGCCACTCTGCCCATTCACGAACACCTTGAAGTGGTGTCGCAAACCCTTTCTTTTGCCGCAGGTCGTATTCCCGTTATCGGGGGGAATGGCGCTAATGCCACCGCCGAAGCCATAGAACTGACCCGGGGATTGTCGAAACTCGACGTGGCCGCCATGTTGGGGGTTACTCCTTACTATAACAAGCCGACGCCCAAAGGCTTGGTTGCCCATTATAAGGCGGTTGCAGCCAGCACGGATGTTCCCCAAATTCTGTATAACGTTCCCGGTCGTACTTCGGTTGACATGAAGCCGGAAACCGTTGCCCAGCTTTGTGATGTGCCTAATATCATTGGGGTTAAGGAAGCCACAGGCGACCTCTCCCGGGTGAAACAACTGCGTGAGCTTTGCGGTAATGATTTTCTACTGTTCAGTGGCGATGACGCCACAGCGCGTGAATTTTTGACCCTTGGCGGCAATGGGGTGATATCGGTTGCCAATAATATCGTCCCTAAAGCCTTCAAGGCCATGTGTGACGCGGCATTGCAAGGACGAGCCGTAGAGGCAAAAGCCGTTGATGAATCCCTGAGCGGCTTGTACAGCGCACTCTTTTGTGAGGCTAACCCAATACCGGTTAAGTGGGCAGTTCACCGTATGGGACTCATCAGCGAAGGCACAATTCGTTTGCCTCTGACTGAACTTTCTGAAGAGTTTCATGGTCTGTTGCTTAACGCAATGCAAAAAGCCGGGATAGAGGTTGAATAATTTAATGCTAAAGCAAGTTACCCCCTTAGTGATGGTTGTCGCTGTTGCAGCCTGCAGTACGCCGATTGATCGTCGCCAGGCCAACGGCGACTTCGAATACGTAGATGCCGGCACTTCAGCACCTTTGGTGATCCCGGAAGGTTTGGACACTCCAAGATTCAGTAAAGAGTTTGAGATCCCACAGCTTGGTGCCAAGAGCAATCCTGAGTTCGTCGGTGAAAAACTCGATATCCGCCCGCCTCTACAAGTACTGCCTATGGCGGAAGGCACTCATGTGGAAGAGGGCAGTGATAATATTAAAGTCGTGGTTGAGTCCATCGACAACAGCGTTGATCTTAAGCAGGAGATCTTCAGCACAGTTAAGGGTTACCTGCAAAAGCAAGGCTACGGCATAGTCTCTGAAGATTATGATAAAGGTTCTATCGAAACAGATTGGATTGAAACTGAGCAGGTACTCGATTCTTCCTGGTTTGGCAGCGATAAAGTATACCAGCTGCGCCAGCGTTTCCGTTTCGATGTCGAAGTTCGTCCTCATGGCCGTACCGGTAATTTGCTGATCACACTTATCGACCACGAAGAACATTATGACGGCTCAGAGCTGCCGGTATTGCTCAGCGGTGAAGATAAGCGCCGTTATACCATAGACATGCTCAACAGTGCCGTGGCCTATATGAGCCTCAAGCGTGAGCAGATGATCAAGGCCAACCGCATCAAGCAAAGTCTCGGCATTGATATGTCACTGCATCAGGGCGGTGACAGTGAAAGCTACTGGGTGGCCGATGCGCCGTTCAAGCGTACCTGGGATCGTCTACGGCTAGTACTGCCTGAGCTAGGCTTGGAAGTGGTAGACATGGACTCAAGTAAAGGCTTGTTCTACGTTAATCTGAATGACAACTCCGGCTTCTGGAGTTCCCTGTGGGGCGATAACAAGTTGGCGCTCAAAGAAGGCAGTTATCGTTTGTTGCTGAAAGAAGACGCCGCCAACAAAGAGCAGACTGAAATTCGTCTGCACGATGTGGCCGATCAGCCACTCGCCAATGAAACCATTGAAGCCGTTTATCAGAACCTGGCGGATTTGATGCGCGAAGATCGTAAGGTGCGTTAAGCGCTTCTGGTTTATCACTGCGGGTTTGATTGGAAAGGCGCCGAATTCGGCGCCTTTTTTATTCAGTTGCCAAGCAATTGCGCCAGAGCCCTTTGGTAGTATCAACTGGTCCTTCCTGTAGCCACTTAACTTGTAATGTTTTTGTATGATTTTTGTGCTGCACATTCAGTTATACAGAACGCTAGATGAAATAGTTCAGTCACTGCGCAAATGGCCTTATATAGAATACTCTTTGGCTTTTGGGTTATTAGGCAGCTTTTATCTCCGCGAGCTAGTGGTTGATACAGATTCTTTAACCATGTTTCCATCTGTGTCAAATAAATGTAATTTGTAAGTAAAAGTAAAACGTATTGAAGCCGATAAGTCGCAGGGTAAACTGTTTTACCCATAAAATTCTGTACCTTCGGACAATCAATGAAAAAAATAATACTCCTAGTGGTACTACTGGCGGCAGCAGCCATTGGTTATCAACAATGGCATCAGCAGCCAGCCCCGATGGAGAAAAAAGCCCGCCCGGTACCCAATGTTGTGGTGTATAAGGCCGCTATACAGGCTGTGCGGGATGAAGTGGAGGCGCTTGGTACCTCCAAGGCTTATGAATCAGTGACCATCACCCCCAAGGTCAGCGATGTGCTGACCTCGATTCGTTTCGATGATGGTCAGATAGTCAAGCAAGGACAACTGCTTGCCAAACTGCAGGACGCCGAACAGCAAGCCAGGGTGGAATTGGCCAGGATCAAGGTGCGGGAGAATACCCGTGAGTTTGACCGTATCAGCTCGCTGGTAACCAGCAAAACAGTTGCTGAAACCGAACGCGACCGATTGCAAACCCTGATAGAAAGTGCGAAGGCCGAAGTCGAGCAAGCACAGGCGGCACTGCGGGATAGGCAGATTACCGCCCCCTTCAACGGTCGCCTGGGTTTACGCCAGGTCTCGGTCGGTAGCCTGGTGACCCCGGGAGTGGTGATCACCACCTTGGATGATATCTCGGTTATCAAGTTGGACTTCTCGGTTCCCGAGCGGTTTATTCAAGACTTGTTGCCGGGCAAAACCGTGGAAGCCCGGGCGGTTGCCTATCCGGATAAGCTGTTTCGAGGCAAGGTTGTTTCCATCGACAGCCGGGTTAACCCTACCACAAGGGCAGTTGTGGTGCGCGCCGAGATCCCCAACCCGGATGGTCAACTGCTGCCTGGCATGTTGATGAAGGTGAAGCTCATCAAGCAAAACCGTGAGGCTTTGCTGCTGCCCGAGTCAGCGATTATTCCTATCCAAAACCGCCACTATCTTTATCTGGCCAACAGCGAAGGTGTGGTGGAACAGCGACAGGTTACCATTGGGCTGCGTAGCCGTGGCTGGGTAGAAGTTCTCGAAGGCGTCGAGCTGGGTGAACAGGTGATCATTCGCGGGATCCTCAAGGTTCGTCCCGGTGACAAGGTCAAGGTGGAGTTCAAGGAACATTTCAGCTTCCTGACGGCTGAAGAGGCGAAGACCACAGCATGATACTGACAGACATTTCCGTTAAACGGCCGGTTTTCGCCTCGGTCATCAGTCTTTTGTTGATTGCTTTTGGTCTGGTGTCTTTCGGTAAGTTGCCGCTGCGCGAATACCCGGATATTGACCCGCCGATAGTTTCGATAGATACCAGCTACCGTGGTGCCAGTGCCTCTGTGGTGGAAAGCCGGATCACTCAACTGATTGAAGACAGGATCAGCGGCGTTGAAGGCATACGCCATATCAATTCATCCAGTACAGACGGCCGCTCTTCCGTGGTGCTGGAATTTGATATTGACCGGGATATTGAAGCGGCGGCCAACGATGTCCGCGATCGCATTTCAGGTTTGCTTGATAACCTGCCGGAAGAGGCCGATCCGCCTGAAGTGCAAAAGGCCAATGGCGGCGATGAAGTGATCATGTGGCTCAATCTGGTGTCGGATCAGATGACCACTTTACAACTCACTGACTATGCCCGCCGTTATCTTACCGACAGATTTTCCGTCATCGACGGGGTGGCCAATATGCGTGTCGGTGGCGGCAAGGTCTACGCCATGCGGGTCTGGATTGACCGCCAGGCGCTGGCGGCCCGTAACCTGACGGTGGCCGATGTCGAATCGGCGCTGCGATCGGAAAACGTCGAACTGCCGGCCGGCTCCATCGAATCCAAGGAACGTCACTTTACCGTGCGGCTTGAGCGTAGCTTTCGCACCGCCGAAGACTTTGCTAACCTGGCGCTGACTCAAGGGGGCGACGGTTACCTGGTTAAACTCGGAGATGTGGCCCAGGTCGAAATCGGCTCCGAAGAAGAGCGGATCATGTTCCGCGGTAACGGCGAAGCCATGATAGGCCTTGGGGTTTCCAAACAGTCTACCGCCAATACTTTGGAAGTGGCGCGGGCGGTGAATAAACTGGTAGATGAGATCAACCCGACTCTGCCCCAGGGTATGGAGATCAAACGCTCCTACGACAGCTCAGTGTTTATCGAAGCCTCTATCGACGAGGTGTATCAGACGCTGTTTATCGCCATTATTTTGGTGATCATCGTCATTTACCTGTTCCTTGGCAGCGTGCGCGCCATGTTGATCCCGGCACTAACTGTGCCCGTATCCCTACTAGCCACTTTTATCGTGCTCTACGCCTTGGGATACACAATTAACCTCTTGACCCTGCTGGCGATGATTCTGGCTATCGGTATGGTGGTGGATGATGCCATCGTGATGCTGGAAAACATTCACCGCCGCATCGAAGAGGGCGACAGTCCATTGAAAGCCGCTTTCCTCGGCGCCCGTGAGGTGGCCTTTGCGGTTATTGCCACTACGGCGGTGTTGGTGGCGGTATTTATGCCAATCACCTTCCTCGATGGCGATCTCGGTAAGTTGTTTAAAGAGTTTGCCGTCACCATGAGTGCCGCCGTGTTGTTTTCCTCGATAGTGGCGCTGACACTCAGTCCCATGATGTGTTCCAAACTGCTTAAGCCCGCGAGCCAGGATACTTGGCTGATGCGCAAGGTCGATAAGGGAATGAACGCTCTGGCAGGCTTTTACAGCCGCAGCCTTACCGGCGCCATGAAGCACCCCTTGCTGGTTTCCCTGTTGGTGGTGGCGGCTCTTGGAGCCAGTGCCTACATGGTTAAACTGATCCCGCAGGAGTTTGCGCCTCAGGAAGACAGGGGCTCTATGTTTCTGATGGTCAACGGCCCGGAGGGCGCCAGCTATGAATATATCGAAGCCTATATGAACGAGGTGGAACAGCGTTTGATGCCTCTGGTCGACAGCGGCGAAGTCAAACGTTTGTTGATCCGTGCGCCTCGCGGTTGGGGCGGCTCGGCCAACTTCTCCAACGGTATGGCGATCATAGTACTCAATGATTGGGGCCAGCGCCGTCCCGCCAAGGAGATCATCAATGATATCCGTGGCAGGCTCGCCGATCTCGCCGGCGTCAGGGCGTTTCCTGTGATGCGCCAGGCCTTTGGCCGCGGTGTCGGTAAACCTGTACAGTTTGTCATTGGCGGCCCCAGTTATGAGGAACTCGCCAGATGGCGCGACATCATGCTGGAAAAAGCGGCGGAAAACCCCAACCTGGTCGGTTTGGATCATGACTACAAGGAAACTAAGCCTCAGCTCAGAGTAGTCATCGACAAAGACAGGGCGGCTGATCTCGGGGTCTCCATAGCTCATATCGGGCGTACACTGGAATCCATGTTGGGTTCTCGCCTGGTGACCACCTTTATGCGTGATGGTGAAGAGTATGATGTGATTATTGAAGGCAACCGCGACAGCCAAAACACCGCCTCGGATATGCAGAATATCTATGTGCGCTCAGATCGCAGCAAGCAACTGATCCCGCTCTCGAACCTGGTGAGCATTGAGGAGTTTGCCGACGCCAGTCAGCTCCATCGCTACAACCGGATGCGGGCGATAACCCTGGAGGCCAGTTTGGCGGAAGGTTACAGCCTGGGTGAGGCGCTCGATTATCTCAATGATTTGGCCCACACCTATTTACCGGCAGAAGCCTTGATAAGCTACAAAGGCCAGTCACTCGACTATCAGGAGTCCGGCAGCTCCATGTACTTCGTGTTCCTGCTGGCGTTGGGAATAGTGTTCCTGGTATTGGCGGCGCAGTTTGAGAGCTATATCCACCCCATGGTGATCATGTTGACTGTGCCGCTGGCAACAGTGGGCGCTCTGGTGGGCTTACTGCTGACCGGCCAAAGTCTGAATATCTACAGCCAGATAGGCATCATCATGTTGGTAGGGCTGGCGGCCAAAAACGGTATTCTTATCGTCGAGTTTGCCAACCAGCTCAGGGATAAGGGACTTGAGTTCGACGCCGCTATATTGCAAGCGGCCAACCAAAGGCTCAGACCGATACTGATGACAGGTATAACCACGGCCGCCGGCGCCGTGCCTCTGGTGCTCGCCGAGGGGGCAGGCGCCGAGACCCGTTTTGTTATTGGCGTGGTGGTGCTCTCCGGCATCTTGCTGGCTACAGTGTTTACCCTGTTGGTGATCCCTGTGGCTTATTCACTGTTTGCTCGCCGTTCCAGCTCACCGGAAGCAGTGGCCCAACAGTTGGAAAAGGAGCTGACAGAATGACGCTATAGAGCCCAAGTACCAACTTGGGCTCTATAGTCCATGGGTATTAGTCTTTTAGAATGATATCTATCATTAGGGGTCAGCTTGAGCTGAAAATTTGGTTTTAACAAAATATCAGTCTCTTTTTTCACCAAGATCTTTCTGTGCAAATTTGCTACAATGTTTGCTCACCTTGTATTGACCTTTCCTCGGAGACTATATGTCCGAGGGGATTCTGTTTGCCCAGACCCGACTGAAAAGCTACCGCCAACTTGCCGCGGCAGGAGTACTTTTCCCTGCAGCTATCGCCACTAAAAGCGGAAGCGACTTTACAGCCAGGTCTCTCGCATTTGCTTTAAAAGGAATGGAAGCAAAAGGTGAAGCTACTGCCCGAGCTGGACGGGCAAGGTCGGGCCCGTCAGGACCTTGGATACATAGTCAGAAGCGACCTATCGGAGGTAAATGCATTATGACAATAGCTGACGTATTGACAGAGAAACACTCACCACTTTATCACACCGAAGATAAGACGGTTGTCTCCCATACCCAAAGGGATGAAGGCGACTGGATCCAACACACACTGATGTTGGAAAATTGCGATGCACCATTTCGTTTTAAACGCCCCAAAAAATATCGTTCGCTCAAAGGTGCCAGAGTATCGGTCGATTATTATCCCCAAACCACCATAGTAGCCGGATTTGAGATGGAAACCATGAAGGTGGTACGGATCCGCCGTTGCTGAAAGTTGATGCCGGAATGCCTGTTTCAATGTTAGTATTTTGTGTTCCTGGTGGCCGTTTTTGAACTTGGGTGTACAACCTGGGTATGACCCGCCAATGTCGAGCCTTGAAAGGATATTCCGGCCTGATGAAACTTGCTGTTATTGTCTCACTTACTCCTTGGCTTCAGCTGTTGTCGGTTCCTTTGTCTCGACTATGTCAAAGTCAAACAAGGCTTATTTTTCTGCCTCTGTTATTGGTAGTTGGCGAAAGCCTGGCTGCAGAGCAAGCGGATAACGGTCAGAGTGAAGTTCCCATCAGAGAGCTTGTTGTCACCAACTCAGGTTCCTGGAAACCATTTTCTTACCGGAATGATGCCGGTGAACCCAGCGGCATGTTAGTGGATATTTGGCGAGAATATGCCAAAGCCAATCGAGTCAAAATCCGCTTCATATTGACCGATTGGCAACATTCGCTGGATTTGGTTCGCAACGGCCAAGCCGATATTCATGCCGGATTGCTTTGGTCTCAGGAAAGAGAGCATTATCTTGATTATGCCCAGGGACTACTTGGCATTGAGAGCCAACTGTTCTTCAACCAGGCACTGCTTGGTACAGAACCTGATCGTTATCTGGATAGCGGCGGTAAAGTGGGAGTTGTCAGCGGCGGCTATGAAGAGGCTTTCGTTCGTCGAGAGTTTCCAAATACCAGCTTAATTGTCTATGCCAGTAACGAGCAGATGCTCAAAAGTGCAGTAGCGGGGAGTTTGAAGGCCTTTGTTGCTGATCTGCAGGTTGCGAATTTCTACCTGTATACCTCGCAAGAGCCCACACTTTTTGTTCCGGTTCGTCATCTCTACAGTGCTCAAATTCGCTCAGCCGTCAAAGAGGGGAATGTCACTTTACAGGAAGAAATTCGGCAAGGATTAGCGCGCATTCCTGATGCCGAGTACCAAAGGATCCTTAATCGTTGGATGTATGTGGAAACGGTTTATCCTCGCTATCTATTGCATGTTGTTTTGGCTTTGCTTTTTCTGGCAGTCATAAGCTACGTATTTATGCTTCGTCGCACTGTGGCTATCCGCACTGCAGAACTGGAAGCGGTTAACGCAGAGTTGGTTCATTTGGCGGCAACCGATAGTCTGACAGGAATAACCAACCGGCGGGCATTTATGGAGGCATTGGAACAAGCTTGCGACAGCCGCAGTTACGATAGTTTAACCCTATTGTTGTTTGATATTGATGATTTCAAAAGGATCAATGACAGTTATGGCCATCTGGTGGGGGATGAACTCATCTGCCAACTGGTACAGAGGGTGGCAACGCTCTTGCCGGAAGGTGCCGTATTTGCCCGGGTAGGCGGCGAGGAGTTCTGTATCCTGCAGTTGGGAATGGCAGAGAGCGCGACCCAAAAGCTAGCCAGGAGTTTATTGTTGTCCGTGGGCCGAGCCCCATTTCCGACTAAAGTGGGCGAACTGCCACTCAGTATCAGCATAGGAGCCGTATACGCCGGTCCGGGACAGCGTGATCCGCTTTCGGTACTTGCCGATGCCGATCGCTTGATGTATCAGGTTAAGGCGTCCGGGCGTAACGATCTGCTGTTCCGACGTTTCTGATAATAGCTGTTGGCCCCCTGGGGCCTGGTTCTTATGCAACTAAATTTTAATAGCCATTATCAAGATCAGACTCAGTCAAGTACCATAAGCAGCCTGTACTCATCCAGAGCATATTGATCTGTCATCCCGCTGATATAATCCTGCAGCAAACGGCACCTGTGATAAAACTCAGGATACTGATTAGCTTCAATGGCTCTTTTATAGGTGGCCAAGTGTTTACCCGGCAGCTTATGGAATAGCCGGGTTTCGATAAGCGCAGTCTTGGGCAGGCCTTGTACCAGTTTGCTAAACTCATCTTCGCTCAATGCCAGCAGGGAGCGATAGTTGTCCAGTAACCCTGTGATTATCCTGTATCCCTGCAGTTCAAGTTTTTCCACTTCCCGGTGACAAAATACCTGTTTGATAGCGACTTGCTTGAGGGTTTCTGTAATGGCGTGCTCATAGCCGCCATCCTCGAGCAGCGACTCGTTCAGGTTGCCGTGGTACACGGCATCAATATTGTCGATAAAGCGCTTGGCAGCATGGTTGACCAAAGGGTGGATCAGCCGAACCCTGAGGAAAGTAAAGAACTGGCTTTGTTGGTTGATTGCCAGATGGCGGGCGCTGCTGTCTGCCGCTTCAATCGATTTGCTCATGAAGTCCTGGTGCCCGAGAGCGTCTTGCTTGACCGCAATTTGCCGCTGGTATTCGGCTATCAAACTCTGTTTTAGGGTATCCAACTCTATGATGCCTTTTTCCACCGCATCTTCAATGTCAGCAAGGCAGTATGAAATATCATCGGCAGCCTCCATGATATAACTCACTGGGTGACGACAACCGGGCGCCATTTCCATGGCTTGTGTCAGTTCGGCAATAAACATGGATTCACTGGCATAATAACCAACTTTTTTCATCAGATAGCTATGCTCAGGGCTGGCTTTATCTTTCACGAGCGTGCCCGGGCGGGTGTATTTCAAAATACCAGCCAATTGACTGTAGGTGAGGTTGAGCCCTAGCAAGGTGTGGATCAAGCGTATGCCTTGGGCATTACCTTCAAAGTGAGATAAATCTTGAATTAATTCAGGATATTCGGAATCGAAACCCGAAGGGACAAGAGAGGTAAGATTCTGACTGAACCAATGACTGATAGCGGCCTCACCGAAGTGACCAAAGGGGGGATTACCGACGTCATGCATCAGACAACTCATTTCCACCAGGGTTTCCAGTTGCCGCTCCAACTCCTGCAGACCGTATAGCTCAGCATCCGGCCCCAGGTACCTAAATATCCTTTGTGCGATAAAGCGCCCAACTTGTTGTACTTCCAACGAATGTGTCAAGCGGCTTCGTACCGCGGCATTGCGCTCCAGCGGGAATACCTGAGTCTTTTGCTGTAGGCGGCGAATGGCGGCCGAGTTGATGATACGGCCGCGGTCACTCTCCAGTGCCAGCTGCAATTTTTCTGGATTCTCGACCCGAGCGTCCGCTTTGCCAAACGGGCGTTGTGCAGTCATTTTACGGCGAAAATCTATCTCAGAAAATGTGGATGACACCGAGAAAACCTCCAAATAAGTGGTTGGCTGAAAAAGAAAAGATCCGCAATTATTGCATTACGTCAATGTGCCACAGTTTATCCCATGGAGCCAATTTGTGACACTCAATGTAAATTTGCGATGAGTTCGGTAGCGTCGTTGACTATCGCAGAGTACTATCCTGACAAATCCTTTGTCAGAGAAGTGTTGATGCTCAAGTCTTTAAGTGTGATGTTGCTGCTTATTTTAGCGGCGACGCTTGGTTTCCTGGTGTTCCATGGCGATGATACCATGCCGGACAGACTCAAAGGGGAGTGGACAACCGGTTGTCTCAGTGACGAAAAACTGGGTAAGGAGTTTGTCATGCGTTTTGAGGAAAACCGCTACTATAGTGTGGCTAACCTCTATGATAATAACCAATGTACAGGCGTGCCGCTGAGTCAGATAAAGGGCAGTGCTTATGTTGAATCCATTGGAGACAAAATCACGACTTGCGAAGGCCTTGAAGCAGATGAAGCCATGCTGTATTGGGATGAGCTGGGTGATGCCAAAGCTTTTGTCTATTACATCAATGAACAGGGAGAGCTGTTAACCGGACGCCCCAATGAAAACAAGAGTTCTTCGGCTCAGTGGTGTCTCGATCAGGACGCCAAGTTCCACCGTAGTCAATAATCCAGCCAAGTTGCAGGGGATGGGGCAGATTTGTTCCAGCCCCATTGCTGCTGAAATTCGCCATTCGGCGCAAAGCCATTCAGCTGCTGGCGGTATTTCGTATTTTTAATGACCGTCGTAAGATGCAGTAATGGCTCCGAACAAGCAAAGGCGGCTTGTTCGGATAATTGCTTGATCAGGGCTGATAGACACCCACTACTTCTATACGCTGACTCGAGTCTGCATGTTTGGCTGCATTATCGAGATCGATATGGCCGCTGTTGCTGACATCCATAAAGTCAAAGGCAGGCAAATCGGCTTCGGCAACTTCCCCGCTGGCAGGAGCATCCGGATTACGCTCCAGTGCCATAAAGTCAAACACGTTTCTATCAACGCCTTGGGATGGCGCAGTATTTTGCATCGCAGTAAAGATGGTTTCAATGCGGCCGGGGAACTGTTTGTCCCACAGCTTGAGCATATTCTTAACCTCGGCGCGCTTGAGGTTTTCCTGGGAGCCGCAAAGGTTGCAAGGAATGATAGGGAAGGCTTTCAGCTTGGCGTATTCGGCAATGTCTTTTTCGCGGCAATAGGCGAGGGGGCGGATCACCATATTGGCACCGTCATCCGATAACAGCTTGGGTGGCATGGCCTTCATCTTGCCACCATAGAACATGTTGAGGAACAAGGTTTCTATGATGTCATCTCTGTGATGGCCAAGCGCTATCTTGGTGGCACCTATTCGCTGGGCAAACCCATAAAGGGTACCGCGGCGCAGCCTGGAACAAAGCGAGCAGGTGGTCTTGCCTTCGGGGATCTTATCTTTGACTATCGAATAAGTATCTTTTTCTAGAATATGGTAAGCCACACCTAAACTATCCAGATAGGCCGGCAACACTTCTTCCGGGAAGCCGGGCTGTTTCTGATCCAGGTTGACGGCGACAATTTCAAACTGCACAGGCGCCCGCTGCTGCAGGTTCAACAAAATGTCCAGCATGGCATAGCTGTCCTTGCCGCCGGAGAGGCAGCACATCACGCGATCGCCTTCTTCAATCATATTGTAATCGGCAATGGCGCTGCCGACTTCGCGGCGTAAACGCTTTTGCAGTTTGTTGAGACGAGTGATTTGTTTCTTATCCAGCTCTTGCATAACTTCAGACATAAAAAATAAGCGCCCAGTAACACTATGGTTCAGGGCGCGTATTATTCCAGCTAAAGCCGGTCGGGTAAAGGGGCGACTCAGGCCAGAGGCGACTTATAACCGTCGGGTTTTACCGCCAGCAGATCGCAGTTGACCGAATCTATCACGTGTTCTGCTGTGTTGCCGATAAGCGCGGCAGAGAATCCGGTACGACCCACAGTGCCGAGAACGACCAATTCGGCGTCCAATTGTTCTGCCAGCTCAGGGATAACATCCTCTGGCAGACCTTCTTTCACGTGGCAGTGGGCGGTATCGACCCCGTAGCTATTGGCCAAATAATTGACCCGTTGCTCGTGCTGCATGCGAATGGTTTCGTTGTAGGTATGAGCATCAAAGTCCGGCAGTTCAATCGCCAGGTTGACCGGAGTTCCAGGATAACCGTTAACCAGGTGCACCTCGGCATCGAACTTGGCTGCAAGTTCCTGAGCATGCTCAATGATCTTGCCGTTCAGGGATTGATGTTCTTCATCTTCAGAGGCAACGTTGACGGCGCAGAGAATTTTACCTTTTACCGGCCAGTCATGCTGTTTTACCAGCAACACAGGCACGGGAGCCTTACGCAACAAGTGCCAGTCGGTGGGGGTGAAAATAACCGCTTTGAGTTTGTCGTGCTCATGGGTGCCTTTGACTATCAGGTCATATTCTCCCTGAATGGCAAAGTTGATGATGCTCTCAAACGGGCGGTTGTGCCACAGTACTTCACTGTCTATCTCGAGTCCGGCTTGCTGGTGTGGTTTTAGCAGATCGGCAATCCAGGCTTTACGTTGGTTAATCACCCCTTGACGCATGGCCTCACGTTCCTGATTGGAAAGAATTGAGGTCATTTCATAGGAGAAATCAAAGATAGACAGAAACACAGTGATCTTGGCCTTGCTGCGGGTGGCGAGTTCCACCGCTCGGGCAAGAGCAGGCTGCTGTTCTGATGTGGGGTCGACTACGACCAATAGCTTTTGATAGTCCCTCATGGCTTTTTCCTTATTCCGCAGGATATACCTATATCATGCGATATTGGCTGTGATTTGTATTGCTTGAGATCAATATATTGAATCGCTTGCTATCTTGCTATCCGGGCAGCTCCAGCCAACCTGTCGAGCTCTTCCAGATCCAGTATAGTGATATATTTGCCTTTCACTTCAATTAGTCCGGCCTTTTGGAACCGTCCCAACAAACGACTGATGGTTTCCACTGTGAGACCGAGATAGTTGCCTATATCACCGCGGGTCATGGTGAGGCGAAATTCTCTGGGAGAGAAGCCGCGGCTACCGAATCGGGCCGCAAGGTTACTGATGAAAGCGGCCAGGCGTTCCTCGGCATTCTTTTTGCTTAGCAGCAGGATCATCCCTTGGTCACTCATTATTTCATTACTCATCAGGCGCATGATCTGCTGCCTGAGTTTGGGCATGGTGCCTGAGAGTTCGTCCAAAGTATTGAAGGGGATTTCACAGACCATAGAGGTTTCCAGGGCCTGGGCAAAACTCTGGTGTGATTGGGCATGGATACCGTCAAAGCCTATGACATCACCGGCCAGATGGAAGCCGGTGATCTGCTCATCACCCTGTTCTGTGATGGTATAGCTTTTAATCGTTCCGGATCGAATAGCATATAGAGACTTTAGTGGATCTCCGGACTTGAACAGCTGTTCACCCTTCTGAATGGGTTTCTTGCGTTCGATAATATTGTCAAGCTGATCCAACTCATTGGTGTTGAGCGTAAAGGGAATACACAAGGTCCCCATGCTGCAATCATGACAATGAATGGTACAGCCCCCGGCAGCAGGGCGACGATGCTTGTTGTTGTCTATTGTCATAGTCTTTCTCAAGTAAAGCGACTCTTCCCATGTTAAACCAATTCACTGACCCCGGCTAGTCGAGCTGAGCCAGAGCAATATAGAGTGTTTGGATCCCGAATCCAACCAAGAGTAAACCGGCAATCAAGCGTACGGCGCGCTTTTGAGCCCAGTCGGCCAGCGCCTTGGCGGCAACACCGGCGCTGAGCAGGGCAGGTAATGTTCCCAAACCGAAACAAAGCATAATAAGCGCGCCCTGGCTGGCGCTGCCACTGGCTACGGCCCAAGTAAGAGTACTGTATACCAGGCCACAAGGTAGCCAGCCCCATACCATACCAGCCAATAAAGCCTGCCCGGGGTGAGTCACGGGTAACACTTTTTGGGACAATGGTTTAAGTAAACGCCACAATCCCTGACCCAGGCGCTCAATCTGCACCAGCCCTACCCAAATGCGGGCAATATAAAGACCCATGGCGATCATCATCACACCGGCAATGAGCCTGAGCACCAAGAGATAAATATCAATATCAAACAGCATGCCAAGCCCGGCGGCAGAACCGCCCACCAAAGCACCGGCCAAGCTGTAACTGAGAATACGGCCAAGATTATAGGGAAGCAGAAACGAGAGTTGTTGCGCCAGCGGATTCTGGCCTCGACGGGCGGCGGGAAGCTGGCTGGAAAAGGCGCCCACCAAACCACCGCACATACCAAAGCAGTGCCCGGCTCCCATCAGCCCCACCAAAAAGGCGCCGGTGAGGTTATATTCCATTGCCTCTATCCTGAGGAGCTTGAGTGACTTGAGCTTCAGCCGTTTGAGTCTGTTCCTGTTGAGTCTTGCTGTTCGTTGGTTCCTCATCAAACAGAATCGACACACTGTGGCGCTCGAGATCATCAAATTGATCCGATTTTACCGCCCAGAAGAACACACCAACAGCAATCAGCACAAACAACATGGCAATGGGGATTAGTACGTAGATAATACTCATAAGCGGACCCTGAGAAGTCTGAGGCTGTTGCTGACAACGATCAGCGAACTGGCCGACATGCCGATGGCGGCGATATATGGTGCAACATGACCAGTTACGGCCAGAGGCAGTATAAGAAGGTTATATCCCAAAGCCCAGGCAAGATTTTGGCGAATGATACGATTGGCTTTGCGAGCAACCGCTATGGCTTGGGTAAAACGCCATAGATGGTCGCCAAGCAGAATCAGATCGGCACTGTTTTTCGCCAGCGCCGTGCCACTGCCCATGGCGATAGAGAGATCGGCGCCGGCAAGCACAGGGGCATCATTGATGCCATCGCCGAACATGGCCACCTTATGTTGTTGTTGCAAACGGCGTACATAGTCGAGTTTGGCTGCCGGGCTCATGTCTGCGTGCACTTCAGCTATGCCCACTTGCCGAGCAAGGGACTCGACATGGGGCCGGGTATCACCACTGGCAATCGCCAGACGGATATTGTTTGCCTTGAGCGCATCCACAGTATCTTTGGCGTCTTCTCTGAGCCTATCTTGCAAAATAAAACTGGCCACCAAGCCTTGCTCATCGGCGAGGAACACCTGTTGCTGCTCGCTCGGGGCAAGCTCGATTCCGACAAACTCGGCGTTGCCTATCTTAAAATCACGGCCATTGATCTTACCACTAATGCCGCGAGCCACCTGATGATGCACGTCTTCCGCTGCAAGTGCGCCGCCATAAGGGCTAAAAGCCAGGGCTATTGGATGCAATGAACCTGCTTCGAGCGCTGCCGCCAATTGTTGTACCTGCAACTCGCTATACTCAGCCTCACGGCCTTTGGTGATGCTGGTCTCCAACAAGGTCAGATTGCCACAGGTCAGGGTGCCTGTCTTGTCAAAGACGACAGCATCAATTTGCGGCAACTTTTCAAACACTCCCGCTTTACGGGTAATCACCCCCAGGCGAGTAAACAGCGCAGTGGCGCAGGTCACTGCCGTCGGGGTTGCCAAGGCCAGCGCGCATGGGCAGGTAGCTACCAATACAGACAGGGTGACCCAGAAAGCATCTTCGGGGGAGAACTGGTGCCACACCAGATAAGTGATAGCCGCTATGCTGAGTATGGTGCCGGTGAAATAACGCGACAGCTTATCGGCCGTCATAGCGACAGCGGGTTTGTTATTGGAGGCCAGCTCCTGCAAGCGGATGATTTCTGCCACCAGTTGATCCTGGCCTATGGCGTTCACCCGTACTTTCAGTGGTTGATCCTGGTTGATGGTACCGGCATAAACCTGGTCTCCAGGCTGTTTGCTCTGCGGCATCTGCTCGCCGGTAAGCATGGCCTCGTTGACCGCAGAATGGCCGTGCTCAACCGAGCCGTCGGCGGGGATCACTTCCCCCGGCCTTACCAGCACCAAGTCGTCTATTTGCAGGCGTTTGGCGGGGATCTCTTCGTTGCTGCCATCATCCACAATACGTTGGGCGGTCAAGGGCACCAACTTATGCAGGTTACTCGAACTGACCGAGGCTTTCTGTCGTGCCGCCTGTTCAAAATAGCGCCCAAGCAACAGGAAGAAGGTGAACATGGACACAGACTCGAAATAGACTTCGCCTGTGCCTTGTATTGTCGCAATACAGCTGGCGATATAAGCGCCGCAGATGGCGATGGAGACAGACACATCCATATTGAGCCTGCCTGCGAGCAAGGCCCGCAGGGCACTGAAATAGAAAGGCTGCGCCGAATAGAACACCACAGGTGCGGCAAACATCATGCTCACCCAGCGGAAATAGTCGCGATATTCCACCTCAAGCCCGGTAAAGTAACCGGCGTACAGCGCCAGGGCGAACATCATCACCTGCATGGTAGCAAAGCCCGCCAAGCCAAGCCTCAGCAGAAACTTACGGCTGTTCTTTTTACTCTGAACTTCCTGATCATCTAACTGATACGGCGCCGCCTGATAACCGATACGGCCGATTTGATTAAGTATTTCAGACAGTTTGATGTCGGCTGGACGCCAACTTATCAAGGCCCTTTGAGTGGTGGAGTTAACCTGCACCGAATCTATGCCGGGCAACTGTTTGACTTTATGCTCGATGAGCCAGGCGCAGGCGGCACAGGTAATGCCGTCAATCGATAGCGAGACTGAGGTTTGATTGCCCTGATCGTGCACAAAATCCTGTTGCACTTCGGGAAGATCGTAGGCACTGAAGGTCTTGAGCTCGTCCGGCACCAGAGCGTTTTGCCTGCTGCCGGGTTCGGAGCGAAATTTATAGTAATTGGTCAGTCCGGCATCCATGATGGCCTGAGCCACTGCCTGACAGCCAAGACAACACATGGGCTGAGCCTGACCATCAATCACTGTACTGAACTGCATACCCGTGGTCACGGGCTCCCCACAATGAAAACAGACTGTATGTGTCATGACAGCACTCAATTGAGCCAGTAGGTTTTATCCGCTTCTATCTGCAGTCTTTGCTGCAAACGCCATTTACGGTCAAATCCTTCGATTCGCACAACCCAGGCGCCATCAAGCGACTCACTGGGGATATAGCGATAGACCTTGGAGGCATCAGCCGTCAGCATTTGGGTAAAATCCTTTTCTGCCAGAGTAGGGTGGTAAAACTCCAGATTCATTGCCGCCAGATATTCCGGGCCGCCGTGTTGGGTTATCAGGAGTTCACCATTATGCCATTCAAGAGAAAACTGCATCCCCAGTTGACGGGCATATTGAATTTTGTGGATGTCCTGGTTAATTGCCTTGCCGTTTTTATAGTAGTCGTCGGCAACCAGGGAATCGGAGTTGGTGAGGGCAATACGCAAAGTGGCAAAACTGGCTATAACGGCGCACATGGGCAAAACGATAAGAAACCAAGGCCAGAACTGCTTATACCAGGCTTGTGGAGCGCTCATACTGTTTACCTACTATTCTATTTGGGCGGCTATTCTATCGCGAAAGCGGTTTTTTAAAAACAAAGGCCCCGAAATTATCGAGGCCTTTGAAAAGTCAAGCGAACTTACTTCTCTGCCTGATGTGACAAGCTGTATACGTAAGCGGCGATAACGTGAACTTTCTCTTCACCGAGAACGTCTTTCCAAGGTGGCATAACGCCACTGCGGCCGTTCTTGATGGATTCCATTATCACGCCACGGCTGCCGCCGTAGAGCCAGACATTGTCGGTCAGGTTAGGGGCACCCATCAGCTTGTTGCCTTTGGCGTCCATACCGTGACAGGCAAAACAGCCCTTCATGAATGAACCCTGGCCTTTGGCAGCCAAAGCCGCGTCGTGTTCACGACCGGACAGGCTAATCACATATTCGGCCAAACCTTCAATCTCGCTGTCATCGATAGGCAGACCACCTTTAGGTGGCATCATACCGTGACGACCGTTCATTATGGTGGTCTTGATGGTTTCCAACTCGCCGCCGTACAACCAGTCACCGTCGGTCAGGTTGGGGAAGCCTTTGCCACCGCGACCAGCCGAGCCGTGACACTGGGCACAGTTCTGCAGGAACAGACGGCCACCTACTTTGAGAGCTTCTTCGTTCTTAACCAGCTCGGCCAATGGCGTTGCTTTATAGGCTTCAAAGATAGGGCCGTACTTCTCATCGGCAAGCTTCACTTCCTGATCGTACTGTACCCAACGGCCTTCTTCTGTTGCGTCGGCAATCGCCTTGGCAGAGTCGGCCTTGATGCCTTGCTCTGTACCTATGCTCTGGTTGGAACTACTCCAGCCGAGCAGGCCTTTGTAGTTACCCAGGCCAGGGTAGAGTACCAGGTAGAGCAGACCAAAGACGATGGTGATATAAAAGAGATAGCTCCACCACTTAGGCAGTGGGTTGTTGATCTCCTGAATACCATCATAGCTGTGGTCCATCAGGTCGCCTTCTTTAATCTCCGGCGTGGTGTTTTTGGAGCAGAGCCGTAGCAGAATAAAACATCCTGCGATCACCAGTAAGCTGAGTACGGTGATCCAGATACTCCAGAAGTTACTCATTAACATTATTTGTGTTCTCCTGAGTCCTTCGCATTCTGGTGTTGTTCCTCATCGGAAAACACCAGATTAGCTGCTTCGTCGAATTGCTTTTGACGACGCGAGCTATATGCCCAAGCAAATATCCCGACAAAAACCAGGATCAAAACCAGCGTTATAATCCCTTGTATAGTGCCGTAGTCCATATTTGCCTCCTTATTTCAGTGCGTGTCCCAGCGACTGCAGATAAGCGATCAGCGCCTGCAGTTCTGTCTTGCCTTCAACGGCTTTTTGGGCGCCTTCGATATCTTTATCTTCGTATGGCACACCAAAACCACGCATCACTTCCATTTTCTTGGCTGTGTATTCACCTGTAAGGGTGTTTTCAGCAAGCCAAGGGAAGGCAGGCATGTTGGACTGAGGAACAACGGCACGGGGATCGATCAGGTGAACTTCATGCCATTTGTCACTGTAACGACCACCCACACGGGCCAAGTCGGGACCTGTACGCTTGGAACCCCACAGGAAGGGGTGATCCCAAACAGATTCACCGGCAACCGAATAGTGACCGTAACGTTCGGTTTCAGCGCGCAGCGGACGGATCATCTGACTGTGACAGTTGTTACATCCTTCACGGATATAGATATCACGGCCTTCCAGCTGCAGGGCTGTGTAAGGCTTGAGACCGGCTACCGGCTCAGTGGTATCTTTTTGGAAGATAAGCGGCGTGATCTGCACCAGGCCACCAATACTGATGGCTATCACAGTGAAGATACCCAGCAGACCGACGTTCTTCTCAACTATTTCATGATTGAATTTCATCGTTACTGCTCCTTATGCGGCTTTGGCTTCTGCGATGGCAGGCAGAGAGTCTTTAGGGGCATAAACAGTGCGCAGCACGTTGTAAGCCATGATCAGCATACCCGTTACGAAGAAACAACCACCCAGGAAGCGGACGAAGTAGAACGGATAAGAGGCTTCCAGACTTTCAACAAAGCTGTAAGTCAGGGTGCCGTCTGCGTTCACTGCGCGCCACATCAGACCTTGCATTACACCGGAGATCCACATGGCAACGATATAAAGTACGGTACCGATAGTCGCCAGCCAGAAGTGCAGGTTCACCAGCTTGGTTGAGTACATGCGGCCATGACCAAACAACACAGGGATCAGGTGGTACAGAGAACCGATAGACACCATGGCAACCCAGCCAAGTGCACCAGAGTGAACGTGACCAATGGTCCAGTCGGTGTAGTGAGACAGAGCATTTACTGTCTTGATGGCCATCATAGGACCTTCGAAGGTAGACATACCGTAGAAGGACAGAGATACCACCAGGAAGCGCAGAACCGGATCGGTACGCAGTTTATGCCAGGCACCGGACAGAGTCATGATACCGTTGATCATTCCGCCCCAAGAAGGTGCGAACAGGATCAATGACATCACCATACCCAGAGACTGAGTCCAGTCGGGCAGGGCGGTGTAATGCAGATGGTGAGGACCGGCCCAGATATACAGGGCGATCAGTGCCCAGAAGTGGACAATCGACAGACGATAAGAGTAAACGGGACGCCCGGCCTGTTTGGGAACGAAGTAATACATCATTCCGAGGAAACCGGCTGTCAGCAGGAAGCCTACCGCGTTATGACCGTACCACCATTGCACCATGGCATCGACGGCACCGCTATACAGTGAGTAAGACTTCCACAGGCTGACAGGAACAGCCATGGAGTTCACTATGTGCAGTACGGCTACTGTGATAATAAAGGCGCCAAAGAACCAGTTAGCCACATAGATGTGGGAAGTGGTTCGTTTGATAATGGTACCGAAGAACACGGTCGCATAAGCGATCCAGACCACGGCGATGGCGATATCAATAGGCCATTCCAGTTCGGCATATTCTTTACTGCTGGTAATACCCAGCGGCAGAGTGATTACGGCCGAGAGAATGATGGCTTGCCATCCCCAGAAAGTGAATGCAGCCAATTTGGGTGCAAACAGACGGGTCTGACAGGTGCGTTGAACGACATAATAGGATGTGGCGAAAAGGGCTGATGTGCCGAACGCAAAGATCACAGCATTGGTATGTAACGGTCTTAAACGACTGAAAGTTAACCAAGGAGTCTCAAAGTTCAGCTGTGGCCAGATTAACTGAGCCGCGATAAG
Organism: Shewanella chilikensis; assembly: GCF_002836945.1. Lineage (GTDB taxonomy): Bacteria > Pseudomonadota > Gammaproteobacteria > Enterobacterales > Shewanellaceae > Shewanella > Shewanella chilikensis. Next base: position 41,369 of record NZ_NIJM01000030.1, read on the forward strand.
TACACCTAATGACATACCAATAATGCCCCACAAAACTGTGGTTAAGGCAAATTGGCGGACAACGGTGTAATTGTAATCAGCGCCTGTTGGCTGGGAATGGTTCATCATATTGCTTCCACTGCTTATTACTTTTACTTGTTGTTCAGTAAAGGACTGGCCTTTACCTGTTATAAAATGACTCGAGTGAAGGCGTCCCCTATGAGAGTCACACTCTTGTGTCAATGGCTTGACCTGCATATTTGGAATAAAACGTCAGGCGATGCAATGATACTTGAGCTACATCAAAAAAGATACCAATCTGCCAGACACATTGTTGATCCAGATCAAACTTGACCATAGAATGTTAACACCTTGCAGCATAAGGTGAAATTTTATGCACAGTGCGACTCTTTCCAAGTTATTTTGCGCCGTTTTCAGCTTGTTTGCGCTTCTTGGGTGTGACCAGGCTAAAGTTCCCAACGTAACCCAATCTGTCAGCGATCCCAGTTTGTGTGATTTTTCCGTGTCTGCTTGTGTTAAGAAATTGGGCGAGCAGCAGATCTCTCTGATGTTAAACCCAGAATATGCCCCCAGCGAAAAGCCTATTCACTGGCAGCTTGGCTTTGATCGCCCGGTGTCCAATCTCAAACTTCGTGTAGAAGGCAGAGATATGTTTATGGGCGTCATTCCCATGACGCCATCTGCCACCGAAGGGGAAACATTTGAGGGCCAGCTGATTTTTGGCTCCTGCAGCAGTGGTTATATGGTATGGCGGGTGTTTGTCAGTTGGCAGCAAGGTACAGAACAGTACTCCACTTGGTTCGACTTTCTTGCTGACCGTCACAAGCAAGAGTAATAAGAATCACCTTATTGACGCGCCATTGGCAATAACTCAAGATCCCGCGTCATCACGCCAGCTGTTTTTGATTTTGATGAAAACATCTATGTTATCGATAAACAGCTTTAAAAAGTCCGGATCAAAATGGTTGCCGCTGCAGGATTGCATCTCACTCAGCACCTCATCGAGCGGCCAGGCCGGCTTATAACATCTGGCATGGGATAGGGCATCGAACACATCGGCAATGGCAACGATTCTGGCAAAAGGGTGGATCTCTTCACCCGATAGGCCTCTGGGATAGCCACTACCATCGTATTTCTCATGGTGTTGCAGGGCGATGGTGCCGGCGGCCTTTAAAATGGGCCGCTCAGAATTGGCCAGGATCTGATGGCCGATTATCGGGTGCTGGCGCATCACATCCCACTCAATATTGTCCAGTTTTCCCGGTTTGAGCAGCACATTATCGGGAATGGCAATTTTTCCTATGTCATGCATAGGTGCAGCGCGCTTGAGCAAATCGGCTTCAGTCTCCGGCAAACCGGCAAGTAGTGCCAGTGCGTGGCAATATTCTGCCATACGTTTTACATGATTGGCCGCTTCCTTGGAGCGGCTTTCCACCACATCGCCAAGACGTAGAATCAGCTCCGACTGAGTATCTTCCACCTCCTGGTTAAGCAACAGGTTTTCAAACGCCACCCCGACGTTGATGGCAAAAATATCGATAAGCTGTTTATCCAGATCGGTCAACTGGCTGACAGAATCCATATAAAGCAGGTTGACCCAGTTATTCTTGGCCGGAAAGTAGCCCACAAAGCAGTCATCACGATAGAGACAGCGCTGCTCTTTCAGAGCTTCTTCCATCAGTGAGCGGATCTCTGCAGGCAAGGGCTTTTCGTGGTGGTTGGTAAACTCGCCCGTGGCGGCAATGATTTGAATTTTTTTGTTTTCACCGGGCTCAGTCACTGCATCCATAGCGTTACAACCGAGTATGGTTGTGGTGTCTTTTAACTCCAACAAGTTGGCGACCTGAGTCAGCAAGCCATCAGCAAACTTGTGCAGAGTGCGGAGTTCAAACAGACCGGAGGTGGCTTCCAATACTCGTTCCAAACCACGACGATGACTAAGCTGCATCTGCCGCGCTTGCTCAATTTCGGTAATGTCCCTGAAAGAGCGCAGGGCAGAGTAAACACTGGTTGTCAGTTTGCGGGAGTCCAGTTCGGCCTTGGCTTTATAGTCATTGATATCATAGTTGACTACCACATCGTCTTCAGGTGCCTGTCCTGGTTGGCCGGTCCGCAAAATCAGCCTGATGGCTTTGTTGTTTTGCCTTTCACGGATCCAACGTACCAACTCAAGCCCGGCATGATCGCTTTCCATCACCACATCAATAAAGGCGACGGCGACATCCTCTTCGCCTTGCAGTATCTCTTTGGCTTGTTCGCCACTATAGGCGTTGATAAAGCTCAAACCTCGGCCATCCAGCTTAAAGCGGGAGAGGGCAAGTTTAGTCACTGTGTGCACATCAGGCTCATCATCCACCACAAGTATTTTCCAAGGGGGCAGATTATCTGTGGGGGCTGAAGCTGTCTTAGAGGCAAATAACGGGCCTTTCTTGGCCGTGTCAATCCGCATCGGTCTGACTCCAATCATTTGAATAGTTTTGATTTACCAATCAAAAGTGTAGTCCAAGCATCGAGAAGGGCTAGCAATAGTTCACAAAATTAGCTGATGGTGGGATAGGGGGATTTTCAGTAGAGTCAGGATCCACTATATTGAGAATTATTCTCATTATCAGAGGTAAAAGAATGAAAGCCAACAGCAGAACAATACCGTATAAAACTGATCAGGAGGTCTGCATGGCGATACCCGTCGGCAAACTGGCTGAGTTGATCCACAAGGGTGAGTTATGTGCGGCGGATTTTCGTTGTCTCGACAGTCAATCCAAAAAGCAGGTTTGGCAATTGTGCCTTTGGTGCTGTAAGCAAAGAGTCCATTGCGATCGCCAGTGCAGTCAATGTGAAACAGAGGTTAGTGCCGATAAATAACATTATCGGCATCAGTCAAAAAAGGGTAAAATCTATAATAATCATTGCTATAGAATAGGCTTTACCTTGGAAGACAATCAGCCATTAAGAGCCATGCCACTGTTTGACCGCGCAGACTTGCTTTTGCAGGGTAACCCTGTGGTCAACAGCTATATTACCCAATTAAGCCTAGGTAAAGTGGCCGATGCGGGTCTCTTGCTTGAGCATGCAACCGATTGGCTCTATGAACAAAGAGACTGTGAGAACAACTACAAGGCTTATCGCAGCGAGTTGACGACCTTTTTTCACTGGTGTTTCGATGTTGCAGGTATATCTGCCGCCAATATGGGCCGACGGGAAATGGGTCGTTACGTGGCTTATTGCCAGGCGCCACCGACAGAATTAGTGGGTTATTTCAATGTAGCGCAATTTAAGACGGATAAGCTCAGTCAAAGCCGGGAGCCCAATCCCAACTGGCGGCCGTTTATTGGTCGCAAGGCGCTCGGCAAACCTTTGCCTTACAGCCTGAGTGATAATGCTTTAAAGACAAAAATTGCAATACTTTCATCATTTTATACTTATCTTATGAGCGAAGAATATTGTGAGCGCAATCCGGCGCAACTCTGGCTCAATCACAGTCGCTTTGCCAATAAGAGTAAGTTCAGGGTGGATCCTGCCGAAGAGCAACTCAAGGTGTTCAGTGAGCTGCAATGGTCTTATCTTGTGACTTGTGTACAGCGCCTGGCAGAAGCCGAGCCGGCACAACATCAACGCAGTCTGTTCTTGATTAACCTGATGTACGGCTGTTATCTGCGGATCTCGGAAATTGCCGCTCGTGCCGGTTATGCGCCAACCATGAGTCAATTCAAGCGCCATAATCACAGCGGTATCTGGTATTTTCATATTCCCAGGAGTAAAGGCGGCAAGGCCAGAAACGTAGCCGTATCCAAGGCGTTATTGCAATCACTGCAAAGTTATCGGCGCCATTTGGGGCTGAGCGATTATCCCGAAACCAATGAAACTACGCCGCTGTTTATACGGCATCGAGCCGCCGGCCGTGGTCGGGAAAGTGGCGAGCTCAATGCCAACCTCGGCATACGTCAATTGCGGGATGAAATTCAGTTTTTGATCAACTGCGCCGCCGACGATGCCGAGAAAGATGGCTTTATCCGTGAAGCCAATGAAATGCGGCAGCTCACTGCGCACAGCATCCGCCACACAGGGATCACCCATGACATCAATCTCAATGGCCGACCTTTATCCCATGTGCAGGCCGACGCCGGTCATGAAAGCATAGACACAACATCACAGTACCTGCACACCAGCCAAGAGGAAAGACACCAGAGTGCATCCGCCAAGCCACTGGATAGACTTCAGGGAATTGAGAGTTAATCCAAGAATATTGCTTAGAGGTTTAAGGTGGCTCAGGGAGGAAATCGCCTTAAACCCAAGGATTACCGGTAATAACCCTCAGATTTCAAACAGCTACACATATAAATGCGCACAATGTATATTATGTTAAATTTGTTCCGAGTGAATCTATCTACATACCCTTTCTGCTTTCCCTGTTTGCCCCACAAATCCATGCACCCGCATCATGGAGCTGTTTCATGTAAAACATGCTCGGCAAGAATGTCCTGAATTGAGTTAAGTCCACTCTCGTTGTGTTGACTCGGGTTTTGCTTCAACTTTTGAGACTAATTTTTCGCATTGCTTTGATTGTAACTACACTCGGTTGTTACTGACAGTCATCAAGACTAGTTGATTGCCCAGCGGGTTGGCTAATGGTTTCCCGCCATAGCTTATGGGTTTTCCGATAATCTTGCTGCACCGCAATTGTCTCTACATCTTTTAGATGGCTGATCTGAAACAACCAGAAACTCGGACGCTTTACTCTATTTAACATAGTCATCCAGAGGTTAAGTTTCCATTTGCCCGTCAAATAGATCCGGTAATCGCAGTGACTTCAACAATGTCTTGAACAGTGAACGACATTCCTGAGATTTTGTGCTTTCCATACTAGGTTTTCCTTTGGTTATGTTCCCAGAAAAGGCTTGCAGCATCTTTTAAAAAACAGCCGTCAATCAAAAATGAAGTGCCTTCTCCACATAGCTGTTTAACTTTCTTGCCGAGATCATAAGGGCTGCATCCCCGGTTTTATTTCCTCAGGGTTTATGTGGAGTAACACATAAACTCCTCATCGATTTGAATAGGGTTAATCTATGATATCAGTAACTTGTATTTAAGTTGGCCCTAATTGTAAATGGGAATAAATATCATTTAATAGGGCTGATACTTGTGCTATGTTGCGATTCTTTATCAAACCAATTCTTCGGACATCGCAACTCATGTGGTACCTCCTGTTGATCCTGACGATGGCCCTGGGTTCGCTGCTTATCTATTTGGGCAGTAAACATCAGGTATTGCTTGCCAAATCTTTGCCCTGGCAGGCCAAACTGCTGGGCACTTTATTAATGCTGCTGACTCTGCTCGGTTGGGGGTTACTGTTGACGGCCTCAGCCGCGCTGTTTTTTTGGCTAATGCTGCTTTCCATGCTGCTGGGCTCCCTGCCCTTCATTTCCCTGCTCAAGGGAGACAACGAATGACAACCATTAAAAAAGATAAAATCCGTCCTGACTGGCTGGGAAAAACCCTTGCCGGCGCCTTGCTGGGCTTTGCCCTGGCAGTGGCACTCAGTGGTATCTTTGCCTGGGTGGGACCTGGTGGAATAGATGCCAAAGATAAGGTGCAATTCAATATGTGGCTGATAGCGCCACTCTGGCTTTCATTCTTCAGCTTCAGCTATTTGTTCTACAGTGCCCGCCGCGCCATTTTCTGGCTAATGGCGGCCAACGTGCTTGCATGGCTGCTGCTATGGTGGGTTAAGTAAATGCAGATCCGCAGCGATATTCTCAGAATTTATCAAACACTTCATACCTGGGTGGGCATACTCGCCGGGATTTTACTGTTTATCGGTTTTTATGCCGGCGCCCTGACCATGTTCAAGGAAGAGATTGCCGCCTGGTCATCACCACCGCAAACCATTTTGCCACAGGTGAAACTGGAACAGATGGACCAACTACTCAGCGAAGCCAGAGCGCAACACCCTGAGTTAAGTAAGGGCTTCAGCCTTCATCTTGCCAGCGACAAGCATTCGCCTTTGAGTTGGTACGCCTCCGGCAGTGAGCGGCAATGGGGTCTGGGCGATGAGCTTTGGCATGCTGGTTTAAACCATCAAGGTGAGCTCATCTCCCATAAGGAACCCAAGAGCCAACTGGCACGCTTGATAGACGAGCTGCACCGCACCGGCGGTATTCCCGGTGATATGGGACACGAGCAGCTCGGTGCTTATTTTATGGGGGTTGCCGGCATTCTCTATTTTCTGGCATTGGTTTCCGGGGTGATCTTCCTGCTGCCAACTCTGGTGAAAACGCTGTTTGCCTTAAGGCGCAAGAAAGGGCCCAATCGTTTTTGGCTCGACAGCCACAATTTGCTTGGCATCACCGCCCTGCCATTTCATATCATTATCAGTTTGACCGTGGTGGTGTTTGTCTTTCACGATCAATTGTACGGCGCCTTGGGGCAGTTTGTTTATGGCGATAAGCCGATGTTCAACCGCGAAGCGCCCAAGGGCGAAGTGCGCTCACTGAGCACCCTGCCCCCGGTAACAGAACTGGTTGCTCGGGCCGAAAGCTTCGCGCCCGGTTATCAGGCACTCAGTTTGACCTATGTGGGCATGGATACTCCGGCTCCCATGGTCCGGATGGCCATGTATAACGAAGAAGCGTTGATGCGCGGCCCGATAGGAGACTTTCTTTATATCAACCCCTACACCCTTGAGGTGGGCAACAGCACCTTTACTCCGGGGGAAGAAGGCGTTTGGGGCCGGATGGTTTCGGTATTCTTTGGACTGCACTTTGGCTCCTACGGCGGCTATCCCGGTCGCTGGCTTTATTTTTTCCTCGGAATGAGTGGTGCCATGCTGTTTTACAGCGGTAATCTGCTCTGGCTGGAAAAGCGCCGCAGTAAACAGCGCAAGGGGGAGCCCATTCCAGAGCAACCAAGAAGAGTCAGGCTCCTTGGAGCCGCTACTGTAGGAATTTGCTTGGGTTCAATGTTAGGCGTTGCGCTGGCCATGTTGCTGGGTAAATGGGGATATGCTCATGTAGAAAATATCAATCATCTGTATCTGTGGAGCTACTACGCCAGTTTCCTTATCGCCCTGGCTTATGCTTTCTGGCGTGGTGCTGCCAGAGCCGCGGTAACACTGCAAGCGCTATCGGCGCTGGTCTGTCTGGCAATGCCGCTGACATCCATCCTGGCGTTGTTGGCCCCCGGTCTTGAAATTTGGGCACCGGAGACCCCAGGCACCTGGGCGGTGGATCTTACCGCATTCGGTTTTGCCGCCATCTTTGCCTTTGGCGCGCTCAAAACCTTTAAACGAGCGACCCAGGGTCCGGCTGACAGTATCTGGGCCATACCACAAAAACAGCCTATTGCTGCGCTGCAAACCAGTATTCAGTCTTAAGCTGTTATTTGAATCATTCCATAACCAAGCCCCGCGAGCGGGGCTCTTTGAATTTGGCAAAGGAGCAGGGATTTGAACCCTGCATAACGGCGCTATAAACCCGGCAATCCGCTAACCGCCTATACCAGGCTAATCGCTATCATCAAAACCGAGATACGAAAAAGCCCGCCTGTTTGCACAAGCGGGCCTCTCTGAATATGGCAAAGGAGCAGGGATTTGAACCCTGCATAACGGCGCTATAAACCCAGCAATCCGCTAACCGCCTATACCAGGCTAATCGCTATC
>NZ_NIJM01000031.1 GCF_002836945.1 Shewanella chilikensis
GTCTGCGAGGAGACTTGTCCATCCTCTTTATAGACAAACGCCCTAAGCCAAATCGGCCTAGGGCGGTAAAAATATCAAAGACCCGATATCCTGTTAATCACAAGGCAGCTCCGCTTAAGTGAACTACGTTGCGCCATTTGGCGGGTGTTATCAAAGGTTTCAGTCTACCAGGCCTCGGCGCTTGAGCAGCGCATCCACTGTGGGTTTCTGGCCGCGGAACTGGATGTAGTCCTGCATCAGATCCTCACTGTTCCCCTTGGAGAGAATTGCCTGACGATACCTGTCACCATTGGCTCGTTTGAGGCCACCTTCAGCCATGGTATGGGCAAAGGCGTCGGCAGCGAACACTTCGGTCCACAGGTAAGCATAATATCCGGCCGAGTAGCCGCCACCGAATACATGGCTGAAATAAGTCGACTGGTAACGCGGTAACACAGGCGCGTAATCCAGGCCGTGCTTGGCGCGGGCCTTGGCTTCGAATGATTTAACGTCCGCCACTTGTTCACCGGCCTTTAAGGAATGCCACTCCATATCAAGCAGCGCCGCGGCCAGGTACTCTACCGTGTCATAACCCTGGTTGAAGCTGGCCGCTGCACGTACCTTTTCCAGCAAGGCTTGCGGAATCGGCTCGCCGGTTTTGTAGTGCTTGGCATAGTGAGCCAAAACATCCGGATCTATGGCCCAATCCTCGTTGGCCTGGGATGGGAACTCAACAAAGTCCCTCGGGGTAGCAGTGCCTGCAAGGCTTGGGTATTTCACCTGCGAGAACAAACCGTGAATGCCGTGACCAAACTCATGGAACATGGTGGTCACTTCATCAAAGGTCATCAGCGTAGGCTGACCTTCGGCCGGTTTGGGAATATTGAGCGCGTTATAGACCACAGGTTTGTTATCCAAAAGGAAACTCTGGGTCACCAACTCATCCATCCAGGCGCCACCGCTCTTGCCCACTCTGGCGTAAGGGTCCAGATAGAAAAGCCCGATGGAGCTGCCGTCTTCGTTGAATACTTCCCAGGCGCGGACATCCTCCTGCCATACCGGCAGATCCTTACGCTCTTTCATTGTGATGCCGTAGAACTTCTGCATGGCGTAGAACATGCCGTCATTCAGCACTGTATTGAATTCGAAGTAGGGCTTGATCTGGCTCTCATCCAGATCGTATTTGGCTTTGCGAACCTGCTCGGCATAGAAGGCCCAGTCCCATGGCTGCAGCTCAAAGTCGGCACCACTAGCCTTGATTTGCGCCTGGATATCCTTGCCTTCAGCCTTAGCCTTGGCAACGGCCTTAGGTGCCAGGTCATCCAAAATGGCAAATACCGCATCCGGATTAGCGGCCATCTGATCGGCCAGTACATAGTCAGCCCAGGTTTCATAACCCAGCAGTTTGGCCTTTTCGGCACGCAACTGTGCCTGCTTGAGTACGATAGGACCATTGCTGGCCATGGCGCGATTGGCCGAAGTCTGCCAAATTTTCTCTCTCAGACCTCTGTCTTCCAGGCTCGACAGCAATGGCTGACGGGTGGTGTTCACCAGGCTTATCAGGTAGCCCTCTTTCCCCGCTTCCTTGGCGGCGTTGGCCAGGGCGCCTATTTCATCCTCACTCAAACCTTTGAGCTGCGCCTTATCGGTCACCAGGATCACATCATCCTTGAACGACTTAAGAATGTTTTGCGAAAACTCAGTCGACAATGTGGCCAGCTCACCGTTGAGTTCACGCATTTGGGTTTTGTCGGCTTCGCTCAATTTGGCACCGGCACGGACGAATTGATTGTAATAGAAGTCCACCAGGCGCTGATCTTGAGCGCTCAGGCTATCTTTATGGTGGTAGACGGCTTCAACCCGGGCAAACAACTTGGGATTGAGGAAAATATTGTCGCTGTGCTCGGTGAGCTTGGGAACGATTTCCCCTTGAATGGCTTGAAGCTCATCATTGGAAAGCAAGCTCACCATACTGAAAAACACTCTTGTTGTGCGGTTGAGAAGAGCGCCGCTCTTTTCCATAGCCACTATAGTGTTATCAAACGAAGCGGCTTCGCTGTCGTTGATTATGCTGGCGATCTGCTGCTTGTGTTCCTTGAGCCCGGCTTCAAAGGCCGGCAGATAGTCTGCTGTCTTTATCTTGTCGAACTGCGGCGCATGATACTGCAGCGGACTTGGGCTGAGCAGCACATTGCTTGCGGTTTGCTCAGCGCTTTTTGCCTCTGGCATACTTTGACTCGCTTCTTTGGCCGGGGTATTGCTGACGGTTTCTTTGGTTTGCTGTTCGGCACAGGCACTCAGCACCAGTGCAGCGCCTATGGCGGTGGCGATTAATGTCTTACGCATCTTGACTCCATTAACGGCAGGCTATTGCTTAGTTATGATTAAATACCCGGGACACCCGTCTCGGCGGGGCAACAGCCCTGTTGATTCCCGCCATTACCTTAACAACTCTTCCGCTCTTTGGACAATGACTTAACTGTAAGAAATTCTGCTTACTTACCGTCAATTCGATATGAATGCGCACGCGTCCAGCCGATAGCTCAAGCATATCTGTTGGACAAGAAAAGTGTGCGCCTGCCACAGCATCGGGTGGCACCAGCCTGCTCGATGTCACAAAATGTCACTGTTTTTTACCGTCCAATGTCACATAAATGTCTTCGCCTTTAGCTATACTGCGCCTCGCCTAACCTGACTAATCATATGATTAACAGCAGGTTAACAAGGTGATGGCGGGAAATCTCCCGGGGTCAATAATAAAAAACAAGAGTAGTAAACAATGCAAACCAAAACATTAATCACATTGGCGATTGCCGCCGCACTGGGTCTCAGTGCCTGTAACAGCGACGACAATGATGAATCAACGGTCAGCGTAGATCTGCGGGTATTGGAAACCACAGATCTGCACACCAACATCATGGATTACAACTATTACAGCGGCAAGGAAGACCCCACTATAGGTCTGGCCCGTACCGCCAGCCTGATCCATGCCGCCCGCAAAGAAGTCACCAACACTGTATTGGTCGATAACGGCGATCTGCTGCAGGGCAGCCCCATGGGCGACTATATGGCCAAGGTAGGCATAGCCGATGGTGAAGTGCACCCCGCTTACAAGGCAATGAACCTGCTTGATTATGCCGTGGGTAACATAGGCAACCACGAATTTAACTACGGCCTGGATTTTCTGGAAAAATCCCTCGCCGGCGCCCAGTTCCCCTATGTCAACGCCAACGTCTATTGTGATGCCGATGATTGCTGGAAGGGAATCAAGAAAGGCGACAACCTGTTTACCCCTTACCTCATCAAGGAAACCGAGGTTAAGGACACTGACGGCAACAGTCACAAGCTCAAGATTGGTTATATAGGTTTTGTGCCTCCGCAAATTATGCTGTGGGACAAGCAGAACCTCACCGGCAAGGTACGTGCCGAGAGCATAGTGGAGAGCGCCAAGAAATTTGTGCCGCAAATGAAGGCTGAAGGCGCCGATATCATTATCGCCATTCCACACTCAGGCATTGGCTCCACCGAAAACCCCGGCGATCCTGATGCCGAAAATGCCACCTATGCCCTCACCTATGTCGACGGCATTGATGCCATCATGTTCGGCCACAGCCACTCCATCTTCCCCGATGCCCGCTATGGCGACTTGCCCAACACAGATGTGGAAAAAGGCCTGCTCAACGGTGTCCCCGCCGTGATGCCGGGACGCTGGGGCGACAACATGGGCCTGGTCGACTTCAAACTGCAACGTAAAGACGGCAAGTGGACAGTGCTCTCAGCCCGCACCGAGGCCCGCCCCATCTATGACGGCACCAACAAAACGCCTCTGGTGGATGCCGACAAGGATATTCACGACGCGGTTGAGCTGGAACACCAAGGCACTATGGCCTTTGTCGAGCAGCCAATCGGGGTCGCCGCCGCCGACATGTTCAGTTTCCTGACGCTGGTGCAGGACGACCCGACGGTGCAGATTGTCTCCGACGCCCAGATAGCCAACGTCAAGGCCAAGCTGCCGGAAGCGCTCAAGTCATTGCCGGTGCTCTCTGCAGCCGCGCCGTTCAAGGCCGGTGGCCGCCATAGCACCACCAGTGATGCCGATCAGTATGTGATGGTGGACAAAGGGCCGCTGACCTTCAAGAACGCCGCCGATCTCTATCTCTACCCCAACACTATGGTGGCGGTTAAGCTAAACGGCGCTGAGCTGAAAGACTGGCTCGAGTGTTCGGCCAACCAGTTCAACCAGATAGATCCTGTCAGCACTGAGCCGCAGGAGCTGGTGAACTATAACCACCCCACCTATAACTTTGATGTTATCGATGGCGTGACCTACAAGATAGACGTGACTCAACCGAGCAAATTTGACGCCGATTGTGCTCTGGTCAATGCCGATGCTTCGCGGATTATAGATCTGGCCTTCACCGACAGCGAAGGCACTGTCTATACCGGTGAAAACCTGGCGGCCAAGGAATTTATCGTCGCCTCCAACAACTACCGCGCCTTTGGCGGAAAGTTTGCCGGCACCGGCAGCGAGCACGTGGTACTGGAACTGCCGGACACCAACCGTGAAGCTCTGGCGGCTTACATCACAGAGCAGTCCAAATACAATCCTGAAACCGGCAAGTATGACGCCATGGTCAACCCCACAGCCGACTACAACTGGGACTTCAGGAATATAGATACGGATGTTGCTCTGGATATCCGCTTTGTCACTCAAGACAGTGATAAGGCCGCTAACTTCATCCAGGCCAACCAACAAAGGACCATGACCAAGCTGAGTACCGATGAGCTGGGCTTTGCTGTTTACCGCATAGATCTCAAGCCTGCCCAATAAGGCTGTCGATTGAGACTGAAAACAACCCAAGCGCCCTCAGGGGCGCTTTTTTATGTTCTACGCAAGATTAGTCTAAACCTCTGGCAATGTTATAAAGTAGGTACGATAAAACACCAGACTCACTCAGCCGTCACGACGGCAAGATTGCAGGAAATCTTTTATGTCTTCGATACCCGCGCTCTTCTCCCAAGCCTGTGAAAACAACCGCGAGCCGATACTCAAAATACTCAAACAGGCATTCTCAGGCTGCCGCAGGGTATTGGAGATCGGCAGTGGTACCGGTCAGCACTCGGTCTACTTTGCCCCAGAGTTGCCGCACCTGGTGTGGCAATGCAGCGATCAGCCCCAGTATCTGGATGGGATCCGCGCTTGGCATGCCAAACTCCCGGCGAGTAACCTGGCCGAGGTGATCACTCTGGAGGTATGTTCACCCTGGCCGCAGGCGGCAACTGAGCCGGCGCCGGATGCCATCTATAGCGCCAATACTGCGCATATCATGAGTCAGCCCATGGTGGAGGCGATGTTTGCCGGTATAGGCAGAGTATTGCAAAGCGGCGGCCGTTTCTGCCTCTATGGCCCCTTCAACTACCGAGGCGATTACAGCAGCGACTCCAACCGGGTGTTCGATGCCATGTTAAGGCAGCGCGATCCGCAAAGCGGCATTCGCGATCAGGAGTGGATCCTGATGCTGGCTGCAGCCCAGGGGCTTGAGCTTTATCAGGACCATGCCATGCCCGCCAATAACCGCGTGCTGGAGTTTATTCGTAAGACAGCTCTCTAACGAATAAAAATTAACTTGTAAAACAAACACTTTACCTGAAAAGAACAGGCGCTATCAGCCTCTGAAGTGCCTTTGTTTTTACACGGCTTTGGCGTAGAGAAACAGATCTGTGGCCTTAACCTCGCCCTGCTCCAGATAGGGTTTACGCAGGCTGTCGATGAGCTCAAACCCGGCCGCGGCCAACTCACTGACGAAAAACACTTCGGGATAATAGTGGATAAAAACCCTGTCTCCGGCGCTGGAGCTTTGATAGCCGGACTCTTGATAGTCATCCTCCATGGAGGCCAGATACAGGAGCCCGCCGTCATTCAGTAGCGCACGGCAATCTTGCAGTAAGGCAATCACATCCTGACGTTCAAGATAGGGCGTGACGAAGAGCAGAAGTATTGCATCAAAACCCTCTGGCGTGTCTAAGCCATCAAGGGCATTAAAGTCATCAAGGGTATTAAAGCCATCAGAAACCCCAAGGCTTAGGGGCGTTGCTGCACTTTCAGACACATCGAGGGGTGCGATAGCCTGCACGGCATCAGCTTCAAGCAGCGACGAAAGACGACCAAGCTCGCGGCTATCCAGCCGATAAAAACGTCCCTCTGGCAACAATTCACCGGCAAGTGCCACCATGGCCGGCGCCGCATCTATACCCACTATCTCGAGCTCAGGCACCCTTTTTGCCAACATGCCGCTGACATGCCCTGGGCCACAACCGATATCCAGTAACCGCAGGCGCCGTCCGGCACAGGCCTGATACTGCTTCAGCAAAGAGGCAAATCGGTTATGGGCCGAGTCATAACAATCGTTGCCGGCAAACTTATCCCGGTAGGGAAGCGCCATTTTGTCAAAGGTTGCTACGGTTTCCCGGTACTTATCCATTGTGCTTCTCTCCCTGCACCATCAAGAGTCGAGGCTCAGCATACTGACTGGCACAGAAAAAAGCCAACCTCAAGGGTTGGCTTTATCAGAGATTATCAAGGATGGCAGACGTTATGCAGCTCCAGGTTGGTACCTATATCCTTATTGCGGTTGGCCTTGGCATCGTCGTTACGCAACTGGGTCAGATGATCCAGATAGGCCTGATCCACATCCTTGGTGATGTAGTGGCCATCAAACACTGAGGTTTCGAAGCGCTTGATATCCGGGTTTTCCATCCGAACAGCTTCCACTAGGTCGTTCAGATCCTGGAAAATGATGCCATCTGCGCCAATGATACGGGCGATTTCATCGGCATCACGGCCATGGGCAATCAGCTCATTGGAGGTTGGCATGTCTATGCCGTAGACGTTGGGAAAGCGGATCTCTGGTGCAGCCGAGGCGAAATACACCTTCTTGGCGCCGGCTTCACGGGCCATCTCGATGATCTGCTCGGAAGTGGTACCACGCACTATGGAGTCGTCCACCAGCAGCACATTCTTATCCTTAAACTCGGCGCTGATGGCATTGAGCTTGCGTCTGACCGACTTCTTGCGCTCCTGCTGCCCAGGCATAATGAAGGTACGGCCGATATAGCGGTTCTTCACGAATCCCTGACGGTAAGGCAGATCCATGCCACGGGCAATTTCAAGAGCGATATCACAGGAGGTTTCCGGAATAGGGATCACCACATCGATATCATGGTCATACCATTCCTTGCGGATCTTCTCACCCAGCTTGGCGCCCATGTTGACCCGGCTGGCATAGACTGACACCTTGTCTATGGTGGAGTCCGGACGGGCAAAGTAAACGAATTCGAAGATACAGGGGGCATAGCTTGGCGCTTCGGCGCACTGACGGGTAAACAGCTCACCTTCCGTGGTGATATACACGGCTTCGCCGGGAGCCACATCGCGCATCACTTCAAAACCAACCGCATCCAGTGCCACGCTCTCTGAGGCCACCATATACTCGGTACCAGCGGCTGTCTCGTGCTTGCCGAGCACCAGAGGGCGAATACCGAAAGGATCGCGAAATGCCACCAGGCCCTGACCAATAATCATGGCCACCACGGCGTAGGCACCACGGGTATCGGCGTGCACCCGGGAGACGGCATCGAACACTTCATCCGGGCTCAAGGTCAGGCTGTCGGTCTTGTCCAGCTCATCGGCCAACAGGTTGAGCAGCACTTCAGAGTCGGAAGTGGTGTTCACATGGCGGCGCTTGTTGCGCAGCCCTTCGGCCAGTTGCAGTGTGTTGGTCAGGTTGCCGTTGTGCGCCAGAGAGATCCCGAAAGGAGAGTTCACATAAAACGGTTGGGCTTCAGAGGCACTGGAGCTGCCGGCGGTAGGATAACGCACATGACCTATACCCGCATTGCCCTGCAGCCGCTGCATATGTTTGGGTTCAAATACGTCCTTGACCAGACCATTGGCCTTACGCAGGCGAAAGGCATTCTGATCGATAGTCACTATGCCTGCAGCATCCTGGCCACGGTGTTGAAGCACTGTCAGTGCATCATAGATGGTCTGATTGACCGCTGAGCGGCCAACGATTCCGACGATACCACACATGGGTAAGCTTCCTCATTGTAAGATGTTCTGATAATTGTATTTTTTATATTTTGGGTACAAAGCTTGAGGTATTTTCCAAGTAGTCAAAAAACCACTGGATAACCACCCCGAATTCGGGCACCAGTTGCGAACCCTGCCACCAATCGGTTTTGGGCGCGCCGGTAAAGGCATCCATAAAAAAGAGTATGGCACTGACTATCAATGCGCCGCGCAGCGCACCGAAACACAGGCCAAGAATTCTGTCCGTTCCCGAGAGCCCTGTCTTGGAGACCAACTGGCCTATCAAATAGTTCACCAAGGCCCCCACAATCAGGGTGACTACAAACAAGATGGCGATGGCAACCCCGTTTCGCAGCACCTCATCATTAATTTGGGTGATATGAACGGCAAGGTCCTGATAAAACTGGCTGGCGATGAAAAAGGCGGCGAACCAAACCACCAGCGACATGGCTTCTTTGGCAAAACCACGGATCAGACTGATAAGGGTCGATAATCCGATAACTATGATAATGGCGTAATCTATCCAAACCATGGGTAGAAGTATCCGGTGAAGATTTAAGTCGGCGGGATTCTACCAGAGAAGGCAAGCATTCTCACCCCCGGGGCGTAAATAATTGCTTGCCGACTCGGGGCAAACTGTCATCTTTCCTGTGGGTTATAGCGAACCACTTTACCCTTGAGTTTGGTCAACTCTTCAACCTTCTTCTGTTGCTGTTTAATGCGATCACTGGAGACATCCGGACCGACAAATACCCGGGTCAATTTGCCGTCCACAGGCTTGTCCGGCAAGGTATAGGCGCTGAATCCGGCCTTGCGCAATTTGGCTACCAGGGCTTTGACATTGGCCGCATTACTGAAGGCGCCGAGCTGTAAAGTCCAGGCTGCATCACTGGGTTTAGCCTTGGGTTCGGGAGTCTTTTTGACCTCCTGAGGCTTGGATTGGGCGGTGTTGGAAACACTGTTTTCGGTAGCCTTCACCTCGGGCGCCGCCGGTTCGACTTCAACCTGAGGCTCGTCTGTCTCCTGTGCCAAGTCCAGAGTCTCAGCGACATCCAGGGTTTCAAACTCTCCCGGCTCCGCCAATTGCGATTCGGTATCCGGCCGCAGCGGAATTTCAGTGAACTGCTCCTGCTGGCGCTCTTTCTTGCCATCGAGAATGTCAGGTAAAAAGATCACCCCCAAGGCGACCAATACTACGGTACCTACCAGACGGTTATGAAACTGAGTCGACAAAATATCTTCCTTCCAGTCTTAGATAAGCGCTTTAAAGCCCGAAACAGTGTAAAAGGAGCCAAAGACAATTACCACATCTTCGGCGCCGAGTTTGGGTTTGAGGTATTGCCAGCAATCTTGCATCTGTTCAAATTCCCGGGCGTCACAGCCATCCGGCAGGGCTTTTCGCAAACGGCCAGCATCGGCACCACGCTCATTATGCAGCGTCACCAACAACCAGCTGTCTATGCTAGGCGCCAGCGCCTGCATCACGCCTTCGATATCCTTGTCCTTGAGCATACCGCAAACGCCATAGACTCGCCCCTTGGCTTGCAGTTCATCCAGCCTTTGCGCCAGATAACGGGCCGCGTGGGGATTGTGCGCCACATCCAAAATAATCAGCGGCGCCTCACTGATATGCTCCATTCTGCCACTGAGCCTGGCACTAGCGAGCCCTGAGCGAATCGCCGCTTCGGAAAGTTCTGGCCAGAGTTGTTCCAGCGCCGCCAAGCTGGTGGCGGCATTGGGCAGAGGTAATTTCGGCCTGGGTAAGCCCTCAAACTGCCAGTGCTCACCGCAAAAATCCCAGCCTGTGCTGGTTTGCTTGTAGGAAAATGCCTGCCCTACCGTCTTGAGTAAGGCGCCCTTTTCATTGGCAACCTCAACTACGCTGGCAGGCATCTCGGCATCCCCTACTATCGCCGGGCGGTTCTTACGGAAAATGCCGGCCTTCTCACGGCCAACCAGCTCCCGGGTGTCACCAAGATACGCCTGATGATCAAGATCTATGGCGGTTACCACACTGACATCGGCATCTATGATATTGGTGGCATCCAGCCTGCCTCCCAGGCCCACTTCCAGAATAACCAGATCCAGCTTGGCCTGCTTGAACAGCAGTAACCCAGCCAGCGTGGCATATTCAAAGAAGGTCAGCGAGGTGTCGCCCCTGGCCGCTTCTATGGTTTCAAAGGCCGAGATAAAGTCGCTATCCGGTGCATCGACACCGTCTATCCGCACCCGCTCATTGTAATTGAGGATATGGGGCGAACTGTAAACCCCGACCCGATAACCCGCCGCGCGCATGATCTGCTCCAGCATACGGCAGGTGCTGCCCTTGCCATTGGTACCGGCAACTGTGATCACCTTGGTGCAGCCCAGTGACAGCGCCCCGAGCCTGGTGGCAACTTGGGTAACCCGCTCGAGCCCCATATCGATTTCGGTCGGATGAATGGCCAACAGGTAGTCCAGCCAAACAGACAGAGGAGCGTCAGCTCCCGGTAGCTGATGCAGATGAGCGGATGATTGCGACATTTGATTCTTCCCTTAAATCTTGATGTTGCCGCAAGCAAAAGCGTGGCGGCAACAGCATGCTAACGGTTTCAGTCCGGCATAAACAGTGGGCCCATGGCCAACTTGGGCAGTTGATATTGCTCAGGGTAGCTGACATGCACCAGATAGAGGCCATTGGGTTTGGCCGTAGGGGCAGCCTGGGTTCTGTCTTTGAGCTCCAGCAACTGTCCCAGCCAATCCAGCGGCTGATTGCCAAGCCCCACTTCCAGCAGCGAGCCGACAATATTGCGCACCATGTGATGCAAAAAGGCATTGGCTTCGATATCCACTATCACATACATGCCCTGGCGGGTCACACTGACTCTGTGCACATTGCGAAACGGGGTGCGCGACTGGCATTGGATCGCCCTGAAACTGGTGAAGTCGCGCTCGCCCAGCAGATACTGGGCCGCTTGATGCATCTTCTGTTCGTCTAGATCGCCGTGATAATGGCTGACGCCACCACGCAAAATGCCGGGACGGAAATTGTGGTTGTAGATAATATAGCGGTAGCGGCGAGCGGTTGCCGAAAAGCGGGCATGAAAACTGTCATCCACCTCTTTGGCCCAGCGCACCGCGATATTGTCCGGCAGATTGGCATTGACGCCCAGGGTCCAGGCGCCTTCGTTACGAATGGCAGAAGTATCAAAATGCACCACTTGCCCGGTGGCGTGTACCCCGGCATCTGTGCGACCGGCGCATTGCAGGGCTATCGGTTCATTGGCCACTTGGGACAAGGCCCGCTCCAACTGCCCCTGAACTGAATCCACTTCGGCCTGGCGCTGCCAACCGTAATAGCCGCTACCATCATATTCGATACCCAACGCAATACGCATCTGTTTCTCCCCTGATCTCAAGGCGGCGAATTCTACCATAGAGCGGGCATTCGCCTCCAAGAAAAAGCCCGAACAAGCAACAGACTGCATAAAAAACGGCGCTCCAGGCGCCGTTTGAGTATTGACTGGGCTCTAACCCAAGGTTTTTATCAGGGCTGCGGCTTCCTCTTGCTGGCGGGCGTTGCCGTCCAGCTCCACCTCTTTAAGCAATGCCTTGGCGCTGTCTTTATCATCGATTTCGATATAGGCCCGCGCCAAGTCCAGCTTGGCGTTGACAGAGTTTTCCTCATCATCGACATCGACCATAGCGGCGGCGCCTACGAGAGAGTCGAGCTCACCCATATCCACATCCAGCTCCTTGTAGGGGTCGGTATCACTGTTGCCTTCATCGGCTTCACTGAGCAGGCGCTCAATATCGATAAAACCGTTTTCCTTCTGGAAGGCGCTGAGATCGTGCTCAGGCACCATGCTGGAAGCGACCTTGCCCTTTTCTTTGGCATCGAGGGCCGCCAGCGCTTCATCTACTGTCAGTTTATGATCTTCGAGATCCAGCGAGTCATCATCATCCAGTTCGAGACTGAATTCCTCATCCGCTTCGGCTTCCTTGGCAACGTTTTCAGAAAAAGCGGCCAACAGGTCATCGTCGCTCAGACTCTTATCACTGTCATCACTATCCTGGGCCAGGTCAATATCCAGAGCCTGCTCGATATCTGTTATGCTGTCTTCAACATCAACAGCCTGTTCCTGATTAGAGAGTTCCTCTTGAGCCAAGAGATCTTCTATGGCTGAAGGCTCTTGCTTTTCTTGCGCAGAAGGCTCTTCTTGCGCTAAGGGCTCTTCTTTCGCTGAAGGCTCTTCTTTCGCTGAAGGTTCTTCTTTCGCAGAAGGTTCTTCCTCAACAAAGGGCTCTTTAGGTGCGGAGGACTCCCACTCAAGAATATGGGGATCATGGCTCTTGCCGCCGGCCTTGAGATCGTCAAAGAAGCCAGAATCCTTGTCGCTGCGTTGACCGCTTTGCGGCGCGCTGTCGCTATCCCTGCTCTCATCAACTAAAGTGTCTGTTTCATCGGGCTTCTTAGGCTCATCCAAGTCCTCAGCCTGCGACAAGCCTGCCAGCATGGCATCCAATTCGGCATCGCTGCGCTCAGTGGCATCATCAGACTCAACCTCTGGGGTATCTTCCTCGTCAGTCTCAGCTATCGCCTCATCAACGATCGCCTCATCAACGTTATCTATCGCAATTACGTCATCCGCGAGCCCGGCCAACAAGGCGTCCAGATCTTCACTCTCTTCCTCTGCTTGAACCTTCTCTGCTTCCGCTTGAGTCTCGACAGCATCGTCCAAGTCATCGAAGCCTGCCAGCAAGGCATCTATGTCGGCCTCTGTGTCGCTGGAGTCTATGGCAACCTTGTCATCTTCAAGCTCGGCGGCAATAGCGTCGCTTAAGTCTTCCTCTTCAGAATTCTGTGCTGCCGGTGCATCGAATCCAGCCAACAAGGCATCAATGTCTGCTTCTTCGCCCAGCTCGGTATCAGCTGAATCAGCTTCATCCAGTTCGGCGGCAATGGCAGCGCTGAGATCTTCCTCGGCTTCAGTCTTACTATCGCCTTCAACTTGAGTACCGGCTTCAATTTGAGGTTCTGTATCTTCTTTGACATCAAACCCGGCCAGCAGCGCATCGATATCGGCTTCCTGTGTCTCATCCAGAGTCTCGTCAACCTGCTCATCTTCGGCCAACTCGGCTGCGATAGCGGCACTGAGATCTTCATCCAGATCTGCCTTCGCTTCTCTCTCTGAGAGCACCTCTTTGTCTTGTTCAAAAGCAAACTCTTGAGCGAGCTCTTGGCTAAAACCCTGTTCAAAAGCAGCAGTCACATCTTCCGGTAGGGTTTCACTCAGATCAGGCTCTGACGCTGGAATACTTTCGGTCTGCAAATCTTCAGGAATAGTTTCCTGTTTATCGGTATCGTCCAATCCAGCCAGCAATGAGTCCAAGTCCTCCTCGCTGGCATCTTCCTGCTCACCGGCCTCTTGTTCGCCCATGGCTTCGGCCCAGAGATCATCGAGCGACTGACCTTCATCTTCGGCCTCTTGGGGAGTATCCCCCTCGCCTGAGTCGATGAACATCTCCTGCGCCATGTCCATCTGCTCGCTGTCACTCTCAACTTCAGGCTCAGGCTGCAATACAGAGCTATCAACATCCAGCAATGAATCAATGGAATCGTTTTGATCATCGTCAAGACGCACGGCCAATTCGTCGTTGGCGTTGGCCATATCGGCCGTAGCCGCGCCGGCAACAGCTGCGGCAGCCATTGGAGCCGCTTCGGTCTGTGGTGCTTGGGCATCACTTTGTTTACGCCTGCGGCGCAGCATGCTCCATAGCAACAACAACAGCAATACCGCGGGTACTGCGGCAGCCAGTACCAAAAGTAATGGGTTACCCATCAAACTGCGCCAGAGATCGTCCGGCTCATTAGCCGTAGCATTGGCGACTTGAAGCTGCTGCTTGAGGTCAGCATTTTCAGCCTTGAGTTGCTGTTCCTGTTTTTTACTGGCCTGCAGTGACTCTTCCAATACCGACAGACGCTGATTCAGCTCATCAATTTGCGCTTGCAGCCCCTGGTTATCGGTATTGGCGACAGTAAGCAGATCCTGAGCACGCCCCAGTTCATCGGTCAGACTCAGATTGCGGCTCTGCAGCGCTTCAATGCTGTTATCGTCAGCCGTTTCCGGAGTTGCTTCTGTGGCTGTTTTTTCGGTTGTGATGGCTGGTGATTTGTCTGCAGCCACTTGAGCTGGCTCAGTCGATGGCTCACTGACTTTTGACTGCTCGCGGTTTTCCTTAGATGGCTGCGCCGCCGTTTGAGTTTGGGCGACCGCCGTTGGCTCTTTTGCGGCTTGGCTTGGGTGCCCGGGGGCTTTGGCGGTTTCAATTTTGCCATCATCTGCCTTTAGCCGCTTACCGGAAGACCAGCTCTTGTCATCCTGTTCGGCGCGAGCTCTGGCCATACTCAATGGAATAGCCTGCATCACCTCTTTGGAGGGGATCAGCAGTATCATGCCCCGTTCCAGGCTGTTGTAGTTATTGGATGAGAAAGCGTGCGGGTTGGCTTCAAAAATCGCGGCCATGACCTGATAGATACTGACGCCGGGATCCGGTCTGACTTTCTGGGCAATGCTCCAGAAGGTGTCCGATGGCGTTGTCGGACCATACTGGCGTACCTGTTGGCGCACTTGACCGTCGGGGCCGGTAATTTTCAGACCTTCTGCATGGGCCGGTTCTATAAGACTACTTGGGTTCAGGGCAAAAAAAGCGGCCATCAGGCCAACAAGATATGAAGTGCGAAAATTCATCCATTCTTCCCTTTCAAGCGCTGGTTTCGCCGACTGACGACTGGCTTTAGGCATTTGTATTTATTGAGATTACTATAAACCAGAAATGTCCGCGCTGCTACTGTTCACATTTGCAAAACAAAAAAAGCCTGCAAGCAGCAGGCTTTTTCAACAGAAACAAAGCGTTTAGAAAAGTGCTTCCAGCATTGTATTCAAGTCTGAAAGCACAGGCAGAGCCTCCGTAGGACTTACTCGCACCTTCCTTAGAGATAGTCGCGGATCAGGATCTCGCCTATCTGTACACTGTTGAGTGCCGCCCCCTTACGGATATTGTCAGAGACCACCCATAAATCTATCCCCAGATCGTGGGAGATATCCTTGCGCACCCGGCCGACATACACAGGGTCGCTACCGGCGCCTTCGGTCACGGCCGTTGGATAATCGTCATCATCTTCAAACAGCACCACGCCTTCGGCATCCCGCAACACTGCCTTGACTTCGGCAGCATCAACCGGTTGCAGCGTCTCGATGTGAATCGCTTCCGAATGACCATAGAACACAGGGACCCGCACCGCAGTCGGGTTCACCAGAACGTCGCTGTCGCCGAGGATCTTATGAGTCTCCCAGACCATCTTCATCTCTTCTTTGGTGTAGCCATTTTCCATAAACTTATCTATGTGCGGCAACACGTTGAAAGCTATCTGCTTATCATAAACCTTGGGCTCTGAAGGCAAGCCCTGCAACAGCTTGGCAGATTGCCCCGCCAGCTCCTCAATCGCCTTTTTACCGGTACCGGAAACCGACTGATAAGTGGCCACATTGATACGGCTGATCCCAAAGGCATCATAGATAGGCTTGAGCGCCACCAACATCTGAATCGTCGAGCAGTTGGGGTTGGCAATAATATTACGGTTACGGAAGTCGGCAATCGCTTCTGGATTGACCTCAGGAATAACCAGTGGAATATCCAGGTCGTAACGGAAGTGGGAAGTGTTATCTATCACCACACAACCCGCATCGGCCGCAATCGGCGCCCATTTGGCCGAGACATCACCGCCGGCAGAGAAGAAGCCTATCTGCGCCTGAGTCCAGTCAAAGCTTTCTACATCGAGGATCTCCACCTGTTTGCCGTGAAAACTCACGGTTTCACCGGCGCTGCGGCTACTGGCCAGTGGATACAGATTCGCCACCGGGAAGTTACGCTCCTCGAGGATTTCTATCATGGTTTGACCCACGGCTCCTGAGGCACCCAATACGACAACGTTAAATTCCTGCGACATTTACAGACCGACTCCTGAAAAACCTAAATGAGACAACCAATCTACCCCAGAACCGCCGACATTTGAAAGAGTCAAAGCACTGAATTCTCGCCTATGGCGGTGATTTTTTCTCATGTCATCAAAACCTGTGGGGTTTTTCAGCATTTTCCGGAATTTTTCATCGTCATCACGTAGATCATAAATAAATCGGCACAAGGACAATAATGCCTTTTCATCGGGCGAACTGCTGATATCGAGCCGGGAGTTCCAACGCTCTGGCAATAGCGCCACAAGCGACTTGTCCGCCGGGCGATTGAGTATCGCCATCAAGGCCTGATATAACATGAAAGTGCCCCGGGCCTTGCCCTCCAGACTGTAGCCGGCAATATGCGGGGTAGCAAACTCCACCAAAGGCACCAGCTCCAGCATGGGGTTAGGCTCCCCTTGCCAAACATCCAGCACTAACTTGATATCCGGCCGCTTGGCCTTGACCCGGATCAGCGCGCGATTATCTATCACTTCACCGCGACAGCAGTTAAGCAACCAGCAGCCGGGTTTCAGTGTCTCCAGTCGCTGCTCGTCAAACAGATACCAAGTAGGATGTTCGCCATCACGGGTCAAAGGTACATGCAGACTAACGATATCGGCGCCTGCAACCAGTTCATCCAGGCTGACAAAGCGGCGGCTGTCGCCAGCCTTGGCCAGTAAGGGGTCGCAGAGCAAGGTATTTATTCCGTAGGCTTCAAGACAGCGTGCCAGCGCCGAACCGGTATTACCGGCGCCGACTATGCCAACAGTTTTGCCCTTAAGCTGAGTATCAAACCTGTTGGCCAGCTCCAACATGGCGATAAAAGCATATTCGCCAACCGCGGTGGCATTGCAACCAGGTGCATTGGAAAAGGGGATATTGCGGGACGCCAGATAAGCCTTGTCCACATGATCTGTCCCTATGGTGGCACTGCCGACAAACTTAAGCTTATGTGCACCAGCCAACAGTGTCTCATTGACCTTGGTGACCGAACGCACCAGTAAAACATCGGCATCGGCTACTGTGGCCGCATCCAAATGACGGCCATCGACGGCTACTATCTCCCCCAGCTCGGCAAACAAGGGCTGCACATAGGGCATATTTTCATCAACCACCAACTTCATCGACTTTCCTGCTCTGTTGTGGATTAAACCGCTATTCTATCAGCGAGCTAGAGGCTTGTCTGAGTCCGGCGCACATTTGAGAAAGCTACTAACAAGTTCTGCGTCAGCTCATAAGCAAAGAAGGAAGCCATTTGGCTTCCTTCTTGTATTGAGTAGAACAAGGCGCTTACTTGTACTTGCGCATCACCAGGGTAGCGTTGGTGCCGCCGAAACCGAAGCTATTGCTCATAACAGTGTTGAGCTCGGCGTCGCGGTATTCACGCACAATTGGCATACCTTCTGCGGCCTCGTCCAGCTTGTCGATATTGATGGAAGGCGCGATAAAACCTTGTTCGAGCATCAACAGGCTGTATATCGCCTCATGAACACCGGCTGCGCCCAGGGCATGGCCTGTCATTGACTTGGTTGAGGCAATCGCCGGCATCTGGCCGTCGAAGACTTCACGCAGGGCTTCGAGCTCTCGCACATCACCGACAGGAGTAGAAGTGCCGTGAGTGTTAACGTAATCGATAGGTGTATCTACTGACTCCAGCGCCATCTTCATGCAGCGCACCGCACCTTCACCGCTTGGGGCAACCATGTCATAACCGTCGGATGAAGCGCCATAACCTATGACTTCGGCATAAATCTTGGCGCCGCGGGCCAGCGCGTGCTCCAGCTCTTCGACAATTACTATGCCGCCACCACCTGAGATAACAAAGCCATCACGGTCGGCATCATAGGTGCGGGAAGCTTTTTCCGGTGTGTCGTTATACTTGGTGGACAAGGCGCCCATGGCGTCAAAGCCCATGGTCAGGGTCCAATCGATCTCTTCGGCGCCGCCGGCAAAGACCATATCCTGCTTACCCATCTGGATCAGTTCCACCGCATGGCCGATACAATGCGCACTGGTGGCACAGGCCGAACTGATGGAGTAATTCATCCCTTTGATTTTGAAGGGCGTCGCCAGACAGGCACTGGCTGTAGAAGACATTATCCGCGGCACAATATAAGGTCCCACGCGCTTGACGCCTTTAGCGCGCAGGGTGTCAGCCGCCTGAACCTGGTTGGAAGACGAAGCGCCACCGGTACCGACAATGAGACCTACACGAGGATCTGAATACTGCTCTTCGGTCAGACTACTGTCTTCAATGGCTTGCTGCATAGCCAAATAGGCGTAGGCTGCGGCATCCCCCATAAAACGCAACGCCTTGCGATCGATAAGTTCTGCGGGATTGAGTTTGATGTCGCCCCAGACATGACTGCGCAGCTGCATCTCCTCAAACTGATCTGAGTGGGTGATACCACTGCGGCCAGCCTTGAGAGATTCTGTCACTTCTTGTTTGTTATTACCGATACTTGATACAACGCCAATTCCGGTGATCACGACTCTTTTCATGTTTTACTATCCATTCCGTACAATTCAGTACCTACTTTTGCTGACGCCATGTTAGCCGTTTTACAGCATTTAAGTGGTCAGCTTTCCGTAAACTTGGGTAAAATAATGCCGAACAAGGCCTCCAGAGTAAAAAATTGCCCGTGAAACAGGAACAACTTCGGCCATCCGGCAGTGAAAATACGCAAACTTGCAGTCAAAATCCCACATCTGTGGAAACAACACAAGCCCCGACGGCGACTCTTGCGCCCTACCAACAAATCCGTTTCGGTGACAAGCCCTTCGGGCGGCAAATTTGTCTGGCGGCGGTAGGCAGTGAAGCCCTGTTGCCTCTGCTGCAACTCTGGAGCCAACTGCGACAGGATTATCCCAAGCTTGTGTTACAACTCTTGCTGTTTGCCGCCGATAAAGACTCCCGGGCAGAATCGCTCAAGGTTCTGCAAAGCAAACTGCCATTAGGGCAGACCACCGAAGCTACCGCATCCGCCGAGCATCAAACAAGCGAAGTAATATCTCTCCTTGCCGAGCTGCAGGCAGGTAAACCTCTGGCAATCCCCGGCTGCCAACGCTTTGTGCTCGATGGCGGCAGGTTGACACTGGATCTTTACCTTGAATTTGACGCCACTTTGCTCAAAGAGTTGCCTGGTGTAAACCATAACGGCTGGATAGACAACTGGCTCTGGCTTGCTGAGCCCTTACCCTCTCAGGCAGAGGTCTGGCAGATGGCGCGCTTGGCTAAAGACTACGCTTCCTTGCTGTGCCTGCCAAGTAAGAGAAGCGCTCTTGCCTCTATTATGGTCAATAGCGGGCTCAATATAGTAGATTTTAACGGGCCGGCAGCACTGCTTTTGACTCAACAAACTGAGCTCGAGCCCATCGCCAAAGCAGAACGCCTTGCCTTGCGGCGCCAAAGCAATGCCAGACTGGCGCCCTGGCCGCTCTACCGCGAATCCACACTTGCAGCCGATGAATCTATTGCCATTATCGGCGCCGGTGTGGCCGGCAGCCAGCTGGCGTTGTCATTGGCCGAACGTCACCAGCCCAGCCAGGTATTTTGCAGCGAGGAAAACGCGGGTCAAAGTGCCAGTGGCAACCGACAAGGTGCACTATACCCGCTGTTGACACCGGAAACATCCGAGCTCAACACACTATTCCAACAAGGTTTTCTCTTCAGTCGGCGGCGGATAACCGCCTTGGTTGCCGCCGGGTTCGATATCGCCCATGACTTTTGCGGTGTATTACACACAGGCTTTGATGAGCGAAGCCGCACCCGCCTGAATAAGATTGCCGAGGGCCAAAATTGGCACCCGGATATTTTGCGCCGGGTCAACAACTTTGAGGCGACTGAGCTTGCGGGATTGGATATTAAAGAAGATGGTCTTTTTTACCCTCTGGGGGGCTGGGTCTGCCCCAGAGCCCTGTGCCGCGCCGCGATCCAATATGCCGTTGAATCAACTTACTGCGACTTTCAGCGCCGCACCCATATCAGCGAGATTTCAAGAGAAGGTAGCCACTGGTGGCTGAGTGCTACCGATGGTCGCCGTTTTGGGCCATTCAAAAAACTGGTGCTGGCAAGCGGCGCTTCGCTGACAGCACTGCCACAAACCTCGGCCCTGCCCGCCTCACCCTTTCGCGGCCAGGTCAGCGAAGTCGCAACCCAAGGCGGTTTGCGAGCGCTTAAGACAGTACTCTGTGCCAAGGGCTATCTCACCCCGGCCTGGGAGGGGATTCATTGTTTGGGAGCCAGTTATGTCAAAGATCCCGAGCAGCTGGCCTACAGCGACGTCGAGCAGAGAGAAAACCTGCAAAAAATCGCCATGAGTTATCCGGATGCCGACTGGCACCAGGGGCTGGTGATGGGGCAAGGAGCGCGAGTGGGGGTGCGTATGGTCACCCGGGATCACTTCCCCATGTTGGGTCAAGCACCGGATGTCGAGGCACTAATGCAAGTCTATCAGCAGCATCAGCACACTCCCGAGAGTGCCCGCTATTGGCAACAAACACCGGCCCCTGTGCATCCCGGTCTTTATGTTCTCGGTGGTTTGGGCTCCCGCGGTCTCAGCACAGGTCCGTTGGCGGCGGATATTCTGGCATCAGAGCTTTGTCATCAACCCTTGCCGGTAGGAAGTACGCTACTGCAGCGCCTTAATCCAAACCGGATGTGGATGCGTAAACTTATCAAGGGTAAAGCACTTTAATATTGATTGAATTATCCAAGACATACATGGGCGAACCGAGCTTTAGAGAGACAAACTGCCATAATGCACTATTCTAGCTAAAACAAGGCTCTGGATTGGTATTCACAACAGATGAGATAGTCATCAAAGCCTATCACTCAGAAACTATCGCAGCTTGTCAAACAGTTTAAGTTGAATGGAAAGTGCCCGCCCACGAATAACATTTCAAATGAACCAACACAGGAAATCGATCAAGATAAAAAAATGCCGCTCAGTATAACTGAACGGCATTGTGCTTTAAGACTGCTTTTAAAGACTTAAACTATATTACAGTTCTTCAGCATTCTCAGACAGATAGGCAGCAACACCGTCTGGGCTGTCTTTCATGCCTTTCTTGCCTTTTTCCCAACCAGCTGGGCAAACTTCACCGTGCTCTTCGTGGAATTGCAGCGCGTCGATCATACGCAGCATTTCATCGACGTTACGGCCAAGAGGCAGATCGTTAACGACCTGGTGACGCACCATGCCTTCTTTGTCGATCAGGAAAGAACCGCGGAAAGCCACACCGGCTTCTGGGTGTTCAACGTCATAAGCCTTGCAGATGTCGTGGCGAACGTCGGCTACCAGAGTGTATTGAACCTGGCCGATACCACCTTTTTCCACTGGGGTGTTACGCCATGCATTGTGAGTAAACTGAGAATCGATAGAAACACCGATCACTTCAACGCCACGCTTCTTGAACTCTTCCATGCGGTGATCGAAAGCGATCAGCTCAGATGGGCACACGAAGGTGAAATCCAGTGGGTAGAAGAACACTACCGCAGGCTTGCCTTTGATTGCTGCAGTCAGGTTGAAGCTGTCAACAATTTCGCCAGAACCCAGAACAGCTGCCGCAGTAAAGTCCGGAGCCGGACGGCCTACTAATACGCTCATTTTATACCTCCATCTATGGATTGAGCTGTGAATAAAACAGAATCCGTTTTAACTACAGGCCATTATAAGAGGTGCCATCCACCTGACAACCTATTTAGGATCAATATCACGCTTTTGCCCCAATTTAAGGCTTGTCTGGATAAGAAATCGGCAAGAGCGCGGTCACTGCAACAACATGGGTCACAAAGCGGTTCAATAACCTCAGGATCCAGTTCACAAAGGCAGATTTTTTCCCGCAAACACTGATTGCAGCTGGACATCCAAGCCCCCCCAGTCAAAAATAGCCCCTTTGTTTAGCGAATAAGACTTTACTATGAACGCAGTTGTGATTGCCGTCTGTCTGATGCTCGCTCTCAGCCTGGCCAGGGTCAATGTGGTGATCGCCTTGACGATCAGCGCCCTGGTCGCTGGCTTGATGGGGGGACTGGACATCCACCAGACCATAGAAGCATTCAATACCGGCCTGGGCGGTGGTGCCCAAATAGCCCTGAGCTATGCCCTGCTTGGCGCCTTTGCCGTAGCCCTGTCCCATTCCGGGCTGACCACTTTGATCTCCACTACTGTGATCAAGGCCCTTGGCAAGGATCCCAATAGTCAAAACCTCAAGTGGGTTCGCAGCCTGTTGCTGCTGTCGCTGCTGGCCATGGCCATCAGCTCACAAAACATTCTGCCGATCCATATCGCCTTTATCCCCATTCTGGTGCCGCCACTCTTGCATCTGATGTCCAAACTCAAGCTGGACAGGCGTTTGGTTGCCTGTGTTATCACTTTCGGCCTGGTCACCACTTATATGGTGTTACCTGTGGGCTTTGGCGGCATATTTCTAAACGACATACTGCTGGCAAACCTGCAGTCCAACGGCTTAGAGGCCCAGTCAGGTGACATTCCCCAAGCTATGCTTATTCCGGCCGCCGGTATGTTGGCCGGACTGCTGACGGCCGTGTTTATCAGCTATCGCAAGCCAAGAGAGTACCGGGAAGAGCAGATCCTCGCCGCTGAACCGGAAACCGGACTCAGCAAGCGCAACATCATCATTGCTGTGCTGGCTATTCTGGCGACTCTGCTGGTGCAGCTGCAGACAGATTCGATGATTTTCGGCGCCCTGGTTGGCTTTATGATCTTCTCATTCAGCGGCGCGCTCAAACATGTGGCCGATGAAGATATCTTTAACCAAGGCGTGCGCATGATGGCCAACATTGGCTTTATCATGATAGCCGCCGCCGGTTTCGCTGCCGTGGTCAAACAAACCGGTGAAGTACTGACTCTGGTCAGTGCCATAGGTGAGTTGATTGGTGACAACAAGGGCCTGGGCGCATTGTTGATGTTGGTGGTGGGTCTGTTGATCACCATGGGTATTGGCTCATCTTTCTCGACTATCCCCATTATTGCCACCATCTATGTGCCGCTGGCGCTGAACTTTGGTTTCTCTGTGCCTGCGGTTATCGCCCTGGTCGGCACCGCCGCAGCGCTTGGAGATGCCGGCTCACCGGCATCGGACTCAACGCTCGGCCCCACCGCCGGCCTCAATGCCGATGGTCAGCACGATCATATCCGCGACAGCGTGATCCCAACCTTTGTTCACTACAACATTCCGCTGCTAATCTTCGGCTGGATTGCCGCCATGGTACTCTAAGCACTCTTGGGGAGTGATAACCCTGAATACAAAAAGCCAGTCTGTATCAGACTGGCTTTTTTGCTTTAGCGGCCTGCTTTACAAGCCGGGGCCGAGCTTATCGGCGCTGTTTCAGGCCTGAGTTTCTTCTATCAGGCGGTTACCTGAGCCTATCTCAATTTTGCGCGGCTTCATGGCTTCAGGGATCTCGCGCACCAAATCTATATTGAGCAGGCCGTGTTCCAGATGGGCACCTTCGACGGTCACATAATCGGCCAACTGGAAGGTACGTTCAAAGCCGCGCTCGGCAATGCCTTGATACAGGTATTTACGCTCCGGAGCCTGCTCGCCCTTGGTGCCTTTCACCAACAGCTTTTCGCCCTCGCTGGTGATCTCCAGCTCATCCATGGCAAAGCCTGCAACCGCCATGGTGATCCGGTAACGGTTCTCACCCAGGAGTTCGATATTGTATGGAGGGTAACCGGCATTGCCATTGTTGGCGGCGGCATGTTCGGCCAAACGGGCCAGACGATCAAAACCGATAGCGCTGCGGTAAAGGGGAGTCAAATCATAGTTACGCATAGTCATATCCTCATAGATTAAGCAATATGTAGTGTCGGGCCGAATCATCGCACCCTAGGTTCAAACGGCCGCCCAATGGCACGGCCTTTAATTTATCGGTCAAGGCACTTTCCCTGCCGACACTCAATAGATAAGGTCGGGCAAAAGTATTTCAAGTGTCGGTAGAATTAATTGGTTAAAATTCACCCAAAGCCACATGACCACCCTGCTCTTTTGCCACAAAAAAGCAGCCCCGAAGGGCTGCCTGTAAAGTGACTTAATGTGCTATTTACTGAGGTACTTCACAACCCAGCGGGCTGTTGGAGTTTTCATAAACGATATCGCCTACCGGCTCGTAATCAACGGCCTTGATGCTTTGTTTCTCTTTCAGGAAGCTGTAGAAGACTTCGGCATCAACATAGCCAGTTTGTACCGGATCCAGCTTGGGATAGCCGTCACCGCCCGCTGCGTTGAAGCTGGGTACAGTGAAGGTGTAGCTATCTGTTGCGCTGTA
This sequence comes from Shewanella chilikensis, assembly GCF_002836945.1. GTDB lineage: Bacteria > Pseudomonadota > Gammaproteobacteria > Enterobacterales > Shewanellaceae > Shewanella > Shewanella chilikensis. The sequence goes on from NZ_NIJM01000031.1 coordinate 24,365, forward strand.
ATCCTTGCCGCTGACTTCGCTGATAGCGACCGACTTGGCCTGACAATCAACTGTCATTTTCACGCCCGTTATCTGGGCATAAGCCCCTGAACCGCGCTGCATGGTAGCCACTACACCCAGATAATCGCTGAGCTCGGCACCTGTCATAGTGCTCAGGGTTATCATGTTACCGAAAGGCTGCACTGTCAGTACATCACGGTAGCTGATATCACCGGCGGCGATAGAGTCACGTACACCACCCGAGTTCATAACGCCGATATCGGCATTAACCTTGGTGGCCTGCGCCATGGCGAGCAAACGGCCCAGGTTGGTCTGCTGACCACGAACCACGCCGCGATCGCCTTCCAGTTTGCCATCGGTAGTGGCGATGATTTCGCCCAGTTTTTCACTGCCCTTGTCCTGATATTGCTGCAGTACAGCTTTGACTGTGGTATCGGCAGGGATCTGCTCACCGGCCAGTTCCTCTGTCTTCTTGCCTTCGGCATCCAGTTTTCTCAGGTTGACCGGGATCAGCTTGTAGCTGGCCAGGTGCAGTTTGCCGCCATAATATTCAAAATCGGCGCGGCCAACATACTTACCCCACTCATGGGCCTGCATGATCCAGGTGCCTTTGTGCTGATCAGGAAGGCAATCATCACCGGGTTTGAAGTCGGCATAGCTCTGACTACCGGGTTCCATACAAACCGGATTCTGTGAGTGGCCACCTATGATGACCTGCAGCTGTCCCTCTTCCAGGGCGCGAGCCATGGCCACGTCACCCGGGGCATTGCTGCCGTTTTGGCCATCGGCATAGTGCCCCATGTGAGTGGTTGCCACTATGATATCGGCGGCTTTGTTATCATTGATCTCTTTGATGACCTTTTTGATCTCTTCTTTGGGATCAGTAAACTCAAGCTCGCCGATAAACTCAGGGTTACCTATCTTGCGGGTATCTTCTGTGGTCAAACCTATGACAGCCACTTTAAGACCTTTAACATCGAAAACCTTGTAAGGCTCGAAGTAACGACTGCCATCTTTTTTGTAGATGTTGGCAGCCAGCATAGGAAACTCGGCGAGCTCGCGCTGCATATCCAACACGCTCAGTGGGTTATCAAACTCGTGGTTACCCACGGCCATGGCGTCATAACCAATCAGGTTCATGCCGATAAAGTCAGGCTCGGCGTTTTGCAGATCCGACTCAGGCACACCTGTGTTGATATCACCACCGGAGAGCAACAGAGTCTGGCCGCCGTTGCTTTCCACTTCGCTGCGTAAGCGCTCAACCAGCGTCTTACGGGCTGCCATACCATACTCACCGTCACTGTTTTCCCAAAAGCGACCATGGTTGTCATTGGTATGTAAAATGGTGAACTTGGTGCAATTATCGGCGCCGCAGACTTCCGGTGCCGGATCCTTGTCATCACTGTTACAACCGGCGAGTGCAGCCAGAATGGCTGTCGCCAAAAGTCCTTTCATCAGCTTATTAGACATTATTAAATCAACCCCATGTTTTTATTTATTTTTACCATCATCATTAATGAGCGGAGAAGCGAACTTCCCGCGCCCGACATACTAGCAAGATTAAGTCAAAAATGTGTCATTTTTATTAACAAATAAACGTTAACTGCATGATTTTAAGGCGGGAAATAACACAACCTGTTCACAATCCAGAATAGGCTTCCAGGGGCTACTCATACTTTAGCGTGATCTGCTGCTGATATTAGAGTGTAATTAGCACCCGAAAAAAGCTATTTCACTGATATATATGAAAATAACTAAAGTATTAGCAGCAACAGGCTATTGTTTGATAATGGAAACAGCCGCTGAAGGGCCGTTTCTATTAAGGGACGACTTATTTTTCAAAAAATCAAAACTGGATATTAGGCAAGTGTAAACAAGTCCCATCTGTGCTCTGTGTTATTAGACTCAGGCAGGCCCCTGCATACCTTCGGTCCGTAGCTTTGAACGCCAATTCTGTGTAAGTCACTCTCTCAATGAGAACGTCGCTAGGACTTATTCGCACCTTCCCTAATTCAAACGCGCCTGCAGCCACTGACTGATGAGATTCAGCTCCTGCGGCACCACGCCGTGCGCCATTGGGAAAGTGTGCCATTCAAGTCGATATCCCCCCAGCTCGAGCGCTTCTTTGGCCATAAGCCCGGCACTGAGGGCAACCACATCATCCTGCTCACCGTGGCATTGCAAAATAGGTGTATCACGGTTGGCGCTGCTCACGTCTTCCGGCAACTGCTCACCACCCGGCAAATAACAGGACAGCGCCATAATACCGGCCAAGGCTTCGGGATAACGCAGTGCGGTAAAGAGGCTCATCACCCCGCCTTGGCTGAAACCGGCAAGCACAATACGGTTGGCGGCAATGCCCTGGGCGACTTGCTGCTCTATCAGTTGCCGAACCAAACGCTCGGATTGCAGTACCCCTGGCATATCGGCTCTGTCATGGAGATTGAGGCTCTTGATGTCATACCAGGCGCGCATCACATAACCACCATTAACAGTAACAGCCTGCTCAGGCGCATGTGGAAACACAAAGCGTATCGAGTGTTCGGCCGGCAGTCCCAATGCCGGCACCACAGGGGCAAAGCCGTCACCCGAGTCACCCAAACCATGCAACCAGATAACGCAGGCCGTGGCCGGCTCGCGGGGTTCAACAACAACGGCATCCAGGGTGGCTGACGACATAACAACATCCTTCTTGATAGGAAAAAAATGTGACCGACATCATATCAGGCTGTAGATTCCTTGCCAGTACCATTCTAAAAATTCGAATAAAAACACGTGTATTTCGCGCTTTACCCATAAATAACCACCACCTAGACTGAAATGCGAGCCATAGATCAAAGCGGTTAAAGGAGCGATAAATGGGATTGTTGCAGCAGGGCAAATGGGTCGACCTGTGGTATCAGACAGACAAAAACGGCGGCAAGTTCGTCCGTGAAGATGCAAAGCTACGAAACTGGATCACCCCGGATGGCAGTCCGGGCCCCAGTGGTCAAGGTGGATTCAAGGCCGAGCCGGGCCGCTATCATCTCTATGTTTCACTCGCTTGCCCCTGGGCCCACAGAACCTTGATATTTCGCGCCGTGAAAGGATTGGAAGCGCTGATCTCTGTGACTGTAGTCGAGCCCCATATGTTGGAAAATGGCTGGGAATTTGCCACAGAGGCGGGCCCCAAGGGTGGCCAGCCTATCCAGGGCGCCGAGCAAGACCCTTTGTTTGGCAAAGCATTCCTCTACCAAATTTACCAGCTCGCCGCGGTCGATTACAGCGGTCGGGTGACAGTACCTGTGCTGTGGGACAAACATCATCAGACCATAGTCAGCAATGAATCGTCGGAAATCATCCGTATGTTCAACTCCGCCTTCGATCATCTGACCGGCAATAACCTGGACTTTTACCCGCCCCATCTTAGAGAGGAGATAGATACGCTCAACGAATTCATCTATCCCAATATCAATAACGGGGTTTATCGGGCCGGTTTTGCCAGCTCACAACAAGCCTATGAAGAGGCCTTTGAGCAGCTGTTCAGTGCCCTTGACAGATTGGAGTTGCAATTGAGTGAACGCCGCTTTCTCACAGGTTCACAACTCACTGAGGCCGACTGGCGCTTGTTTACCACCTTAATCCGTTTCGATGCCGTCTATGTGGGCCACTTCAAGACCAATAAACGCCGCATTGAAGACTACCCGGCGCTGAGCCAATACCTGCGCGATCTGTATCAGTACCCCGGCATTGCCGCCACGGTCAACTTTGAACATATCAAACAGCACTATTACTACAGCCATGGGCAGATAAATCCCAGTCGCATCGTACCCAAGGGCCCCGAGTTAGACTATCAGCGCAGCCATCAACGCCACAGACTGGAATAGTAAATCACTCGGGCGTCAGACCGTAAAAGTCTGCCAGTTGCTCGAGCTGTTCATCTGAGTCGAGCCGCAGCTGCCAACGCACGGCGCCGGCATCGGCCAGCAGAATGCAAGGACCTTTGAGCAAACGGATATCGTCGCTCAGCGCCATCAACACTGTCTGCATGGCCGGCAAGCGTACCTGCAGCTCATTGGGACTCAGCAGCAATCGCCCCTGCTCGCAGTCAATTTTCATCCCCTCTCCTCTCAATGGTTTCTCAATCAAAAACGCCCGCTAAAGCGGGCGTATTCAGTTAAAGCCAAACTCAGTGGTGATGACCACCGACGCCATGGGCATGACCATGGGCTATCTCTTCATGGGTGGCTTCACGGGCTGAGACCACTTCGATATCAAAGGTCAGCTCGCGACCGGCCAATGGGTGATTGATGTCCACTGTGGCCATAAACTTGCCCACCTTGACCACAGTCACTTGACGCTGGCCTTGATCTGTATTGACGACCGCGCGCATGCCTGGCTTCCATACTTTGGCGCCCATCAGGTGTTTTACCGATACGCGCTGCTCGGCGCCTTCAACCCGCTCACCGTAAGTTTCAGAGGCAGGCAAGGTCACACTGAACTTGGCACCTATCTCTTTGCCTTCGATGGCTTTCTCGACTCCAGGCATCATGTTGTCATGGCCATGCAGATAGGCGATGGGATCGTGCCCCTCGTTGGTTTCCAGCACTTCACCCTTTTCATCGCGCAGTGTGTAATTGAACTGCACCACCATATCTTCTTTAACGCTCATTCTGAGTCCTCAGTATTCATGATTCCGGCGCAGCTTAACAAAACTGTCGCCTGCACTCCACTGCTTTGGATTAGCGCCCTGCGCCAGGCACTATCGCCAGATGCTCGAGTCGCTCCAGCACCTGGTGGTTTTTCAGTGCCAACTGACAAACACCACCATCAATTTGATGCTTAACAGAGCAATCCACACTCCAGCTGCGCAGCAGATATCCGGCCAAGGCCGCGTTGCTGGCCACCTTGAGCTCGCCATCCTCCATACGATAGTCGAGCATAATCGCCTCCGGGTGTTTCAGGCTCGGATGGGGAACCAACACCAGTTCCACCGGCGTCAACCAGTTGCTGTCGGCCGCCGGTTGCTCCTTGGGCAAGGGAGAGCCTTCAAGTTCTCTGGCCTGCTTGATACGGGTCACCACAAAGTCGTTGAACTTGCCATGCTGTCGGTCAAATGCCCGTACATGCCAGCGCTGGCCGTTGTTGACCAGGGCATGAGGCACAATTTCGCGCAGGGTTTCACCGCTTGAGGTGGAAACATATTGCAGCGCCAGCGCCTGCCCTTGCTGAATTGAACGCATCAGCGCCGCGATAATCTCGGTATCCGGATGAATAAGCCGCACCGCATCGAAACAGACCTGGCTGGGCACCAGGGGCTGTGACAAACCATCACCAAAGCCACGGGCCAGCCCCGAGAGAATGGCTTCGGGCTCGTGATGAAACAAGGGCTTGAATTCATGCTGGCGCTGATAATGACGGCTGGGGTGCATCAGCTTGAGGTTTTGCGGCGCCAGCTCGCGATAGAGGCTGAAGTCGCGGGTGGCGGCCGCCAATCCGGTGGCAAACTTGGCAATCAAATCCTGACGACTGACCTGGCCAAAATACTGCAGACTGAAATCGATAAAGGCCAGACGCTGTCGCTGGCCGTGACTCAATTTATCTATGTTGCTCATCTCGCTGCTCATATCATTCCCTGAGTTCTAATCGGTGCGGGAAAACGCCAATTTCTGCTGCCAACATTATCCGGGCAGTTGATTGGCGCCTTTATGAGCTAACATTAGCCAATCCCTTGGCTACTGGCAATCATTTTGATTAGCAGAATTAGAGTCCCAGGGCTTTAAAGGTTTCGGCAGAGGGGAAACCGTCGGCCACCAAGCCTTTGCTGAGCTGAAACGCCTGTAAACTGGCGCGGGAGTTACGCCCGAGAATACCGTCCGGCTTTCCGGCATCAAACCCCTGCTCATTGAGCTTTTGCTGCAGCGCCTTTATCTGGGCGCGGCTCAAGCGGGTTTGCTGCGGCGGTGCTTTGGCCAGCCGACCGGCGCCACTGATTCTGTCGGCCAAATGGCCTACTGAGATGGCATAAAACTCAGAACGGTTCCAACGCTGGATCACCTGGAAGTTATCGTAGCCGAGAAACGCAGGTCCCTCGTGCCCGGCGGGCAGATAGAGTCTGGCTTCCATCTGGGCCTGTGGCAGCACCTCGCCATTGCTCTGGGTCAATCCCAGCGCCTGCCAGTCGGCGAGAGACTTTTTCTGCCCCAGGTGCTGATAATCAAACGCCTCAGGTAAGCGAACCTCCCTGCCCCAGCGTTCGTTGCGCTGCCACCCCAGGTGAGCAAGAAAGTTTGCCGCCGAGGTCAGAGCATCATCTATGCTGTTCCAGAGATCCGCCTTGCCATCACCGTCACCATCGACAGCATAACTGGCATAGGCACTGGGCATAAATTGGGTGTGACCCATGGCGCCGGCCCAGGAGCCTTGCATATCGGCTGCGGCAAAACCATATTTCTGGCTCAGCTTCAGCGCTGTCATCAACTCCTGGGTAAAAAAGCCCGAGCGGCGGGAGTCGCAGGCCAGGGTTGCCAGCGAGTCCAACACAGGCATCTTCCCCTTGTAGCCTCCGAAATTGGTCTCCATGCCCCAGAAAGACAAGAGATATTGCGGCGGCACGCCATACTCGCGCTTGAGCTTATCCAGCAGTACCTTGTGCTCAACCAGCAGTTCCCGGCCCTTGGAAACCCGCCAATCTGTTACCCGTTTATCGAAATAGTTGGCAAATGTCTGGGTAAACTCGGGCTGACTGCGATCCAGCTCTATCACTCTGGGTACAAACTTCAGTGGCTTAAGATGTGAGTCGATGGTCTGTTGACTGATGCCCTCGTTAAGGGCCTTGTCCTGCAACTCCACAATACACTGAGGAAAAGCCGCTTCCCCGGCCTTTATCAGGGCTTCTACAGGATCCTCATTCTGGGGGGCTGCCAGCGTTTGCGTGGCCAACAGCAGGGGAAACCAGGATAAAACTCTGAACACCTTCCGACTCCTTAAAAAATTAAACACCCCATCGAGCTCCATCCTAACCAGTCGCACAGCGTTTTTTAAGACCCACAGGCATAATTCCCTGTCGTTGAGCCGATTTTTAAGCATTTATTCCTGTTTGTTCATCTGAGGTTAAGATTCACTTGGACTCCAGTGCTTATGCCGTATAATGGCGCCACTAACCCTTGCTCAAGAGAGAGATCATGACTGATTTAGCGCCGGCACTGAGCCAATTTATCGATAACGTCAAAGAGCACCAGCAGGTGTGGGGCTTGCAGGACGACTCCGGCGAAGGCTGGGTGGTGTGTGATTCCAGCGAATATGAAGACACAGATGTCATGCCTTTATGGTCTGATCAGGCGGTGGCCCAAAGCCATTGCACCGAGGAGTGGGTCAACTTCGCACCCGTGGCGATTCCATTGGAGGAGTTACTGGAGTTCTGGATTGAAGATCTCAACGAAGATGGCGTATTGATTGGTATCGATTGGCGCGCCGAGCAGGAATGTCCCGAAGTTGAGCCGGTAGAGCTGGCCAAGTTCCTGGTGGACGTGGAAGCCGAATAAGCTTTACCCGGTCGGGAGTCACCAAGGCTCCCGACTTCTTTTAAGACTCAGAGCAACATCTGCACAACCCTATGCCCTGTCCCTTGGTCGACATCCCCTTTAATTGCCGTCACAGCTGCTGGTTTTGTGCCGAGCCCTGCGAACACGTTTTTGCCTTTAGAGCCTCCCCCCATGCAGAACATGCCTCACTGAGCGTGCCCGCCTGTAAGGAGTGCCTGACGCTGGCCCGCCAACATACTCTCACCTCGATATACGAGTGCCGTATTGCGGTTAAAGATGCGCTGATGAAGCGCTACGCCAAACATCTGGCCATAGGGCTGAATTGGACCCGTGAAGAGCTGGAAGAATCGGAGTTTTCCTGCAAAATTCTTGGCGGCTTTAAACGCAGCGCCTGGTTTATGTATGAAGTGGCCAGAGACAGGATCAATGCCAAGGGTTGGTCCCTGTGTATTGAAGGCGTTCCGCTGAGCGACGAGACGCCAAATACCGGGTTTGACTTCGATGGCTTACACTACAGCTCTGTGTTTGCCGCCATAGAGCACTACGCCAAAAATTTTGCGCTGGACAAAGACTTTCTGCAGGCACTGACCGCCATCTGCGGCCGCGACAGATTTGCCTTTGCCGTGCGCCTGGCCAGGCTTAACATTGCCGCGGACAAACGCACCAAGAAGCAACTTATCCGCGAGCTAGAGCAGGAAAACAGCCGTTAATCAGCCCAGCTGGCGAATTCTGTCCTGTACGGCTTCCACCAGCAGATCCGGCTGGAACTTGGAAATAAAACGATCGCAACCCACCTTTTCCACCATCGCCTTATTGAAACTGCCGCTGAGGGAAGTATTGAGGGTAATAAAGAGATCGGCCATCCGCTTGTCGTTGCGCACCTCATAAGTCAAACGGTAACCGTCCATTTCGGGCATTTCAGCGTCGGTGATCATCATCAAAATCTGATCTGTCACCTTGAGCCCCTGATCGCACCAGGACTTGAGCAGCGTCAGCGCCTCGCGCCCATCGCTGCGTTCAATCACTTCAAGCCCCAACTGTCCCAAAGTATCGCGAACCTGGCGTCTGGCGGTGGGCGAATCGTCGACAATTAAAATCTTGTGTCCCGGCATCTTGGCCACCAAGGACTCATCCAACACACCTTCTGAGAGACGCACGTCATAGTGGATGATTTCCGCCAACACCTTTTCCACATCGATAATGGACACCAACTCAGTTTTACCCTGGGTTTCCATCCGAGTGATAGCTGTAAGGTAATGATTGCGGCCGGCGGTTTTCGGCGGTGGCATGATATCGCCCCAGGTCATGTTGACTATATGCTCAACCTTGCCCACCAGAAAACCCTGCACGCTGCGGTTGTATTCTGTGATGATAAGGTTGGCGTCTTCGCCCACAGGCATGGGTGAGAAACCTATGGCACTGCGCAAGTTGATAACGGGAATCGAAACACCACGGATATTGGCGACGCCGCTGATGGCAGGGTGGCTGCCTGGCATGGCCGAAAGCTCCGGCAGTTTTACTACCTCTTTGACCTTGAATACATTGATGGCAAACAGCTGGGTCGAACTGATCCTGAACAGCAATAACTCCAGCCGATTCTCACCGACGAGTTGGGTTCGTTGATCTACAGATTCCAATACATTTGCCATAACAACTACTTGTCCAATTCTACTGCTGAATATGACGTCGATTATAGTGGTAAAGGGGCGCAACAAACCATGCTTCAGGGCAAATTTAAGCTAAATTGTCTTAAATGATATGCACTTGGCTACAGTTATATAGGTTGCAAAGGAGGAGGGTAAAACGCATCTTCCTTCAAAGGGTTAAGCTGGGCTACAGCAAAAGCCCGCGTACGCCCTCTGGTTACCCGTCATTATCCCGTTCATGCTTTGCCGAAGGTTTTACGGGCCAGAATGATGCCCGCCAGCGCCGGCAATTGGTGTTGACGGACAATCTCAAAGTTGCCGCTATCTTCAACAACAGCCAAAAGTTCAGCGTGATTGAAACGATTTTCCTCGGGATGCTCAAACAGACGCCGACTCAAGGGATTACAGATGGCGGCGCGATAAAGCTCTTCCATGACGAAATAGCCGCCTGGGCGTAACACTCTGTGTACTTCGGCCACCGCCTGTTGCCAATCCGGAATATGATGAAAGGCGGCAAAATCAACCACAAGGTCAAACTGGCTATCGGCAAAGGGCAAGGCGCTGCCATCGCCCTGGCACAGATGCAGCCAGTTTTGCTCCAAATACCGCCCGGCGCAGTGGCTGACCATATCGAGATCAAAATCGAGCGCCCACACTTCTTTTGCCCCCAGCTCCTGACGCATAAGAGCTATTCCCTCACCAAAGCCGCAACCTATCTCCAAGGCACAACTAAAAGCCGGTAAAGGCTTGGCAAACAACTTCAACAACATCCGCCGCTCCAGCTGTCTTTGCAGCCACAACCGCAGCGGATGCCTGACTATCGATTTTTCAAAGCGATTAAGTTGCATGAATAGCGATCCACTCAAGACAATTCTTGGTTAACGTTTAAGCGCCCTTGCGGTGACTATCATCTTCACTCGTCCCCAAAAGATTCCAGCGGCAGTTGATCCCAATAAACGCCCTGACCGAAGAAGTCTTCCAACAGCTGATTGAGCCGCAAAAAACTGCTCACCCTTTGCGGCTTACCGCTGATACAGTGCCACACGTACCTGTGGCAGTTATTGTCAAACAGGTCGTAATCCCGATATTGAAACAGGCTCTCGCCGGCGCGTGCCAGCGCTTGTTCACTGACCAAGGGCATTCTTTGATGATCGCAGGCGACAAACACCTTGCTGCCGCTGCGACCGGCGAGAAAACGCCTCACCGACACTGGCCTCACAAGGCCGCTGCCGTGGAGCTCGGCCAACGTGCCGTCACCGAGCCAGATACCTGTGTGTTCAATAATCCCGAATACGTGGCAGCACACCAGCATCCCGGGCTGCACTTGTTTGACACTCTGACTGTGAAACCATTCACTGGGTGTCAGCCGCGCCCGCCCCTTGACTCGCTGTACCGACATATCCATGAGTACTCGATTCTGGGCGATCTTCTTACGCTTCTGCTGTTCATCGGCAAGCCAAACGGCGCCGAGGGCTGCAGACCCGAGCCATAGGAGAGGCAGTGCCATAGGCATACTCCTTATATTATCTTTCGCCGAAGATTTGCATCTCTGGCAGATCCGTACCGCGGCAGAGCATAATTCCAAAAAGCACAAATTGCAGATACAACAATTGCAATATAAAAAGCCTGACGCCGGTATCCGCGCTCCAAGGGCCCCTCTTTGCCCTTAAACAAGTCAATATGAGCCACAAGTTTAAATTCTAGTGAAGATTCAGCCAATTAAGCTCACCTTTTTTTGAGTAAATTAACACTCACCACTGCAAACTTTCCGGATCATCTTCTCAGGGACTGGTCAGATCTGCTTCACATAGTCCGTCAACAATGGGCGCTTTGGCAAACTTTTGCTAGTATCCGCGCCAAACAACAACACAAAAGTGTAAACCAGCATGCATATTGAAACCCCGGTAATGATTACTTTTCTGGGCTATTTGGCTCTGATGATGGGGATAGGTCTTTGGGCCTACAAGGCGACCGATTCGGTCGATGATTATATTCTCGGTGGCCGCAAGATGGGCCCGGCGGTGACCGCTCTCAGTGTCGGCGCCTCCGACATGTCCGGTTGGCTGCTGCTGGGTTTGCCCGGCGCCGTCTATCTTGGCGGTTTGGGCGAAGCCTGGATGGGAATAGGCCTGTTACTGGGCGCCTGGCTCAACTGGCTTTTGGTGGCCAAACGCCTGCGGATCTATACCCAAATGGCAGATAATGCCCTCACCCTGCCGGACTTTTTTGAGAAGCGCTTTAACGATAAGGGCGGCCTCCTGAAACTGGTTTCTGCCGTCACCATATTGCTGTTTTTCACCTTTTACGCCTCCTCCGGCATGGTTGGTGGCGCTGTGCTGTTCAGCAATGTCTTCGGCTTCGATTACCTAACAGCACTCTTGATAGGCTCCACAGTGATAGTGGCCTATACCTTTGTCGGCGGTTTTTTTGCCGTCAGCTGGACAGACTTCTTCCAGGGCTGCTTGATGTTGATAGCCCTGCTGATAGTCCCGGTCAGCATGTTTACCCAACCCGAGAGTCACCAAAGTCTGGATGCCCTGGACCCGGCTATGCTGTCGTTATGGAGCGATAAGCTAAGTCTGATAGGCCTGCTGTCGGCACTGGCCTGGGGGCTGGGTTACTTTGGTCAGCCCCATATTCTGTCGCGCTTTATGGCGATTAACAGTGTCAAGGATCTGCCGGTTTCGCGCCGCATCGCCATGAGCTGGATGTTTGTCTCCCTGATCGGCGCCCTGGCGACCGGTATTGCCGGCGCGCTCTACTTTGCCGATGAGCCGCTCAAGAATCCGGAAACTGTGTTTATCCATCTGACTCAGGTCGCCTTTAACCCCTGGATAGGTGGTCTGCTTATCGCCGCTATCTTGTCGGCCATCATGAGCACCATAGACTCGCAATTGCTGGTGTGTTCCAGCGTGATCACCGAAGATTTCTACCGTAAGTGGCTCAGGCCCGAGGCTTCAAGCAAGGAGCTGATGTTGGTCGGTCGTATCGGCGTGTTGGCCATTGCCATTATCTCAGTGGTTGTTGCCCTGGATCGGGAAGCCAGTGTGCTGGGTCTGGTGAGCTATGCCTGGGCCGGTTTCGGTGCCGCCTTCGGCCCTGTAGTGATCCTGTCGCTGTTTTGGCGTGGCTACAGCCGCAACGGCGCCATTGCCACCATTCTAGTCGGCGGCTTGACAGTAATCATCTGGAAGCAATTGGAAAGCGGTATCTTCGCCCTTTATGAAATATTACCCGGATTCATTCTGGCCACCCTGGCCGGGGTTGTGGTAAGCCTTCTATCACCACCATCCGAGGTCACAGAGGCGCAATTCAATCGCTTCGAACAAAGCCTCTAACCACGGTTCTTATACCGCCGCCATCGTTTGGCGTACACTTGTACGCCAAACTCGCCAGCAGTTTGTAATTTATTGTGTCTCTGATTTTTACAGCTTGGCAACACTGTCAGTGCCGGTCTTCAAACACTTAAAACACAGTTATCACTGCTTTTCCTGCCAAGTAGCTACTTGGAAGTTCGTCGCACGTTCGCAGCACATTTGCAGAAATTAACCAAAATATTACAAATTTTCACATCTGGTCGGAGTTGTTGACACTCTGGAGCATCCATAAGATGCACTGGACTAATAAGCGGGTGTCTGTGGGGTTTAAAGACTGACAGCCAACCTGCAAACATAAAAAGAGAAGATAATAATGAAGTATTTCAACAAGACTCTTATCGCAGTTTCTGTCGCACTGATCAGTGGCCAAACCCTGGCAGCCGGTTTCCAGCTCAACAGCCAATCAGCCACAGGTATCGGCCGTGCCTTTGCCGGTGATGCCGTGATTGCAGACAACGCATCCGTGTTATCCCGTAACCCAGCCGCCATGGCACTGTTTGACAAAGCCGCTATATCGGTTGGTGTCACCACTGTTGACGTCCAGGTAGATATCAAAGACGTTAACTTCATGGGCGGCCAGGTGGATCTGGGTGGGATTGATGATGCAGGCAGCGTCAAATGGATCCCCAACATCTATTACATCCAGCCGTTGAACGATAAATGGGCTGTCGGTTTTGCGGCCTTTTCCAACTTCGGTACCGGTACAGACAGCGCATCATTGGTCAATAGCAAGACAGTTGCGGCTCCCTATGATCTGATAGGTAATACCGAAGTAACCACCATCAACTTCAACACCAGCGTGTCTTACCGCATCAATGATATGCTGAGTTTGGGCGTCGGACTGGATTTGGTTTATGGCGAAGGCAACCTGGATCGCTATTACAATCAAATGCCATTGGTCGATGTGGATGCCGATGGTTGGGGTATTGGCGGTATTGTTGGTGCCACGCTTGAGCTGAATGAGAACAACCGTTTTGGCCTGAGCTACCGTTACAGCCCCAATGTCGATGTGAGTGGTCATATTGCGACACTGACACCTTTACCAGGCCAAACAAACAGTTTTGCTTCAACCCTGTTTGATGAGCTGGAAGTGCCTTTGGCCGATATCTTCCAGTTGGCCGGTTTCCACCAGTTAACCGAAAACTTTGCTGTCCATTACACGGCTCAATACACCCGTTGGGGCAACTTCGATCAAATTACTGCCAAAGATGGTGTCAGCAGCATTTATGGTACAGGTACTGTGATTGCCAACAATGTTAACGCCCCCCTGAAGCAGTACCAGTGGAAAAACTCCTGGTTGATGAGTATAGGCGGAACCTACGACATCAATGAGCAATTCACTGTTCGCGCCGGTTACATGTTCGACAATGGTGTGGTTGATGAAATCAGTTCAATCTCCATCCCAGACTCTGACCGTCAATGGTTCACCGCAGGCTTGAGCTACCACATCAACCAGCATCAAACCATCGACTTCGGCATGGCCTTTGTTAAAGGTGAAGAGGTTGAGTTGGTAGAAAACAGTGCAGTAGTTGGCCCGGTTAACGCCATTACCAAATCAGAAGCCATGTACTACTCAGTGCAGTACAGCTATCAATTCTGAGCCAAAGCTCCAACGAGTTTTAACTAACAAGGCCGCCCTTCTGGGCGGTTTTTTGTTGATTAACAGCAAGTTGTTCAGGCAGCATTCAAACTCATAGATGCATTCTCACCAAGGCTTGGTTATCTTATGGAAGGTGTAAATTGCGCTGTATAGGCTGACTTACAGGGCCGGATATCAAGCGTACTTTGTACCTTCCCTATATCACATAAAGGATTTTGAAATGAGCAAAAATTATTCTCTGGCGGCCCTGTTGCTTGGGGGTTTTATTTGCGCCGGTTTACTGCTGCTTGGCACCAGTATTGGAAACAGCCTGCTGGCAATGAAAGGTATGGAGCGAACCGTGGCGGTCAAAGGTCTGGCTGAACGCGAGGTCAAGGCCAACGTCGCCATCTGGCCGATTCGCTTCAATGAAGTGGATAACGATCTCAACACCTTGTATCAGACGGTGCAGCAAAAGACAGATAAAGTGGTAGCTTTTCTTGAACAGCAAGGTTTCAACAAGGATGAAATCTCTGTTTCTCTGCCTTCCATAGAAGACAGGCAAGCCCAGGGTTATGTCGATCCCAATGTTAAGTATCGCTACGCAGCCCGGGTGACAGTGTCGCTTTATACTCACCAGGTGGATCTGCTGCTTGAGAGCCGTAACAAGCTGCTGGCCCTGGCCAAAGAAGGCATAGCCATCGCCAGTCAGGACTATGACAGTCGCACCGAATTCCTGTTTACCGAACTCAACAGTATCAAGCCGGCCATGGTGCAGGAGGCTACCCAAAATGCCCGTGAAGTGGCCGAGAAGTTTGCCAAAGATTCAGACTCGGTACTTGGGAAGATCAAACAAGCCAGCCAGGGCACCTTCACCATTTCCGATCGCGACAGTAATACGCCTTACATCAAGAAGGTGCGAATCGTCTCTACCCTCACCTACTATCTCAACGACTGAACTTTTGAAGCGCAAACCTGAAACGGATTTTTCAATATAAGCAGGTGGCCAAGGCCGCCTGTTTTCGTATCTGTATTCTGGCTGTGTATATTCTGGCCTGGGTATTCAAGGTCTAGTCAGTTACTCAAGCCACCTCTTATTTAATCATATTTTTCTAATAATAGTTGCAGGCGACCACCTTATTCATTAGAATTTTCTCATAGATGTTTTTTTGAGAACAGTTCCATGCCCAGAATAACGCCAGTATTGACCCTGTTACTGCCCGCGCTGCTGCTCATTCAACCGGTTAAGGCAGCCGAGCCGGCCACAGTGACTGTCCGCCAGACAGAGCACTCCCAATTGCTGACCCTGGATGGCAGGCTCGAGGCTGTCAAGGCCGCAACCGTGTCGGCCCAGACCTCGGGACGGATCCTCAAGCTTTACTATGATGTCAACGACCGAGTCCCCGCCGGGGCGGCGCTGCTGGAGATCACCAGTGAAGAGCAAGGCGCGTCCCTGGCGGCGGCCGAGGCGGAATACGCCAGAGCCAGAGCCTTGGATACCGAAGCGCAGCTGACGCTCAAGCGCTATCAGGAACTGTTTCCCAAGGGCGCGATTTCCCGCGGCCAAATGGATCAGGCCATAGCCAATGCCAAGTCAGCCTCCCAGGCGGCCAGCGCCGCCAAGGCGAGGATCATTCAGGCAAAGGAATCACTGAAATACACAGTCGTCAGCGCGCCATATGCTGGCATAGTCACGGCCAGGCATGTGGAAGAGGGAGAAACAGTCGCTCCCGGTCAGCCGCTCCTGTCCGGTTTTGCCGACGATGAGATGCGGGTGGTGATGCAGCTGCCGCAGCGTTTTCTTCAGGCCGCTAAAGCCACAGACAAGATGACGGTTATCCTAGCCGATGGCCGCAGTTTTGATGTCACTACCCCCAAGGTCTTTGGTTTCAGTGATGAGCAGAGCCGCGCCTTTCAGGTGAGACTGCCACTGCCGACCAACACAGGCGATCTGCTGCCCGGCAGTTTCGTCAAGGTACGCTTTGCCATAGACAAACGCCAGGAGATAGTGCTGCCCAAAGAAGCGCTTTACAGCGTCAATGAGCTGTCGGCCGTCTACCTCAAGCGCGGCGATAACTTTGTCCTGCAACAGGTACGTCTGGGAGATGTGCGTGACGATGGCGTGACCATACTGGCAGGACTCGAAGCCGGAGACATAGTGGCCGCCAACGCCTACCAGTTGCTGCTCGAGCAGCGCCAGGCCAAGTAAGGGGAACTCATGGCTAATCACAGCGAAAATAACACCGGCATCTCCGGCCGCATTGCCGCCAGTTTCCAGCTCAGTGCCATTACGCCGCTCCTGGCCTTGCTGGGCTTGTTGCTGGGGATGTTTGCCATTATGGTCACTCCCAAGGAGGAAGAACCTCAGATAGATGTGACCTTTGCCGATGTGTTTATCCCCTTCCCCGGCGCCACACCGACCGAGGTCGAGCAGTTGGTTACCCTGCCGGCAGAAGAAGTGATCTCGCAGATAAAAGGCATAGATACCCTCTACTCCTTCTCGCAGCCCGATGGCGCAATGATCATCGTCATCTTTGAGGTGGGTGTGCCCCGCAACGAGGCGATAGTCAAACTCTACAATCAAATCTATTCCAACCTGGACAAGCTGCCCAGAGCCGCGGGTGTGGGCGATCCCTTGATAAAACCCATGGGCATAGACGATGTGCCCATTGTCAGCCTGACTCTCTGGTCAGAAGATCCCAATGTCTCGGCTCAGCAACTGACTCATGTGGCCCATGGGCTCGAAACCGAACTCAAGCGCATTCCCGGCACCCGAGATGTCGAGTCCATGGGATCCCATGAGTTGGTGCTCAATGTGCGCATCAATCCGGCCAAAATGAGTTTTTATGGTGTCAGCTTCGATGCCATCAACCGGGCGCTCGGCGCCAACAATGCGGTCTCCATGCCCGTGTCTCTGGTGCAGGATAACCAGGAGATCAAGGTGCAGACCGGCCAGTTCCTGCGTTCGCTGGAGGATGTGCAGCAACTGGTGGTCGCGGTGCACAATGATAGCCAAGGCAAAGCCGCCCCAGTGTTCCTCAGTGATATTGCCGATATCAGCCTCAAGGCCGATGTCCCCCTCTATGGCGCCTGGCATCAAAACGGTCACAGCGCCGAAGCAGAAGCTAAAGGCGTCTTCCCGGCAGTGACCATAGCCATAGGCAAACAACCGGGTGAAAACGCCGTGGATGTGGCCGATGCAATCCTTGCCAAGGTGGAAAAGAGCCGTAACCTGCTTATTCCGGACAATGTCAATGTCACTGTGTCACGCAACTATGGCGTGACGGCGGCTGACAAGTCCAACACTCTGATCTTCAAGTTGATCTTTGCTACCGCCGCTGTGGTTATCCTGGTGGTGTTCACCATGGGAATGCGCGAGGCACTGGTGGTGGGTGTGGCGATTGTCATTACCCTGGCGATTACCCTTTTCGCCTCCTGGGCCTGGGGCTTTACCCTCAACCGGGTATCCCTGTTTGCGCTGATCTTCTCCATAGGTATTTTGGTGGACGATGCCATAGTGGTGGTGGAGAACATCCACCGTCATATGGCCATGGGCAAACGCAGCCTGAGTGATCTCATTCCTGCCGCCGTGGATGAAGTGGGTGGCCCCACCATTCTGGCGACCTTTACCGTTATTGCGGCATTGCTGCCGATGGCCTTTGTCTCTGGGCTGATGGGCCCCTATATGAGCCCTATTCCCATCAACGCCAGCATGGGCATGTTGATCTCCCTGGCGGTGGCCTTTGTGGTCACCCCCTGGCTCAGCCACAAACTGCTCAGACACAAGGGTGGCGAGGGACATAGCGACAATGCCAGCCCTGTGATGCTCAGGCTGTTTACCCGGCTTATCAAGCCATTCCTCGAGAGCCGCAAGGCCCGAGTAGGCATGGCCGCCGGCGTGTTTGTGCTGATAGGCATGGCTGTTGCCCTGCCAGTTGGCCAGTTGGTGGTGCTCAAGATGTTGCCCTTCGACAACAAGAGCGAATTCCAGGTGATGGTGGATATGCCGGAAGGCACGCCGGTGGAGCAGACAGAAAAAGTCCTCAAGGCCTTGTCCGATTATCTGGTGACAGTACCCGAAGTGCAGCATCTGCAGCTCTATGCCGGCACCCATGCCCCGATTAACTTCAACGGCCTGGTCAGGCATTACTTTGTCCGCAACAGTCAGGAGCTTGGCGATATTCAGGTCAATCTCAGTGATAAACAGCACAGGGACAGAGACAGCCACAGCATAGCCCTGGCGGTGCGCGGCCCGCTGCAGCAAATCGCCCGGGGCTTCAACGCCAATGTCAAAGTGGTGGAAGTGCCCCCCGGCCCGCCAGTGTGGTCGCCGATTGTGGCCGAGGTCTATGGCCCCAGCCAGGATATTCGCCAGCAGGCGGCCAGGGAGCTGCAGTCCCTGTTCCAGGCGACCGAGGATGTAGTGGATATCGATATCTTCCTGCCGGCGGCACAACAGAAATGGCAGGTGCTTATCGATCGCAGCAAGGCCAGTCTGCTGGGCGTACCCTACGCCAACATAGTGGATCTGGTGGCCACCGCTGTCGGCGGCAAGGATATCAATGTGCTGCATAAACCGATGCAGAAACGCCCTGTGCCAATTCGCCTGGAACTACCTGAGGCCGACAAACTGGATTTGACTTCAGTGCTTAACTTACGCCTCGACAGCCTCCATGGCGGCACTGTGCCCGTGGCCGAATTGGTGACAATCCGCAAAGGACAGATAGACGCGCCCATCATTCACAAGAACATGATCCCGATGATCATGGTGATTGCCGACATGGCCGGGCCACTCGACAGCCCACTGTACGGCATGTTTGAAATGGCGGCGGATATCGACTCAGAAGGTGGCCTTGGTTTCAACCAGCACTATTTCAGCCAACCCGATGGCCTGGATGCCATCAGCGTACTCTGGGATGGCGAATGGAAGATAACCTATGAAACCTTCCGTGATATGGGCCTGGCCTATGGGGTTGGCATGATTGCCATCTATCTCCTGGTGGTGGCCCACTTCCGTTCCTATCTGGTACCGCTGATTATCATGGCGCCTATCCCCTTGACCATTATCGGGGTCATGCCGGGGCACGCCTTGCTCGGCGCCCAGTTCACCGCCACCTCCATGATAGGCATGATAGCGCTGGCGGGGATCATAGTGCGTAACTCCATACTCTTGGTGGACTTTATCAACCAGGAAACCGCTGCAGGAGTGCCATTTGAACAGGCGGTCATTCACTCGGGCGCCGTGCGGGCCAAACCTATTATGCTCACCGCCCTCGCGGCCATGATAGGCGCCATGTTTATTCTGGATGACCCGATCTTCAACGGTCTGGCCATCAGCCTTATCTTCGGGATCCTGATCTCCACCCTGCTAACGCTGGTGGTGATCCCGGTACTTTACTATGCCCTGATGCGCAAGCGCATCGACTCAGTGATCAACCAGGCCCAGGCGGCCAAAGGAGCTTAAAATGTCTGTAGAACGTGCCACTATGGCCTTTGCCGGATTTATGGTGATGTTGTCATTACTGTTAACCGCCACTGTCCATCACAATTTTGTATGGCTAACTCTGTTTGTTGGCGCTAACCTATTCCAAAGTGCTTTTACCGGCTTTTGTCCTGCCAGCATGCTGATGCGTAAATTCGGTATGAAAACGGAGGCTGAACAAGCCAAGGCCAATACCCACTGATTAAGGAATGTAAGTGAAGATAATAACCCGTACCCAGCGCCAATTCTTGTGGCTAACGACTCTGCTTTTTGGTGTATTGCTGAGCCTCAGCGTTCGTGCCGAGCAGATGGTTCCCGAAGTTGCGCTGACCAAGGTCGCCCAGGGCGCCATGCTGGTGGATGTCAGAACCCCGGAGGAATACGCCGAGGGACATCTGCCAGAGGCGGTTAATATCCCCTTTGAGCAGATAGCCGAAACCTTTGCCAAACAGGGCATTGCCAAGGACACCCCGGTAGTTGTCTACTGCCGTAGCGGGCGCCGCTCAGGTATCGCCAAAGAGTCGCTGGATAAAGCCGGCTATCAGGAAGTCTATAATGGTGGCGGCTATGATAGCCTCAAGGCCAGCGCCGGTAACTAGCTGACCAGATAGCCATTAAGTACTGCGCCTCTCATGCAACAGGGCCCACTCAAGTGGGCCTTCTCATGAAACGATTAACACAAATAATCAACAATCCCCAAGATAAAATGCAAGTGTCAAAAATGCACTTTTAGTCAAAAAGTCGCCTTTACCCTATACTAAAGTCTTCTTTTCGCAACTATTGTTCTTAAAAGTAATTGCTTATATCAAATTAAAATAACAGGCTTCATTAACTTTATAAATCAATTAATTGCACCTTAATTACATATCAGATTTCAATCCATCCTCACATCGACTCTTATTCAAGCCCGGCAAAATTTCATGCAATCGGCAGTGATGCACTTGGTAACATAAAACGCTTGATTGAATTTATATTCACAAAAAGCAAAATACAACCAAGCTGAAATAGAACGCCATTCCGTTGACATTTGTTTTACATGAATTTTTCGTGACGGTAGATTGCAAAAGGGTCATTTCAGTGAATGCTGAAATGTCCGAGGACAATAAACCAAGATCTGATACACGGAAGACAAGTATGAAAAAAATAACAAATAAACAGTTGGCCCTGAGTCTGTCCATGCTGGCCCTGGCAGTCTCTGCCGGTGTTCATGGCGCACCTTTCAAACCTCAAGCCAATGATCTGTCACAGCAGTCGCCCCTGCCCAAGCGCTATATCGTTAAGTTCAAGGACAACAACGGCCTGCAAACCATGAGTGGTCAAAGCGAACTGAATCAGGTATTCGGCCAGCACAGAGCGCTTAACGGCGTTAAGGCTCGCGAAATGAAGCGCATTGGTCGCAGCCACAGCTACAGCGTCAAGTTGGATAACCCAGGACTCAAGGCGTTGCGTGCCCGCACCGATGTGGAATATATCGAAGAAGATATGCCCCGCCGCTTGTTGAGTGAAACCACGCCCTGGGGGCAAACCTATGTCGGCGCGACTCAGTTGGCCGATAACCTCAGCGGTAATCGCACCATATGTATCATAGACTCAGGCTATGATCGTGCTCACCAGGATCTCAGTGGCAACAATGTCACAGGTACCAACAACTCGGGCACCGGAAACTGGTTCGAGCCGGGCAATAACAATGCCCACGGAACTCACGTTGCCGGCACCATAGCCGCCATCGCCAACAATGAAGGCGTGGTTGGAGTGATGCCGAATCAGAACGCCAATATCCATGTGATCAAGGTATTCAACGAGTCAGGTTGGGGTTACTCCTCTTCACTGGTATCCGCCGTGGATACCTGCGTCGACAATGGCGCCAATGTGGTCACCATGAGCCTGGGTGGCTCAGGATCCAGCACCACTGAGCGCAATGCCATGACCAACCACTTTAACAATGGCGTGCTCTTGATTGCCGCGGCCGGTAACGATGGCAACAACACCCACAGCTACCCGGCTTCCTATGATGCGGTAATGTCGGTGGCCTCGGTCGACAGCAACAAAGACCATTCGGCCTTCTCCCAGTACACCAATCAGGTCGAAATCTCCGGCCCGGGTGAAGCAATCCTCTCAACCGTGACTCGCGGCGAAGGACGTCTGGCTGATATTGTCATTGCCGGTCAGTCGCTGTTTGCCGAAGGGGTGGTGCCTCACAACCGCTTTGTACCATCGGGCAGCAACTATGTGCCCTCACCCATCAGCGCCAGTGCCAGCGGCGAACTGGCCGAGTGTGACACCAGCGCTGGCAGCTACAACTGCGGCAATATGACGGGCAAAGTCTGTTTGGTGCAACGTCTGGAAAACCAAGGTGCCGGTTATCCCGAGATCAATGCGGTTCGCGCCTGTAACAACGCCGGTGCTGCAGCGACTATTGTCTACTCCAACAGCACTCTGCCCGGATTGCAAAACCCCTTCCTGGTTGACTCAAACACTGAATTGACCAAGGCTTCTGTGTCTGTAGACCGTGAAACCGGTCTGGCGCTACGTAACCAAATCGGTCAGCAGGCCAGCGTATCCAACACCACCGGCGAAGACTATGAGTACTACAACGGTACTTCCATGGCGACGCCACACGTATCCGGCGTCGCAACTCTGGTATGGAGCTATCACACTGAGTGTAGTGCCGCCCAGGTGCGTCAGGCGCTGAAAGCC
Organism: Shewanella chilikensis; assembly: GCF_002836945.1. GTDB lineage: Bacteria > Pseudomonadota > Gammaproteobacteria > Enterobacterales > Shewanellaceae > Shewanella > Shewanella chilikensis. Next base: position 46,669 of record NZ_NIJM01000031.1, read on the forward strand.
ACCGCCGAAGATCTGGATGTCCCCGGTCGTGACGATCGCACCGGCTATGGTTTGGTCAATGCCGTGGCTGCCAAGGAATATCTGGATGCCTCCTGTAATGGCCCGAGCGATCCCGGCACGCCAAGCGATGGTCAGTTGGAAAATGGAGTGGCGGTCAACAACCTAAGCGGTGCCAAAGACGATGAACTGCACTTCTTCCTCGATGTGCCAGCCGGCGCTTCCAACCTGAGCTTCAACCTGAGTGGCGGCACAGGTGATGCCGACCTTTACATGCAGTACGGCGCGGCTCCAACCACCAGCAGCTTTGATTGTCGCCCCTGGAAAGGCGGCAACACTGAAAGCTGTTCGGTCAACAGTCCTCAAGCCGGTACTTACTATGTGATGGTTCGCGGTTACAGCAGCTTCAGCGGTGCCAGCCTGGTGGCTAGCTACACAGGCTCAAGCAGCACCAATCCAGGTGGCGGCGCAGCGAGCTACACCAATGGTGATAATGCCAATATTCCCGACAACAACAGCACAGGTATTACCAGCCCCATCAGTGTCAGCCGCAGCGGTGATTCGGGTGTGGTCACTGTAGATGTCAGCATAGTGCACCCTTACATTGGCGATCTGCAGGTTGAACTGCACAGCCCCAATGGCCAGATTGCCGTGCTGCACGACAACACAGGCAAAGGCACCGACAATATCATCCAGAGCTATTCGGTCGATATGACAGGTGTCGAGTCCAGTGGTACCTGGCTGCTCAAGGCCGTCGACTCGGGTCGCCGTGACCTAGGCTACATCGACAACTGGTCACTGCACTTTAAATAATCTCTCTTTCAAGGGGCCGCTACGGCTAATGCCGTTCACTTAGTGTGAACGGCATTTTTCTTAGGCTTAATGGGATACTTGTTTTTACTCATTTTTAACGCACGTGGATAGGCTCTATCCCGTTTCCCATCA
>NZ_NIJM01000032.1 GCF_002836945.1 Shewanella chilikensis
CTGGGTTCAGGTTACAACACGATGATCTCACATCTCGGACTTATTCGCACCTTCCCTAATGGCGACAAACCTCATGAGACATTGCATTACCCATCAAAAGAGCAGAATAAACAATGAAATACTTAAAGTTTAGTACTGGTGATGTTTCACTGAACATTATAAAACACATTCTTTTGAACAATAGAGTGATTGGGTATGGTGTCCCAACATCACAGAACTTATCTTGTGCTTGGATATTTAACCTTTATTTTGAAGGTTTTGATAAAACTCTCAGTTTTTCATCAGATGTTGCGAGTTCTACAGGATGGAAAGAATATGGGTATTTAAGAATGGACTTGAAGCCAGTTGAAAGTAATAAAGAGTTAATTACATATGTGGCTATTGAGCCGATAGATATTTCATCGCTTGATATTCTAATAAATGAAGAAGATGACATAATTGCTGAATGCGGACTTATCTTAATTGAAGAAAATAAAAGATGGGTTGTGATATCAACTTCCCCAGCACCCGGAGCGGTTTCTGTTAAAGCGGACTTTAACACTGTAGGATATAAGCCGGAAATATTGTTGGAGCAGTGCAGCATAAAGAGAATTTGATTTTCATGAAAGAGTGAGGACAGCTATAACACTTCACCCGCAGATTGCACCAAATCACCCGGCATATGCGCATCAGTGACCGTCGCCAACATGGATGTTGGCGCCGAGCTTACAAGGATGTATTCACAGCGTGTCACTGAGGCGCATATGCATAAGGCCTGCGGCAGGCAATGAGTGGCACAATCAGCCGGAAGCCATTCCAAACCCAAACCAATCCCCCGCCCTCGGCAGAAAACGCTGAGATGGAAAAGGCCCGCGTTCGATGCACGGGCCTTTTTCCATTCCCGGAATAAACAAAAGCCCCGATACCTCTTGGCATCGGGGCTTTCTTTTTTAAGTTCTAAGCTTCTGAGCTTAAGACCGACATTGCATCTAGCGCAGGAAAAATCGTTTTAGAGCCAGGCATCTTGCCGCGACGTTTAGTGAACTAAACGAGTGGCAAGATAACGCCGCTATAGACGATTTTAACCAGCTAGAATTACATCATGCCGCCCATACCGCCCATACCACCCATACCGCCCATATCAGGCGCAGCCTCTTCCTTTGGCAGCTCGGCTACCATGGCTTCGGTGGTGATCATCAGACCGGCTACAGAGGCCGCGAACTGCAGCGCAGAGCGGGTAACCTTGGTTGGATCCAGGATACCCATTTCCAGCATGTCGCCGTAAGTGTCGTTACCGGCGTTGTAACCATAGTTACCGCTGCCGTTCTTAACGTTGTTGGCAACAACAGAGGCTTCTTCACCTGCGTTGGTGGCGATCTGACGCAGTGGGGCTTCCATGGCGCGCAGGGCGATAACCACACCGTGCTTCTGATCTTCGTTGCTCACGTCCAGCTCACCAATCTTGGAGGCAACGCGAACCAGGGCAACACCGCCCCCAGGAACCACACCTTCTTCAACGGCGGCGCGGGTAGCGTGCAGCGCATCTTCAACGCGGGCTTTCTTCTCTTTCATTTCCACTTCGGTAGCGGCACCGACTTTGATTACCGCAACACCGCCGGCCAGCTTGGCCATACGCTCTTGCAGTTTCTCTTTGTCGTAATCTGAAGTCGATTCTTCAACCTGCTGCTTGATCTGGGCAACACGGGCTTGAATTTGAGACTCTTCACCGCTGCCATCAATGATGGTGGTGTTGTCTTTGGTGATAACCACGCGCTTGGCGGTACCCAGGTCTTCCAGAGTGGCTTTTTCCAGCTCCAGGCCAATCTCTTCAGCGATAACAGTACCACCGGTCAGGATAGCGATATCCTGCAGCATGGCCTTACGACGGTCACCGAAACCAGGCGCCTTAACGGCAGCCACTTTAACGATACCGCGCATGTTGTTGACCACCAGAGTCGCCAAGGCTTCGCCTTCAACGTCTTCGGCAACGATCAGCAGTGGCTTGCCTGTCTTGGCCAGACCTTCGAGGATAGGCAGCAGCTCACGGATGTTGGAGATCTTCTTGTCAACCAGCAGGATGAATGGGTTGTCCAGTTCAACAGAGCCGGTTTCCGCCTTGTTGATGAAGTAAGGAGACAGGTAACCGCGGTCGAACTGCATACCTTCAACTACGTCCAGTTCGTTTTCCAGCGCCTGACCTTCTTCAACTGTGATCACGCCTTCTTTGCCCACTTTTTCCATCGCGGTAGCGATGATTTCACCGATAGACTCATCAGAGTTGGCAGAGATAGTACCTACCTGAGCGATAGACTTGGAGTCGGAGCAATCCTGAGACAGGGCTTTCAGCTCGGCAACGGCGGCGATTACAGCCTTGTCGATACCGCGCTTCAGATCCATTGGGTTCATACCGGCGGCAACGGCTTTCAGACCTTCGGTCACGATAGCCTGGGCCAGTACTGTGGCGGTAGTGGTACCGTCACCGGCTGCGTCGTTGGCCTTGGAAGCAACTTCCTTAACCATTTGCGCGCCCATGTTTTCAAACTTGTCTTCCAGTTCAATCTCTTTGGCGACTGAAACACCGTCTTTGGTGATCAGTGGTGCGCCGAAGCTCTTGTCCAGAACGACGTTACGGCCTTTAGGGCCCAGTGTGACTTTAACTGCGTTAGCCAGAACATTCACGCCCGCCAGCATTTTTACGCGAGCGTCATTGCCAAATTTTACTTCTTTAGCTGCCATGTTGATTATCCTTAAATTTTTCGATTACTTTGGAAGGTCTTTAATGGTTCGAGTGGTTTATTCCACTACGGCCATCAGGTCAGCTTCTGACAAGATCAGGACTTCTTCACCGTCGATCTTCTCTTTCTTGACACCGTAACCTTCGTTGAAGATCACTACGTCACCTACCTTCACGTCCAATGGCTTAATGTCACCGTTTTCCAGGATACGGCCATTGCCAACAGCCAGTACTTCACCACGGGTAGACTTTTCGGCTGCGCTGCCGGTCAGTACGATGCCACCGGCCGAAGTGCTTTCAACTTCCAGGCGTTTGACGATCACGCGGTCATGTAATGGACGAATATTCATCGATGGATTCTCCTAATGATTTTTGCCCAATATGAGGCGGTTCATGGTTGATGTAAAAGGCGGCCGTGCCAACGGGCTTTAGCCGCTTGATGTTGGCTTATATGGGGGCCGTATTTGGCACTTCCAAGGGGACAGCTCAAAATTTTTTGAAAATTTTTGAGCCTCGTTTTTTAAAGCCAGGGCAATCCTGTTAGAATCGCGCTTCCGCACGATTGACTTCATCCATTTCACAAGAGGCAGATACGGGCCATGAGAGACAGACACGGGCTGCTCAGTCAGCCGATAGGTCGTGTACTGCTTAATATGAGTGTTCCCAATATGTTAGGAATACTCACCGTGCTGGGCTTCAACCTGGTAGACACCTACTTCATCAGTAAGCTGGGCACAGAGGCGCTGGCGGCAATCAGCTTCACCTTCCCCGTGACCCTGGTGGTGTCGAGTATTGCCATCGGCATAGGCGCCGGAGTGTCCACCAATCTGGGGCGCCTGATTGGCGCCGGACACGCCCCCAAGGCCAAGGTGTTTCTGCACGACGCCCTGCTACTGACCTTTATTTTGACTGCCGGGCTATCCTTGCTGGGCAGTTTGTGTATCGAGCCGCTGTTTTCTCTGCTGGGCGCCAAAGACGACATACTGCCGCTGGTGCATGAGTATATGAATCTCTGGTATCTGGGGGCGCCGCTGTTGGTGCTGTTGATGGTGGGCAATCAGGGCCTGAGAGCCACCGGCGATACCCGTTCACCGGCGGCGATTTTGTCGCTGGCGGCGCTGATTAACCTGATCCTCGATCCGCTGCTGATCTTTGGTATCGGCCCTTTCCCCAGGCTGGAAATTCAAGGTGCCGCCGTGGCGACCCTGATCTCCTGGCTGATGGCGCTGTCGCTGTCCAGTTATCTGTTGGTGGTCAAACGCCATATGTTGGTGGCCGCGGGTTGGTGTTTCAGCCGCTTTGTCGATAACTGGAAACAGCTGGCCCATATCGCCCAACCGGCGGCGCTGATGAATATGATCAACCCCCTGGCCAATGCCGTGATGATGGCCATGCTGGCCAGGATAGATCACGCCGCCGTAGCCGCCTTCGGTGCCGGTACCCGGCTGGAATCTTTGCTGCTGATTGTGGTGATGGGGCTCTCTTCCAGCCTGGTGCCCTTTATCGCCCAGAATCTGGGCGCCGGTCAGAAAGAGCGTGCCCGTGAGGCATTGCTGCTGGCGCTGAAGTTTGTGCTCCTGTTCCAGACCCTGCTGTATATTCCGCTGGCGCTGCTGGCGCCGCAAATTGCCGCCCTGTTCAGTACCGACCCTCAGGTGCTGGAATGGCTCAGCTTCTATATTCTGGTGTTGCCCGCCGCTTACGGCCCTCTTGGCGTGGTGATCATAGTGGCCACCTCGCTCAACGCCTATCACAGACCCATGGCCTCACTGGTGCTGAACCTGTGTCGCCTGTTCCTGTTGATGCTGCCACTGGCGGCGCTGGGCGCCTTCCTCGGTGGGGTAAAAGGCCTGATGCTGGCGCTGCCGGTAACCAACATACTCATGGGCATTGCCAGCTATTATCTGGCCAGCAATATCAGCGAGCCGCAGAAAATCAAATCTCCCTGCCCCAACGAGGGATAAGCGCTTGGCGACGCCAGAGAGCTGAGAGTATGTACGGCTGTGGTTGCCGCCACAGTATCCGAAAACTGACGCCGCGGCCACTGTTACGGCGCCTGTTCAAAGAGCTGCAGTAGCCACTGATACAGTGATAAACCACTGATAAATAAGTGATAAATTTTTCCAGCCAGCGCTGCAAGTTATGAGGGGTGAATAAAAAAGACCTTCCGAGCGGAAGGTCTTTTTTATCAGTGTTTGTGCCGATCACCTGCGCTGCCGGGCCGACTATCATCTTGGTCTGTTTTATCTTCCGTATCCTGCTGCTGATGGCCTTCATTACGCTGAGGGCTATTTTCACCTCGTTGAGGGCTATTTTCACCTCGTTGAGGGCTCTCTTCTTCCAGCTGAGGGCTCTCTTCTTCCAGCTGATGGCTCTCAGGACGCTTATCGGAAGGGTCGGCCTTGCGCTCAAACTCGCCCTCGAATACATCACCGCCTTGACCTCTTTGATGAGGTGGCTCAAAGGGGTTCGGACCGGCTCTGAATTGAGCGCTGGCAACCACCTTGAGCTGCATCCGCTGATAGAAATAACGCGCCAGCGGTGCCCTAGTGATAGGGGTCAGTAGAATAAGACCGATAAGGTCGGTAACAAACCCCGGAATAAGCAGCAGAATACCGGCCATGGCCAGCATCATGCCCTCGACTATCTCTTGCCCCGGCGCTTCACCGACGGCCAATTTTTTCTGTACCGACATCAGGGTACTCAAGCCCTGGCTACGAACCAGAGAAACACCGACCACCGCGGTGAGGATCACCAATGCCACAGTGTTCCAGCTGCCCAGGACTTCGCCAACCCGGATAAGCACCGAGAGTTCGACGACAGGGATCAGCACAAAGATGATCAACATTATCAGAAATGGCATGTAGGCCTCATTTTTTGCAGTAGTTGAAAACTAAATGGGGATAACCCGGTCTGATTTCAAGTCCGCAGCCTGCAGCGGGTTTGGCGCTTAAGCTCACTGTTTCAGCAAAGCCTTAATGCAAGCCTGCGGCAAAACACGTAAAGTAGACGCTCGATTTTAATCCCCTTGGCTTAAGTCAGGTTTAATTTAACCCGCTCATTATGGACATAAAATCTCAACAAGCGCTGCTGGTTTTTTGCAGTTGCCCGGATACAGACAGTGCCAAAAGCCTGGCCGCAACCTTGGTGCGCGAGTCGCTGGTGGCCTGTGCTCAGGTGAGCCAGACTGTGGATTCCTTTTATGTCTGGCAGGGCGAACTCTGCCAGGAGGCTGAAGTCAGTCTGCAGCTCAAGTGTCTGGCTAGCGCCTACCCCAGGCTGGAGCAGAGAATACTCGAGCTGCATCCCTATGAAGTACCTGAAATTATTGCTGTGCCCATCAGTCATGGGCTGCCCGCCTATCTGGATTGGATAAAAGACAACACTAAGCTATGAAGAAAATACTTACCCTGCTGCTAGGCAGCCTGTTGCTTCTCAGCCCACTGGTTCAGGCCGATGGGATCTTTGGCAATAAGCAATTCGATTTTCTCAAGAGTGAACCTGAGCTGATGCCCGTGGATCAGGCCTTTGCCTTCGACTTCAGTCAGCAAGGCAATAAGGTCAAGCTCAGTTGGGTGATAGCCGACGGCTATTACATGTACCGCGACAAACTCAAGTTCAGCATAGATGGCGGTGAACTGGGCGAGATAGCCCTGCCCCAGGGCAAGGGCCACACGGATGAGTATTTCGGTGAGCAGCAGGTGTACTACTCCTTCATCGAAATTCCAGTTGCCATCAAAGAGGCAGGTGAAGCCGCCAAGTTATCCGTCACCTTTATGGGCTGCGCCGAGGGCAAGCTCTGCTTCCCGCCGACCACCAGAGACGCCCTGCTTAAACCTGTGGCGGCCAATGATGGCATACTGCCCGATACCGACAAGAGTGCCGATGCAAAAGCGCCGGCTCCCAAGGGCCAGGCGGTAACCCAACAGGATAACCTGCTGGATAAACTGCTCTCCGGCGACAGCACCCTACTCAACTACCTGACCTTCTTCGTGTTGGGGATAGGTCTGGCACTGACTCCTTGCGTGTTCCCCATGTATCCCATTCTATCGGGGATCATTGTCGGCCAGGGGCAGAAAGTCTCCACCGGCAAGGCCTTTACCCTGTCGATGGCTTATGTGCAGGGTATGGCTATTACCTATTCGCTGCTGGGGTTGGTGGTGGCTTCGGCCGGCCTCAAGTATCAGGCGGCGCTGCAACACCCGGCTGTGCTGATCACCATAGCCATACTGTTTGTAGTACTCAGTTTGTCTATGTTTGGTCTCTATGAGCTGCGCCTGCCCGCCAGTTGGCAGCAGAGGATGAACAGCCTCTCCAATAAACAAAAGGGTGGCAATCTGTTGGGCGTGTTCGTCATGGGTGTGCTTTCGGGCCTGGTGGCCTCGCCCTGTACCACGGCGCCTTTATCGGCAGTACTCGTGTACGTGGCGCAAACCGGCGATCTGCTGCAGGGCTTTTTAACCCTCTATATTCTCAGCATGGGGATGGGACTACCACTGCTGCTGATAGGCACCTCGGGCGGTAAGTTGCTGCCGCGCGCCGGCACCTGGATGAACATAATCAAGCATGTGTTCGGCTTCCTGCTGGTGGCCGTGTCCATCATAATGCTGGGCCGTATCTGGCCTGGATTGGTGTCGGATCTCATGTGGTCTGTGTGGGCCATCGTCTTTGTCGGCTACCTGATGCACCAGAACAAGCTGAGCCAGTTCAACTGGAAACAGACAGTGCGCAGCGTGCTCCTGACCCTGCTGTTGCTGTCGAGCTTCTCCTATGGCTTCCAGGCGGTTATGAGCGCCATGGGCTACCACTTCATGGGGCAGCAGCAAGCCGAGCATCATACCTTCAAACGGATCAAGTCGCTTGAAGACTTCAAGAGCGAACTGGCGGATGCCAAGGCCGCCGGCAAGCCGGTGATGTTGGATCTCTATGCCGATTGGTGTGTGGCCTGTAAGGAGTTTGAGCAGATCACCTTCAAGAATGCCGAGGTTAAACAGCGGATGGAACAGATGGTGCTGCTGCAGGCCGATGTGACCGCCATGGATGAAACCGATGTCGCCCTGCTGGAAGCCTACGATGTGCTGGGGCTGCCGACACTGCTGTTTATCGATGAGCAGGGCCAGCTGAAAAATGAGCTGAGAGTGACAGGTTTCATGGCCCCGAAAGAGTTTGCCGCCCACCTGGACATACTGCTCGAAAATTAGTGTTCAGGGACCTTGGCAAAGGATCTAGGCTCTTTACTAAGGAGCACTAGTCTGTAGGCCCACCCGAAGCAGATATGGGACTTGCAGACACCTTACTTAAGCACCAATACTTTTGGAAAAGCGAACTTATCAGCAGATAAGTTCGCTTTTTTATTTAAATTTAATGCTCTTCTTATAGAATACCCTTCAAATAGCCATCATTTTTCCCGAAAGAATAAAAATGGAACCAGCAATTCTTGTTATTACCTTGGCCTGCGGCATGCTGGTCAACCGCATCAATTTACCACCGCTTATCGGCTATCTGGCTGCCGGCTTTGTGCTCTATACCTTGGGAGTAGACAATGACAGCCTGCCAATGCTTAACGAACTGGCCAACTTAGGGGTTACCCTGCTGCTGTTTGCCATAGGCCTCAAGCTGGATATCCGTAGCCTGTTCAAGGCCGAAGTCTGGGCCGGCTCCAGCCTGCACCTGATGTTATCCATGGTGATCTTTGTCCCTATTCTCAAACTGCTGGGGCTGGTTGGCCTGGTGCAATTGACCAATCTTACGGTCGAACAGCTGACCCTGCTGGCCTTTGCCCTGAGCTTTTCCAGTACTGTGTTTGCGGTCAAGGTGTTGGAAGACAAGGGCGATATGCAATCCCTCTACGGCCGGGTCGCTATAGGTATTCTGATTATGCAGGATATCTTTGCGGTATTGTTCCTGACCATTTCCAAGGGCGAGTTTCCCTCGATATGGGCGCTGGCACTTCTGTTACTACCGTTAGCCAAACCCTTGATATACAGAGCCTTTGATAAGGTCGGCCACGGTGAACTCCTGGTACTCTTCGGCTTGGTGATGGCTTTGGTGGTCGGCGCCTGGCTGTTTGAGTCTGTGGGGCTAAAACCGGATCTTGGCGCGCTGATCATAGGCATACTGCTGGCAGGACACAAAAAGGCATCCGAACTGGCCAAGTCACTGTTCTACTTTAAAGAACTGTTTCTGGTGGCCTTCTTCCTCACCATAGGTCTCAACGGTCTGCCGAGCGTGACAGATATTATGCTGGCTGTATTGCTGGTGACGCTGATCCCGCTGAAAATCCTGTTGTTTGTCTATATCCTCACCCGCTTCAAGTTGCGCTCGCGCACCTCTATGCTGGGCTCATTCAACCTGGGTAACTTCAGTGAGTTTGGCCTGATTGTGGCTGCGGTGGCCACCAGCAAAGGCTGGCTACCCTCTCAGTGGCTGGTGATCATTGCCGTGGCACTGAGCTTCAGTTTTGTATTGGCGGCACCACTCAACGCCATGGTGGGCAACATCTACCAGAAGTACCAGCAGAAGCTGGTGAAGCTCGAAAAGCACCCGCTGCACCCGGAAGACAGGCAGATCCCCGTGGGCAATCCGCGCTTCCTTATTCTGGGGATGGGGCGCATAGGCTCAGGTGCCTATGATGAGCTTAAGGCCAGATTCGATGGCGAGATTCTGGGTATTGAACACAAACAGGAGTTGGTGGATTTCCACCGCGAGCAAGGGCGTAACGTAGTGCAAGGTGATGCCTCGGATACCGACTTCTGGGAAAAACTCGACCGAGCTCCAGGGCTTGAGCTGGTGCTGCTGGCGATGCCGTATCATGCGGGTAACATGTTTGCGGTTGAGCAACTCAAGAAACTGAATTACCAAGGCAAAATCAGCGCCATAGTGCAATATGGTGATGAAGGTGTGGCGCTGCGTGAATCCGGCGTACACAGTGTTTACAACCTCTATGAAGCCGCCGGTGCCGGTTTCGTCGAGCATGTGGTCTGTGAACTGCTGGCGGCCGAAACCGTCAAGGAAGCCGACGCCAAGAAAGCGGTTTCCTGATACTCGGCGCAAGCGACAAGCGCCACTTATCAGTACCGGCTTTCAGCCTCACCCTGTCCACTCACGGCGGGTGAGGCTTTTTCCTTTCATCTTTCCGAATACCCCCAATCCCCCCTGGAATGCAACCGGGATAAAAATCTCACTTACACCTCAGTGACAGAAATGATATAACAACAAAAAAGCAGTCATTTATGTTGCTGTTCGAGCGTTTTTTTGCGGAATCCATAAGAGCATGTCGAATCCTGCCCCCAGCGTTACAAAACTCTTTGTCAAAACCTTCGGCACCAAGCCCGATGCCCTGTATCAGGCCCCCGGACGGGTCAACCTTATCGGGGAACACACAGACTATAACGAAGGTCTGGTGCTGCCGGCGGCAATCAACTTTCACACAGTGATCGCGGTCAAGCGCCGTGACGACGACAAGTTCCGCGCCGTATCAGGTGCCTTTCCCGGCATTTTTGAATGGCACTATGGCGATGAAGGCAGCATGAACGAGGATGAGGGCTGGGTCAGCTACCTCAAGGGCTTTACCTCGGCCATGGCCCAAAGTGGTCTGCCGGCTCGTGGCCTGGACCTGGCAGTGATCGGCAATGTGCCCGCCAACGCCGGATTGGCCTCGTCGGCCTCGCTGGAAATCGCCTTCGGCACCGCCATCAATGACACCAGTCAACTGCACTTGTCGCCACTGGCCATAGCACAACTGGCACAGCGGGGTGAAAACCACTATGTCGGCCATAGCTGCGGCATTATGGATCAGATCACCTGTGCCATGGCCGAAGCCGGTGCAGCGCTGCTGATCGATTGCCTGGATCTGGACTGCGAAAGCGTGCCCTTCCCCGAGGATATCAGTCTGCTGATCATCAATTCCGGCCTACCCTCCATCGCTCACAACAAAGAGTTTGGCGAGCGCCGCTTGCATTGCGAACAGGTGGCCGGACATTTCGGATTGGATACCCTGCGCCACTTGTCGCTCAGGGCGCTGCAAAGCGCCGAGGATGAACTGGACCCGGTTGCCTTTCGCCGCGCCCGCCATGTGATCAGTGAAAACCAACGCACCCAGAGCGCCTGTCGCGCCCTGGAGCAGGGCGATATCGCCAGGCTCAGCAAACTGATGGCCGAATCGCACCGCTCGATGCGCGATGACTTTGAAATCAGCCATCCGGCAATTGATACCCTGGTGGAATTGATAACCGAAGTCGTCGGCGAACGCGGTGGAGTACGAATGACAGGCAAGGGCTTTGGCGGCTGCGTCATCGCCCTGGTGGAACATGAGTTGACCGACAAGGTGATCGCCGCCGTCGAACAGCAATATCCGGCCAAAACCGAGCTGGAGGTCAGTGTGTACCTGTGCAGCCCCAGCGACGGAGCCAGCCGCCTGGACTGAGTTGTAGCCCTAAAGCCAAAAGGAAGTAGCAGATGATACGTTTCAGCGCGCTCGACAATTGGGAAGATCCCCGCGGCGGACAGATAGAAAGACTCAGAATCGATAACGGCATTCTGGCACTGGAAGTGCTCAGTCTCGGTGGCATTATTCGCTCACTGTGGGCACCGGATCGCCACGGTGAACGAACCAATATCGTGCTTGGCTGTGACTCTGCGGCCGATTATCTGGCTCAGGACGCCTGTTTGGGCGCCGCTGTAGGGCGTTACGCCAATCGCATCAAGCAAGGTCAAATCAACTACCGCGGCAAGACTTTTTCTCTGGATAAGAACTTCAACGGCCACTGTCTGCACGGCGGCCGCGAAGGCTTTCATCGGCGCCAGTGGCAACTGGGCACATTGCCGGACGGGGTGCGCCTTAGCCTGATAAGCCCGGATGGCGACATGGGCTTTCCCGGAGAATGCCGGGTACAACTGGACTATCGCCTGGCGGGCAACAACCTGTTTGTGGAGTTTATGGCCTCAAGCAGCCAAGACTGCCCGGTGAGCCTGACCCAGCATAGCTATTTCAACCTCGATGGCCGGGCAGATATCAGTGAGCACCAGTTGCAACTCGATAGCAACAAAGCCCTGGCAACCGACTCTGAAGGCATTCCCAGCGGTATAATCGATACCCAAGGCGGCATATTGGATCTCAGTCAGGGCAAGGCACTCAAGATGCTGCTTGGACAGCCGGAACTGGCCGGCGGCCAAGGGCTGGATCACTGCTTTATCAGCCGGCAACAGAAAGATGAGCTCTGGCGTGTGGGCCGTTTGAGCGCGCCGCTATCCGGTCGCGGCCTGACACTGTATACCAATCAACCCGGAGTGCAGCTTTACACAGGCGCCGGGCTCGAAGGCGTCAAGGGTCGTAAGGGCCAGGCGATGAAGGCCTGGCAAGGGGTCTGTCTCGAGCCACAAATGCTGCCGGACGGCGCCAATCAGCCACAGCTGCACGGCGATCCCTGGATAACGCCCGGACAAATCTATCATCATTTGAGCCGCTACGAGTTCGACACCCAGGCATGACCAAACTCTATTTCAACGCCGAGGATCTCGGCCAGATCAGCATAGGCGCCTTTGCCTTGTCCGTGCCCATCTCCTTTTCCGAGGAAGCCTGGATGCTGGCGGCCAATCTGCCGGTGCTGAATCTGGTACTGGTGGTGGTATTAAGCCTGAGCTTTATCGCCCTGTTTGCCTATCAGAGTGTGTTTCAGGCCAATATCAAGGCCAGGGTGTGGGGATTTTGGCTGCGGATCCTGCTGGCTTATGCCCTGACCTTGCTGGTGGTGAGTGTCGTCTTACTGGCCCTGGATAAATGGCCATTATTGAGCGATCCCTTACTGGCGCTGAAGCGCACCCTGCTGATCGCCATGCCTGCCTCTATGGGCGCCATCATAGTCGATAGCTTCGATAAAGAATAATCGGCTATCCAATAGCTAATGTCAGTATTCGACTGTCCGGTATACCCGGGCCACCGCTTCAGTAAACTGAAGACGGACGGCCGGGCAGAAGGATATCAGTCGTCGAAGCTGTCATCCCAATCGTCATCGAAATCATCACCCATGTTGTCGGTTTCAACCTCGACCTCAGGTTCCGGCTTGGGCTTACGCGCCGGAGCGCTGTCTTTGACGTTGTTCAGATTGACTCTGGCCTGCTGCTTTTGCATAAACTCGCTGCGGACCGCTTTGAACGCACTACCGAACTCACGCTCGGCAGCCTTGGCTTCATCCTCACCCAGCTCATGCAAGTTGGGTTTAACTATATCTTCCACATATTCAATAATCGCATTGCGCTGAGAGTTGAACAGGTAGATACGTCCAGGAGAGGCTTCGGGTAACTGATTGTCATGGACGACGATAGCATTGCCACGTGCGGTTCTGAGCTCGCCATACCAAACTTGTTTCTTTGCAGTGTTATACATATATGCCAATACCCTTAAATCAACACATACACCAGAGAAGTTGCCAATAAGTCGCTGCGCTTTGTGCCTAGACTTGCTCACGCCTTCCCTAAAGTTTTTCGGCCAAAGAAGCGCACTACTGCTCACTTTGCCACAAATAGGTTTCCACCTTTGGAAGGTGGCGTTTTCAAGTGCGTATTCTTACAGAATCTTTCCGAGAATCAATGCTGCAAACCGTGATTTTTCCAACTAAATAACGATTAATTTTTCATGACAGCACCCTAGAGTGCTCTCACAAAGGACTTTAGCCGAAATTTCCACCAGGGCAAGTTGAATTTTGCACGCAAACGCCTTAAGGCTGCATGTTACAGCCAACCAGCAACAATGAAGAAAAAGCTGCCGAAGGAATATTCAGCAGCCATAGGGAGTGGCGCGTCAGTAGCTACTTACTTCAGTGTCAGCACCACCTTGCCCGAGTGATTGCCGGATTCCAACAAGTGATGTGCAGCAGCGCAATCTTGCAGCGAAAAACGGGCAAAGATATGGGGCTTCAGGGCACCTTCATTCAATAACGGCCAGACCTTGGCCTTGAGTTCGGCAGCAATTGCCGCCTTGGCCGCGACGCTTTGAGGCCTTAAGGTTGAGCCGGTCCAAACAATGCGTTTGGCCATCAGGCGAAAGATATCCACTTCAGCCCTGGCTCCCCTTTGCATGGCAATAGACACCATGCGGCCATCACAGGCGAGTACCTTGAGGTTCTTGTTGGCAAAGTCGCCGCCAGCCATATCCAGCACCACTTCGACCCCCTTGCCTTGGGTCCAGTCCAGTACAGGTTCAACAAAATCTTGTTGTCGATAATCGATCGCCAGCTCGGCTCCCAGTTGCCGACACCAGGCGCATTTCTCCGGGCTCCCGGAAGTCACCAGTACTCTGGCACCAAAAGCCTTGGCCAGGGCAATGGCGCTGCTGCCGATGCCGCCCGAACCGCCGTGAATGAGCACTGTCTCGCCTGGCTGTAACCTGGCTCGCATAAACAGATTGCCCCACACGGTAAAGAAGGTCTCGGGAATCGCAGCGGCCTCTTCCAAGCTCCAGCCCTTGGGCACAGGCAAGCAATGACCCGCCCAGGTAAGCACATACTCACTGTAACCACCACCCGGCACCAGGGCACAGACCGCTTGTCCGGTCTGCCATTGGTCTACGCCTTGCCCCAACGCGACTATCTCACCGGCTACTTCCAGTCCCAGCACGGGAGAAGCGTCTGCAGGGGGCGGATAGTTGCCCTTGCGCTGGGCCAAATCCGGACCATTGACACCGGCCGCAGCCACCTTGATCAACACCTGCCCCGGGCCGGGAGTAGGGATCTCGGCATCAGCCAAATAGAGCACTTCCGGTTGCCCTGGAGTATCAAAAATAACCTGTTTCATTACTGCTCCTTGATGTAGGGAAGAGCCGAACCACAGCTTATATTTGCCTTTAACTCGGTTCAGTGCAAATCTGGCATAGAGTCATGGCGGCCATTGTCTCGCCGCGTTCGGCAATCTCAATATTTGAACAGTTATGATGCCCCAATACCAAGCCTCGCAACCGCCATACGTTAAACCCGCATAAAAAAACGCTGCAAAAGCAGCGTCTTTGAACGATTGAAACAGCGGAAATTAATGTTAATTCAGCGCTGGATCAGATAACGGATAGTCGGGCCGTTCTGTTCTATCTCCAGCACCTTGTAACCGTGGTTCTTGGCATCCAATGGAATATTGTTGATCGACTGTGGGCAGTCGCTGATCACTTCCAGAATTTCACCGGGTTTGAGCTGGGGCATGGCCTCCAGGGTGGCAACGGCGGGATAAGGACAGGGTTCACCAACCATATCCAATTGGTAATCAGGAGTATATTGGCTCATTACGCGGCCTCCGCAGTCAGTTGTGCATCCCGTTTGGCTTTACGGGCAAAGAATTGTTTTTCCCAGGCGAGCATGGCGACAAACGCCAGGCCCAGCATCAGGTAGGTGGCCAGCAAGCCGCCCTTGTCCCCCAAGCTGGAAAGCAGGTTGACCTTGTCCCAACTGGTGGCCAGTGGTTCGGCCAAGTCGTCCCAGTAGTAGGCCAAAATAGTGGAGCCAATGACGTTACCCAGGCCAACCCACCAGAAGTGCACCTGCCCTTCCACGGCGCGGTACATCCAACCGGTTTCGCAGCCACCGGCCAGCACTATACCGAAACCGAACAGCAAGCCACCGATAACCGCGTTGGGACCAGCCCACATGATCTTGGGTGAAACCCCTAGTTGCACATAGCTGTAAATCCCTATGGCACTGACCGCCATACCTATGATGATCGCCTT
Organism: Shewanella chilikensis; assembly: GCF_002836945.1. Classification (GTDB taxonomy): domain Bacteria; phylum Pseudomonadota; class Gammaproteobacteria; order Enterobacterales; family Shewanellaceae; genus Shewanella; species Shewanella chilikensis. The sequence continues at coordinate 15,420 of NZ_NIJM01000032.1, forward strand.
GGCCATATGGGTACGGCCGGTGATCCACATGTCGCGAAATGCCGAGGTAAAGCAGATCTGTGCCCTTTCAATCAGCAGACCGAAACCGACACCGCAAAGCATGGCAATACCCAGCTTGGGTGCGTTGAACAGGGTCAGGAGTCCCCAACCGACTATGCCGATAAACACCAGCATACCGATACGAAAACGCCTTCTGGCCTGGTTTTCATCCTGCTTGACCGAGCTGGCCTTGGTGACCTTCTTCAGCGCCACCGGAATGCGGAACATGGGCAGCAAGGTGAACCTGGCGCCAAAGTAAGAACCGGCGGCAGTGGCCAGCGCGAAGAACCAGGCATGCAGCGAGAACTGCGGAATACCGGTAAAGAAGGCCGCCAGGTTACAACCCATGGCCAAACGGGCGCCGAAGCCGGCAATGATGCCGCCAACCAGGGCCTGCATGATGCGCACCCGGCTCTGTGGCATTCTGAGCTTGACGTTATTGGCCCATAGCGCCGCGGCGATACAGCCACCGAACATGCCGATAATCATCATGCCGTCGATACGATCCAGCGGCGTACCGGCCAGACCTATCACCTTGAAATAACCCCAGGTTTCCGGCTCGGCACCGAACATTTGCAGCAAGTGGCCACCCCAGCGAGTGAATTCGCCGGTCACGGCCCAGAAGGTACCGGTCAGACCAAAATAGTAAGTGGAAAGAATACCAGCAGCGATAACAGCCGGCATGGGAGCCCAAAAACGGACCAGATATTGTTGTTTAAATTGTTGCCATGTCATGTCATTACCCTAATGAACGAGACCTTGCCAAAACGGACACTGGGTGTCCGTCAACCATTTTGTAAGGTGCGAACAAACAGCCCACAGCAACTGACCTGTCGCACCTTATTTCATGCCTTTACGGCGATAAAACCGCTGGAGTGCAGCAAACGACGGCTGTCTGGCATCATCAAAGCACTAAAGACCGGCCGAAACTGGGTTCCGACCGGCCATAAACAGTGTTTAACAACGATGATGAGCAGACAGTAGGCGCTGTGCTAAAGAAAGGGCGAACAAGTCCCGCGAGGACTTTGTCTTTACTTACTTAAATGGCCTTGGCCAGGCGATCGCGGCTCAACCCCGTCAGTCTGTGACCATGGGTGTAGAGCGTCGCACGACCGTTGCGGCAAAAGCCCACCAGCGTGATGTTGCTCTTCTCGGCCAACTCCAACGCCAGTGAGGTCACGGCGGACATGGCAAAAAGAATCTGAATATTGGCACTGGCAGCCTTTTGCACCATCTCGAAACTGGCTCTGCTGGTCAATAAAACCGCGATTGGCCGCTCGGCATGTTTCTGTGAAAAGGCACCAATTAACTTATCCAGTGCTATATGTCTTCCAATATCTTCATAGGCATCAATAATATGCCCATCATTATTTAAACCCATTGCAGCATGGGTGGCGCCAGTTAATTTAAAATGCTGTTGATTGTCCTTAACAAAATTCAAAGCAACCTTTAAATTGTTGATATTAAACTCGGCACCATTATCAACTCGAATAACAGGTTTAACCGCTTCTTCAAGTTGGGCAACACCGCAAAGTCCACAACCGGTTCTACCGGCCATATTGCGTCTTTGTTGCTTTAATTCCATGAAACATCTTTGGGTTATCTCAATCTGAACCAGCACACCTTCTTCGGTATATTCCAGCTCAACACCCTTGATTTCATTTATGTTTCTAACTATGCGCTCCGACAGAGTAAAGCCGATAGCAAAGGCTTCAAGATCCTGCGGACTGGCCAACATTACTGTATGGGAAATGCCGTTATATACCAGGGCGATTCTCACTTCGTTCGCTAAATAGTCAGTTAATTCCGAAGCCTGCCCTTGTTCCATAAGGGTGACTTGTTTCTCGGTGACAACGTCATGCGAATAATAATCCATAAGTACCCTCTGAACCTATCTAAATAATAAAAATTTACAGACTTTAAAATAAAATAAGAGCTATATCACAAACTCATAAAGTAAATAAAAACAGGGTTGCTTCAACTGAATTCATTTTCTATTATCTCCCTGTCTTTCGATGGAAGAACGTCGTCTCCGGTGAGGCGTCCGGACTTCAAATCCGGGTGGGGCTGCCAGCAGTCCCGGGTAGGTTCGACTCCTATGTTCTTCCGCCAATCTTCATGGGACCAGAAAAGTTCAGCGTCCCGGATCTCCCGACTGTTACTGCGATATTTCCTGCGGGTAAAACCGCTGCGATCGAAAAACTCCAACAGTTGGATACTCACTTTGCGACCAAGACCTATCATCGCCTTGAACTCAGCGGTTTCCAGTTGCCCCTTTTGCGCTAAATGACCGCGAATAAGATCGGCGTAGTGACACAGCTTACTGCTGAGCAGGTATCTGTCTTTCACCACGGCGGTAATAAACCCTTGCTGCACCAACTGGAAACACAGCGGCCGCAGCTCACCCGGCTCCAGCTCAAGATATTCGGCCATCTCAGTCACCCACACAGGAGTATCCTGCTGTTCCAGCCAGGGGGATAAACGCTGCCAACAGGCTTCGGCTTGAGGGTCCAAGGTCATTCTGTGCTGCGGTAACTGCAACAAGGCTCCGCGCAGCACCATGCGGCGATCGCGACAGAGGCGCTCCAGGATCAAACTGGCCAGTGGCAAGGGGAACTTGCTGTGACTCATACGCAACAGGCGATTGCGCCCCAGCCCCAATTGATCCGGGTGCTGCTGATGGTATTGCTCCAGCAGTGACAAATAGAGCTGTTGCTCGGCTTCCAGCAGTTCAGGTGCCAACAGGAAACTGCCGTGGCGGCTGAGTCCGGCCTCCTGAATGAGTCGAGTCAAACCGGCTTCAGTCAGTTGCCAGCGCCAGGCCAAGTCAGCCACAGCCAAGGCCTGCTGTTTACCTAGGTAAGCCAGTGCAGTGGCCGGTGTTTCGGCATCGGCGAGACAGCCAATAAGAGCGAGCCGCTCGTCGGTGCGTTTCTTGCGATTGGGAACTGTCAGCGCCAGCACTCTACCGGCGCCCAGGGTGTGCTTGCCACTGGCGTGACGCAGCACTATAGGGTCGTCCTGACATAACAACAGCGGCTTATCCAGCACCAGCTCAGCCAGGCAGTAGCCGCGCTCATCGGCCTCGGTTAACTGGGATATGCGTCCCAGAGTATGATCGGCGCCGTGGTGGCAATGTACGCTCTGCCAGTGAGTCACAGGTTCAAAGGCGCGGATCTGCACCACAGGGCGACCACAGGCGTCCGGCTGGGGCAAACTACTGAGCCAATCGCCGCGTTGCGGCGCCCTGTGGTTATCAACACCACTGAGATTGAGGGCGACCCGGGTGCCCGGCAACGCCGTCTGCGACTCCTGTCCCTGGCAGTGAATGCCGCGGATCCTCAGCTTGTCTTTCTGACCCGAGCTATAAAGGTTATCACCAACATTGGCACTGCCACTGATCACTGTGCCCGTGACCACCCAACCGGCGCCTTTGACACTGAAGGCGCGATCCAGGGTCAGGCGAAAGGCCTGCTGCGCGTCTGCGGCAACGCAAGCCTTCTCATGCTGCAGCTCGCTCGCTGCCAGCGCCAGAATATGGTCCCTCAGCGATTCAATCCCCTGGCCATTGCTGGCCGAAACGCTAAACACACCGGAGGCCTTGAGGGCAAACTCACAGAGCAGAGCCTCACTCTCTGCAACCACTTCATCGATGCGGGCCCGCTCCACCAGGTCACTCTTGGTAAGCACCAGTGTCAGGCTCTCAAGCGGCAACATGGCTAAAATCTGCAGGTGTTCGCGGGTCTGCGGCATCACGCCGTCATCACAGGCCAGCACCAAGAGCGCGTGTCTGGCATGACTGACGCCCACCAGCATGTTGTTGATAAACTTTTCATGACCCGGCACATCGATAAAGGCCAGCCGTTGTTCGTCGGCAAACGACATAAAGGCATAACCCAGATCTATGGTCATGCCGCGGCGTTTCTCTTCCGGCAATCTGTCGGTATTTTGCCCTGTCAAGGCCCGAATAAGACTGGTCTTGCCATGGTCTACATGGCCAGCGGTTACCAAGATCACAGCGACACTCCCAAGGTGCTCAGCTCGGCCAGCAGCTCGGCTTCATCGTCGACCCCGCGCAGATCCAGCAGCAGTTGCTCATTGCTGATCCGGCCGATCACCGGCCGTTCGGCCTGCTTGAAATGTTGCTCAAGCTCAATCAGGCTAGCCCCCGGATTGGCACTGAACGCCAGTGCCACCGAAGGCAGGAAGGTATCCGGCTGTGAGCCGCTGCCCACCTGGGTGCGGCACTCCACCAGCTGCAGTTGATAACCGGGGGCAAACAGGGGCTGCAACGCCTGGTGCAAACGGCTGCCAAGCAGCTTGAGTTGCTGCTGACTGCGGCCGAACTTGACCATCATAGGCAGTTCAGTATCCAGGGTTTCCGGGTTGAGATAGTGGATCAGTGTGGCTTCCAGCGCCGCCAGAATCAGCTTATCGCAGCGCAGCGCCCGCTTGAGCGGATGGCTTTGCAACTTATTGATAAGCGACTGTTTGCCGACTATTAATCCCGACTGAGGGCCACCGAGCAGCTTGTCGCCGGAGAAGCTCACCAAATCGACGCCATCGGCCAGCATCGCCTGCGGAGTAGGTTCCTGCTTGAGCCCGAAGCGGCGCAAGTCGGTGAGCGAGCCGCTGCCGAGATCCGAGATCAGCGAAATATCATGCTCGCGGCACAATGTCGCCAGCCGTGACTCTTCCACCGAGGCGGTAAAGCCCTGAATATGATAGTTACTGGTGTGCACCTTCATGATGGCGGCGGTGTTGTCGGTTATCGCCTGCTCGTAATCCCTGAGATGGGTTCGGTTGGTGCTGCCCACTTCCACTAACGTCACTCCGGCCTGACGCATGATATCGGGGATCCGGAAGGCGCCGCCTATTTCCACCAGCTCACCGCGGGAAACTATCACCTCTTTACCGGCGGCCACCGCCGACAGCATCAACAGCACGGCGGCGGCATTGTTGTTAACCACACAGCAAGCATCGGCGCCGGTGAGGCGGTGAATAAGCGAGCTGACGGCATTGTCTCTATGGCCGCGCTTGCCGGCCTGCAGCTCAAATTCCAGTGGGGTCGGGTAACGCATCACAGAAGTAACGGCCTCGATGGCCGCCTCGGACTGCTGCGCCCGTCCCAGGTTGGTGTGCAGCAGGGTGCCGGTGAGGTTCCATACCGGCCTTAAACTGTGGCGATAATCGCTGGACAGCTGATCAACCAAAATGCCATACAAGGCTTGGTGTGAGTGACACCAGTCGGGCAGGCGTTGCTCACGGCCTATCCCGGCTCTTGCCAGCCGAAGTTGTCCATCCAGCGCCTGTTTGACGGCGGCCTTGCCAAAGCGGCTCAGCAGCGGAGCCAGTGCTGGCTCGGCCAGCAGGCTATCCATGGAAGGCAAAGCCCGATAGAGGTCTTTGAGGGTATCGGCAGTTTGGGTCATCATCTGTTTCATCATTGACTGAATAAAGGGAGGGCCTAAGCCCTCCCGGCTTTCGTTACTAACGAGCTAGTTACTCGCTGTCTTCCGTCTCGTGAGCCAGCAACAAGGGATTGACTGTGGTGGCACCATAGCCTTTCTCATTGAGCTGACTGTCGAGCATCAGGGTTGCCAAATCGTCGGCGGCCACATCCATTAGCGGTGACTTTTCGAGGAACATCATCTTGGTATAACCATGACAAGCCTCGCAGCTTTCGATGCGAACTTCGGCCTGATAGTCGTCCAAAGACCAGAGGGTCATTTCCTTGTCATGCCCGCAGCAAGTGCAATGGGCACGTATGAAGTGCCACTCGCTCTCACACAGGCTGCAATGCAGATAACGCAAACCGGCTCTGGGTTCATCGACTATCACGCTGGCAACCGGATGACTGCCACAAACCGGACACAGGCTCTGCTGTTTGACCTGGCGCTGATCCATGCGCTGAATGACTGCCGGCGCCCAGTGAGACCAATAAAGCCCCATGGCAGCCCACAGAAACAGACTGAACCTGGCGGGCACTGCACTCAGGTTGCCCTGACGCAGCGCCTGCCCCCAGGCACTCAATTGCTCGGGCGCCTGTTGCATCAAAAGACGCAGCACCCGGGCGACCGACTCATCCACCTGAGGCAGGAGTTCACTGAGCAGTTGCTGCAGCAAACTCTGCCAATAGCTGTCGGCACTGGGGCCCAAGTCTGCGAGGGGCAATCCCTCGGACTTGTCCCAGGCGGGAGGAAGGCCGAAGTCTTCCTCCGCCGCCAGTTTGGCCTGTACGGCGACCAAACGGCGACACAGCTCCAGGTAATCAGCCAGCGGCGAGTCCTTGGCCAACACTTCCAGACGCTTGGCTCTGCGCAGATAAACGCTGACAGGATCGGCGGCTTTCAGTGGTTTGAGCTCCAGCGGCGACTCGCTGCCGGGGGCCAGGGGTATCTCGGCTGTTTGACTCATTTAGTGTTTCTCCGCTTCCGAATCTTCTTCCAGCATTCTGGGGTGGTGCTTACGGCACCAGGCCTTGGAGACCTTGCCGTAGAGCATGCCCGCAACCGAACCTTCTACCCAGGTCGCCATCCAGAAGTGCACCATCACGAAAATCAGCATGATGAGGGCACAGATGGCATGCACCAAAATCGCCCAGCCAATGGTTGTGGCTGAGAAATAAGGTGCAAAATAGGGCTGCCACATGATGAAGCCTGTCACCGTCAGTCCGATGGAGGTCACCACGAAAGCACGGAACAGCACCTTTTGCCCAGGGTTGTAATGGCCGATAGGCGGGATCTTGTCCTCGTTCTCAAACATCACATCCTTGATGGACAGCATCCATTTCAGGTCGTTCTTCTCCCACTTGTTGTGATGGTAATAACGCACCAACATCAACATCAGCGGCAGACACATAAACAACCCGGCAATGGGGTGAACGAAGCGCGCCAATTGAGGCGTGCCCGCAATAGCCCCCATCCACTGGAAGGAAGGATAAAAGAACGAAAACCCGGTCAGAAAGGTGACCAAACCTGCCGCCACAATGAACCAGTGGCAGATGCGGTCAAACAGCTTATGACGCACTATCATCTCTTGCTTGTGATGCTTGCTCATTTGCCGTCCTCCTCTTTCTGAGCCGCTTGCTGATCTTCCTCAGGCGGCTGATAACCGGGTTGATCCTCTTCGACTATGTTGCGGCCAACGGTGATCTTGTGCAGACAAGCCACGGCGGCGGTTGCCAGGATCCCCACAGTACCCAAAGGCTTGACCCAGTCCTGCCACAGAGTGACAGACAGTGGGATCTGCGGATCTTCCGGCATGTTGTAGCTTTCAGGCTGAGTGACATCGTGCAATATCATCATCATCGCTGTGCCACCCACACCTTCCGGGTTGTACAACCCGGCCTTGGCAAAGCCACGCTCCTTGAGCTCGGCCACCCGCTTGTCGGCATAGAACAACATGTCTTCACGAGTACCGAAGCGCAGTGCGCCTGTGGTACAGGTCTTGACGCAAGAAGGCTCCAGCCCGACCGCCAGGCGGTCGGAACACATGGTGCACTTGTAGGCCTTGTTGTCCTTGGGGTCGATTTTAGGGATATCGAACGGACAGGCACTGGCGCAGTAACCGCAACCAACACACTTGTCTGAATCGAAATCCACTACCCCGTTGGCGTGCTGGATAATGGCGCCTGCGGTCGAACACGCCTTGAGACAGGCGGGATCGGCGCAGTGCATACAAGCTGAGTGAGTGAACTGCCAGCGCAACTTGTTGCGCTCGTCCATCACCTCGTTGTACTCCATCAAGGTCCAGACCTGGCCGGAGAGTTTCATCGGGTTTTGATAACTTCCCTCGAAACTGCCCACTTCTTCACGCAGATCGTTCCATTCGGAACACGCCACCTGACAGGCCTTACAACCGTTACACTTGGTCGCATCAAACAGTTTTGCAACCTGCTTGATATCACCAATCCGAGTTTGCGATGCCGGCGTTGCCGCTGAGGTGCCTGAGCGTCGAATAATATCTTGTGTTGCCATTATCAGACCTCCGCCTTCTCAACGTTCACCAGGAACGCTTTGTACTCAGGAACACCCGTGTTGGCATCACCCATCTCTGTGGTCAGCACGTTACAGGTATATGCCTTCTTGGTGAGGGCGTTATGACTACCGTGACGTGGAATACCCAGGGTGTGTACCGTTTGACCATTGACTTGCAGTGGCTGCAAACGCTTGGTCACCAGAGCCTTGGTAAAGATGTGGCCACGCTTGGAGCTCACCTTCACCAAATCACCATTCTTGATGCCTTTTTCTGCTGCCAACTGCTCGTTCATTTCCACAAAGGTCTCTGGCATGGAGATCGCCGCCAAACGGCAGTGAGTCGTCCAGAAGTTAAAGTGTTCAGTGAGCGAGTATGTGGTACAGGCGTAAGGGAACTCCTCTTTGGTGCCTATGGTTTCTTTCACACCCTCAAACCAACGCAGCACTGGGCTGTGCACCACTTTAGGATGCAATGGGTTGGTCCCGATTGGTGATTCCACCGGCTCATAGTGCTCAGGGAACGGCCCTTCTTTCAGCAGCTTCAGGGCGAACAAACGGCCCACGCCTTCTGCCTGCATGATAAATGGGTGCGCGCTGTCCTGTGGATTGAGCTTGGCGTTGAAGTCAGGCACGTCTATGCCTTCCCACTTGCCATCTTTCCACTCGACTATGGTGCGGTTTGGATCCCAAGGCTTACCGTTGACATCACAAGAGGCGCGGTTGTAGAGCACTCGGCGGTTGGCAGGCCAAGCAAATGCCCATCCAGGGGTAATCCCCTTGCCGGATGGATCATGGTTGTCGCGGCGTGCCATCTGGTTGCCTTGCTCGGTCCAGGAACCGGCATAGATCCAACAGGCACAGGCGGTGCTGCCATCGTCCTTGAGTTCACTAAAGCTGCTCAGTTGACGGCCGGTGTTAACATCGTATCCGTTCAACTCTTTGGTCAGCTCCACCGAGCTTGGGTTATGCGGATCGGCATAGTCCCACTTGACCGCTTCCACAGGCTCAGGCAGTTTGCCGCCCTCTTCGCGATACAGCTTTTTCATCTCCAGCAAAATACCGGCCACAATCTCAGAGTCGGGCATGGATTCGCCGGGAGCATTGGCACCCTTGTAATGCCACTGCATCCAGCGACCCGAGTTGACGATGGAACCTTCTTCCTCGGCAAAACAGGTTGTGGGCAGACGGAACACTTCCGTTTGGATACTGGCGGTATCAACTTCGTTGTAATCCGGCTCATTTTGCCAGAAGGTCGCAGTTTCAGATGCCAAGTTATCAAGTACAATCAAATACTTGAGCTTGCTCAGCGCCTTGAGGTTCTTGTTGCGGTTAGGCATAGAGTTAATCGCGTTAACCCCCTGCACAATACAACCGTTGATCTGACCGCGATACATCATGTCGAGATAGCGGCCAAAGTCATACATCTGATCCCACTTAGGCAACCAGTCATAACCAAAGTCGTTTTCAGCTGTGGCATGCTCGCCCCAGAAGCCCTTCATTTGCGAAATAAAGAACTTGGGATAGTTTTGCCAATAGTTGGTTTGACCCGGACGCAACGGCTTAGGCGTATAGTGGCCCAGATAAGTCTGCAGATTGACGTCTTTATCATTGGGCAGCTTAAGGTAGCCCGGTAAGCTCTGACACAGCAGACCCATATCGGTCGAGCCCTGAACGTTGGCGTGACCACGCAAGGCGTTAACCCCACCGCCCAACTGGCCAATGTTACCCAACAGCAACTGCACCATCGCCATGGTACGAATGTTCTGCGCACCCTTACTATGGTGAGTCCAGCCCAGGGCATACATAAAGGTCGCCGCCCTGTCTTTGGTGTAAGTGCTGCCAATCGCCTCACAGACCACTTGGTAGTCGTCTGCCGGTGTCCCTGTGATGTTGCTGACAGTGGCAAAGTCGTAACGTTCTACGTGCTGTTTCAGCAGGTTCCACACACAACGAGGGTGCTCAAGGGATTCATCCACCTTGGCATAGCCGTTTTCGTCGAGTTGATAGAACCAGGATTCTTTATCGTAGTCGCCCTTCTCTTCATCAAAACCTGAGAACAGACCTTCGTGGAATTCAAAGTCTTCCCGCACCAGATAGCTGGCGTTGGTATAGGCCTTCACATAGTCGAAGTTGATCTGGTTGGTGGAGATCAGATAGCGGATCACACCCAGCAAGAACGCAATGTCTGTGCCTGAGCGGATAGGAGCATAGTGATCGGCCAAAGCAGCACTACGGTTGAAACGAGGGTCAACCACAATCAATTTGGCATTGTTATGTTGCATAGCTTCCGTGACCCAGCCGAAACCGACAGGGTGCGCTTCTGCAGCATTACCGCCCATAATGATCACTACATTAGAGTTCTTGATGTCGATCCAGTGGTTGGTCATGGCACCGCGCCCAAATGTTGGAGCAAGACTTGCTACCGTTGGGGAGTGTCAGTTACGTGCAATGGTATCGATGGCGACTAAGCCAAGAGAACGAGCAAACTTTTGAGTCGCAAAACCACTCTCGTTCGCCATACCGGATGAGGTCATCATCCCTGTAGTCAACCAACGGTTGACTGTTACGCCATCGGCGTTTTTCTCAATCAGGTTGGCATCACGATCGTCTTTCATCAAACGGGCAATACGCTTGTAAGCTTCGCCCCAACTGATGCGCTTCCATTCATTGCTACCCGGAGCGCGATACTCTGGGTACTGCAGACGGTGCGGACTGTTGACATAGTCCACCAGGCCTGCGCCTTTAGGGCAGAGCGCCCCACGGTTTACCGGATGATCGGCATCACCTTCAATATGAAAAATGGCATGTTCAGAGTTTTTGCCACCGCTGCCTTGGCTATACATAAGCAAGCCACAACCCACCGAGCAATACGGGCAGTTGTTGCGGGTCTCTTTAGCTCTGAGTAGTTTGAATTCCCGAACTGCGGCATAAGCCTTCTCGGACAACAACCCCAGCGCAGATATGGCTGAAGTTGCCGCCCCGGCAGCGCACAGTTTGAAAAACTGACGTCTGTTCATAGCGTCCTCACACTCTTGTCGTTATGAGTTTTGATGGGGGTCGCAACCCTTGGCTGCGACCTGCCAAGTGCAGTCGAATCAAAGACCACACTCTGCGCAAGATTATCCTTAAAGACACTCAGGATAACAAATAATGACACGAGACCAAGATCACAAAGGGGTAGCTATGACAAATTGAACCACAAAGCCAACCAGAATCAGCATTAAAACCCAGCAATAAAACAAAAAATGGTTTATAACACCAAAACGAACAAAAATTGCACCAAAAGACATTTTGTCCAAATGCATAGGTAAATTTTGTCCCAGCAATAAAAAAGCAGGATGAATAACCATTAAATGAGACTCAATCGACGGGAAAGAGAAAAGAATAGTGCTAAAAAAGCCGACAGCGAAGACAAGGGGAGATAACTGAATGAAGGAATATAACAGATAAAACAAAGTATTACATCATTAACACCTTTACACTATCTGCAGTAGCCAACCGGAGGAACAGAATAACCGCCATCAAGTCAAATTGACCCACCGCCTAAAAAACAGTCAAATACTAAACGACAGATAAGCCACTCACAAATGTAAAGATTGTCAGTTTTTATCAAAAATATCCTGCCGCTATTGGCGAATCAGGCATAGCGGACACTGATTTGAGCCAAAGGCCACTCAGCAGAGTCTCATCTGTACCTATCAGGAAAGCATCTCAGTTAAGCGTCCATGACGCCGATAATATTGCTAAAGGCCTGGTCAGGTTCAAGGAGACGGAGCCAAACAAGCAATGGCCCGTTTTCGAGCTTCAAGCTATTACCGCAAAAGAACAGCACCTATCGCTCGAGAGGCGCCAAGCAAAAAGCCACTGCAGTTGCAGTGGCTTTTTCTGGTATCAAGCACAAGTGCCTATCTCCAATAGACCTCAGAATGGGATATCATCATCCCAGCCGTCATCCAGATCCGGCGTGTAGTTCTGCTGTTGTGGCTGAGGCTGTGGTGCCGGACGCTGCTGTGGAGCCGCCTGTTGTGGCGCTGGCTGCTGTGGCTTGGGCGCATAACCTGAGTTCTGCTGCTGACCATAGCTTTGCTGCTGCGGCGCGTTGTACTGCTGCTGTGGTTGCTGTGGCTGTTGTGGTTGCTGAGCAGGCTTGGGCTGATAGCCGCCGGACTGCTGTGGCGCATTGTATTGAGACTGTGCCTGACCACCGCCGTAACCACCTTGGTTCATACCGCCCTGATTGCCGCCCTGGCTCATACCACCTTGATTTTGGTTACGGCCACCCAGCATCTGCATGGTACCGCCCATATCGACAACCACTTCAGTGGTGTACTTATCCTGACCGCTCTGATCTTTCCACTTGCGGGTCTGCAGCTTGCCTTCCAGATACACTTGTGAGCCTTTGCGCAGGTACTCACCGGCAATTTCAGCCAGCTTGCCGAACATGACAACCCTGTGCCACTCGGTACGCTCTTGCTGTTGGCCCTGTTGGTCCTTCCATGACTCACTGGTGGCCACTGTGATATTCGCTACGGCGTTGCCGTTTGGCATGTAGCGCACCTCTGGGTCCTGCCCCAGATTGCCCACCAGAATTACCTTATTAACACCACGACTGGCCATCGAAATCTCCTGCGATTTTCACTTAAACTTAGCTTAATTGACAGAGCCTAACACAGCTCTGGCTTGTCTTAAATCGAATTGATCGTTCACCTTGAGGTAAGCGACTCTTTCTTCCAAAACCACTATGGCTTCGGCAACCCCCGGCAATTGAGAAAGCTCGGCGGCCATCTTCTGCGCCTGCTCACGGCCACTCACTTGGGCCTCTAGAGTATAACTCTTGAGCAGCACAGGATTTTTCATTCCCAGGGTCAATGCCAGCCAGATAATCAGCAGCACCACTGCCACGCTAAACACTCCGGCAGCGCCCATGATTTGATAGGCGCCACCACCGAGCAAACCGCCACAGAAGGCGCCGAGAAACTGACTGGTGGAATACACCCCCATGGCAGAGCCTTTGGCTCCCACGGGACAAAATTTGGCGATCAGGCTGGGCAGCGAGGCTTCCAAGTAGTTAAAGCCGGTAAAGAAGGCCACTATGGCCAACGCCAACACCCAAAGACTATGGGAAAACAGCGCCATCGCCAGCAAAGAGGCCAGCATGATCAACAAAGCAAACTGAAACATCCCCTTGGTATTGTTGCGCTTCACGCCGATGATGATCAGCGGCACCATCAAAAAGAAGGCGCCGACAAAGGCCGGAAAATACAGCATCCAGTGCTTTTCTTTAACAAGACCTGCGTCCACCAAGTCCAGCGGCAATGCCACGAATACCGCCGTCAGCACCAAATGCAGAATAAAAATACCGGCATCGAGGCGAAACAACTGCGGATCTTTAAGCATATTTTTCAGCTTGCCCGGTTCCGCCATGGTATCGCCCTTGGGCGCATGGGCCACAGGGTTGGGCACCAGCAGTTGCACTATCAGCATACCCAGCAGCGCCAGGCCCGCAGTCAGGGCAAACAAGCCCGATAGCCCAAGATGCTGCGCCACCACAGGCCCCACCAGCAGCGACAAGGCAAAGGAGAAACCTATGCACATACCTATGATAGCCATCACCTTGGTGCGTTGCTCATCCCGGGTAAGATCCGCCGCCAATGCCAGCACCGCGGCGGCGATGGCGCCCATACCCTGCAGAGCACGGCCGGCGACAACGCCGTAAATACTGTCGGACATAGCCGCCAGGACACTGCCGAGGGCAAACACCAACAGGCCGCCGAGGATAACCGGCTTGCGGCCAATTCTGTCTGACAGTATCCCCATGGGGATCTGCAGTATCGCTTGAGTCAGACCATAGGCGCCGATGGCAATACCCACCCACAGAGGTGAGAAGCCTTTGAGATCTTGTCCATAGAGCGCGAAGACAGGCATGATCATGAACAAGCCCATCATGCGCAGCCCAAATACACTGGCTAATGAGAACGCGACTTTTCTTTCTGTGCCGGAAAGTCCACCGTTGGCCATAGTTTATGCCCTGGATTAAGAATTTTTTAAGGGAGCGCATGTTACCACGAAGGTTTTGAACAGCTCAAAGAGAAAAACCCAAGTCGCCCTCAGCCCACGACTGAAGGCTTGTTACTGACAGTATGCTGTCAGTAGGACAAATGCGCCGCCGCTATCGGCACAGCGCAAAATATGTGATACTTGTGCTCTTTTTCTCCAGTGATTAGCCAAAGTAGAGACTGATGGACAAGATAGACATTCGCGGTGCCAGAACCCACAATCTCAAGAACATCAATCTGACCATTCCCCGAGACAAACTCATTGTTATTACAGGCTTATCTGGTTCGGGTAAATCTTCTCTCGCCTTCGATACCCTCTACGCCGAAGGTCAGCGGCGCTATGTGGAATCCCTGTCGGCCTATGCCCGCCAATTTTTGAGTCTGATGGAAAAACCGGACGTGGATCATATCGAAGGCCTGAGCCCGGCGATCTCGATTGAACAGAAGTCCACTTCCCACAACCCGCGCTCTACCGTGGGAACCATTACCGAAATCTACGACTATCTCAGATTGCTGTTTGCCCGCGTGGGTGAGCCCCGTTGCCCGGTTCACGGCCAGCCGCTGGCGGCACAAACTGTTAGCCAAATGGTAGACAAGGTGCTGGAGCGCCCCGAAGGCGAGCGCCTGATGCTGTTGGCCCCCGTAGTGCAGGGCCGCAAGGGTGAACATGTCAAATTACTGGAGAACCTGGCGGCCCAGGGCTATATTCGCGCCCGGATCGATGGCGAGGTGTGCGATCTGTCCGACCCGCCGCCACTGGATCTGCATGTAAAACACAATATCGATGTGGTGGTTGACCGCTTCAAGGTACGCGAAGATCTGCAGCAGCGGCTGGCGGAATCTTTCGAAACCGCACTGGAGCTGTCCGGCGGTGTGGCCACTGTAGCCAGCATGGAGGAAGGCAGCAATGAAGAGTTACTGTTCTCCGCCAACTTCGCCTGCCCTCACTGTGGTTACTCCATGGCCGAGTTGGAACCCAGGCTGTTTTCCTTCAACAACCCAGCGGGTGCCTGCCCGACCTGTGACGGCCTCGGGGTACAGCAGTTTTTCGATCCCGATCGGGTGATCACCAACGACGAGCTGTCGCTGGCGGGTGGCGCCATTCGAGGCTGGGACAGACGCAACTTCTACTATTTCCAGATGCTCACCTCACTGGCCGAGCATTACGGCTTCGATGTGGAAACCCCCTTTGGCGATCTCCCTGCCAAAGTGAAGAAGATAGTGCTCTATGGCTCAGGCAAAGAGAATGTCGCCTTCCGTTATATCAACGACCGCGGCGATGTAGTGGTTCGCAACCACCCGTTCGAGGGCATCCTCAACAACATGGACAGACGCTACCGGGAGACAGAGTCCAACTCGGTGCGTGAAGAGCTGGCCAAATATATCAGCAACCAGGCCTGTTCCAGCTGTGGCGGCTCACGCCTGCGCGAAGAGGCCCGCAACGTATTTATCGGCAATATCAATCTGCCGGAGTTGACCACCTGGTCCATTGGCGAGGCCAGCGACTACTTCGCCACCCTGGGCTTTGAGGGGCAAAAGGCACAGATAGCCGAGAAGATCCTCAAGGAAGTGGGCGATCGCCTGGGCTTTTTGGTCAATGTCGGCCTCAACTACCTGAGTTTGTCTCGTTCGGCAGAAACCCTCTCAGGTGGCGAGGCGCAGCGGATCCGTCTGGCCAGCCAAATTGGCGCCGGTCTGGTCGGGGTGATGTATGTACTCGATGAACCTTCGATTGGTTTGCATCAGCGCGACAACGAGCGCCTGCTCAACACCCTCACTCACCTGCGGGACTTGGGCAACACTGTGATTGTGGTTGAACACGATGAAGACGCCATCCGCATGGCGGATCATATTATTGATATCGGCCCCGGCGCCGGGGTGCATGGCGGTGAAGTGATCTGTGACGGTGACATCAACGCCATCATGGCCTGTGAAGCATCTGTTACCGGCCAATATATGTCCGGCAAGAAAAAGATCACTGTGGCCGGAGGTCGGGTGCCCTGCGATCCCGGCAAGATGATCAAGCTGTTCGGTGCCAGCGGCAACAACCTCAAGCAGGTGGATCTGGAGATCCCGGTCGGGCTGCTGACCTGTGTCACCGGGGTATCCGGCTCAGGCAAGTCCACCCTGATCAACGACACCTTCTTCAAGATTGCCCATCGCATGCTCAACGGCGCCACCGCCGAAGAGCCGGCGCCCTATGAGCGTATCGAGGGCATGGAGCTGTGCGACAAGGTGGTGGACATAGATCAAAGCCCCATAGGCCGCACGCCGCGCTCCAATCCGGCCACCTACACCGGCATATTTACCCCGATCCGCGAGCTGTTTTCGGCGACTCAGGAATCCCGTACCCGCGGCTATCAGCCGGGGCGTTTCTCCTTCAATGTCAAGGGCGGCCGCTGTGAGGCCTGTCAGGGTGACGGCCTTATCAAAGTAGAGATGCACTTCCTGCCGGATGTGTACGTGCCTTGCGATGTCTGTAAGGGCAAGCGCTACAACCGTGAAACGCTGGAAGTGAAGTACAAGGGTAAGAACATTCACGAAGTGCTGCAGATGACGGTCGAGGAAGCCCGTGTGTTCTTCGATGCGGTGCCGGCCATTGCCCGTAAACTGCAAACCCTGATGGATGTCGGTCTGTCTTATATACGTTTGGGCCAGAGCGCCACCACCCTTTCCGGCGGCGAGGCTCAGCGGGTCAAACTGGCTAAAGAGCTGTCGAAGCGGGATACAGGTAAGACCCTCTATATTCTGGATGAACCCACCACAGGGCTGCACTTTGCCGATATCCAACTGCTGCTGGATGTACTGCACAGACTCAAGTCCCAGGGCAACACCATAGTGGTGATTGAACACAATCTGGATGTGATCAAGACAGCCGACTGGATAGTGGATCTGGGGCCGGAAGGTGGTTCGGGTGGCGGCACTATTCTGGTGGCCGGCACCCCGGAGCAGGTAGCCGAGCATCCAGAGTCCCATACCGCCCGCTTCCTTAAACCTATGCTGTGAGGTGACTGTGACAGGCAACAGACTACTGTTATTGGCCCTGGTTATCTGTATGGCGGGTTTATTACTGGCAGCCTTGGACCCCTTGGTAGGCAACTGCAAACGCTATTTGGGTGAAGTGGTCCATTCCGGCCCGGATGGCACTACCGTCGCCCTGCCCGATGGCCGCACGGCGCTGGTTGAACCCAGTGCCCTGCCCCCGGCGACTCTGGTCACCATAGGCGCCAAGCGTCATTTGGTATCGGGAATAGAGGTATTCAAGCTCAAAGGCCGAGCAGAGGCAGATACGCCTTCGGCCAGCCATGGCGGCAATCCCCTACCGCCCGGCTATCAGGGCGGCGTGGCACAAGCCGCGAAATAAGCAGGCAAACCTGTCTCGGAGAATGGTATAAACTGCAACATAGCTTGAGTTGATTACCCTTGCCGGAGGCAGGATGCCGATGACACTCTCTATCCACCCGCCGCTGTGGGCACTCTCTATTCGCTCTCCGCTGTGGGCACTCCTATTGATATTGCCGATGCTTGCTGCCGGTTGCAGCAGTTCGCCCGAACGCTGCGGCGCTGAGATTCAACTGAACTGGGCCGAGACAAAGCAGCTGCAACAGGATATCGAAATGCTTGCCTCGCCCAGGCTGCAAGGTCGGCGCAGCGGCACCCAAGGCGCTGCGCTGACCCGCGAGTACCTCACAGAGCGCTTTGAACAAATCGGCCTGCAGCCGCTCACTTCGGTATTTCCGCCCCTGGCCGAGACTCTGAGCGGCTTTCAACACTCATTCAACTATGTCGATGGCTTTGCCGACGCTCGGGGCATCAACCTTTTGGGCTGGCTGCCGGCTGCCGAACCGACCACTGAGTGGCGCCTGCTGATTGCCCACTATGATCACCTGGGCGATCGCGGCCCGGGCTTTTATCCGGGAGCCGACGACAACGCCTCTGGCGTGGCGGCCTTGTTGGCCATAGCCCGAAGAGTCAAACAAGCGCCCAGTCGCTATAACCTGCTATTTATTGCCAGTGACGCCGAAGAACCCGGACTCTATGGCAGCAAGGCCTTGGTGAGCGCATTGCAACAAAGCGGTTTTGCCGAGCACATCTCGCTGGCGGTCAATCTGGATATGATAGGCAGACCCGGGCTTCCCTATGCCATCTACCTCGAAGGCAGCCGCTATTTCCGCCACTATGATGACTTCAGCGCCTATCTGATGGCGGGCACAGGGCTGTGCATTCGCCCCAGTCATCCGCGCCCTATTGGTCGCAGCGTGCAGCGCAGCGACTGGCTCAGGGCCTCGGATCATTATCCCTTCCACCAGGCTGGGATCCCCTGGCTCTATTTCGGCGTTCCCGCCCACGCCCAGTACCATACCCGTGATGACACGCCCGACAGACTGGATTATCCTTTTATCGGCGCCGTGACCGAAGCGGCCGATCTGCTGCTGCGACTGCCATCGGAACAGCTACAAAACCGATAGTTGGCCTACTATTTGCTTTAAATTTGCCATAAAAACACCTTTAGTCGTGGAAAATAGCAGATTTCGCTGTTATAATCTGGCGTTTTCGGTGCGGGAAATCGACACGGGGTTGATTTTCTGTCTGTGAAACTTTCTGCGTCATCCAGACGCGTCCACAAGGCTACAACCCATGTCATCCAGTGAAAAAACTTTCCGAGAACTCGGCCTCTCCGAGGCATTGCTGCGTGCTCTAGATGAGCTCGGCTACGAGAACCCGACCCCAATTCAAGCCGCGAGTATCGCCCCCCTGATGGCGGGCCAGGATATTCTTGGCCAGGCACAGACAGGTACAGGTAAAACCGGTGCCTTCGCTCTGCCTCTGCTTAATGCAACAGATCATAACCTCAACGCACCGCAAATTCTGGTGCTGGCACCGACCCGCGAACTGGCGGTACAGGTAGCTGAAGCTTTCTCAAGCTACGCCAAATTCATGAAAGGTTTCCATGTACTGCCTATCTATGGCGGTCAAAGCATGCACCAACAGCTGCAGGCGCTGCGTCGCGGCCCTCAGGTAGTCGTTGGTACTCCAGGCCGAGTCATGGACCATATGCGCCGTGGCACCCTCAAGCTCGATAGCCTCAAGGCTCTGGTGCTGGATGAAGCCGATGAAATGCTGAAAATGGGCTTTATCGACGATATCGAGTGGATCTTGGATCATACTCCGGCCGAGCGTCAGCTGGCACTGTTCTCTGCCACTATGCCTGAGCAGATCAAGCGGGTTGCCAATAAGCACCTGAACAACCCTGCCACCATCAGCATTGCCGCCAGCCACACCACGGTTGACTCCATTGAACAGCGTTTTGTACAGGTGTCTCAGCACAATAAACTGGAAGCCCTGGTACGTGTGCTCGAAGTGGAAAACACCGAAGGTATCATCATCTTCGTGCGTACCCGTAACTCCTGTGTGGAACTGGCCGAGAAGCTGGAAGCCCGCGGTTACGCCTCATCACCACTGCACGGTGATATGAATCAACAGGCCCGTGAGCGCGCCGTGGATCAACTCAAGTCCGGTAAGCTGGACATTTTGATTGCCACCGACGTTGCTGCCCGTGGTCTGGACGTTGAGCGTATCGGTCACGTGGTCAACTATGACATCCCTTACGATACCGAAGCCTATGTACACCGTATCGGTCGTACCGGCCGCGCCGGTCGTACCGGGATGGCGATTCTGTTTGTGACTCACAGAGAGATGCGCATGCTGCGCACCATTGAGCGTGCCACCAACAGCCGTATTTCTCCAATGAAGGTTCCAAGCCCTGAGACTGTGGCCGAGCGCCGTCTGTCACGTTTGGGCGATCAGGTAGCTGCCACCATAGCCAACGAAGAGCTGGACTTTATGAAGGGCGCCGTGGCTCAACTGTGTCAGCAGTTGGAAGTGGACACAGATATTCTGGCGGCCGCACTGCTGCAACAAGTACAGCAGGAGCGTCCGCTGCAGTTGCCTCCGATCCAGGAGCGTCAGCGTGACAGCCGAGATGATCGTAGCTCACGCGACGATCGTGGTTCGCGCCGTCGTGACTCTCGTCCGGTTCCCGGCGATCTCGGCAAGGCCGATTCCCTGAAGGATAACCCGGATCTGCAGATGTGCCGTTATGTACTGGATGTGGGTCGTGAGCACGGAGTGGGTGTGGGCAATATCGTGGGTGCCATCGCCAATGAAGCCAGCATAGACAGCCGTTACATAGGCCAAATCCAACTGTTTGACTCTCTGACTACAGTCGATCTGCCTGCCGGTATGCCTAAAGACGTACTGGCGCACCTGAAGAAAGTTCGGGTATGCGGCAAGCCTATTAATATCCGTGAAGCAGGTAGCCAGAGCTTCGAAGGTGAACAGCGCCCTGCTCGTCGCCCTCGCAAGCACTCGGGCGAACGCCGTCCGGATCGTAAGCCCCGTCGTCGTGATGACCGCAGCTGATCCAGCGGATTAAATCAACTCGGTAAAAATGCCGCTCACTCATGGTGAGCGGCATTTTTCTTTATATTGATTAAGCAGTGTCGGCAGATACAACTGTGCTTGGGAATATCCCGCAGGGTCAGTTCCAGGTAACTAAAATCAGCCTTCATGCACCAGCAAAGCGCAGGATCTGTACCGGCCGCCATGGCGCATTGGTTGGCTTGTTGACATACAGGGCAGCGAGCAGCGGACTTTTCGGTCATGAAGCCTCCCTGTCAGCGGGATGATTGATGCCATCCATCACGGGAGCATCCTTGAAGGCAAAGGGATCCAACTCGTCGATGCACCCCAGATTAATGCCGTACTCTTGTGGGTTTGAGCGCCTTTGATGGTGAGTATAGATACCGCAGCGACTACAGAAATAGTGTTTGGCGGTATGGGTATTGAACTGATAACAGCTGAGCAGCTCTGCGCCGCTCACCAGCTTGAGATTGGCCAAGGACACAGAGGCTACCGGCGCGCCGCGGCGGCGACACATGGAGCAATCACAACGGCGAACATTGTTGACTCCCTTGGGAAAAGTGAGCGCCAACTGAATCCCGCCACAATGGCAACGGGCAATATAGTGAGTCTGAGTCATGACAATCCCTGTAATCCTGTTTTATCGGGCAAGCTTATGCTGAAAATTCAAGCAAAACGGCATACGGCTTATTTCATCTTGCCCCAGGGAAAAACCCTTGCCAATAGACAGAAGCTGAACTGCCAAGCTAAATAATTCTCCGTTCAGGCATTCATTCTATGCTTATCCTCCTGACAATGGGTAAGCATTTCACCCGATATTGTTACAGTAAATTGCCACTATTCCAGATGCCATAATGGAACATTCGGCTTCGAGTTCCTGAAGCTGAAGTTCTCAAATCCATGCCTGAACCGATAATGTTGATAATGGTTGCTCTATTGATAATAGCGCTATCAGGCGGCTTACCGCCCCTATGGCACCGAGGATTTGTCATCACCGCCGAGGTGTTGCCAACGAATGTTTCTGATAGCGAACAAATCGCATACTATCGGAGCAAAACAACCAATCTCATTGATTAGCTGAGTTTTTAATTTATTTTTAAGGAAGCATTTTTCGGTCATAACCCTATGGATCCCATGCCACAAAGTAGGTAGACTGGCCCCGGTTTACCTCCTTGGAAACAAACCAAGGGATATGATTTGGGGGCGTAAATCGGTTGCTTGAGTGGCCAGTACGCGCTCTCCTCAACTTATAGAGAAGGAAATAATGGGTTTACAAGAAAAGCAATGGAAGCGCTCTATCGAAGAGCAGTATGTGGTTGAGTTCAAGCAGGACATAAAGAGCATTCTGGATGCCGACCTGGACGTAACCTTTGACTGGGATAGCTTCGACAGCGCCAAAGAGATCATGTACGTGCCCACCTATGCACTGGATCGTGTCAAATCCGCGTTCAGAGAACTCGCCAACGACCAGGACGCCAAGGAAGAGATTGTTGCGCAGATCAAGACCCTGCATATCAAGAACATCAACGACAATGCCGAAGAAGCCAAGAACATGCGTATCGGCGATGGCGTTTTCGCACTCGAAGTCGGTTTCGGCGGCAACCACGCCTGTGTCTTTAACGACACAGCTATCCGCCAGTACCTGGAAAATAATCTCTGATCATCTAAGCAGAGCATAATGCCTGGGCTCATCTCCGCTTGAGCCCATCAGTATCCAAGGCCGGTCATCCCCTGAGACCGGCCTTTCTATTTCTTTCTATACCCTCCCGGCTATTCAATGCCTGTCCCCTCGGCGGTCTATAGCCAGCAGAGCCGCAATCCCTACTCCTTGCAGTCAGGTATAAAAAAGCGCGCCTATAGGCGCGCTGAACAGATTAAGGCTCTGAGCTTACTGCTTCTTAGGGAAGACTGGATAAGCCTCTTTGCCCAGCAAGATACCCTTTACTTCTTTACCATAGTAACCGGCATGCTTGTGATACTTGCCTTGGGTTTCCTCGAGTTTTCCTTTGAAGCGGGGATCCTGAGGACGCTCATGGGAGTTGATATAGGCAGCCACATCCCAGGCTTGCTGAGTGGTTAGCTGCATACTCTTACCCAGTGGCATATTCTCGTGAATAAAGAAGGCAGCCGTGTTAACCCTGTGCATTCCGGCGCCCCAGTTAAAGCTCTGAGGCCCCCAAAGAGGTGGCAAGGCATATACACCTGCTATCGCCTGACCTTGGCCATCGGCACCATGACATGCCTGACAATGGGCCTGATAAACCTGCTCACCACGGGCAGGGTCATAGGCCTGCTCAGGTTTGGGGATTGAAGGGTAACCCCGGCCCGGCAGATTGGCGCGTTGCTCTACCGTCAATTGCTGCTTAATGGCTTCAGGAATAGGGAAGTCTTCCCGTTTTCCGCCCTTGATAAGCTCGGCATCGGCCAGTTCAGGCACTTCGCCTTTGACGCCGTATTGATCCATCAAGCCACCTACCCCAAGCCAATAGGCATAGGCAGACAAGGCCACCAACTCAGGGCTGCCGCTCTTTGGCGCCTTGCCGTTCATTGAATAGGTAAAACAGCCCTGGATACGCTCTTCGAAGCTGTTGACCTTATCATTCTTCTTCCGATAAGCAGGATAAGCGAAATAGGCACCCCAGATAGGAGAAGCATTGGGCTCACGGCCGGCATCCATGTGGCAGTTGACACAGTTCAGCTCATTGCCGACGTATTTATCCCGCAGTTGCTGAGTATTGACGAACAGCTGATAGCCCTTGCGCACCTTGTCACCAAAGGCACCGGCCGGAATGGTATCCAGCGGTCTGGGGATAAGATATTCCTGTCCCTCCACCTTGGGAGAAGAAGGCAATTGCGCCTGGCGATCGGGAAGATTCTCGGCCTGGGCCTGAGCTGTCATTGCGGCCACAGCACCCATGATAAACAGAGTAGATTTTTTCATGCTGCGTCCTTACTTGAGATTGGCAAAATAACTGGCGATGGCGTCGATTTCGGCGCTATTGAGCTGTTTGGCAACATGCTCCATCATGCCATCGACATCACCTTTACGGCTGCCATCCTGCCAGGCGTGCAGTTGAGTCTTGATGTAGCTGGCTTGCTGACCGGCAAGCCTTGGGAAAGTGCCGCCACCCAGGCCTGACGGGCCATGGCATGTTACACAGGCGGGTAGGTTCCGGGTCCAGTCGCCCTGATACACCAGTTTTTCAGTCGGATCGGCAAATACCACTTGCTCACCTCTGAGCTTGGGTTTGACCTCGGCGACGCTCTGGGCAGAGAAGTAATTCGCCACCTGACCGATAACCTCATCACCCTGCAGAGTCATTGCCATCGGCATCATAGTGGCGTTTTGGCGGGTTCCCGCCTGGAACAGCTTGATCTGTTGTTGAATATATTGGCTGGAAAGTCCGGCGAGCCTTGGGCCCAGCGGCTCTACGCCCTGTCCCTGAGGGCCGTGGCAACTGCCACAAAGCGCGGCCTGTGGTGGCATAGCCGGTTGTGCTGCCATGGCTGTCCCTATGGACTGAGCCAACAGCAGCAGGCCACCTGCGGCGAGCGTGATTGATTTCATCTGTTATCCCCCATTATGAGTAAGGGCTATAGCATAGATCCAAATCACATATATGAGAAGTTTGCGATAAATATCAAAAAACCAGAGTAACCGGGCACAATCCAGATGCCATAAGGTTTGCAGCTCAAATAAATCCCAGGCTTTGAAATATTTGCTTACGATTTGAGTTTTATAAAAAACCCTTTTCTAACAATGTATTGGATAACGATTCTCGTTTAGAGGTAATTACTCTCCAAAGCGGGTCGCCTCAAAACTGTTGAGAAAATGATGTAACAGGTAACAGGCCAGTAAAGTACCGACTATGGCCACCAGAATGCTGCTCACCCGATACAGGGCACTGAAGATCAGATCATTCCCCGGAGTCAGGTATTGGCCGAACAGTATTCCCAAGGTGGTCATGGCACCAAAGCCCACCGCCGAGCCGCTGGCCTCTTTGACATGGGCTTGGGCAAACAACAGGGTACCAAACCAGAGCATGGGTACGACCAACAAAAGCACACCGGACCAATCATACAGAAACAGCTGCACCGCCATCCCGTATACCACCCCGAGTACAGTGCCCATTGCCCGTTTGCGGGCGTAGTCGAGAGCCCCATTCCAATGCATGGGGAACAGCAACAGTAAGGTAGTTGCCTGAGCCGACATGGAGTCGCGCAGATCAAAAGCCTGGAATATCAGAAAGGACAGGGTTGCAACGCTGGCCCCCATCAGCGCTTCATGGCGCATTCTGTGGGGCTGCTTGGGCCCGGGCACATAAGCGCTGCGAGGTTCAACATCCGGGATCAACACTGTCATCAAATAAGCTATCAACACAGACAGTACACTGGCCCAAAAGTTACCGAAGATGAGATCGTTAAGATCGGTATCCGGATAGCTGGCAAAATGCAGCATGATGCTGAGGCTGATCACTCCATTGGCACCAAACAGAAACAGGGCGCCACGGGACATACAGGCAAAGCGATACAGAAACAGCACAAAGACAATCAAGGTCATCAGTGCCGGATGGCTGCCAAACAAACCGCCTATGATGCCCACCTCGATCCCACAGACAACAGCCGCGGCCAGCAACTGGCGCGCGGCATGGCCGTTCATCACTGGCACCAGCCCCAGCAACAACATGGGGGTAACTGTGTAAAACACCCCATAGTTCCAATTCATCAGCTTACAGATCAGAAAGCCCAGACTGGCACCTGTGGCGATGCGCAGGCACTGGCGCAGCTCATTCTGAGTCAAGGGGTGGTGACGCAAGATCATCGGCCACCTCAATAAATGTAGTGCAGCAGGCTGACTGCCTTGATCTGCAGCTTGGCCATGAAACGATAGAAACTATTGTCCGGCAGCAGTTGTACGGTAGCACGGGAGCCAGCGGCCAACATGGGGTGTTCTTCACTCAGAAGTTCAAAGTGCAGTCGCAGACGCTGAGCATCCCGCACCCAACGATCCGACTCGGTCGGCGTCGCCAACATGCCGTTAGCATCGAATTGTCCGGCGCTGACACCGGCATCGCGGCTACTGACTCTGGCGGGGTAGAGTCTGCCTGGTTCGGCATCGAACGCCACCCAGGCTTCAGTGCCCGGCTCAACTCCCCTGAGAGTTTTCTCGCGAAAATCGGCAATGATATCCATCTGCTCCGACACCAGGGCCAATACAGGTTGGCCCTTGTTGGCCATGCTGCCACTCGCCAGTTGCAGATTAGTCACTATGCCTTCGTGTTCTGCCAGCACCTTGGTGTAACTCAGATCCAATTCAGCCTGAGCCAAACGGCTGCGGGCCTGACGTAACTTGAGGTTCTCTGTCCCGGCTGTTCCCCGGGAAACCTTGAGTTTAGCCAACTGCGCCTTGGAAGCCACCAACTTTGCTTGTGCCGAGCTGGCATCGGTATCGGCCTGATCCTTGAGCTGGCGTGACACACCATTACTGGCATAGAGGGCATCCAGGCGCCTGGCCTCACGTTGTTTCTGTTGCAACATGGCCTCATTGGCGCTGACATCGGCGCTGGCAGCCTCTATGGCAGCATCCAGCTCGGCGTTATCCTGCACCGCCTGCTCCAGCGCCAGTTTGGCTTGCTCCAGCGCGAGCTCAAAAGGAGCCGGGTCAATGGCGAAGAGTAACTGCCCGGCCTCTACATGTTGATTGTTGGCTACGGCCACAGATTGCACCGGGCCGCTCACTTGGGGGGCTACCTTGACCACTGTGCGGGTCGCCATCGCCTGTGGCGTCAGCGGCATCTCCAGATCCGCCAACATGAAATAGGCGAAGACCAGCACAAAGCCCACCATGGAAAATTTAACGAGTCTGGCAAATTGTTGATCTGGCGTCATAAAGTCTCTCTCATTTCGCTTGCTCTTGCTGCAGCTGATGTTGGGCGTTATCGCAAATCCTGGTGATCACAGCTTCAAAATGAGCCAGCTCATTCGGATCTATGCCCGCCAACAACTTGGCCCGTACCTGGATGATTCTGGCCTCCATGGAGCGAATAACTTCTTCACCTTCAGCCGTCATGGAAACGATGCGAGCCCTTTTGTCATGCTCGCAGCTGTGGCGGGAGATTAGCCCTTGCTGCTCCAACTGACCCAGGGTCCGCATCAAAGAAGGCAATTCAATTTCCAGCGACTCGGCCAACTGCTTTTGACTGATGTGGTCGCCCATGCGTCTCAACTTCCACAGCGCGGTCCAACGGGGATGGGTCAGCCCCAAAGGAGCCAATTCATTGTCGGCGACCATGCGCCATAAACGGTGTAAACGCCCCAAGCGCTCTCCCAGAGAGGTCTCGGTCAGCTGTTCTATATATCTGTGCATCTCGACTCACTAATTAATTAGCAGGCTAAGCATTTTATTTATTTAGCCTGCTAAGTAAATAGCCGATCGAAAATAAACCCGATCTGCCTCGCACATCTGCTCAGTAAGTAAACGGATCGGAGCAAAAATTTGTCATAAGTCGCAATTGCTTAACACCTGGCTCACTATAATTATTCAACCTTGTTTGAACCTGGGAAGGTACAATGAGCCCGGCGCAAGATCGTGGCGATTACCAGGCCACGTCAAGCCGCCGCACTCGTTTCATCACTCCCATGCCTGGAGGCTAACTTGTTCTCACATCTAAAAATCGGCACTCGAATCGTGCTGGGGATCTGCGCCGTGCTTATCGCCATGATGAGCTTTATCATGCCCTTGGTACTGTCGGAATTTTCCGGCCAAATTGATAATGCCGAGCAGCGTGAACTGCATAAGCTATATCAAACCGCGATTGCTGAAATAGACTCTTCAGGCAAATTGGCCGAGGCGTTGGCCACTGTGGTGGCCAATACCCCGGAAATGCAACAGGAATTCGCCTTCGGCGACCGGGATTCACTCAACAACCGCAGCCAACAACTGTTTGTCCCGTTGAAGCGGGATTTTGCCGTGCAGCAGTTTCAATTCCATCTGCCACCGGCCACCTCCTTCCTCAGGGTACATAAACCGGAAAAGTTCGGTGACGATCTCTCTGGGTTTCGCCAAACGGTAGTGCAAACCAACAACAGCAAGCAACCGATAATGGGACTCGAGAAGGGGGTAGCCGGCCTCGGGATCCGCGGCCTGGCTCCTATGACTTATCAGGGACAACATACAGGTTCGGTTGAATTTGGCATGTCATTCGGCCAACCTTTCTTCGATGCCTTCAAACAGAATTACCAGGCCGAAATTGCCCTGCTGACACCTGACAGCAGCGGTTACCGCCGTTTTGGCGGAACCTTTGAAACCGCGGCTTTCAAAGACACGGCGCTGCTGCAGAAAGTACAACAGGGGAAAGCTGACAAGTCTTTGATAAGTCTGAATAACAATAGTCATGTCCTCTACCTGCATCAGGTGACTGACTTTTCCGATAATCCCATTGGCGTACTGGCGATCGCCATGGATCGCAGCCACTCGGAAGCCAGCCTCTGGTATATCAAACTCAAGTTGGTAGCCATTGGTGCCATAGCGCTGTTGGCGGGCGCCGTTATCGCCTTCTTTATCGCCCGCAGCATCACCCGCCCTATAGCGCAAACCACCAGCGCCATGGAAGATATCGCTCAAGGGGAAGGCGACCTGACCAAGCGTATCGAAGTGAGCAGCAAGGATGAAATTGCCGATCTGGCGCGGGCATTCAATCTGTTTGTCGCCAAAATCCAGCAAACTATTCAGCAGGTGACTCAAGCCACGGACTCACTGGCAACCTCGGCCGAAGAGATGTCCGGCATCACCAGCGACAGCCGCCACAGCGCCGAGCAGCAGCAAAGGGAAACCGAACAAGTGGCTACCGCCATGAACGAGATGGCCGCCACGGTTCAGGAGGTCGCCCAAAATGCCACTGTTGCCGCCGACTCGGCAGAGCAAGCCGATACCGCCACAGATTCAGGTAAACAGGTGGTCAACAGTGTGGTTGAGCTGATGGCCGGGCTGGAGTCAGAGATCCGCGGCGCCGCGGCTGCTATCGACCAGCTAGAGCAGGACAGTCAGGCGATAGACTCAGTGTTGGAAGTGATCCGCAACATTGCCGATCAAACCAACCTGCTGGCACTCAATGCCGCCATTGAAGCGGCCAGGGCCGGCGAGCAGGGACGGGGCTTTGCCGTGGTAGCCGATGAAGTACGCACCCTGGCGAGCCGCACCCAGGCATCGACAACCGAAATTCAACAGATGATTGAAACCCTGCAACAAGGGGCGCAGTCAGCCGTCGGTGTGATGCAGAGCAGTAATCAAACCATGGATAAGTGTGTTGCCGAAGTGCAAAACGCCGATGCGGCTCTCAATGAGATCCGCGCCGCGGTTTCCGCCATCACCCAGATGAATATCCAGATAGCCAGCGCCGCCAACGAGCAGTGCGCCGTCTCGGCCGAGATCAATCGCAATCTCAATAATATCAATGATGGCGTGGCTCAGGGCAGTGAAAGCGCAGCCCAGATAGCCGTCGCCGGTGAAGAGCTGGCGCAGCTGTCGGTACGCCTCAAGCAGTTGGTCAGCCAATTCAAGGTTTAACTCACTAAAGACAAGCCCACCTGTTGGTGGGCTTCCTTTTATCAAAGGTTCACTGAGAGGCCATCACTTGCCTGGACGCACTCCCAGTGTATGGCAGATGGCATAGGTGAGCTCGGCGCGGTTCAGGGTATAGAAGTGGAAATCTTTCACTCCTTCACGGGAAAGCACCTTGACCATGTCGATGGCCACGTTGGCGCCCACCAACGCCCGGGTACCGGGATCGTTATCCAAACCTTCAAACTGGCGGTGCAGCCATCCTGGCAAAGACACATTGGTCATGGCTGCGAAACGCTTAAGCTGGTTGAAGTTGCCCACAGGCAATATCCCGGGAACAATTTCCACATCAATGCCGGCGGCCACACAACGGTCGCGGAACCTGAGATAAGACTCCACATCGAAGAAAAACTGGGTGATGGCACGGCTGGCACCGGCCTCAATCTTGCGCTTCAGGTTGATAAGGTCGGCCTGAGCATTGGTCGCATCCGGGTGCACCTCAGGATAGGCAGCCACCGAAATATCAAAGTCGGCGACCGAGCGCAGCAAACGCACCAAATCTGAGGCAAAACGTGTCGGCTTGGGGCTGCCTTCCGGCAGATCGCCTCGCAGCGCCACAATGTTACGAATACCGCTGTTCCAGTAGTGACGCGCCAACTCCAGTAACTCTTCATCACTGGCATCCACCAATGTCAGGTGCGGCGCCGCCACCAGCTCGGTTTCCTGCTGGATCCGCTCGATCACGCTGTGAGTGCGATCCCGCACTCCTGAGTTGGCACCATAGGTGACAGAAACAAACTTGGGATTCAGTGGCTCCAGGCGCTGAATTGAGTTCCACAATAAAGTTTCCATCTCAGGTGTTGAGGGCGGAAAGAACTCGAAAGAAACATTGATGTCGCCGTTGAGCTCGGACAAGCTCTGGTTCAGCGAGTGCGCATGTTGTGCGTGATGAAAAGCCATTGAAAATTCCCTCAACTGTCTATCTGGACGTTTGGACGTCTATATGTCCACATACTAGAGAAACTGTCATTGAAGTCAAGCCCAAAGATGGCTTCAAAGGTGTATTTATCTTAATCGGTATAAAAGCCACTAATGAGTGTTTCTGCAAAGCCTCGGCTTTGCACCTGGGGAGAGCTTTCGCACAGGTGATCCTGTGACTGGAAAATAGGCGTATGTCTGCAAATCGCTCAAATATTTCAAGCTGCTCAGGACTAACAGAGTTGCACCGATTCCCCCTCGGTGTCGCCGAAAGCCGTTGGCGCAAATAACGTGGCTGAGGCATGGATGCCGA
>NZ_NIJM01000033.1 GCF_002836945.1 Shewanella chilikensis
GTCTGCGGGGAGACTTGTCCATCCTCTTTATAGACAAACGCCCTAAGCCAAATCGGCCTAGGGCGGTAAAAATATCAAAGACCCGATATCCTGTTAATCACAAGGCAGCTCCGCTTAAGTGAACTACGTTGCGCCAAGCCGTGGGGCTTTTTTTACCTTCACTCAGTGGCAACCAATCCGGGGGGATATGGGACTCTTAAGGTTTTAGAGTCAAAATAGCCAAACAGCTTGTTTCTGGCTTCTATTTATTGCGCCACATACTTGAATTGTGTTGCCACAGGACCCACCTCATTATTTCGTAAGATGGCTGGTCGAGACGCGCTCTCAGATCGCCTCATTGAGACAGCTTATGGGAGAGGCGTATCCCGCTGCTTAAAAACAGAGTCAGTCACAAGTGTGAACGCTTTCGGTTATTTTTACCATGGCTGTGCCAGGCCTTGTCTGGGTGAGTCACAATGATGGGATTATGTCCTTGCTTAAATTTGAACATGTACGCTGGCTTGACAATGATGGCCATATCAAGCCGCCGTTACTGCTTTACATCATAGTGCTGTTTTTGGCCCGCGGCTGGTGTGTGTTTGTTGCATCTCTGACCCAAGCCAGCGACAGGGCCGCTTTGGTACGGTTGTTTTATCCGGAAAAGAGTGACTTTCTATTGTCTCTGGCCGCAGGCGCTGGCGCCTTGCTGATCTATGGTTTGATCCTGGCCGAGCGTAAACGGGTATTTGAGGCATTGATCCCACTGTTTCGACAAATTCGCTGGTGGTTGGCGCTGTTGCTGGGAATAGATGGCGTGCTGCTTATTCAGCGTCTTGGTCACAACGATTGGTTGTTTAGTTGGAATCTAGCGTTGGATGCCTTATTCCTGTTCTGGTCCTTGCTCTATCTCGCCAAGTCGGCGCATTTACGCCATTATCTCAACGACTGGCAAAAACAGGAGAAATTGGAGTGACTTAAAAGGCAGATTCGGCAGTTATTTGCTATATAAAACAGAGACCCATTGGCAGCGTTCGGCTTAGACAGTTATCACTAGCGACTTTGGCGGATGAAATCTGAACAGAAAATTGTATGCATGGTGGATTAACGACTAAAACACTGTCAAACAAGCGATTTTTGTCATAAATTTGTCATTTCATTCTTACGTTTGGTTTCCAATGGTCTATAGTTAAGATTCTTGGATTTCATTTTTTAAAACCTTGTTTTATCAAGTTGTTCTCTGGAGAAACTTTGAGTGGCCAAAGCTGAAAGGATCCATCTCCCTCTGTCACGCCTGCAAACTGGCATCACAGTCAAACTGCCGCTGTCCTGGACAGATCATCCCTTTTTGTTCAATCGCATTGAAATCAAAGATGCCAGTCAGATAGAGATGATCCGCAATCTCGGTGTGCCCTATGTCATTTTAATCTCTGACGAAGACCTACTTAATGATGTAATTGAAGAGGAAAACGAGGCACAGCAAGCAACAGAACGAGCAAAGGACAACCAACCGGATCCCAAAGCCTCTGCCCGCAAGGCGATACGTAAGAGCCAGGGACGCTTTTTGAATGCCATTAATGACTGTCGTACTGTAGTCAGTAAGTTAGTGTCTGATCCTGAAGGTGCCATTCGCGAAGCTTCAGCTTTAGTCGAGCAAATGCTGAACCATCTATTGGAGTCTGGCAATCCCAAGTTGGCCTTGGTGTCCAGTGGTGAAGGGACTCCCAGCGTGACTCAGCACGGGATATCAGTTGCGGTACTGGCCTTGATGATTGGCCATTCGCTTGAGTTGTCCAAGGACAAGCTGAGGGATATTGCTCTGGGGGCACTTCTGCACGATATAGGCAAACTCAAGGTGCCCGATGCCATCAGACGTAAGCGCAGCCCCTTGAGTCAGCATGAAAGCAACTTTCTCTCCATGCATCCCAATTTTGGTTATGACATGCTCAAACGTAGTGGCTTGTTTGGTAATGAGGTGTTGCATATTGTGAAGCATCACCATGAGTTTATCGATGGCTCAGGTTATCCCGATAGGCTTAAGCTGGCCAAGCTGCCATTGACCACTCAGATAGTCGCGCTGGCTAATGACTATGACAGCCAATTGGCTCGTCAAGAGATAGTCTCGCCGCAAATTGCTTTGGGATATCTGTTTAAGAATCGGGTTGGCAAGCATCAAGAGCAGCTGATTTCGGCGTTGGTGAAGGTATTGGGGATTTACCCGCCAGGCACTTTGGTGAGCTTGTCTGATAACAGCGTCGGTAAGGTGATGATGACCACATCAGAGGTGCGGCAACCTCAGGTTTGGGCTTGTAAAAACGATGGTAGCGAGCCTAAATTACGTTTTTTGATGGACGAAGAGGTTAGCGTGGAAGCCGTACTCAAGTCTGAAGAGCTGACTGAGGGGGCCGCAAGAACTCTGCAAACCGGGGCTGGCATCAGTTTCTATTTCAGTGCCTTGGAGTAGCTTGCAACTCGCGTTCTCTTGCCGTGAGCGGCCAAACTTTGGTCATTCATAGATCCACCTCTGGTTTTTATTCTCATATGTCTTATGCTTGAGCTCGGTATACAGCGGAGTAGGGCGATGAAACATATTGCGGTTTGGGGCTGTGGTTGGTTCGGTTTGCCATTGGCAAGGGAACTGGTCACCAGAGGGGTTAAGGTTTGCGGCAGTAAGCGTACCGAGGAGGGCGCGGAGCTGTTGAGAAAAGAGGGGCTGGAAGCCGTGATCCTCAATCTTGCAGAACCGGCTCTTTTACCTTCGTTGCCGGATGACTGTGATGCCCTGGTACTCAATATTCCCCCCGGTCTCAGGCGCGGCGATAATGATTATCTACCTTCTCTCGAGCGTCTATTGCCTGTGATTGCTGCAAGCCGTATCAAACGTCTATTGTTTATTAGTAGTTCAGGGGTTTATCCCCAATCCCAAGGTGTAGTCACTGAGGCGACAGCTGTTGATGTCTCGTCGGACAGTTATTGCACCACCTTGGCAACAGCTGAACAGAAGATACTGGCGCTTGCCAATGAAGGCCTTGAAGTCACTGTCATTCGCTTTGCCGGTTTGGTCGGTCCAGGGCGCCACCCTGGGCGCTTCCTTGCCGGGAAGACAGGGCTGCCCGGCGCAAACGCCGTGGTGAATCTGGTGCATCTCGATGACTGTATAAATGCTTGCCTGCAGTTATTGACCGCAGCTAACCCCGGGGCCATCTATAACCTTTGTGCACCTTGTCATCCAACCAGGCAAGAATTTTATCCGGCAGCTGCCAAAGCGCTCGGTTTGGCGATGCCCGAATTTGCCACAGATAATGGAACGGGTAAGTGGGTGGATGGTTCTCTCATCTGCCGCGAGCTTGAGTTTGAATACAGGTACTCCGAGGCAGATAGCCTTATTGCTGCTTGCCAATAAAAAGCGTGACTAAAAAATAACAAGAGGAAAGCCTATGTCTTTGTTATCCAAAATGGTGAGAGTCTTACCGCTGATATTCCTGGCCCTCAGTAGTTTAAGTGTCAGTGCGGCCGATTTTCAGGAAGGGCGCGACTATATCAAGGTGCCTGGGATCCCTGAAGCCAAGAGCGGCATAGTCAGAGAGTTTTTCTCCTATAACTGTCCCCATTGCTACTACAAGGATCCCTTGATGCAGCAGACAGCTGAACTGCTCAAGGGTAAGTTGGATTTTGAACGCACTCCCGTCGGCGCCGGGCGCCCCTCCTGGATCCTCAGTCAGGAAGCCTATTATCTGGCGCAGAAATTCAGGATTACCGATCAGGTGCACGGTAATATTTTTAATCGGATCCATGAGAAGCATCAGGCTTTTGAAAGACCTCAGCAGTTAAAGGACTTCTTTTTGGCGCAGGGGGTGAATGAACAAGAACTCAACCAAACCTTGGGCTCGGCCGACAGCAAGCTGGCACTGGCTAATTATGATACCCAGACTCAGCTCTCCGGGATCCGGGGAGTGCCTTCGCTGTTGGTCAATGGCAAATATTTGATCACCTCGAAAAGTTCAGACCCCAAGGAGCTGGCGGCGCTTATCCTCTACCTGAACCAGGAAGCACCCTAGTTACAACACTGTTTTAAATACAATCAAGAGGCCAAAAGGCCTCTTTTTTTTACATAGTTAATCGTGAGCCCATTTCGCCGCAGTTTTAGATGGATTTAATGCAGTAGTAATTGTCGCTAATGGCTTATCTTGTCGGTGAATAGTGAGCGGCTCACGGAAATTATCTTGAAAATCACTTCGACATTGGTCTAATGATTCGTAGCAAATAAACGAGCGTTTAATTGGCGATTTTGGCCTTAACCTTTTGATTATGTTTGCTTTACTTTGGTTGTTAATGGTGTGTAAATTTTGGCTTAGACTAAGGTCTTGATTGTAGCGCTCCCGGCGGTTGCTAGATTAACTGTGACTTAATAATTATTACCACAGGGGAGTCGCTATGGGTTTTGAAAACAATGACAAGGCAAAGGGGTACTGGCGCGAAAATTTGCGCTTGGTACTGGGACTGCTGGCCATCTGGTTTGCTGTTTCCTACGGTTGTGGGATTTTACTGGTGGACGTTCTCAATGAAATTCATTTTATGGGATTCAAGCTTGGCTTCTGGTTCGCCCAGCAAGGTTCCATGTATGTGTTCGTAGTGCTGATTTTCGTTTATGCGGCCAAAGCGAATGCCTTAGATAAAAAATATAACGTACACGAAGACTAAGGAGCGGGCCGATGGATGTTCAAACATTAACTTTTTTAATTGTGGGGCTCTCGTTTACTCTCTATATCGGGATTGCCATCTGGTCAAGAGCCGGCTCTACCAAAGATTTTTATGTTGCCGGTGGTGGGGTTCACCCAGTGATGAATGGGATGGCGACGGCGGCAGACTGGATGTCGGCAGCCTCTTTCATCTCGCTGGCGGGGATCGTCTCCTTCGTGGGGTTTGACGGCAGCGTGTACCTGATGGGCTGGACTGGCGGTTACGTGTTGCTGGCTTTATGTATGGCACCTTACCTTCGTAAGTTCGGCAAATTCACTGTGCCTGACTTTATTGGTGAGCGTTATTACTCTCAGGCGGCTCGTGTAGTGGCTGTGGTGTGCGCTATTTTCATCTGCTTTACCTATATTGCCGGGCAGATGCGTGGTGTTGGTGTGGTGTTCTCCCGCTTCCTGGAAGTGGATGTCGACACCGGGGTGTATATAGGTATGGCAGTGGTGTTCTTTTACGCCGTACTCGGAGGCATGAAGGGGATCACTTACACTCAGGTGGCGCAATACTGCGTGCTGATATTCGCCTTTATGGTTCCGGCCATCTTTATCTCTGTGATGATGACGGGCCACATTATTCCGCAAATTGGTTTTGGCGCTGAGCTGATAGATGCCGCCGGGAACGATACCGGGGTGTATCTGCTGCAAAAGCTCGACGGCCTGCAAACCCAGCTGGGGTTCTCTGAATATACCGAAGGCGCTAAGAGTACCATAGATGTATTCGCTATCACGGCAGCGCTCATGGTGGGGACTGCCGGTCTGCCCCATGTGATTGTGCGCTTTTTTACCGTACCCAAGGTAAAAGATGCCCGTATTAGCGCCGGTTGGGCATTGGTATTTATTGCCATCATGTATACCACAGTGCCGGCTTTGTCCGCATTCTCCCGGGTAAACATGATAGAAACCATCAATGGCCCTGAATCTACCGGTGTTGCCTATGAGTCGGCGCCCCAGTGGATCAAAAACTGGGAAAGCACCGGGCTTATCAAGTGGAACGATAAGAACGGTGATGGCAAGATGTACTATGCCAAGGGTAACCTCACCGATGACAGCAACAATGAAATGGATATCGATCGCGATATCATGGTGTTGGCGACCCCTGAAATCGCCGATCTGCCAGCTTGGGTGATTGCCTTGGTGGCGGCCGGTGGTCTGGCGGCAGCGCTGTCGACTTCTGCGGGCTTGTTGCTGGTGATCTCAACTTCGGTATCCCATGACTTACTGAAGAAAAACTTAATGCCGGACATTTCAGACAAGAAGGAACTGTTCTATGCCCGAACCGCGGCGGCTGTAGGTGTAGTTATCGCAGGCTACTTCGGTATCAATCCACCTGGTTTTGTGGCGGCAGTGGTGGCTTTGGCATTCGGGTTGGCGGCATCTTCACTGTTCCCGGCAATCGTGATGGGCATTTTCTCCAAGTCGATGAACAAGGAAGGGGCCATTGCCGGTATGGTGATGGGGCTTGGTTTTACTGCGGGCTATATCATCTACTTCAAGTTTATCAATCCGGCTGGCAATAATGCCGAGAACTGGTTATTTGGTATTTCGCCGGAAGGTATCGGCATGGTTGGCATGATAATCAACTTTGTTGTAGCGATTATCGTTGCCAAGATGACAGCTGCTGTTCCTGAACATGTGCAGGAAATGGTTGAATCTATTCGCTTCCCTAAAGGTGCAGGCACGGCGCAGGAACATTGATAGTCAGTGCCCTGAACGCCAGTTCTTGTGTAAGCCAGAGTGCTGCAAGGAGTTATGAACACCTTACTTAAGTGCTTACTAAACAGAGGATCCCCCGCTTAGTCGGGGGATTTTTTATCTATCTTGCTTGGGTTGGATACTCATCTTTGGGGTGTGGGCTTTCTGTTTCAGGGCTGGTGGTATTCGACTAAAGCCAGATAGTCAGTACTCTTCAGAGTGGGCAATACTGTGATGAGTCAATCCAACTTTAAAGGCCGCCCATGGATGAGAGTGAACTACTGCCCATTCGCCACTTTCTGCAACAGACAATTCCTTTCAATGAACTGCCGCGCCCTATACTGGAGCAATGTTGCCGTGCCATCAGCATAGGCTATTACAGCAAGTCGATGAAAGCCGTGCCGCTGGACTCAGCTAATCCCATGCTTTATATCGTTCGCAGTGGCGCCTTTGAAGTACGTGATGCAGAGGGCGAACTGCTTGACCGCCTGGGAGAGGGCGATTATTTCGGCTTTCCCTCTCTGCTGTCGGGCGAAGAGAGCTGTAACAAGGTACTGATCCTTGAAGATGGCTTGGTCTATCATGTGCCGCCGGCGCTGTTTGACACTCTGCGTCTGGAGTGTCGCAACTTCGATCGTTTCTTCAACCGAGCCTATGCCAAACGGCTGCGCCATCAAGGGCGTTTTCGGGCCAGGGATCTGACCACTACCAGCCGGATCAGCACTCTGATGACCCATGAGCCCATTGGCGTCGAACAGCGCTTTTCCATTACCGATGCGGCCAAGTTGATGCGCAAGCACAGGGTGTCGTCTGTACTGGTACTGGATAATCACAAATTGGTTGGGATCCTTACCGACAGGGATCTGCGTAATCGGGTGCTGGCCGAGGGGCTTAGCGGCAATGAAGCCGTATTTCAGGCCATGACCCGCCAGCCTGTGCACATAGAGGCTCAGGCTCTGGTATTTGAAGCCATGCTGCTGATGAGTGAACATAACATTCACCATCTGCCGGTCATGGAGCAAGGTCAGCCGGTGGGGATGATCACCAGCACTGACATACTGCGTAGCCAGGCATCCCAACCTTTGTTGTTGATTGGCGAGATAGAGCGGCAAAAAGATCTGCCGAGTCTCATCAGTGTTAGTCGGCAAATTCCGCTTTTGCTGCAAAACCTTATCAGCGCCGATGCTCGTGCCGAGGAGATTGGCCGGGTACTGACTTCGGTTACCGATGCGCTTACCCGCAGGCTTATTCAGCTCAATCAGGCGCTGCTTGGGGAGGCGCCGATGGCGTTTTGCTGGTTGGCATTTGGGTCCCAGGGGCGGCAGGATCAGGCCGCCTGCTCGGATCAGGATAATGGATTATTGTTGGCCGAAGAGCCGGATGAGCATGCCAGAGGTTACTTTCAGGCCTTGGCCAAGGGCGTATGCGCCGGGCTCAATGAGTGTGGTTACGTATATTGTCCCGGCGATATCATGGCGCAAAACCCCAATTGGTGTTTGTCGCTGGCAAGCTGGCAGCAAAAGTTTGCCTCCTGGGTCAACATCCCTGAGCCCAAGGCCTTGATGCATGCCAGTATCTTTTTCGATATGCGCTCCGTATACGGTCCGGACAGCCTGTTTGGTGCACTGCAGGATAAGGTGTTGGCGCAGACCAAAGACAACGATATCTTTCTGGCGGCCTTGACCGGCAACGCCTTAAGTGAGTCGCCGCCGTTGGGGTTCTTCCGTAAGTTTGTACTCGACAGGGATGGCAGTGAGGTCAAGGGAATGGACCTTAAACACAGGGGCAGCGCCCTTATCAATGATATCGCCCGGGTTTATGCTTTGGCAGCCGGCATTAAAGAGGTCAATACCGCCAAACGGATCCGCGCCTTGATGGAAAGTAAGCTTTTAAGCCGTAAAGATGCTCTCAATCTTGCCGATGCCCATGAATTTATTGCCCATATGCGGCTCGCCAATCAGGGGCGTCAGTTTGACCAGGGCCAAGGGATAAGTAATTTTCTGATGCCGCAGGCACTCTCTTCGCTGATGCGCCACCAACTCAGGGATGCCTTCAAAGTGGTGCATGATGCCCAGGCAGCGCTGAGACTCAAGTTTACCCGGAGTTTCTAGAATGCCTTTGCTGCATAGAACCCGCCTGGCCTGGCATTGCTGGCAGGCAAGAGAGCCTCTCAAGTCTTTTTACCAGGCCTTGAGTCCAGTATTATCCAAGCCTGTGGTAGAGGCGCCTTTAATGGCGCTGGACTTGGAAATGACCGGCCTTAAGCCGGGGTGCGATCAGATCCTCTCTATAGGTGTGGTGCCTATCAACAAAGGACGATTGGAGCTCAGCGGCGCCCGCCACAAATTGGTGAGTATCGCCGGCAGTGTCGGTCAGAGCGCCACGATTCACGGCATTATGGATAGTCATCTTGAACAGGGGGCTCTGGCGCCCGAGCAGCTTTTGCCTTGGCTGTTAGGGCAAAGTCAGGGGCGCGTTTTACTGATGCATCATGCTCCTTTGGACTGCGCTTTTCTCAGCAGGCTTTGTCAGCAGGCATACGGTACTAAGCTGCACCTTCCCGTGATAGATACCCTGCTGCTGGAAAAGACCCGCCTGCAGCGGCAACAAGAGGTGCTGCCAAGCGGTAGTCTACGCCTCGGCGCTTGCCGTAGCCGCTATCATTTGCCGCCGTATTCGGCCCACAATGCCCTGACCGATGCGCTGGCCTGTGGTGAGCTGTTTCTGGCGCAAAGCTGTGATGCTGCCAAAGAGCCGGTGGCCGATTTCCTCTCCTGGATATGACAAGAGACTGAAAAGTTATATTAAAAACAGCATTTACGGCCGAGGATTAAGTTGGTTTAGTTCGGTGAACTTTTCAAGGTCAACCTTTCCCAAGGCTTTTCATGCTTACCTATGAGTCAGCTACTAGGCAACACTGTCTCACACTTGGTATTGCAAAGCCTGAACCTTTAAATAAAGCTCTGTTTTATTTCTTCTTTAATAGCGTCCAGGTCTTGAGGATACTCGGCTACCAACACCAGGTAAGCTGAGTCGGTTTTTATCGCCTCTCCTCGGTATTCGCTATCGGCAAAGGCTTCGGCGAGCATCACCCTGTGCTCAGCGGGCACAATAAACACTGTTACCTTGCCTTGTTCACCGGCCAATACCAGATGAATACTTTCAATTCCCTGAAAATCGCAGAAGGTGCTGTAAAACACCCGTCCAGGTTGGCTATTGAACCTGGCACTGCCCAACCCCTTAAGCGATGCCAGTTCGGCATTGATTGCTTGATAAGAGATATCGGCATTACTGGTCATGGCCATGGTTTCATGGCGCACATGGGCAAGGGCGTGTTGTCCTAAATCCACCGGCCCCTGGCGCCAGAGACTGAAACTGACTCCGGCAACAAAGGCGACGGATGCGGCCATTGCTAGCATCCAGCCTGTACGTTTGCGTCGATGATAGTGTACGGCCAACTGTTGTTTCAGCAGCAGTTTTTCGCTCAGATCTTCGGCCACAGGAATTCTGAGTGCCTGACTTATCTTGCCATCGAGTGCCTTGAGTTCGGCGACAAACGCCTGACTGTCCTCGTTTTGACTTAGAGCCTCGAGAAACTCGGGATCCTGATTATTGGGGTCGCCATAGGCCTGGCGGCGAAACTTCAGCTCATCCATTGGATTGACCTCTGACCTTGGAGTGTTCCAGTGCTTCTTTTAACTGATTCCTGGCCCGAAACAAGCGGGTCATGACAGTATTTCGGTTTAGATCCAGCAATTGGGCAATTTCATCGCCACTGAATCCGGCTATCAGCTGTAATAACAAAGGCTCCCGATACTCGGGTTCCAATTGGGCTATTTGACGCCTGAGCAGGTAGTGTTCGGCATGTTCTTCCTGGCTTTGGGAACCGGGATCTTGCCAATGCTCTTCGCCGATATCGGCATAATCAAACTGTTTACGCTCAAAGCGGCGGGCATTTTCCCGCCGTAAAATGGTGATTAACCAAGCCTTGGCCGCCTTGTCATCTTTCAATGAATCCAGCGAACGCCAAGCACGGAGAAACGTTTCCTGGGTGATATCTTCAGCCACATGACGATCGCCGCAAAGCCAAAAGGCGTAGCGGTAAATATCGGCATGCAGCGCCCTGACCAGGCTATCGTAACGTCTTTGTTTATTCAGCATGTCAGAAATGACCGCATCATCAGACTTTTTCTTTCGCCAGCTATCGAACATTTTCATGCTTGTTTTATTTTTGTTGCCGCTAAGCTTAATGGCCTTGAGGGCATTCTGGCAAATATCATGAGCGTAAATTTGGTTACAAGCCCGATTTAGCCTGGATTTAAGTACTATAAGCGGTAAAAGTGGTGGCCGAAATATCGGGATAAGGGTAAACACACTGTTGAAAAGGGAGGGAAACAGTTGGTTGAAAAAGTCTGCTGTTAACGGCCTTGAGAGGGGAAATGGTAACTGCAGGCTATACCCAGACGGGCACTCAGCCATAGCGAATAGACGCTATGGCTGAAGCAGTCGATTAAGGGTTTAGCGGCGCCAGCACTGAGGCCGTACCGGCGGCGTTGGAGTATTGGCTCTTGAAGCGCTCAAAGGCTTGCAGCAGCGCCGGGAAATACTGAGCGGGATCGCCACCTTGTTTGCCATAGCGGCTGGCTTGAATCTTGGCGATTACGGCGGCCAACTCAGGGGCCAGTTTAGGCAGTTCATCGAGTGTGACACTATGGCCCGTGATATCACTGAGCTCCTGCTTCAGCGCCTTGAACACCTGGCTCAAGTCCTCTTGCTGACAAGCCTGAGCCAATCCCGGCTGTGTTTCGCTTGCTTTAGCTTGCAACACTGTTGAAGGTGCCGCTATAGCTTGTTGTTTGCGCGCCTTTAGCCACAGCACACAGGTGGCCAGCCACAGTGATGCAAACAGGGCGGTCAACCAAGGCCAGAAGCCAGCGCTGAGGTTTGATTCTTCCTGCGGCGGGTTGATGACGGGTTGCGGCATATCGGCAGCGGGAGCCACTTGAATAGTACGCGCCGGCAGCAGGGCGAACTCCTGCTGTTTCAAATGCGGATTCCACCAAGGCACCTTGATCTCCGGCAGGGTATAGCTTCCCGGTTTGGAGGGAACTATGGCAATGGTCTGGGTCAGCTGAGATACCAGTTGGTTGTCGCGAACGAAGGTCTTGCGCTGCGCCTTTTCCGGATAGCTCTTGAGATTGTCCGGCAAGCTCAGTTTCAGCTCTGGTAGGCTGGTTTCATCGGCATTGGATGCCAGCAGTGTCAGGTTGCGGGTAATAGGGCGACCCACTTCAAAAGTCTGCTTGTCGTCCCATTCCTCTTTGAGCATCACCAGATCCGATACCAGCCAGTCGCCGTGATATTCGGCCGGAATGGGCTTGATGCTGACCAGCATGCTGTCGCTTTGGGCCTGCATGGGGCGACTTTCCTGAAAGGCGAACATGCCCCGCCTTGGGGTATCGACCAGCACATCGCCAGAGAAGTTGGCACCGGAAATCGCCAGCTCGCCCGGCTCATCGGCTATGATGCCGTAGCTGCGCTCTATCACCCGAAAACGGCGGCCGTTGACGATTTCACTGCTTTCTTTATCCTCGCCGAGCTGTTTTATCTGGGCGCCGCTGATGGAAGGCGCCGACAACACCCCTCGCTGCAGCTCAACGGCCAAAAAGAGTTTTACCTTGTAGGTGAGCAGTTGGCCGACATAGGCTTCCTTGGCCGATATACTGGTACGCAGGAACAGGTTTTTTTGCGCCTCGGGGCGACTACCGGCCGGCATCACCTTCAATTCGATGGCATCGCTGCTGACGCCATCGATACTCAGGGCCGGAATTGTAACCTGGCCGGTGGTTTTGGGGGCCAGCATCACTTGCCAGCGGGTTTCCTTGCGGGCATCAAAATTGATGATCTGGGTACTGCGACTGACGCTGGTGCGGCCGACGATAAAGTCTTTCAACAGTGCCGAGGTGTCCAGTGCCTGGGCTTCGAGTTCATCATCTGCCACCACGGACAGCATAAAGTACTCGCTCTCGGTCACGGGATTGCGATCGACCGAGGCCTGAAGCTGAGTCAGTGCCAGTGCCTTGAGCGGCAGCAGGCACAGAAGCAATAGAGGAATAAGTCTAGTTACCACTGTTCATTGTCCTTGGGTGTCTCGCCGCGCTGGCGGCGTTTTTGATACTCGAGTTGCATCTTGTTGCGCAGCAAAGTGGCCGGGTCATCCACCAATGCCTTCAGCGCCCGCTCCATTTCGGGGGGCAGGGGCTCGGTGTCCTCGAGTGACGAGGCGGCAACTTGTGCCTTAATCTGTTCATCGTTTGGCCCCTGTTGTTGCTCGGCAAGGCTCGCCGAGTTGGCCTTGTCGGCATCAGACTCTGAGCCATCCTGCTGACCAGCACCGTTTTGACCTGCAGCTGTGCTTGACTCATTTTGCGGCTCTTGCTCTTGCGGCAAAGCAGCCTGCATCTCAGGCTCAGAGCTTGCGCCAGTGTTATCCTCGGCATTTTGCGGGTTCTGATCGCCTTTGGCGTCCTTCTCGGCGTCCTTCTCAGTGGCATTGTCAGCATCATTTTGCTGCGAGTCGGCAGTGGAAGGCTTGCTATTTTCTTTGTTAGCGTCTTTATCTGAGCCCTGGTGCGAGTCCTTGCTTGAGCCTTGGTCGGCTTGGCTGTCTTGGCCTTGCTCTTTGTCCTGGTTTTGGCCCTGGCTGTTGTCACCCTGGGCGCTGTCCTGACTGCCCTGACTCTGATCCTTGCCGGACTGAGAATTCTGTTGTTGATCCTGCTGGCTTTGATCCTCTTGCTTATCCTGGCTCTGTTGATCTTGTTGCTGTTTTCGCTGCTTTAGCAAGGATTCCGCCAACGCCTTATTGTCAATGGCATCCTGCATATCGGGCACTATTGTCAGGGCGTCACTGTAACGCTTGATGGCTTCTTCATATTGGCCAAGCTGCATCAGGGCATTGCCTTGGTTGTATAAGCCTGTGGCACTGTCATCTTGCTCGAAGGCTTGCAGCGCGCCTTGATAATCGCCGCCGCGGTAGCGGGCGCTGCCTTGCCAGGCGGGGTCAACAAACTTGTCGGCGGCAGTGGCAAAATCCTCTTGCTTGAATGCCTGCATTCCCTGCTGATCCCGGGTTTGCCAAAGGTCATCGAAGCCGCT
Source organism: Shewanella chilikensis (assembly GCF_002836945.1). GTDB lineage: Bacteria > Pseudomonadota > Gammaproteobacteria > Enterobacterales > Shewanellaceae > Shewanella > Shewanella chilikensis. The sequence goes on from NZ_NIJM01000033.1 coordinate 13,578, forward strand.
TGCCTGGCTTGGTGGGCTGACAAGCAGGCCAAGACTCAAGGGCAGCAATAGCACCGGTAGGCCGCTGCGAAAGCTCAAGAGCAGCGGCAACAACAGCAAGAGCGCCAGATAGGGGCCAAGGTCGACCCAGGTATCGCCGGCAAGATCTGTTTCTGTGGCATCCGAGCTGGTGGCGAGCCACTGCTGCAGCGTTTGCAGATCCTTGCCGTCGTTGCTGTAGGGCACCAAAATGCCGTTCCCGGCACTCGCCAGCTCGCTGAGCAGACCAAAATCGGTGGCCGGTACTACCACTTCATTTCGGCTGTCCTTGAGCAGTTGCCCATCCGGCAGCCTTATCGGTGCACCCTGGGATGAACCTATCGCCAGAATGCCCAAGCGGTAGTGACTGCCTTCAATCGCCTGTTTGGCGGCATTGAGCTGACGGCTGCCGACGCCATCTGTCATCAAGATGATATCGCCCTGCAGGTGGCCGCCCTGGCTGAGCAGTTCCTTGGCTTTCTCCAGTGCCGCGACCAAATTGGAGCCGCGCACTGGCATGATGGCCGGGCTCAGGGTTGGCAACAGATTGAGCAGGGTGTTGCGATCCCGGGTCAAGGGGCTGATGACAAAGGCGTCACCCGCGTAGGCCAGCAGGGCGGTTTCCCCTTCATTGAGTTGCTCCAGCAGATCCGTGGTGCGGAATCTGGCCTGGGTCAAACGGTTGGGGGCGGCGTCTGTGGCATACATGGACAAAGACATATCCATCACCAGCACCCGTCCTGTGCTGCTGGCAAATACCGGCAGGGGTTTCTTGTAAAGCGCCGGGCCGCTTAAGGCCAATACTGCCACCAACCAGCCCAGACCAAGCCAGGGCAGGCGGTTTCGGCGGCTTTTGCTGCCTTGGGTCAACAGCAGTGGCGCCAGATGCGGCGCAATATAACGATCCCAGTCAGATTGGCCCGCTTGACGGCGACTTTGCAGCACTAACAGCAATGCCAGTGGCACTAAGGCCCACAGCCATTCGGGACGGATAAAGTGCAAACTCATGATTTCCTCCCCCAACGCCCTGGCCAGACGCTGAGCAACAGGCTTTGCAGCTGCAGCAGTACGCTCAGCGCCAGCGCCAGTCCCAGCGGCCAGTAAAACAGCTCGGATTGCGGCCGGTAACTGAGGGCGTCACGGCTGACGGGCTCCAGCTTGTCGATTTCCTGATAGATCTGTTCCAGTTCTTCGGTATTCCGGGCACGGAAATAGCGCCCCTTGGTGGCATCGCTTATCCGTTGCAGCTGGGCTTCATCCAGATCCATCGAGGGGTTGACCCGCTCACGGCCAAACAGGGTGCGACGCTCCATCACATCGGCGCCCACACCTATGGTGTAGATGGTGATGCCGCGCTTGGCGGCAATGGCGGCGGCCTGATCCGGCACTATGCTACCGGCATTGTTGGAGCCATCGGTCAAGAGCACCAACACCCGGTTGCTGTCTTTCACTTTATCGAAGCGTTTTACCGCCAGGGCAATGGCATCGCCGATGGCGGTCTGTTTGCCCACCAGGCCGATTTGGGCTTCCTTGAGATACTGAGCCACAGAGCGTCTGTCCTGAGTCAGTGGCGCCTGCAGGTAGGCGGCATCGGCAAACAATATCAGGCCGATACGATCGCCGGCGCGGCGCTCGATAAAGTCGCTGACCACTTTCTGGATCAGGGTGAATCTGTCTACCGCTTTGCCATCGAGCACCATGTCTTCAATCTGCATACTGCCGGAGAGATCCACCGCCAGCATCAGATCCCGCCCTTCGGTAGGCAGCTCTATGGGATCGCCAAGCCACTGTGGCCGGGCGATGGCCAAAAGCAACAGGCACCACAGCAGCCAGAGACTCAAGGGCGCTCTGCGTTTGCTTTGTTGCTGCTCGCGGGCATGGGCATCGACGCCGGGCAGTTGCAGTTGCCCGGCGCTGTTGACGGCGGGGCGATAGGCAAGCAGCAGCGGCAATGGAATAAGCAGCAGTAACCAGGGCCAATGGAGGGTCAGCATCTTGGCTTACCTCCCTTGGCAAAGTGTTTGGGGGCGCACTTGAGCCAGCAAACACAAAGCGCCCGCAACTCGGCAGGGGCAGCGCTTGGTTGGCCACTGTATTGATTTTCGAGCAAAGAGGCGAAGCGCCCGCGCTGCTCGGCTGGCAGTGCGTTATCCAGATACTCGGCCCAGGGTTTACCGCTGAGTCCGGCCACCTGGGCACGCTCACCATAGCTGATGGCGGTGCGTTTCAATAATGCACTCATCTTGGATAGCAGCTGCGGGTCCTGGTCCTGCAGCTGTGTCAGTTCAGTCATGGCGGCTTGAGCCACCGCCTTGTGAGCCTTGGCTGCCTGCAGGCGCCGATAGCCAAAGAATGCCGCGGCGCCAAGCAGTAACAAGGCCAGCAGCATCAGCAGCCAAATACCGGGAGCCGGAGGCCAAAAGGGCACCTCGGCCGGCAGTTGAATATCCTTGAGCGCACTCAGCGCCGGATTGGCTTGATTGGGATTCATCTTAACAGTGTCAATTGTTGATTGAGGCGCCGGCCGGCATCCAGAGTGCGAACCGGGACCTTGAGTTGTTGCATCAGGGTATCAAACTGCGCCAGGTTGGCGCGCTGACGACCGAGCCAGGCATCATAACCGCTGCGATCCAGGATCAGGCTGCGGCCTGACTCCCGTACCGGCAGGGCAAACTGCCGCGGCAGCTCGAGTGTGCCCTCACGCATGGGATCTGTTACCACAAAGGCCGCCAGCTCGCAGTGGCGTTTGAGTTCCGACAGCGCCTGCTGACATTCGCTGCCAAAACCGTTGCCGTCTGTGATTATCCAGATAAGGGAGCCGGGTTTGGCCAGTCTTGCCAGGCGCTGACAGGCCTGGAGCATTAACGCCTGACCATCTTCATGGGGGCTGTCCAGCGCTTCGAGCTGCGACTTGTGTACCGCCACCAGCGCCGATATCAGTGCCAGGATCCCCTGATTGCGTGCTCTTGGCTTCAGCTCTCTGTGGGCGCTATCGCCCACCACCAGCGCGCCGAGACGGTCGCCCTGCATGATGGCATTCCAGCCCAAGGTCGCCGCCAGATGCGCCGCCTGTACCGACTGTAATAGCAACTGGGAGCCGAAATAGAGGCTGTGCTTCATATCCACCAACAGCAGAATAGGGCGCTCGCGCTCCTCGACAAACAGCTTGGTATGCGCCTTGCCGGTGCGGGCGGTGACCCGCCAATCTATGGTGCGAACATCATCGCCCTGTTGATAATGGCGCACTTCGGCAAATTCCATGCCGCGGCCCTTGACCAGGCTGGCTCTGTGACCGGCCATGGCCGCGCGGGCTTTTCCCTGCCGGTCACCCAGAGCGCGGGCGATATTCTGGCAGGCAAGCAGCTCGGCCTCACACAAGTGGAGGCCGTCGGCAAACAGTGGCAGTGAAGAGTCTGTTGCTGCGGCTTTCATCAGGGAACGGCCACCTGATTGAGCACATGGTCAATCACCTGATCGCGGCTGACCCCTTCGGCCTGCGCCTGATAACTCAGCAGTAAACGGTGGCGCAGTACATTGGGCACCACGGCTTGAATATCTTCAGGGGAGACAAAGTCACGCTGATACAACCAGGCACGGGCGCGGGCGCAGCGCTCGATGGATTGGGTTGCCCGCGGGCTGACACCGTATTCCAGCCACTTGGCAAGCTGGTCGCTGTAGCGCTGAGGCTGACGGGTCGCCATCACCAAGTCGACAATATAACGCTCAAGCGGCTCGGCCAGATATAGCTCCAGCGCCTGCTCCCGGGCGAGGAACACTTCCTGCTGGCCTATGGGAGTGACTTTCTCCATGCCGTGGGTCTTGGCTTCGCTGCGGGACAAACGCAGGATCTCAAGCTCAGTGTCTGCCTCCGGGTAATCCAGGTTCAGGTGCATCAGGAAGCGGTCAAGCTGGGCTTCCGGCAACGGGTAGGTGCCCTCGTTTTCCAGCGGGTTTTGGGTCGCCATCACTAAAAACAGCGGCGGTAACTTGTAGGAGTGCTTGCCCACCGTCACCTGACCTTCGGCCATGGCTTCCAAAAGGGCCGACTGCACCTTGGCCGGGGCGCGGTTGATTTCATCTGCCAGAATAAGGTTGTGAAATATCGGCCCGGCCTCAAATTCAAAGGTCGCGGTTTGGGCGCGATAGATGTCGGTGCCGGTCAAATCGGCCGGCAGCAGGTCCGGGGTAAACTGAATGCGATGAAAGTCGCCCTCAATGCCATCACACAGCGCTTTAACGGCCCGGGTCTTGGCCAGCCCTGGTGGTCCTTCCACTAGCAGGTGGCCATCGGCTATCAGAGCGATAAGCAGGTTTTCGGTCAAAATTGGCTGACCTATGATCACTTGATCCAGATAGGTCCGCAGTGCATGAAATCGACTCAAAGGCATGATGCTACTCGTTTTATTTTAAGGCCCAACTATAGACAGCGGTTATGGTAAAGAATTCCCTGCGCCCTTGGATAGTGTTAAAAAAACAAACAAGTGTTTAAAACCGGCCAACAAGAAGTTAGAATCAGATCACACTTTTAATGGTCAGACCTGTTTAGGGCAGTACGGGTCTCTTATGGAAAAACAATAAAGCGCAGTGTCAGGGCTAGTTTTCGGCGTGCGCTGCTTAATAAGAGGGTGACAAATGAGTGACAGACAACAGGTAACCAATGCCAGGGGCGAGCGGATTGCCATAGTGGCCGGTCTGCGTACCCCGTTCGCCAAACAGGCGACGGCGTTTCACGGCGTGTCGGCGCTGGATATGGGCAAGATGGTGGTCAATGAGCTGCTCAGTCGCAGTGAATTGGACCCCAAGCTGATTGAGCAGCTTGTCTACGGTCAGGTCGTACAGATGCCGGCAGCGCCCAATATTGCCCGTGAAATTGTTCTGGGTACCGGCATGAATTTGCACACAGATGCTTACAGTGTTACCCGTGCCTGCGCCACCAGTTTTCAGTCCACTGTCAATATTGCCGAGTCGATTATGACGGGCAATATCGAAATAGGCATAGCCGGGGGCTCGGATTCCTCCTCTGTGCTGCCTATCGGGGTGTCCCGCAAGTTGGCCCATGCCTTGGTCGATCTCAACAAGGCCCGCACCCTGGGACAGAAGTGGAACATAGTTCGCCGTCTGGGGTTTAAAGATCTCTTGCCTGTGCCACCTGCTGTGGCCGAATATTCCACCGGCCTGTCCATGGGGCAAACCGCCGAGCAGATGGCCAAGAGCCACGGCATCAGCCGTGCCGATCAGGACGCGCTGGCCCACCGCTCTCATACCCTGGCGAGCCAGAGCTGGAATGAAGGCAAGCTCAAGGATGAAGTCATGGTGGCTCATGTGCCGCCCTACAAGAGTTTTATCGAGCGTGACAACAATATCCGCGACAACTCGTCCCTTGAGTCTTACGCCAAACTCAGACCCGTATTCGACCGCAAGCACGGCAGTGTCACCGCCGCCAACAGTACCCCGCTGACCGATGGCGCCTCGGCGGTGATCCTGATGAGTGAAGGTCGAGCCAAGGCACTGGGTTACACCCCCATTGGCTATATCAAGAGCTATGCCTTCAGCGCCATAGATGTTTGGGAGGATATGCTGATGGGGCCATCCTACGCCACGCCACTGGCACTGAAACGCGCCGGTATGCAGCTCGAAGATCTGACCCTGATAGAGATGCACGAAGCCTTTGCCGCCCAGACTTTGGCCAATATGAAGATGTTTGCCTCGAAGAAGTTTGCCGAGGAAAAACTCGGTCAGAGCCGCGCCATTGGTGAAATCGATATGAGCAAGTTCAACGTGCTCGGCGGCTCGCTGGCCTATGGCCATCCGTTTGCGGCCACGGGTACTCGCTTGATCACCCAAGTGTGTAATGAACTGAAACGCCGCGGTGGCGGTACGGGGCTGACAACCGCCTGTGCGGCCGGTGGTCTGGGTGTGGCAATGATAGTGGAAGTGGAGTAATTGCAGATGGAAAACAGCAACAAGAGTTTTAGCCTCAGCCGCCGCGACGACGGCATTGCCATTCTTTCCATGGATGTACCCGGCGAAAGCATGAATACCCTCAAGGCCGAATTCGGCCCTGAGATCAGCGCCTTGCTGAGCGAAATCAAAGCGGACAGCAGTATCAAGGGCTTGGTGATCATTTCAGGCAAGCCAGACTCCTTCGTGGCCGGCGCCGATATCTCCATGCTCGATGCCTGTCAAAGCGCCGCCGATGCCCGCGAGCTGTCGAGCTCAGGGCATAAGGTGTTTGCCGAACTGGAAGGGCTGAAGATCCCCGTGGTTGCAGCCATTCACGGCGCCTGTCTCGGTGGCGGCCTCGAGCTGGCACTGGCTTGTCATCTGCGGGTGTGCAGTGACGACAAGAAAACCATGTTGGGGGTGCCGGAGGTTCAGCTCGGTCTGCTGCCGGGCGGTGGTGGTACCCAGCGTCTGCCACGCCTGGTGGGGATCACCACAGCGCTGGATATGATGCTTACCGGTAAGCAGGTTCGCCCCAAGCAAGCGCTGAAGATGGGGCTGGTGGACGATGTGGTGCCCAAGTCGATTCTGCTGGAGGCGGCAGTTGAACTGGCATTGGCCGGCAAAGCCAAGCGCGGTAAAGGCAAAAATAATAAACCTATGATGAACAAGCTGCTCGAAAGCAACGGCTTTGGGCAGAAAATCATCTTTGATCAGGCCCGTAAACAGGTTGCCAGAAAAACTCAGGGTAACTATCCGGCGCCGGACAAGATCATCGACTGTGTGCGGGTGGGGATGAGCCAGGGGCTAGAGGCAGGTTTGGCCACCGAGGCGCGCCATTTCGGCGAGCTGGTGGTGACGCCCGAGTCGGCGGCGCTGCGCTCCATCTTCTTTGCCACCACAGAAATGAAAAAGGAAACCGGCGCCGAAGGTGCTGAGCCTCGTCCGGTTCACAAGGCCGTAGTGCTCGGCGGTGGCCTGATGGGCGGCGGTATCGCCTCAGTGACCACCACCAAGGCCAAAATTCCGGTGCGGGTCAAGGATATCAGTGAGCAGGGACTCAGCAATGCGCTGGGCTATGCCTATAAGTTGCTGGATAAGGGCGTCAAGCGTCGGCATATGACCCAGGCGGTGCGCGATAAGCAGATGGCCTTGATGACGACCACCACAGACTATGTCGGGGTCAAGGATGCCGACATAGTGGTCGAGGCGGTATTTGAGGATCTCAACCTCAAGCATCAAATGGTGCGGGATATCGAGCGCGAATGCGGTGAACACACTATTTTTGCGTCCAACACCTCGTCTCTGCCCATAGGTCAGATTGCTGAAGCCGCCGCCAGGCCGGAAAACGTCATCGGCCTGCATTACTTCTCGCCGGTAGAGAAGATGCCGCTGGTGGAAGTGATTGCTCACGACAAGACCTCGCCCCAGACGATAGCCACCACAGTGGCCTTTGCCCGCAAACAGGGTAAGACGCCGATAGTGGTGAAAGATGGCGCCGGTTTCTATGTTAACCGTATTCTGGCGCTCTATATGAATGAAGCGGCGCAGCTGCTGCTCGAGGGCAACAGTGTCGAGAGCCTGGATAAGGCGCTGGTGAAGTTTGGTTTCCCGGTTGGCCCTATCACTCTGCTCGATGAAGTGGGTATTGATGTGGGCGCCAAGATTTCGCCGATACTCGAAAAAGAGTTGGGTGAGCGTTTCGCTGCCCCCTCTGCCTTCGATAAGCTGCTCGCCGATGACCGCAAGGGGCGCAAGAACGCCAAGGGCTTCTATCTCTACGGTCCCAAAGCTGGCAAGAAGAAGGAAGTGGACAAGAGTGTTTATCAGGTGCTGGGGATAGCGCCGGGTGTTGGCGCCGAAAATGCCAACCTGGCAGAGCGCTGTGTGGTGCAGATGCTCAATGAAGCGGTGCGGTGTCTGGAAGAGGGCATTATAGCCTCTGCCCGCGATGGGGATATTGGCGCCATCTTCGGCATAGGTTTCCCGCCTTTCCTCGGTGGGCCTTTCCACTATATAGACACCATGGGCGCCGATCAGTTGCTGGCCAAGCTCGAGCGCTTGCAGAGCCGCTTCGGCGACAGATTCGCCCCGAGTGAATTGCTCAAGACCATGGCCGCAGAAGGACGACGCTTCTTCGACTGACAGTGGTTGTAGTGGCTGTTCTTCGAATCGCCTTTGAGTAACAGCACTTTGAATAACAGTGCTTCGAATAACAGCGCTGCTTTACTGTAAAAGCGGCCGCAACCCTCCAACCAAACGCCCCGGTAAGGCAGTAAATCACCGGGGCGTTTTTTTAAATTTTTCGCAGCTTGGAGTGAGCCGAAAATGAGATCGGCACAGAGTAGACATGGGCAACATAGGGAACCGTTGGTTCGCGGCAGAACTTGATACGTACAGATAATGTCATATTGAAGGTAAGCACTCTGATACCAACACGGACATTATTGAGTTGCATCGGAAATTATCGTTATTTCCGGCGGCAATATAGCCAGGGTGTAGGCTAAGTTTTATCGGGAAAAACAAACAGGCAGCTTTATAGCCCGGCCTTGGCCAGTTCGGTCGCCATCTGTTCAAGGCCGCTCAGACCCTGGATATCGGTTTCCTTGAGGGGCAGTCGAAAGCGGGGCAGCCTGCTAAAGTTTGCGTCTATCTCTTCGAGGTGCACGGCTTCCTGCTGGCGGCGTTTGGCAAGAAAACTGCCGTCGGCCTCGGGTGGCAGCAACCGATTGATTACCAAACCGGCAAGCGGTAACTGCTCTGCCTGCAAACTGGCCACAGCGCGGCGGGTTTCCAGAATAGGCAGCTTTTCTGCGGTCAGGACAAACAGCAGCCCTGTTTGCTGCGGATCTTTAATCAGCTCACGGGTGCGCTGCAGCAGCCGTTGTCGCGCCAGCAAGGTTTCGGCTATGGCCTTGTTGCGCGGCTCCATTCCGGCGGTAGCGTGCTCGGCCGGATCGTCGAAGGGGTTATCGACATCACGGCCCCGCCTGGGTGTCAGGTGCGACAGCATGGCGCCGAGCTTTTCTGATTTCTGATTCGCGCTCAGCATACCTTGGGTCCAGGCGGCCATCGCCTCAGGCAGGCTGAGCAGCCTAAGGGTATGGCCGGTGGGCGCGGTATCGAAAATAATCAGATCGTATTCACCGAGGCCGCTTTCCAGGGTCTTGGCAATTCGCTCCAGCAAGGCCGCTTCCTGGGCTCCGGGAGACTGACGGGTGAGGCGCATCTGCCGCTCAATTTCAGCGAACATCTCCGGGCGGGTAAAACTCTTCAACTGTTGGCTGACACGGTCGAGATGTTGGCGCACTTCCTCATCCGGGTCGATTTCCAGCGCATCCAGATTGGGTGCCAGCCGGGTGTAGTGATCGCCTATCTGTTTGGCAAAGGCATCGCTCAGGCTGTGGGCTGGGTCTGTGGATACCAGCAGGACTTTCTTGCCGCGTCCGGCCGCCAATAGAGCCAGTGAGGAGGAGACAGTGGTCTTGCCGACACCGCCTTTGCCACCCACCCACAGAATACGTTTGTCTGTCAGCTGCGCCATAGCCCGTCCTTAATTAACATCTTGTTTCAACAGCATCTGAACTGATCCAGCGGCGAGTGGGGCATACCCATACGCAGGTGCCAGTCATGGAACTTTTCCAGCATCAAGGGCTGTAGCTCCAGAGTGTAGTAACTGGCCGGGTTGGGTACCCCCATCATTTCGGAGAAGATCAGTAGCATAAAAAGATCGTCCTGCTCCCTGCGGGCGCGGGCGACTGCCGAGCGGAAGGGGGCGTTATACGCCTCTTCCGCCAGGTGGCTAAGGTCTTTGACCAATGCCTTGATCTTCGCCAGTTTCATCAGTCGTTCTCCGCCGCAGTTTTACGCGCCTTGAGCGAACGGCTCAGCGTGGCACTGCACTCCAGTGAAATCACTATGGCGGCGATGAGTACCACCAAGTCCAGAGTAAACAGGAACCAATCCTGCTTGTCGTAGAAGCCTTTGAGTTGAATAAGCAGGCCCATGGTGGTCATCACCAGCAGGAAGATAAGCGGAGCCAGGGTATACCACATGGGGCGACCCAGTTTCACCAGCATCACTGTGATCACCAACAATGTCAGGCCAGCCAGTAACTGGTTAGTGGTGCCAAACAGCGGCCAGATCAGCATGCCACCCGAGCCGTCACCGCCGGCGCCGAAGGCCAGCAGCAAGCAGGTGCCCACGGCCAGCAGAGTGGCGACGGCGCCATTTTGCATCCAGTTGAGGTTATAGATGCTGCCCCATTCCTGGAAGATGTAACGCTGCAGCCGCAAGCCTGTGTCCATGGTGGTACCGGCAAACAGCACCACCATTACCGTCAGCAGGGTTTGTGCCATGGTTTCATCCATGCCTATCCCGGATTCGAGGATATTGGCGCCGCCCTTGATAAAGGCGCTGACGCCCCCTTGACCAAAGGCGTGATAGATGGCCTGCCAGTCGGCCAGGGTCGCAAAACCCGCTGTGGCGGCTATGATGGCCGCCAGTGCCAGAGAGCCTTCGCCTATGGCGCCAAAGTAGCCGACAAAACGTACATCCGGCTCTTTATCCAGTTGTTTCGAGGTGGTTCCGCTGGAAACCAGGCCGTGGAAGCCGGAAATCGCGCCGCAGGCAATGGTGACGAACAGCAGCGGTACCAAGGATGGAGTGCCTTCGGGCACATCGGTATTAAAGGCCGGCGCCACTATATCAGGCGCGCCCAGAAGCACGGCGCCGTAGAGCAAGCCTAAGCCGATAAACAGCTGAATACCATTGATATAGTCCCGCGGTTGCAGCAACATCCAGACCGGCAGCAGCGAGGCGATGGCGGCATAGACAAACAGCAGGATGATCCAGCTTTGGTTATCCGACAGCGGCCCCAGGGTTTCCGGCAATGCCAGCGGCATGGATGGGCCGATATAAATCAGCGCGTACAGTGCCGCCACGCCTATAATGGATACCATCAAGAGGTTGATAAGACGACGGTAGATGAGCTGGCCTATGATGAGTGCTACCACAATGGCGCCCCAAACCGGCAGGGTGGCGCTGGGGAAGTTGATCAACTGCTTGGCAATGACAACGGCAAACACGGCGTTAACCATGAGCAGCACCAAAAATATCACTACCATAAAGATGCTGCGGGCCCGTTCACCAATAACATCCCCCGTGACCGCACCTATGGATTTGGCCTTGTTGCGGTTACTGGCCCAGATGGCGCCTGCATCGTGCACCCCGGCAAAGAAGATGGTGCCGAACACTACCCAGAGAAAGGCCGGCACCCAGCCCCAGATAACCGCAATAGCCGGGCCGATAATAGGTGCAGCTCCGGCCACTGAGGTAAAGTGGTGGCCCCAGAGTACATATTTATTGGTGGGCACATAGTCGATACCATCCTGCATTTCGTGCGCGGGAGTCACGAAGTTGGGATCGACTTTGAAGATTTTTTCGCAGATGAATTTTGAATAGACAAAATAGCCGGCCGCCATCGCGCCCAGGCCCATTAACATCAACAGCACAGCATTCATGGGACACCTCTTGTTGTTGTTTTGATGTGTTGATGTTAATGGAAGGTGGTTGTGGCTGATATCAGACTAAAGTCCTATTCGGTCGCAGCTATCAAGAACAGCATTTTTACTGTAGGCGGTTGTCAACAAAGCAATAATTGGCCGTAATATCGCCGTATTTCTTGTGTCTTTTTTGCGTGTTTCACCGCTTATAAGGACTTTCAAGCTTATCCGGATGAAAGCCAAATAGGGTAGTGATTATCTTAAGTGAACAGATATTGTTCTTTTGCTACCGTTTTCGCTATTTAGCGTGGCATTATGGAGCTCATAGCGCGCGATTTGGCGCTAGAATGGCTCGGTGCTACCGGTTGGTTGTGGCACAGATAATATCAATAACATCGCAAAGGAAGCTGGATTGTGACGAAGAAAATTATCCTGGATACAGATCCCGGTATTGATGATGCTATGGCAATTTTGTTTGCCGAAGGTCATGCAGCTGTGGATCTTATCGGTATCACCACAATATTTGGCAACGCCACCATTGAAAACAGCACTTGTAATGCACTGTATCTGAAACAGAAATATGGCATGAAGGCAGACGTGTCCATGGGGGCGGATAAGCCGCTGTTGCGCCCTCCCGTCGGCCCTACCACCACAGTTCATGGTGAAACCGGTTTTGGTGAGCTGCAAGTCAACGCCGCCGATGTCAAGCTGAGCGCCGACCCCCGTCCGGCTTGGCAATATATTGTCGAGCAGCTCAAAGCGCAACCGGGGGAGATCACTTTGGTGGCTGTCGGGCCTCTAACTAATCTGGCGCTGGCGCTGCAGCATGAACCCGGGATCACCAAATTGGTAAAGGAAGTGGTGGTTATGGGCGGAGCCTTCGGGGTCAACGGTCATCAGGGCAATGTCAGCCCGTTTGCCGAAGCCAATATCCATGACGATCCTGAGGCGGCCGATATCGTATTTACCGCCGACTGGCCCGTGGTGATTATCGGTCTGGATGTGACCCATGAGAGTTTCTTTACGCCCGAGTATCTGGATAAGCTACGCGATGAAGCCGGTGAGCCGGGACGCTTTATTCATCAGATAAGCCGTTTCTATCTTGACTTTTACCAGCGTAGTCTGGGTATTTCCGGCTGCCACGTGCATGACCCCTCGGCCATTGCCTACGTGATAGACCCCAGCCTATTTACCCTGAGAAAGGGACCTGTACGGGTGGTCTGTTCCGGGCCGGCTATAGGACACACAATGCAGAAAACCTATGAGCGGCGCCATCCCCATGATGACTGGAGCGATATGCCGGCGCAAAGTGTTGGGGTAGGGGTACGCGATGAGGCGCTGCTTGAGCTGTATCGCAACACCCTGATAGATTTCGGTCGTCAGTCATAGGTTTTGCTGCGGCAGTTATTTTTCTGCTCAGTCGACTTCATCTGTTGCAAGAGCCCGGTATTTGGCCGGGCTCTCTAACTCCTTGCAGGGGCTCTTGTCTTGCGGTTTATCCGCCTTTTCATTTTATTTATCTGTTACCTGTTTCAACATGGTTAAGCGTTAGTCGGTTTCCAGGTTCAGTATTTCTCTTTTTTTAGTCATAACTCCTCATACTAATCACTTTTTCTCATTGTCACCTTATTCTCTGCTTCCCTCGGTAGTCCTCCCCTTATCCACAGTCTCAATCTCAGAGTCCGGCTTCCAAGCAAGCAGGTTCGGTCCGGAGTGACAGGCGTATTTATCTGCGCTATCTGGTTAAATAGTTAGGCATAAGGTTTTGGCTCTAATGATATCTGTTGTAACTATTTTGGGCGGTGAGCGCTTAGATGGTTCTGCGGTGATTTTTCGGTTAACACTTCAGAAATAGCGAAGTTTTGTCGGTGAATAGAAACTTTTTCAGATAAATTTCAAGCAACGTAAGCGTTTGTTGCTGTGAGGTAAATCACTCTTTTGTGACTTGTGTGATCTGAAAGTTCGGTTTTGGTCAGGTTGATAATTACAGTTCAAATCATTAGGCTTGTTTTTAATTGAACGGTCAATTAACAAAAATATGCCTAAGATTGGAATGAAACCTGTGCGCCGCCAGCAGCTGATAGATGCCACTATGGCTTCGGTGGCCGCCAATGGTTTGCACAATACCACCATCAACAGTATCAGCCGCTTGGCTGGGTTGTCGTCGGGGATCATCAGCCATTATTTCGGTGGCAAGCAGGAGCTGATTGAAGCGACATTGCGGCATTTGCTTGAGCAACTGAAGCTGGCTTTGCTGACCCAAACGGCAGAGCGGCAGCTTTCCCCCAAGGCACGGCTGCACGCCATAGTGGCGGCCAACTTCACCGAGTTTCAACGTTCGGGGGCGGCTACCCGTACCTGGCTTAATTTCTGGGCTCAGTCCATGCACGAGCCCGGGCTTGCCAGGTTACAGCAGGTCAACAGTGCCAGATTGAAGAGCAACCTGGCCTTCTCTTTCAAACAGTTATTGCCCAGGGACCAGGCGCTCAAGAGTGCCGAGCAGGTGGCTGCCATGATTGACGGTTTTTGGCTGCGCAGTGCTCTCAGTCCTGAGCCTGAGTTGTCGTTCGCTGCCGCAGAATCCTGGTGTATCGATTTCATTGACCAAAGTCTGGCTTATCACGGAGTACATTGATGACACAGCCTGTTTATCAGAATTTTATTGACGGTCATTATATGGCCAACGCCTCGGGTGAATCCTTTGAGGTGATTAACCCTGGCACCGGCCAGGTGCAATACCACGTTGAAGTGGCCGATGAGGCCATCAAACAGGCGGCCATTGCCAGTGCCAAACGCGGATTTGCCGCATGGTCAGCCATGAGCGCCATGGCGCGTAGCCGGGTGCTGTTGAAGGCTGTGGCCCTGCTGCGCCAACGCAACGATGATCTGGCCAAAATTGAAGTGCTGGATACGGGGAAACCCTGGCAAGAGGCGTCTGTGGTGGACGTGGTCACAGGGGCCGATGCCATAGAATACTTCGCCGGTATCGTGGTGGGCCTGGAAGGCTGTCAGCAAAGTGTTGGTGATGATTTCTTCTATACCCGCCGTGAACCTCTGGGGATTTGCGCCGGTATCGGCGCCTGGAATTATCCTTTGCAGATAGCCTGTTGGAAGTCGGCGCCGGCGTTGGCCGCCGGTAACGCGATGATCTTCAAGCCGTCTGAGGAGACCCCGCTCGGCGCTCTGAAGCTGGCGGAAATCTTTATCGAAGCTGGTGTGCCCGCCGGGGTGTTTAATGTGGTGCAGGGCGCGGCCGAAGTAGGTCAATGGCTGACTCACAGCGAGGATATCGCCAAGGTGTCATTTACCGGCGAAGTGGGCACAGGCAAGAAGGTGATGGCGGCAGCGGCCTCCAGTCTCAAGGATGTCACCATGGAACTGGGGGGCAAGTCCCCACTGATCATCTTTGAAGACGCCGAGCTGGAAGATGCCGTCAGCGCCGCCATGCTGGGCAACTTTTATACCCAAGGGGAGGTTTGTACCAATGGTACCCGGGTCTATGTCGCCCGCAGTCTTTACCCGGCCTTTATCGAACGTTTGCAGCAAAGGATGGCTAATATCAAGGCCGGCGACCCCATGGCGCCGGACACCAATTTCGGCGCCCTGATATCCAGCGCGCACAGAGACAAGGTGCTCGAGTATATCGCCCTTGGACAGGCCGAGGGGGCGAGGCTTCTTTGCGGTGGCAAGCCTTTAACGCCGGACTCGGCCCCCGAAGGTTTCTTTGTTGAGCCGACCGTATTTGTCGACTGTGATGACAAGATGCGTATTTGCCGGGAAGAGATCTTCGGCCCCGTGATGTCTGTACTGATTTTCGACGATGAAGAGGAAGTGATCCGCCGCGCCAACGATACGGCCCTTGGTCTGGCTGCTGCGGTATTTAGTCCTGATATTCGCCGCGCCCACAGGGTGATTCATAGGCTTCAGGCCGGGATCTGCTGGATCAATGCCTATGGCGCCTCACCCTCGGAGATGCCCGTCGGTGGCTACAAGCTTTCGGGAGTCGGCCGGGAGAACGGCAGTGAAACCCTCAAGGCTTATACCCAGACCAAATCGGTTTATGTCGGCATGCAGCCCCTGGAAAGTCCATTTTAAGGAGCCGTTATGAACCAGAATTTCGATTACATCATTGTCGGTGCCGGTAGCGCAGGGTGCGTGCTGGCCAACCGCCTGAGCGAAGATAAAAACAAACGGGTCTTGTTGCTGGAAACCGGCGGCAGCGATCGCAGCATCTTTATTCAGATGCCGACGGCGTTGTCCATTCCCATGAATACCCAAAAGTATGCCTGGCAGTTCGAAACCGAGCCTGAACCGGGTCTGGACAACCGGCGCATGCATTGTCCCAGGGGCAAGGTGCTCGGCGGTTCGTCATCCATCAACGGCATGGTCTACGTTCGCGGTCACGCCCATGACTTTGATGAGTGGCAGGCCAGTGGCGCCGAGGGCTGGAGTTACGCCGATTGCTTGCCCTATTTCAAAAAGGCCGAGACCTGGGCCTTTGGCGGTGACAAGTATCGAGGCGATAGTGGGCCCTTGGGGGTCAATAACGGCAACCGCATGGCTAACCCCCTGTATAAGGCCTTTGTTGATGCCGGTGTGCAAGCCGGGTACCTGGCCACAGCTGATTACAACGGTGCCCAGCAGGAAGGCTTTGGCGCCATGCATATGACGGTGAAAAATGGTGTGCGCTGGTCTACGGCCAATGCCTATCTGCGTCCGGCTATGACACGGGATAATTTGAAAGTGGTGACCGGCGCCTTGGTGCACAAGGTATTGCTGCAGGACAAGGTGGCAACCGGGGTGCGCTATGAATGCGGCGGCAAGTTGCAGCAGGCCATGGTTGGCATGGGCGGTGAAGTGATCCTTTCAGCAGGTCCTGTGGGCTCCCCCCATCTGCTGCAGCTTTCCGGTATAGGTGCGCCCGAAGTCCTTAAAGAAGCCGGTATTGAGCTGGAGCATGCCTTGCCCGGGGTGGGGGAGAATCTTCAGGATCATCTGGAGTTCTATTTTCAGTTCCGTTGCACCCAGCCAGTTTCCCTCAACCGCAAATTGGATTGGTGGAACAAGTTCCTGATCGGCAGCCGTTGGTTCTTTACCAAGACAGGACTCGGTGCCACCAACCATTTTGAATCCTGCGGTTTTATCCGCTCCAAGGCGGGCCTGGCCGCTCCGGATCTCCAGTATCACTTCCTGCCCGCCGCCATGCGTTATGACGGCCGGGAAGCCTTTGATGGCGATGGTTTTCAGGTGCATATCGGCCACAATAAGCCCAAGAGCCGGGGATGGGTCAGGGTACAGAGCAGCGATCCGCACCGGCATCCGCAGATACGTTTCAACTATTTGCAACACCAGGATGATATCGAAGGCTTTCGCGCCTGTGTGCGCCTGACCCGGGAAATTATTCATCAGCCGGCGTTCGATGGTTATCGCGGAGAAGAGATCCAGCCTGGTGCCGAAGTGGAAACCGATGAGCAGATAGATGCCTTTGTTCGTCGCTCGGTAGAGAGTGCTTATCATCCATCCTGTTCCTGCAAGATGGGTACAGATCCCATGGCCGTGGTAGACCCGCAAAACCGGGTGCATGGCATTGAAGGACTGAGAGTCGTGGACTCTTCCGTATTCCCCACCATTCCCAATGGCAACCTCAATGCACCTACCATAATGTTGGCAGAGAAGGCCGCCGATATTATCCGCGGCCGTGAAGCGTTACCGGCCTCTGATGCCACAGTTGTTCTGGCTGACAAGTGGCGAGCACAGCAGCGCTGCCACGCACCCGAGCGGCCTAGCTGATCTTAAAATCCAAGGGGCCAGTCTGCAGTCGGCCCCTTACCCCCTGTCAATGCTGAAATCGGCGCAGCCAAGCCGAGGGCTTTTTGCTGGCCGAAATTCGCCATTAGTCAGGGGCTGGAATTGGAAAAATATAATTTAAATCAAAATTAAAGGGAAAAATTATGGAGCTTTGGCTTTCAGCAGGGATCTTATTTACCTTTGCTATGATAGGGGTGATCCTGTATCGGTGGGGCAACATCCCCTGCGTAGGTGTCACCCCGGTGCGGATCAACACCTTTATCGCTATTTTGTTTACCTCAGGCCTGGATGTTGGCTTGATCATGTTCCCACTGACTGAATTCGGCACTTACACAGATACCAACAGCAGCCCCGAATACGCCTTTTCCAATCCATTGGCAATAGAGTTTGGATTTTGGGCCTTTCTCATCTGGGGTTTTTACTTTGTCACCTGTTTCTATTTTTGCGTCATTGAGCCCAGAGTGAAGTTCTTTGAACTCAAGCCGGTAAAATTCATCAACAACATGGTGATTATCGGCACCTGTGCCTTCACCGCTTATCTGCTGCTCAGCAACTTGCCCTGGTATCTGCCGGAGATGGGCGATGGAGAGTCCATCATAGGCGCCTTCTATCTGATAGTGTTTGCCGTTATAGCCATCGCGGTTTATTCCAGTACCAGCATTAAATACGTCAAGGTGCTGAGCCTGGCCAGTACCTGGCTGTTTGTGGCGCTGATAGCCCTGATGTGGAGCGGTGCATTTTTAGGAGAGAACGGCACTGTCGGCGACTTTATTACCACCTTTTCGTTATTGGGTGATTACTTTGTCGATATCAAACATTTTGTATTGCCCCTCAATGACTATCACGCCTTTTACCTGTTCTGGTGGTTTGCCTGGAGCATAATGATAGGCCAGTTTACCTCGCGTTTTGTCGGTGGGATCAAGACCTGGCAACTGCTGTTGGCCATGATGGTTTTCCCCTCCATTCCGGTCGCTATTTGGTTCAGTGTCCTCTATTTCTATGACACCCGGGCTATCTCCACATCCGGCTTCTATAACTTGGCCATGGTCATGGTGGGCATTACCTTTGTGATTAATTCTTTGGACTCATTGATCCGTCTCTACACAGATAATCTGGGACTGACGGTTGCCAGGCTGGGTAAACGCAACTATCTGCTTGGTAATATCGCCGTGATGGTGCTGCTGACTTTGCTGTTCCAACTGGATTTTCTGGAGATCCAATGGGTAGGGGCTCTGGCCATCGGGCTTATCTTAACCTGCGCCGGTTACATGCTGTTGACCAAGCTGAAAACCTTGAGCCGGATCCAAGGCTCTCCCAAAGAAAACACCATAGATTTTAATAAAATAAAGCTAGCCGACTGATGCAAACTTCAATCTATAAAACTAAAAGAGGAACACAGATGGGTTTAAACACCATGGCAAACTGTCTCAAGTGCAGCGGTTTAGCTGCGCTGCTGACACTGACATTTGCAGCCCAAGCCGAATGGTCATCGACCGTGACCCTGGTATCGGATTACAGTTTCAACGGGGTCAGTCAGACAGATGAAGGCCCGGCGTTACAGGCCAGCTTGGATTACAGTAGTGAAAATGGTTGGTATCTTGGCAGTTTTGCTTCCAATGTCGATTTCGGTGGCGCTGATGATACCTGGTTGGAACTTGACGGTTACGCAGGTTATTTCTACCGGTTCAATGAAAATCTGAGCCTGGATGCTGGGCTAGCTTATTACAGCTATCACGGCGAATCCTTTTCCGATGACTACAACTATCCGGAAGCTTATGCCAAGTGGGGTTATCAGTCGCCATTCGGTCAGTCGGAGCTGAATCTCTGGTACAGTTGGGATTACTTTGGTACCTGTGCCGGCCACAGCATAGTGATGCTGGCCCACAGTTTTGAATTGGCGCCTGGTCACCGGCTGAGGTTGAGTTTTGACCGTTCCACATCGGATGATACAGACAAGTGGCAGTGGCAGGGAAGCAGAGGCTATCAACATTATCGCATCGCCTATCAGACTCAATATCACGGCATAGATATTGAGCTGGCAGGTGAAGATACCAGCCTGGACTCGGATAACGCCGATGCCAGGTTGGTGTTTAGCCTGTCGCATAGGTTTATTTTCTAACTACAAGCCTCGATTGCAACAATATTCTTCTATCTCTCAATCACTTTTTGCTTTTTTATAATTTTAGGCTCAGGCAGTTTTGCAGCAGTTTGGCGAAGAATTCGCTGCCCTTGCGGCGGGCAAAGGCGATGTTGCGCTCGGGAATTGACTCAGGATCATCATATTCGGCCAGGGCTTGTTCCATACTGGCTTCACGTATGATGTGCAGAGTCGGATAGGGCGCTCTGTTGGTATAGTTGGCGGCATCATCCTGGGCCTCTCCTTCGAAACAATAGTCGGGATGAAAGCTGGCCAACTGGTAAACCCCTTCATACCCTTCTTCGAACAAAAGCTGCTCGGCAAAGGCCAACAGATCCAGATAGAGATGAAAACCTTCAAAGCCCCTCGGCAGAATGAACAGGCTGGTTTCCGCTTGTGGGTGCTCATCCAGATATTGGCACTCGTCCAGCAACGCCTGCAAGGCAGTATCCATGCGGCTTTGTTCGCAAACTGTGTAACGAATCGAGTCGCGCTCGACTTCCCGCCTGGCGAAGGGGCAGATGTTGTACTTCATGATCACCTCCTTGACCCAAGCCTGGGTTTGGGCGGCGATAGTCTGGGATCCCATCATGGAGTCTGTGGCCATATTCTGCTCTGTCTTTGTGTAAGGGCGTTATTGGCGGCCATCATAGGCAGCCTCTGGGGTACTGGCAAGCACCAAAGGTGTTGAGGGATGAAATACGGCGCCCATTCAAGCGGCGCCGTTTGTTTGCTCAAATTAAAAAATCAGTAGCTGACTTCCACTTCATAAGAGGTGAACTTGCGGATATTGATTACGCCGGTATCGAAAATCAGGTACTGCCCCTTGATGCCCATCAGAGTGCCACTGACAACGGCTTCTTTATCAAAGTTATGGGACTTGATCTTCTTCGGAAACTCACTGACCGGGTAGTGAATTTGCGTCTCTGTCTCGGTCAATCTTTCTATCTTGTAATCACCGCGGCTCATTGCCAGCTCGTGCAGGCGGGTTTCGATACTCGGCAATAGCGTTTCGGCCTTGGCCTTGAGATCTATCTCGTCGTTGTTGCCCTTGAGCATCGCCTGCCAGTTGGTTTTGTCGGCAATCAGTTTGGCCAGTTCGACTTCGATGAGGCCGGAAAGCTGCCTGCTGCTGACTTTGAATATCGGCAGCCCCTGGGTGGCTCCCTGATCCAGCCAGCGGGTGGGCAGCTGGCTGTGGCGGGTAATACCGACCTTTATTCCCGAGGTATTGGACAGGTAAACATAGTGGGGCACCATGCAATGGGTGTCGCCCCATTCGGGTTCGCGGCAGGTTCCCTGATCATAATGACAGGTTTCCGGTTTCATCACGCAGAGATCGCAGCTGGCGAGCTTCTGCATACAGACATAACAGTGGCCCTGTGAGTAACTCTTCTTGGTCTTCTTACCGCAGTTGCAGCAGAAGATGTTACCCGTGTGACTCAGGGTTAAACTCTTGCCAATCAAAGGGTTCAACGCCAGGCGTTGTTCAGCCACTCTGAGGGTGTATTGTGCCAGATGGTTCTCGTCCAGGGCGACGGCCATCTTATTCAGTGTTCCAAGCATAACGACAAAGCTCTGTTCTTGTGATTTTCGCCAGTGTATCAGTTTTCCTAACAGGAATTATCGATTGCACATCGGTTGCTGCTTTTGCAGGCGATCAAGAGTCAGAGGTTAGGCAGTTGCAGTATTGAGCTCAAGTCAGATTCAGCTTATCCAATACCAGATCATCACCTATGCTGTAGAGGGATTCAGTCAGGCGTTCCTCCTGCATAGGATCGGTTAATCCCAGGCTGATGGTGGCCCGAAACAAGGCGATGCCGGTATGGCCCGCGGTTTCAAACTTGCTGCTGAATTGCTCGATATTGATCCCAAGGGCATTGATCCTGTTGGAGATATCCAGTACCAGCCCGGGCCTGTCGTAGGCCACCAGGTTGAAACTCAGGCGTTTGATATATTTCTGCTGCTGGCCGGCCCTGGCACTGGTGAGCGCCATACCATCTATGCACTCCAGGGCATCGAGCAGGTCATCCCAGTGTTCGCTGGGAACCTCAAGCAGCAAAATAGCGGCAAAAATCCCGTCTATATGACGTAATTCCGAGTCGAGCCAATTGCCGCCGTGGCGGCTGACCGCATGGGCAATCTGCTCAACCAATCCTTTTCTGTCAGGGACTTGCAGTGTGATAAGGTAACGAAGCATGGTAGACAGACTCCTGAATAATGTTAAAAAAAGCTATGTAACACTATTGTCATTTTTGCGTCATATAATCCCAGCCACTCGATAAGGGATGGTCTTACCCGGGTTGGCCGAAACGCAATAACGTACGGTTAATTCGGTAAAAAGCCTAACAGCTATTAATAATAGAGGTTCTTAATGGAAAGTCAGGTCATTCAACCTGCTTCTGCGTCGAAAGATTTGTTGGTGAGCAAAGGCTCCGGCCGCAGAGCCTTCAAGGATAAGGCCGCGCAGATAGGGGTAACAGTGGGCGGAACCATGGTGTTCGTCGCTCTTTTGTTGATCTTTTTCTATCTGCTTTACGTGATTAAGCCGGTGTTTGATAGCGCCAGTGTTAAACCTGTTACTGAGGTGAGCCTGCCGGCCAGTTCAGACAAGACGCTGATGGTGGGCAGTGACGAGCAAAATGAATTGCTCTATCGGGTCGGTGACCAGGGCGTGGTGGATTTCTTCAGGGTCAAAGGCAATCAACAGCACCAGCAGGTGAAACTGCCAGTGCCAGATTCGAGCAAAGTGGTCAGCAGCGCTGTCAGCGCGCCGAGCCAACAGTTGTTTGCCCTCGGGCTGGATAACGGTCAACTCTTGTTGGCCGGGGTCGAGTTTGGTGTTAGCTATCCCAATAACCAGCGCCTAATCACTCCCAAGGTTAAGTATCCACTGGGGGAGTCGGCACTGACGGTTGCCGAGGATGGCTCGCCACTCAAGAACCTCGCCTTCGGCTATAGCTCGGAGAGCATGAGCTTTGCCTACCAAGACAGCCAGAATCGCTGGCAACTGACCAAGATGGTCGGCGAAGAGAACATGATGACCGAGGAAGTGGAGTGGAACACACAAACCATGCCACTGCCGGATGCGCCTTCCCGTACTGAACATCAACTCATGACCCCGGATCAGCGCCAACTGCTGCTGCAGTCCGGCAACAAGATTTTTGTCTACAAGATTCAGTATGCGGATGAAATATCGCTGCAACAGGTGATAGATGTTGAGAAAGCCAAGGCCAAGGTCACCAGTTTGAGCCTGCTGGCGGGCGCCAGTTCACTGCTGGTAGGCTACGACAGCGGTGTGGTGGCCCAGTATTTTCAGGTGGCCAGCGACCGCGGCCGTGTCTATCAGGAGATCCGCGAGTTTAGCGGTTTGGGTAAGGTGGACACCATAGCCTCTGAGTTCTACCGCAAGAGCTTTGCCACTGTGAGCCCAGAGGGTGAACTGTCTTTGCTTTACACCACGAGTGAGCGCGAGCTGTTCGAAAAGAAGTTCGACTTCAAGGCGCCGGGTGTTATGGGCTTCAGCCCCCGCTCCAATGCCTTGATCATTGAGGATGGCAGCAAGCTGCATCTGTACGCGGTTGACAACGACCACCCGGAAGTTTCCTGGAGCGCCCTGTGGAACAAGGTATGGTATGAAGGTTACCCTGAGCCGCAGTTTGTCTGGCAGTCGACTTCCGGCTCGGATGATTTTGAAGCCAAGCTCAGCCTGATGCCGCTGGCATTCGGTACGCTCAAGGCGGCGTTCTATGCCATGCTGTTTGCCGTTCCTCTGGCGATTGCCGGCGCCATCTATACCGCCTATTTCATGTCGCCCAAGGTGCGCAGCATAGTCAAGCCCACCATTGAAATCATGGAAGCCCTGCCGACAGTGATCCTCGGTTTCCTGGCCGGTCTCTGGCTGGCGCCGCTGATTGAAGAGCATCTGCCCGGCATTCTGGCCTTGCTGCTGTTGTTGCCGATAAGCATAGTGACCAGTGCCTATGCCTGGTCCAAGCTGCCGGGTCGCATTAAGGCGATACTGCCTGAAACCTATCAGGAACTGATGCTGATCCCGGTTATCTGTTTTGTCGGTTGGTTCTCTTTTGCCATCAGCCCGGCAATCGAAGTGGCCTTCTTCCACGGCGACACCCGCCAGTTCATCACCAATGAATTGGGGATCACCTTCGATCAGCGTAATGCGCTGGTGGTGGGGATTGCCATGGGCTTTGCCGTCATTCCAACCATCTTCTCCATTGCTGAAGACGCCATCTTCTCTGTGCCGCGTCATCTGTCGAACGGCAGCCTGGCCTTGGGAGCGACCCCCTGGCAGACCCTGACCCGGGTAGTGCTGCTGACCGCAAGCCCGGGGATATTCTCGGCAGTCATGATGGGCCTTGGCCGCGCCGTGGGTGAAACCATGATTGTACTCATGGCCACGGGGAACACCGCCATCATGGAGTGGAGCGTGTTTGAAGGGATGCGGACCCTGGCGGCCAATATCGCGGTGGAAATGCCGGAGTCGGCCATCGGCAGCTCCCATTACCGGGTATTGTTCCTCGCAGCCTTTGTGCTCTTTATCTTTACCTTCCTGTTCAACACTGTGGCCGAAGTGGTGCGTCAGCGTCTGCGTGACCGCTACAGCTCACTGTAACGGGAGAGAAATTATGAATAGAACACTAGATGTTTCGCCAATCACCTTAAGGGGTTTGTGCAATGGGTAAGTGGTTTAAATCAGGCTCTCCCTGGATCTGGATGACAGGGGGCGCCGTTAGCCTGAGTTTGATTGCGGTGTTGGGGCTATTGTTACTCATCGCCTGGCGTGGCCTGAGCTATTTCTGGCCCGCGGATATCTATCAGTGGGAGATGCAGGATGACAAAGGCCAGCGCTACACCCTGATAGGAGAGCTGTACGACAGAGAAGAAGTGCCGACCGAGCGGTTGAAATCCGCCGGTTACCACTTCAACTCAGAGCCGGGTGAGTTTGTGACCCGCTATCTGGTCAAGACGGGTAACCGTGAGTTTGTCGGCCTGGATTTCCGCTGGATTCTGGAGACAGATATTGTGTCGCGCTCCACCCCGGAAGGCTTGGCCATGATAGAGCGTACCAAGAACGGTAACTTCTACGGCTACCCTGTGGCGGTGATTGAGAAGGGCCAGCGGCTGGAGCTCGGCGGCGATGTGCAGAATTCACTCGAGGAGCATATCGAGCGCGCAGTGGACCTGGCCGATCAGGCGATGACACTGCAGAAGCAGGACATAGGCGCGGTTAACTATGAGCTCGAACGTCTGCGCCTTAAAGAGCGTGGCTATGAGCTTGACGATGCCCTGACGCCTGAGCGCAAGGCCGAGCTTGAGTCCAAGCGTCAACAACTGGATCAGCATTATCAAGGGTTGGAAAAGCAGCTGTTTTCTCTGCGTGAGCAAGCCGGGCGCGACTCTGTGATAGTACGCGACATGCGCGGCGAAGAAGTGACCCTCAGCCTGGATTCGGTGCTCGATGTCAGCTATGTCAACCGCATGGGCTTTATCGACAAGGTTGGCCACTGGTTTGTTGGTCTGGGACGCTTTATCAGTGACGACCCCCGCGAAGCCAATACAGAGGGCGGGGTGTTTCCGGCGATTTTCGGCACAGTATTCATGGTGTTGTTGATGGCCGTGATAGTGACACCATTCGGTGTGGTGGCCGCCATCTATCTGCACGAATACGCCAAGAAAGGGCCGATCACCAAGATGATACGTATCGCGGTGATCAACCTCGCCGGTGTGCCTTCGATTGTGTACGGGGTGTTTGGTCTGGGCTTCTTTGTCTATATGTTGGGGGGCTCGCTGGATCAGCTGTTCTATCCAGAGGCGTTGCCGTCGCCCACCTTTGGCTCTCCCGGGGTTATCTGGTCGGCACTGACTTTGGCGATTCTGACCCTGCCTGTGGTGATAGTTTCCACCGAAGAAGGCTTGTCACGTATTCCAAGCTCTGTGCGTCAGGGCAGCCTGGCTCTGGGGGCCACCAAGGCCGAAACCCTGTGGCGGATTATTATCCCCATGGCCAGCCCGGCGATTATGACAGGGCTTATTCTGGCTGTTGCCCGCGCCGCCGGCGAAGTGGCACCCTTGATGCTGGTGGGGGTGGTCAAGTTGGCGCCTACCTTGCCTGTGGATATGAATTTCCCCTTCGTGCATCTTGAGCGTAAGTTTATGCACCTCGGGTTCCATATTTATGATGTCGGTTTCCAGAGCCCCAACGTAGAAGCGGCCAGGCCTTTGGTCTATGCCACCTCGTTCCTGCTGGTATCTGTGATCGTGGCACTCAACCTGACGGCTATCAGCGTGCGCAATCATCTGCGTGAAAAGTACCGCTCGCTTGAACACTAATTGACGATTATCCTGAAGTGATAGGACAGAATATGATTTCGATAGACTCATCGGTAATGAATACTGAGACGCTGGATCTGGCGAACCTGCCTGCCGAAGAGACGGCGCTGGAGATCCGTAACCTGGATCTGCGCTATGGTGACAAGCAGGCGCTGTTTGATGTTTCCATGAAAATCCCCAAGAAGAAGGTCACCGCCTTCATCGGCCCCAGTGGTTGCGGTAAGTCCACCTTGCTGCGCTGCATCAACCGGATGAATGATTTGGTGGATAACTGTTATATCGACGGGGAGATCTTGCTCCATGGCCAAAACATCTACGACAAGAAAGTGGATGTCGCGGCGCTGAGACGCAATGTGGGCATGGTGTTCCAGCGCCCCAATCCTTTCCCCAAGTCCATTTATGAAAATGTGGTCTATGGTCTGCGCCTGCAGGGCGTGAACAATCGCCGTGAGCTGGATGAAGCCTGTGAACGTTCACTGCGCGGCGCCGCCATCTGGGATGAGGTGAAAGACAGACTGCATGACAACGCCTTCGGACTATCCGGTGGTCAGCAGCAGCGTCTGGTAATTGCCCGGGCGATTGCCATCGAGCCGGAAGTCTTGCTGCTTGATGAGCCGACTTCGGCACTGGATCCTATCTCTACCTTGACCATCGAAGAACTGATCTCTGAGCTCAAGTCCAAGTACACTGTGGTGATAGTGACCCACAACATGCAACAGGCTGCCAGGGTGTCGGACCAAACCGCCTTTATGTATATGGGCGAGCTGATCGAGTACTCGGATACCAACACTATTTTTACTACGCCAAAACAGAGTAAGACCGAAGATTATATTACCGGCCGCTACGGTTGATAAACGCTGCGTCCGAGCAAGGGGAAGCAAATGGAAAACAAGAACCTGAATAAACATATCTCAGGCCAGTTCAGCGCCGAACTGGAAGATATCCGCAACCGGGTACTGGCCATGGGCGGTATGGTAGAGCGCCAGCTGGAACAGGCGCTGGATGCTCTGGGCAGCCTGGATGCTGAATTGGCACAGAAAGTGATAGAAGGCGATCACAAGGTCAACGGCATGGAGGTGATGATAGATGAAGAATGCACCCGCATCATTGCCAAGCGGCAGCCGGCGGCCAGTGACTTGCGTCTGGTGATAGCCATCTCCAAGTCTATTGCCGATCTCGAACGCATCGGCGATGCCTGTGTGCGTATCGCCAAGGCGGCACAGGAGAAGCGCAGCAATAATCAGCAGCCGCTGCTGGTCAGTATTGAGTCCATGGGGCGTCATGCCACCCGCATGTTGAATTCTACCCTGGATGCGTTGGCGCGGATGGACGCCGACTCGGCGCTGGAGCTGCACAAGGAAGACGCTAAGTTGGACAAGGAATATGAAGGCATTATTCGCCAGTTGATGACTTACATGATGGAAGATCCACGCTCTATTCCCGGTGTGCTGGATGTGCTCTGGGCTGCCCGCGCGGTTGAGCGGGTAGGGGACCGCTGCAAGAATATCTGTGAGTACGTGATTTACTACGTAAAAGGCAAAGACGTACGCCATGTCTCCTACGAGGAGATGGAAAAAGAGCTGTAAGCTCTTATCCGCGAGCCTTAGAGAAAGCCGCTTGCATTCAAGCGGCTTTTTTGTCGCTGTTTGGGTCGGTGCAGCTCGGTTAGCTGCACCGACCGGTCAACGGAGACTTAGTCAACAGAGACTTAGTCAACTGGGGACTTGGTCAATAGAGCACTTAGTTAACAGAGCACTTAGTCAAAGCAGTCTCGTCAAAGCCCAGCCTAGTCAACACGATATTCTGCCAGTTCGATCAGGTTGCCGTCAGGATCGCGAATATAGACTGAGTCTATCGGGCCTGTGGCGCCGGTACGGGCGACGGGGCCCTCTTCGATGTCGATACCCACGGCACTGAGATGTGCCATAGTATCCTTGAGTGAACCACAGGTGATAAAACACAAGTCCGCCGAACCGCTTTGGGCTTTGGCGGCATTGGGGTAGTATTCGCGGCCAAGCTGGTGCAGGTTGATTTTCTGATCGCCAAATTGCAGCGCCGTTCTGTTATCGGCAAAGGTTTGGCGTTTCATGCCCAATTTTTGGTAGAAGGCGACACTCTGCTCTATGTTGCGGACGGTCAACACCAGGTGGTCCAGTCGGGTTACGCGCATGCTGTTATTCTCCTTATCGCGCCCGAGAGACCCTGCGGCCTTTCGGGGTAATGCACAACATTTTGCTATCGATTTGCGTCTCTGTCAGGATACAGAGTTGAGCGCCTGTTGGGGAAGGGGCTACCGAGAAACCTTCCTTTGAGCCTCTGTCCTGCGCCCTATACAGTCTTAAATATCAAGAGGAATTCAATGAAACAAACCCTGATCCGCGGCTTGCTTAATCTGCTGCCCATGGCGCTTAGTCTCTGGCTGTTCTGGTCCCTGTTTGAATCTCTCGACAGTCTGGGCAAGTTACTCTTCTCTCTGCTGGGCATGGACACTGTGTTCATCGGAGCCGGTTTTATTCTGGTCACAGCCTTGGTATTTATTGCCGGGTTACTGTTTTCTGTTAGCCCCATCGTCTGGCTCTGGAGCTGGATTGAGCGGCAGTTGATGCGCTTTCCCCTGTTCAAGTCCGTCTATGGCAGCATTCGTGATATCGCTTCTTTGATGAACCGTGATGGCAGCAAGCCCAAGTCGCAGCAGACGGTATTGGTGCGTCAGGCAAACGGTGGTTTCGTGGTCGGCTTTATTATGACAGACAAGCCGCCTCAGCCGCTGCTCGATGCCTTGCCCGATGGGGACTGGGTGCCTGTGTTGTTTCAACTCTCTTACCAGATGGCCGGAGTCACCAGCCTGGTCAAGCGAGAGGATTTGATTATGGTGGATTGGTCATTCGAGGAGGCGATGCGCTTTAATCTGACTGCGGGCATTTCGCAAACACCCAAGGTCGTCAAGGACTAAGGTGGTGATTTTTTGAGCGGGAGTTGCCATGAACTCCCCATTTTATTCATTTTTGTGTATAATCGGCGCCGATTGTTGCCAAAAGTAGCAGTTTGTGTCTGAGTCGATTGCCATTCACTATGCCACGGTAATCTTGTCTGTCCTGCCAACACTTTGATCCCGGCGGGCCCTATCTCTTCCATTTAAATCAAGCCGAGAGCTTGTCCGCGGAAGGGTGTCACATATTGCACATAAACACTCTATAAGCTTTTGGTGTGGCTTTGGATAAGCGTTGTCCCCGGCTGAGTTCCGCTATAATTTAGGAACTTGCTCGCAGGCGGCGCTAATTATCCGTAAAAAGGAGCGCAAAATTTGATTAAGTCGAGTATTAATCCTCCGGTGTTTTTTTCGTCACTGATCTGTATCGCTATTCTGGTGTTTGTCGGCGCCGTCTGGCCGAATGAAGCGCAGGAGCTATTTAAGTCAGCTCAATCTTGGCTGGAGCTGAAGGCGGGTTGGCTCTACATCATGGGGGTGGCTATTTTTTTGGTATTCATCATCTTTGTGATGGTGAGTCGCTTCGGTGATATCAAGCTTGGGCCGGATCATGCCGAGCCGGATTACAGCTACAAGAGCTGGATTGCCATGCTGTTCTCTGCCGGTATGGGCATAGGCTTGATGTTCTTCGGGGTCGGTGAGCCTGTGATGCATTATCTGGCGCCACCGGATGCGGATCCCCATACAGTTGAAGCCGCCAAAGAGGCGATGAAGATCACCTTCTTTCACTGGGGCATTCACGCTTGGGCCATCTATGCGGTAGTGGCCTTGAGTCTGGCCTATTTCAGCTATCGGCATAAGTTGCCACTGCTGCCACGAAGCGCACTTTACCCTTTGATTGGCGAACGTATTTATGGCCCTATAGGCCATTGTGTCGACACCTTTGCCGTGCTTGGCACTATGTTTGGTGTCGCTACCTCCTTGGGTTTCGGGGTATTGCAGGTCAACTCAGGGCTCAATTATCTGTTGGGTGATATATTCCCTATCAATACCGGGGTGCAGGTAGCACTGATCATAGGTATCACGTTGATCGCCACAGGCTCTGTGTTTTCCGGCCTGGATAAGGGCGTAAAGCGCTTAAGTGAGCTTAACCTCGGGTTGGCTTTTGTGCTGATGATGATAGTGCTGCTGTTCGGGCCTACGGTCGCACTGCTGCAGTCTTTCGTGCAAAACACAGGCAGTTATTTGAGTGAACTGGTGAGCAAGACCTTTAATCTCTATGCCTATGAGCAGAAGAATGACTGGCTCGGTGGTTGGACTCTGCTTTACTGGGGCTGGTGGATCTCCTGGTCACCTTTTGTCGGTACCTTTATCGCCCGGGTCTCACGTGGCCGTACCATTCGTGAGTTTCTGGTGGGGATTTTATTTGTTCCCAGTGGTTTCACCTTCCTGTGGATGACTGTTTTCGGTAACTCGGCGATTGATGCCATCATGAATCATGGCGCCGAATATCTGGCAACGGCGGTTTCCACCGATGTGTCGGTCGCCCTGTTTACTTTCTTTGAGCATTTGCCGCTCTCTAATCTGCTGTCCATTATCGCCGTGTGTCTGGTGGTGACTTTCTTTGTGACTTCGTCGGACTCAGGCTCTTTGGTGATTGATAACCTGACTTCAGGCGGCGATGCCGGTGCACCTGTATGGCAGCGGATTTTCTGGGCCCTGATGCAAGGTGTGGTTGCTTCTGTACTGCTGCTCGCCGGTGGCTTACAGGCGTTGCAAACGGCAGCGATTGCCAGTGCCATGCCGTTCTTGTTGGTGATGCTGCTTATTTGCTTTGGCCTGTTCAAGGCGTTGCAGGATGACTGGCTCAAAATCAACAGCGTGCAGCTGCATACCACCAGCGTGCAGTACGCCAGAACCAGCGTGTCCTGGGAAGACAGGATAGATGTGCTGGTGTCGCATCCCTCCTATGAGCAGGCACGCCACTTTGTCGACAACGTGGCAACGCCAGCGCTGTCCAAGGTTTCTCAGGGCTTCTTGTCCCGCGGTATCAATGCCGATCTCCAGTACGATGAAGACAGGGTGAGACTGGTTATTGAAAACGAAGAGGTGCAGACCTTTGTCTATGGTTTGCGGATCCGCGCCTTTACTCTGCCTGTGACCCATCAAACTCAGGAAGAGGGTGATGATGAATCACAAAATAACTACTTCCGGGTTGAAGTCTTCCTCGAACACGGCGGACAGTATTATGATGTGATGGGTTATACGGAAGAGCAGATCCAGGCAGATGTGGTGACTCAATATGAGAAACACCTGCACTATCTGCATCTGTCCAGCGCAGAATATGTAGAGGGCCCTTAAGGGCCCGTTCACCGGAAAAGAAAGATGGCAGAACAGAGTAAATTGGATCGGGTGCTGGCACAGGCCCGTGAGTATCAGGCGAGTCGTGAAAAGGGCTATCGGGAGCAGGCGCTCAAGCTTTATCCCTGGGTCTGTGGCCGCTGTGCCAGGGAGTTTACTCACAAGAATTTGCGTGAGTTGACAGTCCATCACAGAGATCACAATCACGACAACAACCCTTCAGATGGTTCCAACTGGGAGCTGTTGTGTCTCTACTGCCATGACAACGAGCACTCCAGGTTTGAAGAACTGGTGCAGTACGGCGATACCAGTGAAGCCAAACAGGCGCCGGCGACCTTTAATCCTTTTGCTGATCTCAAGGCGAGAATGGCGGCCAAAGACTGACCGCCATTCTTGTCAAAGCTTAAGCTATTCGATGTAAAAACCCATCAAAGGGTAATGCCGTTCACTTAGTGTGAACGGCATTTTTCTTAGGCTTAATGGGATACTTGTTTTTACTCATTTTTAACGCACGTGGATAGGCTCTATCCCGTTTCCCATCA
>NZ_NIJM01000034.1 GCF_002836945.1 Shewanella chilikensis
TGATGGGAAACGGGATAGAGCCTATCCACGTGCGTTAAAAATGAGTAAAAACAAGTATCCCATTAAGCCTAAGAAAAATGCCGTTCACACTAAGTGAACGGCATTAGCTCAAATGGCCGCGTTTTTGATTAATAGTGGGGTTATTGGCTTATGCCTTTTCCAGCCTGGGCACTTTGCAGACCCAGCCTTGTGGGCCTTGTCTGTGCCCTTTCTGGATTTCGGTGAAGACCTTATAGATGCGGCTGACATGTTCACCCACCTTACCGTCACCAACGGTGACCACCCGGCCATCTTCAAAAATGTAGGAGCCGACCGGAGAAACCACGGCTGCTGTGCCGAAACCACCGGCTTCGATAATCTCACCCGACTCGACACCGGCGATAAAATCATCCAGTTTCACTTGCTCCTGGCGGACATCACAGCCAAGCAGTGGCGCCAGCTCAATAATAGACTGAGAGGTGATCGACTTGAGAATGGTATCGGTAAACTCAGGGATGATTACTGTGCCATCCTTGAGAATATGGAAGTGGTTCATCGCCCCGGCTTCTTCGATATATTCATTGGTCGAGTCCAGGTACAGCACCTGGGAAGCACCGTGAGCCGCAGCCGCCTTACCGGCACGCAGGGAAGCGGCA
Source organism: Shewanella chilikensis (assembly GCF_002836945.1). Taxonomy (GTDB): domain Bacteria; phylum Pseudomonadota; class Gammaproteobacteria; order Enterobacterales; family Shewanellaceae; genus Shewanella; species Shewanella chilikensis. The sequence continues at coordinate 636 of NZ_NIJM01000034.1, forward strand.
TAGTTGCCGGCGGCCTTGGAGGCACCGGTACCACCGGATACCGCGCGGTGGAATTCTTTACTGATCAGCAGGCGAATGGCGTTGAGGCTCTCACCATAGTAGGCACCGCTGGGGCTCATCACCACACAGAAGGTGTAGCGGTTAGCCGGGCTGACTGACAATCTGTCTTCGGTGGCAAAAATAAAGGGCCGGATATAGAGGCAAGCCCCTTCCAGCATAGGGAACCAGAGACGGTCGACATCGATAAGAGCGTTGATCGCCTTAAGCTGCATGGCTTCATCAATGTTGGGAATACAGACGATATCGGCAGAGCGGTTCATGCGTTCGGCATTCTTGTTGAGACGGAAGGTATAAATCTCCCCATCTTCATGCATAAAGGCCTTGGCGCCTTCAAAAATACTCTGACCATAATGCAGCGCCATCGCGCCGGGAGCCATCTCAAACGGACCATAGGGGACAATGCGGGGATCCCGCCACTCGCCATCATAATAATCCATCATGAACATATGGTCGGTGCGCAGACGACCAAAGCCAACATTACCTTCAGGACAAAACTGCTCTGAGCGACGCTCTGCGGCGGGCTTTAACTGATACTTGATTTCCATTGCTTACCACCTTGACTATTGTTCAAGCAGACTAGGGAGCACCCGGAATAATGTCAAGAGGACCAAGGTCTGCGGCCAATCAGAGTTCTGTAAAAATTACTGTAAAAAGTAAGGTAAAATTTTGCCATCAAATATCGACCAACTCCCCCTGAGGTGGTAAGTGGGAAAAATCACCGCCCTCTTCCGAGCTAACCAGAGTAAATAGCCCTGCATCCCTGTGCCGCTTAAGTAAGAGATCCACTTCCAAAGTAGCGTCCTCCTTCAACAGCCTGAATACCGCGCCGGCATCTGACTGGAACTCAGCAGCACGATAATAACAGCCGCCATCATCAGGGCGTGGCACCAGCTTAAAGCCGATTTTCCCTTGAGGCAGGGTCTGCATCTTGGCGGCATCCAGATACAGGGTCAGGCAGTTGCGGCTCAGCTGATTGCGCTGTTTATCCTGCATAAAGCCCTTAGGTAAAATACCCGGCAGATATTGCTCACCACTGAGCAGATAAAAATCAAAATCCTCTATGGCGGCGCCGGTATCGTCCCACACCCGAATCACCAGCATGGTGTAACGCTTCTTGGTGGTCCGGCTTTGGATTTGCCGCGTAAGCTCCTGACAGGCACGGCGGTAAGCCTCTACCGAGTCGACCTTCAACCAATTCAGAATCGCCTGCACTACCGGCTTGTTGGCAGCGTTTCTTCGGCTGACCGAGCGCATGATCCCCATTTTCTCTTTGCTGTGGCTAGCCTTGGGAATAATGCCGAAGCCACTGACAGGGGCCTGAATGAAACTTTCCGGCGCCAGCTTGGCCACGCAGGCACCATCAAAGCTGTCACATTCCTGAGCATGCTCCACCAATTGCAACCGAGCATAATTCATATTTGCCGCGGCGACCCGCACGACACCATCCGAGCCCGGCTCGGCGGTATAGGAGTTGAGATAGTCATAGAGGGAAGTATCTATGCTCTCGCCGGTCAGCACCAAGGGCCAAAGCCGAGCAGCTTCAAAATCATAATTAAGCCAGGCTTGACTTAAAGAGGCCTGTCCCAGGCTGCCCAACTCCAACCAGTCAAGGATCTTCTGCCCTGGTTCCAATCCATCGAACCAGGCCTTAATCCTAGCAAGGCGCGACTTGCCAAGCTGTGCCAAGGCAGAGCCGTGGTTGGCCGGTGCCAGCATGATCATATGAGTCACGGGACAAGCCGCCAGCTTTTGGGCTCCGAAGAAAGTCTCCAACCAACAGCGCACAACCGCGGCGCCGGTACTGTGGGTAATCACCGCGAAAGGCTCATCCCCCAGCACTTCACGTCTGGCAGCCTCGAAAGCCAGCGCAACGTCCTCCAGCTTCACCTGATCCTGAAAACTGATGTAACGCCCCAAGTGCAGATGACTCACTTGGAGCTCAGTGTCTGCCAGCTTGGCCAATGCCTGTGGCAAATAGCCGTAGGTCTCTGTGGACGTCACACTCCAGCCGTGTACAAATACCAGTCGCATCCCTTTTCCCTCAGGTTAATAGTTCCATTCCAAACCACAACCCCATCACGGGCTATCAACAATTGCCATTTCTAACATCAAGTTTTTTAACACAAAAAATCAACTTATACGATAAAAAGTCCCTTCCGGCTCTCATTCAGCCAAAGTTCAGCAAAACGGCCCTAACCTGCCGATGAACACAAGTTGACCCGGCTTAAAACAGCCATCCGGACTTTCCCGGATCAAGGAGTAAATTATGAAAATTCAATCTCTAATACTGGCTTCCGCTGCGGCTCTCGCTTTCTCAGCCCCTTCCTTTGCCGCAGACTGGTTTGTCGGCGGTGGTGTCGGCGCGCAGCAAAACGACTACTCCCACAAACCCATTGATGGCGGCAAGTTCAGCGATGATGATCGCAACGCTGTCTACATGGTGCGCGGTGGTGCCTTCCTGACACCGAACCAACGCCTATACGCCACTTATAGCTACAACAGCGATGACTTCGCCAAGCAGCAGATGGGGCTGGTTTCCTATGACTATCTGGTAGGTTTGGATCAGGACCACAAGCTGAACTGGTTTGTCGGTGCCAGCGCCGGTATTAACCACACTTCACCGGACAGCGGCGCCCTGGGATCAGATAATAATTTTGTCTGGGGTGGTCAGACAGGTCTTGTGTATAAGCTGAGCGACAATCTCAATACCGAGATAGGTTATAGCTACCTGAAGCAGGACTATGACAACAAGATAGACACAGGTAAATATGCGCTGGACAACACCCAGCAACTGTACCTGAGCGTAGACTACCGCTTCTAATGACATCCCAGGTCTCTAAAGTTGCATTGATTCAAAAGTGCATTTAGTTGACCATTGGAACATGAGATTATCTGGCGAACAGGCATGCCGAATCTTATGACTTTGTTTAACACCTTGACGCCAGCCAACGCTTCAACGACTTGCCTGTAATAGCCTCGTGAGCGGGACCTGGCGTCAATGAGTTATTTATAACGATACCCAGTGGTCTCTGGCAAGGAACGCCTATGGAAGTTATTCATCCATTCCCACTGTTTACAAAGGATTTGTGCTTCTGCAGCAAGCCTTGCATTCAATTTTATGAGCCGGCGCAGAGTACGCATGAGGCTTGTTCACACCGTCCTTAATTGATTGAATTCTGAATAAAGCTCAAAGGCGTTTGGCCCGTCTGCTTTTTAAAAAACGCAATAAAGGCGCTGTCGGAAGAAAACGCCAGCTTGTGGGCCACCTCGCTGACTGTTCTGGCACCGGATAGGAGTTCTACGGCCTTCAAAAGGCGCCACTGTTGGCGCCATTGCTGATAAGTCATACCGGTTTCAGCCTTGAATAACCGGGTGACTGTCTTGGTACTGGCGCCGACACTGCTGGCAAGCCTGCGTATATCCGGCGCGAGAAACTCTTCCTTGATAAGCTGCTGGCGGAATCGGCGAAACCTGCGATCCCGTGGCAGTGGCAGCTGAAATGAATGTTTCTTGGCGGCATAAAACTCTTCCCAAAATAACGCACTGCTATTGGCCATATTCTGCTCCGGCGTGTCCCAAGGCCACAGTGCCATTTTGTCTATCAAGGCTTTCAAGAGGGCGTTGACCTCTATCATGCGAAGCTCAGCCGGAGTGTTGAACCTGGCACAATCAAAATACAAAGAGCGATAGGCCACCACATTGGTCATTACCGCGCGGTGCGAAATACGGGGCGGGATCCACACGGCTTTGGTGGGTGGCAAGATGCAGATGGCATTCTCCAATGCAAAGCTCATGCAGCCGTGGGGGGCATAAAGCAGTTGCCCTTTATGGTGTTGGTGCATGCCCGAATCGTGCTGGCCAACATCGGCCGCAATGCCGATAACACTGGCTGGAAAGGTATCCGCATCGAACTCAGTTTCCTGCTCAATAATCGCCATGACGTCCCTATTTTGATGTTTCTTGTCTTTATGTCGTTAACGTGCCGTTTCATCACGAGTATACACTGCGCGCCGACTCGGAAAAGCGCGGTTCAAGCCTGCATAGAGGAACAGGGCTTGTTCGCAGCTTGCTTGATTGTGATAAGGATAAGAGATGAAAACCAAACCTTCGCTATGGTTGATGCTGGCGCTACTAATGTTCCCGCAAATAGTGGAAACCATTTACAGCCCGGCCCTGGGGGCTATTTCGCAGACATTTGCCGTGTCCTACCCTCAGGCGGCGCAAACCCTATCGGTTTATTTTTTGGCTTTCGCTTTGGGCGTGGCAGTGTGGGGCATAGTGGCCGACAGTTGCGGCCGTCGCCAGGCCATGTTGCTGGGACTCTTTATCTATGGCGTCGCAGCCTGGGTGGCCATGTCAACAACCAGCTTCGCCGTGCTGATGGCCGCCAGAGCCTGCAGCGCTTTTGGTATTGCTGTCGGCTCAATCGTCACCCAAACCATGCTGCGTGACGCCTTCAGCGGTGAAGAGTTGGCGAAAGTGTTCAGTGTGATGGGACTTGGGATTGCCATCAGCCCTGTTATCGGCATGTTTTCCGGTGGCCAATTGGTCAAGGTGGGTGGTCATCATGCGGTGTTTTTAGCTTTGTTTATTATGGCCTTGGGTTTATTCGCCTATTGTTTTATCAGGTTGCCGGAAACCCAAACCAGCAGGCAGAATTTGCAACTGTTCGCCTTGAGTAAACGTATGCTCGGTGACAGGCAAATCTGGCAATCTGCGCTCTTGGTCACTGCCTATAACGTCGCCCTGTTTTCTTACTACCAACTCGGTGGATTCAACTTTGCCAGGCTTGGGTTCACGCCGGAACAGTTTGGTTACAGCGGCTTAATCCTTGGCCTGGGCTCACAGGTCGGCAGCTACAGCAATAAACGCTTGATCTCCAAGGGAGTCTCTCAAGGCAAACTCTTGCAAGGCGCCGCTTTACTGCTGCTTCTGGGAGCCATAGGAGTACAACTTTCGCTGAACTCCATCGGGTTTCTGGCGCCTATGCTACTTGTGGTTATGGCATTCGGAATAGCGATCCCCAATGTGCTCAGCATGGCCTTGGCTCAGTACCGGCAGCAGGCCGGCAGCGCCGGAGCCCTGTTCGGCTTGATGTACTACTTACTCATCGGCAGCGGCCTTGCTCTGGCAGGTGCGGTACAGCACTTGGGATGGGTACTGTTAGCCTGCGGCAGTATGGCGCTGTTGGTAAGCCGGGTTCGCTGATGAGCTTGCTGCAGTTGGCCACTGTTCAATGCAGAGTTTGCGCTATTAGGCCCTGTCTCCGGTCTTAGTGTTCATTTGCGGCGACCAGCTATTAGGTAGGAGTTAGAAATGACAAAGCCCCTTATTGAAGGGGCTTTGCTGGATTTTTGAACGTTTTTTTACAGCGCGAAACATTATTCTAGGTTCAGGAACTGCTTATTGAGCAGCAGACTAGACCCTTTAAAAATCAATAAATTATAAAAATAAACCGTTCAAAAATGGCTACCTCCACCACCAAACAACCTACCACTAACCTATGGCTTTTACTAAATCTTGGTAGCACTTCTTGGTTATGAGTACGGAAAAACAATGCCGTTTTCACTCTACAGTTGGGTTCAAAAATAACAGTTTCGGAAGGCTTGATCGAGTGAACTTTCAACACTACCGCACTTATTGGATACAATAATAGCCATTTCTGGTTATTTTCCTATACAATGGATATAACTGTATCCAATAAGTCATTGCGGATGAATTTTACCTTACTTGATGATACCGATGTAAGCCAAGCCTATGCGGCTTATTTACGTGAGTTACGGAAGCAGGCAAAGCTGTCACGAACAGCACTGGCAGAGCGAAGCTGCGTCCCAGCGGCCACTATTAAGAAGTTTGAGCTGACTGGGCAAATTTCATTTCGTCAATTGCTGTTGCTTTGGCAGACCCTCGACTCATTGGATAGGCTCTATCAGCTCACGCTACCAAGTAAAGAACGCGTTTCTACACCATCTAGCATTGATGAGGTGCTAAAAGATGAGTTTTAAACCCATTCAAAAACTCACCATATCCCGTACGTTAAGCTCAGGTGAGCAGGTCACTGTAGGGGTTTTGGCTCAGAATCGACAAGGCGTTTTTTTTCAGTATGCAGGCAGCTATTTGCAGCAGTTTGGCAATTTATCGCCTTTTACTATTCAGGCAAGCACACAAGTACAAGCCGCACCTAAACAGCCACACCAAGGTGTGCATGGTGTATTCGGGGATTGTTTGCCCGATGGTTGGGGCATGCTGTTACAAGATCGTATTTTCCGGCAAAAAGGCATTCTGCCTAATCAATTAACAGCAATGGATAGACTGGCTTTTGTCGGTGATAAAGGTATGGGAGCGCTCTCTTTTTCTCCGGTATCTGAGTTTTCAGCCACGACGCACGCTGACATTGATTTAGCAACCTTGGGTTTAGAAGCACAAACACTGTTCGATTCTTCAATGTCAGATTATATGGACGACAACCAAGATGAGTTAGATGGGCATACTCAACACGTGTTGGCCGCATTAGTCGCCGGAGGTAGTTCGGGTGGTGCAAGACCAAAGGCGCAGATTTATACGCCTGCTGGGGAAACTCGGCATTGTCGAACCTTTGCACAGCCCGGTGATGAAGCTTGGTTGATTAAGTTTACCTCGAAGAATCTAGCGCTCGGACATGAAGAAGGTTTGTGCGAGGCGGTTTATTTACAAATGGCCGAGCAAGCAAAGTGCCAACCGCCAATTTGGCAACTTATTGAAGCGCCGCATACAAGCGGTGCGCCTGCGTGGTTAGCACTCAAGCGTTTTGATTATGTCGCTGAACAGACCAATTTAGGCAGCAAGCGCAGTTCAGGCCGCTTGCATATGCACAGCGCCTGCGGATTGCTTGATGCAGACTTCCGAACGCCAAGTTTAGATTATATTGATTTAATCAAAGCCAGCCGACAGCTGTGTAAATCTCCAGCCGCTGGGCAACTGCAATTTCGCCGTGCCATTTTTAACCTGCTGTCGTCTAACCAAGACGATCACAGTAAAAACTGGGCTTTTTTGCAAACGGACGATGGCCAATGGAATCCTGCACCTTTTTACGATGTTACCTACAGCCCACATCCATTTAACGAACATGCCACTGCCTTTGGAGGTTATGGCAAAGCGCCACCGCTTAAGCTAATGCAAAAGCTGGCTGCCAGCGCAGGCTTTGCCAATTGGAATGAGGTGAGGCAAGTTATTGAAGAAGTCGCAGAAGCCATCAGTCAGTTTGCTCATCTAGCAAAGCAGCAAGGGGTAAGTAAAATCACAGTGTCTGCTATTACTCATACATTGAACCAGCGTAAACAAGAAAATGAAGCGCTTTTTCTATAATAATAAGAAGGGACAACATGAAGCTTGGCCGAAACGATCCTTGCCATTGTGGCAGTGGTAAAAAGTTTAAACGTTGTTGTATGAGCAGTGTCTCCAAGCAACATGCCCAAATATTTGATGATATTGACACCATGCTGGCAATGAACCCCAATTTGAGCCTTGATGAACTCAACACTGTTTTACAGCACAAAGTGCAGGATCGTAATAATCAACCTCATCCCGATTTTTGTGGTGTAACACCAACGCAAATGGCCAATTGGCTTTATGCGCCTTTTGATGAATTACAGTGGGTGACAATCAGCACACCAGATGCGCTTTTAGCCAGTCCTGTGATGCGCTATTTAGCTCTTATTCTTGATGAGGCTATGGCGCAAGATGGGTCATTCAAAGCCACGAGTAAAGGCAACTTACCGGCTAAGTTGGTCAAACAGGCCAGTGAGTTATTGCCTGAGTTTGCCGTTGCTCAGTTCCCACAAAATATTAGCATCAGCGAGTTTGCGGGCAGTAACGAAGATAAATTTAATGCCCTGCACTACACCCGAGTGCTAGCCGAAATTAGCAGCATTATTTATCGCCGCAGCGGTCGCTACCATGTCAAAAAGTTAGCACAACAACAGTATCAGGCTTTAGGTATACAAGCATTCTTCAAACCTATGTTAGAAGCCGCAATCAGCAAATATAACTGGGGGTATATGGACGGCTTTGAATACGATGTCGACTTGCGACCATTTTGGTTATTTATGCTGTGGCGCATTCAGTGTCACAACAATGTGGAGCAGCTTGTTAAAGAGGTGATGACTGCTTTCCCCGATTTACTACAGGCATTCTCTACAGATGATTACTTCGCGCCAGAAAGAAACTTAAGCATGCTCATTGAATCCAGGTTTATTAAGCGATTTTTACAGTTTTGGGGATTTATCACCATAGATCCAAGGCGTTATTTAAACGCTGAGCCGGTCGTCAGAAGAGCTCAAATTCAGCCCTTATTCAAACAAACGTTTCAATTTACAATTAACATATAAAAAGATCGTGAAGGCCGCATCTCGTGCATCTGCAAGGGATAGTTCTGGATAAGATCCAATTGTCATTTCTGGACGACAACCGTTGATTGAAAATCGCAAGATCCAAAAAGGTTCTCCAGAGGCGGGTACAACGAAGTAGAGGCCATTACCATCTGCGGTTTTGCGTGGTTCATCTTTGGCCAAAGCGGCGACTTTGCGTGCATTGAGCTTGCCCATATAGTTCTCCTTAGGTATGGAAAGTTACTCACCATTTAAGGGCATACTAGATCAATCCTACTCACCACTAAACTCACCAGTTGGTTGAAAACAGAGGCAAAGACCTGAAATCTTCTGAAAACAAAAAAGCCTCAAAAATGAGGCTTTATGCTGTACTTGTGAATGTTAAAACATCACTCCACGTTCTGGATCTGCTCTCTCATCTGCTCAATCAGCACTTTAAGCTCGACCGCGGCGGCGGTGATTTCGCTGCTGATTGACTTGGAGGCCAGGGTGTTGGATTCGCGGTTGAACTCTTGCATCATGAAGTCCAGTCTGCGGCCTTCGCTGCCACCCTTGTTGAGGATCCGACGAGCTTCGGCCACGTGGGCTTCGAGGCGATCCATCTCTTCGGCCACATCCTGTTTTTGGGCCAGCAATACCATTTCCTGTTCCAGTCTGGCCGGGTCCAGTTCGCCCTGGATTTCGGCCAGGCGGTTGCTGAGTTTTTCCCTTTGCCACTCCATGACCTTGGGCATGTGCTCGCGGACTATGGCGATCTGGGCTTCAACGGCATCCAGGCGGGTCAGCAGCATCTCTTTGATGGCGCTGCCTTCACGGCCGCGGGCTTCGATAAACTGATCGACGGCGCCGTCGAAGGCTTTGAGCAGTTCGGCGGCAATGGCATCCATGTCTTGCTCGGATGAGGACATGACCCCAGGCCAGCGCAGAATATCCACTGGATTGAGCTCACCCTGGCCGGCTTGCTGTTTTACCCAATTGGCGGCCTGCAGCAGTTGCAGTGCCAAGTCCTGGTTCATATTCAGCTGGGTACCTTGTTGATCGCTCAGCTCGTAGCGCAAATTGACCTCTACCTTACCGCGATTGAGACGCTTGCGCAGTCTGTCTCGCAGCACAGGCTCCAGGCTACGGAACTGTTCCGGCAGGCGCAGATAGGTTTCCAGATATCTCTGGTTGACTGAGCGGATTTCCCAGGAGGCTGTGCCCCAGTCGGCTTTATGCTCGATACGGGCGTAGGCGGTCATGCTGTGGATCATCAGATATTCCAGTTGCTTGAAGACGGGTGTAGCAGAGGATTATAGACAGCTTGCCCCCGGGGTTAAAGTGAAGTGTATACACTTTGTCGGTTCGATACGGATCCGCCATGGCGTCAAGCGCCGCAAGGCCCTATAATATGCAGCCAATTCAGTCCAGACGACAAAATACAGGAATTCACTATGCGTCCCAGCAACAGAACTCCGGCTCAAACCCGCCCCATTTCAATCACTCGCCAGTTTACCGCCCATGCGGAAGGTTCTGTGCTGGTCGAGTTCGGCGATACCAAAGTACTCTGTACCGCCAGTTTTACCGAAGGGGTGCCGAGATTTCTCAAAGGCCAGGGCCAAGGTTGGGTGACGGCAGAATATGGCATGTTGCCCCGTTCTACCCATAGCCGTATGGATCGCGAAGCGGCCCGGGGCAAGCAGTCTGGTCGTACCCAGGAAATTCAGCGCCTCATCGGCCGTGCTTTGCGCGCTGCTGTGGATATGAAGCTGCTGGGTGAAAACACCATAGTGATCGACTGTGATGTGATTCAGGCCGACGGCGGTACCCGCACTGCAGCCATCACAGGTGCCTGTGTGGCTCTGGTGGATGCGCTTAATTGGGCTCGTGCCAAGGGTATTCTCAAGGCCAATCCGCTCAAATTCCTTATCGCCGCCGTGAGCGTGGGGATTTTTGAAGGTGAGCCTATCTGTGACCTGGAATATATCGAAGACAGCGCCGCCGAAACCGATATGAACGTGGTGATGACAGAAACCGGCAAGATCATCGAGATCCAGGGCACCGCCGAAGGCGAGCCGTTCAGCCATGAAGAGTTGCTGAGTCTGCTGGAGCTGGCCAAGCATGGCATTCGTGAGATTATCGATGTGCAGAAGGCTGCATTGAGTTAAGTTTTTTAAGGACCCCATGAGGGTCCTTTTTTTCGTACTCCAGAGAGTACTTGTTCGTACCCGTGAGCCTTAAGGGCTTACCCATAATCACAAGAGGAGAGATCGTGAAAGCCTATCAGCGCGAGTTTATTGAATTTGCCCTTGAGCGTCAGGTGTTGAGATTCGGTGAGTTTACCCTGAAGTCCGGCCGCAAGAGCCCATACTTCTTCAATGCCGGTCTGTTTAACACTGGCCGGGATCTGGCCCGCCTGGGCCGTTTTTATGCTGCTGCGTTGGTGGATGCCGGTATCGACTACGATCTCCTGTTTGGCCCGGCCTACAAGGGGATCCCCATCGCCACAACCACGGCTGTAGCCTTGGCCGAACACCATGATCTGGATATTCCTTACTGCTTTAACCGCAAAGAGAAGAAAGACCACGGCGAAGGCGGCAACCTGGTAGGCAGCGAGCTCAAGGGTAAGGTGATGTTGGTGGATGATGTGATCACCGCAGGTACCGCTATTCGCGAGTCCATGGAGATCATTCAGGCCAATGGCGCGACTCTGGCCGGGGTATTGATTGCCCTCGACCGTCAGGAGAAGGGCAAGGGCGAATTGTCTGCCATTCAGGAAGTGGAGCGCGACTTTGGTTGCCAGATAGTGGCCATCATCAAGCTGGCCGATTTGATTGCCTACTTGGCCGAGAAACCTGGGATGGAGCAGGAGTTGGCCGCCGTTAGCGCCTATCGTGAACAGTATGGTATTTAATGCCACCCAGGATAGAATGTCAGTTCTTACAGAAGCTTGAGTAACTTTCTGTACAGTCCATAAAAAACGCTGCCTTGGCAGCGTTTTTTATGGCGGAGAAGCTATTTGGCCTGATGCAGAAACTCGGCGCGGGTGGCCGGGTTGGACTTGAACACGCCGCCAAGAGCCGTAGTGGTGGTGGAGCTGGTGGAGTCCATCACACCGCGGGATTTAACGCAGTAATGCACCGCATCCATTTTTACCGCCACATCTTTGGTTTCCAGCAGGGTCTGCAACGCGACCAGTACTTGCTGGGTCAGGCGCTCCTGCACCTGTGGCCGCTGGGCAAAGAAACGCACTATGCGGTTGATCTTCGACAGGCCGATGATCTTCTTCCGCGGCAGATAGGCCACAGTAGCAGTGCCGTCTATGGTCACCAGATGGTGCTCACAGGTGCTGGTGAGACTGATGTCCTGCACCCGCACCATTTCATCGAAGCCCATCTTGTTGTCGATAACAGTGATCTTGGGGAAGTTGGCATAGTCGAGGCCGGAGAAAATTTCGTCGACATACATCTTGGCGATACGTTTCGGCGTATCCATCAGGCTGTCGTCGCTCAAATCCAGCGACATCAAGGTCAAAATGGCCTTCATATGGGCCTCTATTTTTTCCTTGCGCTCCTCGGCCGACAAGCCACAGGGTACCATGGGGGTCTCGAGTCCTCGCTCCAGGAGCGCGGTCTGAACCATCAAAGCTGCTTCACTCAATGCCATTGTTTTCCTCCGGCGGATAGACGCCAAGCCAGCGCCTTCCGTTTGTTACTGTCCGCGCAAGCTGTGACGCTTTTCACATTTATCTGCGGGAAGCGGAGGATACCGCTATTTGCTGTAAATTCATACCAGAAAAGCCCCATAGCACGAAAAAAGCCGCTCCCTGGAGAGCGGCTTTGTTTACGGCTGTTAAACTTAAACGCCCAGATTCTGCTTCAGGAAGTTGAGCATTTTCTGATAATAGATGGCTCTGTGGCTTTCATCGTAGAAACCGTGGCCCTCATCATCCATGATGATTTTCTGGTAGGGGTAGTTACGCTTCTTGAGCGCATCTTCCAGGGCTTCAAACTGCTCTATGGGAGCGCGCTCATCATTGCCACCGTGCACCAGCAGCAGATTGGCCTTGAGCTTGTCGACGTTGCGAGTGGGCGACATAGCGCGCAGCACGGCTTGATCCTGACCAAGCACAGTTCGCAGGTAGCTGGTGCCCGAGTCACGTTCCTGCACGTCACCTTCTTTAAACATCATTTCCAGATCGTACACCCCGGCAAAGCCGATGGCGCACTTAAATAGATCCGGCTCCATAACCGAGCTTTGCAGCGCGCTGTAGCCGCCAAAACTGCCGCCGACGATACAGATGCGCTGCTTGTCCACTATGCCTTGATCTATCAGATGGCGGGTGGCGTCTATGATGTCGTATTGAATTTCACTGCCCCACTTGCGGTAGCCCGCTTGCTGGAAGGCTTCACCATAACCACCTGAGCCGCGGAAGTTAACCTGCAGTACGGCAATACCCTGATTGGCCAGCATCTGGTTTTGAGGATCAAAGCCCCAGCTGTCCCTGACATAGTGTGGGCCGCCGTGCGGGTTGACCACCAGAGGCAACTGCTTGGGATCTTTACCGGGTGGTAAGGTCAGGTAGGCCTGAATCGTCATGCCGTCTCGCACCTTGATATCCATGGGTTTCACTTCGGCCATGTTGGCCGGATCTATGCTTTCCATGGTACGCAGCAGGTGTCTGAGTTTGACCGCTTTGGTATCAAACAGATAGTAGTCGCCCGGGTTGCGGTCGTTGAAGGCCAGAATGACCATCTTGTCGGCGTTACGGGTCTCGCTGACGATGCGCACCTGGTGCCCCGGCAGGCTGGCCAGCAGTTGCTTGAGATACACAGCATGTTGATCTTCAGAGTCAACAAAGGCGTAGGTTGGGTAACCGTTGGCAAACTCCACCGCATAGAGCTGTTTGTTCTGGCCGTTGATCCAGAAGTTGTCCGGCTCGACTCTGGCGTCACTGACTATCTGCTGCTTTTCACCGGTTTTCAGGTTGACCCGATACACGGCTTTGGGCTCACCGGCCTGAGACGCGGCGGCATAGACGCTGTTGGGATCTTCGGTAAAGGAGATAGGGGTAAAGTCCTTAAGGCCGATGTTCAGCTTGTCGGTGTCAATCCATTCTCCGTCGTTACGGTAAAAAATACGGGTGTTGTTGCTTCTGTCCTGACCGGCCACAAAGCGCACTTCACCGTCGTCATCTGTCATGAAGCTGGCCATACCTATGGGAGAGCGGGTGATCTTCTTGCGGGTGCCACGGTAGACATCAACCCGATAGACATCCTGTAACTGTTCATAATCCAGGCTGCGACCGCCGTTCCAGGGGATGGCGTTGACCAACATGTAGCGGTCATCATCCGGCAAGGGATCGAGTACATAGGCAGTGGCCTGGATGGCGGTGTTTTTCTTCAGGTGGGAACCGGTTTGTTGCTGGCCCGAATTGTAACCGAACAGATAGGCGACCTTGGAACCATCGGCGTTCACCGCCATCAATTCACCATAGTAGAGCGGGCGATCATCCCAGCCCTTGAGGTATTCCTTGGCGACCACGACACGTTCATCGTTGACCCAGGTATAACTGCCCACTTGGGCGTTGCCCGGGAAGTAAACAATGTGCTTGGCACTGAGGTCTTCAGTATTGAGGATCAGTAGCTTATCTTTTCCTTCGTGATTCATGATCACGCTGAGATAGTCACCGGAGGGGGAGATTTTGACATTGGTGTATTGCGCCCCCTGGCTGAAAATTTCTGCCGGCGTGGGCGTTTGATGACTCTGGGCCAAAGCGAGAGTGGGGGCCAGCAATAATATACCAGTCAACAAAGGTTGGAATTTCATTTGACATCCTTGTGTTTATTATAAGTAACCTATGTTTTTTCAATGTTAATTAAATGCTTGGGTTTGGACAAGGCTAAATCCATAAAAAAAGGACGGTTTTTACCGTCCTTGATCCCGAAAAACAGGGCGTTCAGCTCTGCAATAACTGGCTTTGAATAAACTGCCACTGCTCCTCGAAGTGAGCCGTTGGCTTGAGCTTGAATTCACTGCGAACAAACTGGGCAATACGGCCTTCGGCCACGGCCAACAGCAGGTTTGCCAGAATGGCTTCATCCAGGGCGAATTTTTGCCCTTCTCGCAGGGATTTTTCCCGCAGGATCTGCTTCAGATGGGTTTCCAACTTGGCAAACAACAGGTTGATCCTCTCTCTGAGACGCTCATTCTCGCCCAGCAGGGCATCACCGCTCAGTACCCGGGAGATCCCTGGGTTGCGCTCGGCAAACACCAATAACAGCTGCAGTGCCTGTTGGCAGCGTTTCATGGTGTCTTTCTCCTCGTCCATGATGAGGTTGATGCGTGACAGCAGAGAGTCTTCAATAAACTCAATCAGGCCTTCAAACATCCGCGCCTTACTGGGAAAGTGGCGATAAAGCGCCGCTTCCGACACGCCAACTTCCGAGGCCAGCTTGGCGGTGGTAATCCTTTGCCCCGGATTGGTTTCCAGCATTCTGGCAAGGGATTGGAGTATGTGTTCACGACGATTGATTTTTTCTTTTACAGCCATGTTTCGCTCTGTCAGTGGCAGGAATTATTGAGTGCCTGAGTGACCGAAGCCACCTTCGCCTCTGTCCGAGGTGTCAAATTCATCCACCAGTTTGAACTGGGCTTGAACGACGGGCACAAACACCAATTGGGCCAAGCGGTCACCTATCTCCAGGGTGAAAGGTGTCTGGCTGCGGTTCCAGCAGGAAACCATCAGCGGGCCCTGATAGTCAGAGTCGATAAGGCCGACCAGGTTGCCGAGTACTATGCCGTTTTTGTGGCCCAGACCCGAGCGGGGCAAAATCACCGCCGCCAGAGAAGGGTCGGCCACATGAACCGCAATTCCGGTCGGGATCAATACAGTTTCACCCGGGGCTATGGTGATGCTGGTGTCCAGCATGGCGCGTAGATCCATGCCGGCACTGCCTGGGGTCGCATAGCTTGGCAGCGGAAATTCACTGCCAATACGCGAGTCGAGAATTTTCAGTTCTATGGGTGTTTTCATGAGTTGTTTTTATGCTTCGCTATCAGGATCAGCAACTGTTTGGCCAGGCTCAACTTGTCGGTGGCCGGCAGTTCATCACAACCTGTTGCAGAAAATACTTTCAGGGCATTCCGGTCGGCGTTGAAACCCTGACCCGGAACAGACACATCGTTGGCGGCAATCATATCGAGTTTCTTGCGCTTGAGCTTGTCACGCGCGTAGGTCTCCACTTCATGGGTTTCTGCCGCAAAACCCACGGTAAAGGGCCGGATAGAATGGCTGGCGACCGTGGCCAGAATATCCGGGTTACGCACCAGTGCCAATGCCATGGTTTCGGAAGATTTTTTTATTTTGGCTTCGGCGACATCGGCGACACGATAGTCTGCCACTGCGGCGCAGCCAATAAAAATATCCTGCTGTTCCACCCTTTGCATCACGGCATCGAGCATCTCTTTGGCCGATTGCACATCGACTCGGGTCACCCCTGCCGGGGTAGCTAAATTAACCGGGCCGCTGACCAGAGTCACTTCGGCGCCCATCTGCGCCGCCGCAGTGGCCAGTGCAAACCCCATCTTGCCAGAGCTGTGGTTGGAGATATAACGCACAGGATCTATCGCTTCACGGGTCGGTCCGGCGGTGAGCAGCAGCTTTTGGCCGGCCAACAGCTGTGGCTCAAAGCAAGCGGCGGCTCGCTGAGCGATATCATTGGGTTCCAGCATACGCCCCGGGCCGATTTCACCACAGGCTTGGCTGCCGCTATCCGGGCCCCAGATACCATAACCGCGCTCGGCCAGCACCTTGAGGTTCTCCTGAGTCGCTACGTTTTGGTACATCTGTTGGTTCATCGCCGGGCAGAGCATCACCTTAGCCGCCGTTGCCAGGCAGGTGGTGGTGATCAGTTCATCGGCCATACCGGCACGAATACGGGCCAACAGGTTGGCGGTAGCGGGGGCAATGATAACCAGATCGGCCCAACGGGCCAATTCGATATGCCCCATGGCAGCCTCGGCCGCAGGATCCAGCAGATCTGAGGCTACCGGATGGCCGGATAACGCCTGCAAGGTCAGCGGGGTAATGAATTCCATGGCGCTCTGGCTCATGACGACTCTGACTTCGGCACCTCTGTCCTGCAGGCGCCGCACCAGATCAGCACTCTTGTAGGCGGCAATGCCACCGCCAATCCCCAAGAGGATTTTTTTATGCTTCAGGCTCATAGAAACAATCAACTGATGGTAATTGGCGGCTAAGATATCACAAAGCTCCCCCGACTTGGCAGGATGCAGCTTCAAAAATCTCGACCATAATTGAAACAAAGTATAGGGCACAGGGACGGGAGCCAAGGATGGGTATCAGAGACTGGCCTACAGGAGAGGGCCCAAGGGAAAAGTTGCTGCAGCAGGGAGCCAAGAGCCTGAGTGATGCCGAGTTACTGGCGGTCTTGCTGCGTAACGGCCTGGCGGGGCAAAGTGCGGTTGAATTAGCCAGAGATTTGCTCGCGGCATTCGGTTCACTGCGGCAACTCTTGGTGGCACCACTGAATCAAGTTGCCCGAATTCCGGGAATGGGGCCGGTGAAATATACCCAATTGCAGGCCGCCGCCGAACTTTCGAGACGAATTTCTCGGGAAAAGCTGCAAAGAGGGCCGGTTTTGACAAATCCGGATTTGACTCGCGACTATTTAATGAGACAATTAGCAGACCGTGCCACCGAGGTGTTTGCGATTCTGTTGCTGGACAGCCAGCACCGAGTAATCCAATTCGTGGAATTATTCCATGGCACCCTGGACTCTGCATCCGTCTATCCGCGAGAGGTGGTTAGACTGGTGCTGGAAAAACAGGCCGCGGCGGTCATAGTTTGCCATAATCACCCGTCCGGCGTGGCTGAGCCCAGCCAGGCTGACAGGCGAATTACTGAGCGGTTGAAATGTGCGCTCGCAACCATAGATGTTTCGCTTCTGGATCATATGGTTGTAGGGGATTGCGAGATAGTTTCCTTCGCAGAACGCGGATGGATAGTTTGATCCATCGCTTGATCTTTCCTCAGTTATCCTGTATAACATGCGCCCTCTTTGTGCCTCGGGCGACGGCCATACGAGGCACATTAATGCTCGAGCGTTAAAATTGTTTTTTGGAGAAGATTGACATGTCAAGAGTATGCCAAGTTACTGGCAAGCGACCAATGGTTGGTAACAACCGTTCGCACGCAAAAAACGCAACTCGTCGTCGTTTTTTACCTAACCTGCAGAACCACCGTTTCTGGTTAGAAGACGAAAAGCGTTTCGTACAATTGCGCGTTTCTACCAAGGGTATGCGCATTATCGACAAGAAAGGTATCGAAGTCGTTGTTGCTGAACTTCGTGCCCGTGGCGAGAAGGTGTAATAGAAAATGGCTAAAGCTAAAGGAAATCGTGAGAAGATCAAGCTGGTTTCAAGCGCCAAGACTGGTCACTTCTACACTACCGACAAGAACAAGCGTAACATGCCTGAAAAGATGGAGATCAAAAAGTTTGATCCCGTAGTTCGTCAGCACGTTATCTACAAAGAAGCCAAAATCAAGTAATCCACTTGGTATTTGAATTCTTGGAAAGCCCCTCTCGCAGGGGCTTTTTTATACTCAACTTTCAGTCACATTGGCTATATCAAGACAATGCCATATCAGAAACTCTGGGTACTCTGTAGCCGTTTTTAATCAGTATCATCAATCGTTGCCCTCATTGCCACCACGCCTAGGTAGCAGAAAACAACTTTGGCCCCTGTTTAGCGCAACATGACACTCAGCTTAACCAAACACTGAATAGTACTTGCTGCACTTCCTTTCTCTGGCACAATGGCGGTTTGTCCGTTCCGATAAGGGTGTATTAATGAAGTATGCAGCCGTCCCTTTGACCTCACTGGCCATTTGTTGGCTGTTTCTGCTCAGCTTGCCGCTGGCGCTGTTTTCCCTGTCAGAGCCACTCTTCCCTTGGCTTAACCTCGATAGCGCCGCCGCTCAGTTTTGGTACTGGTTAACCGTGTCCGGTTCAGCGCCCTGGGGCGTAAGCACTGTGTTGTTGGTGTTTGCCATCAGCTTTTTTATCCTGCCAAAGGGCAGCTGGCTGAAGATGATGTTCTGCACTTCGCTGGGCTTGGTGCTGTGTTTGCTGCTCAATGAACAGCTCAAGCTGGTATTTGCCGAATCCCGGCCCTATATCGAATGGCTGTCCCACCAGCAGCATCTGGATATCAAGGAGTTCTACAGCATAGACAAGTACGCCCGCAGGGAACTGCTGGCGCAGGTTCTTCCCGGGGTATCACCGCTGGATATGCCTATCTCGGCACAGATCCAGCATCACTGGCAGATAGAAACTGGGTTTTCCTTTCCCTCCGGCCATACCATTTTTGCCGTGACCCTGACTATGTGCAGCAGTTTCTTTCTGCTGAGACACAACAATCTCTGGCTTCCGGCGCTGCTTATCTGCTGGGCACTGCTGATGGGGCTGAGCCGTATGTTGCTGGGGATGCATTGGAGTGTCGATGTATTGACCTCGACCCTGCTGGGGGGGCTGCTGTCGGCCTTGGCTATCTATATCGGCAGTCACAGCTATCACCGCCTAAAGCCTGTGTTCACCAAGGCTATGAGCGAAAGCTAAAACGAAAACGCCCCGTCATTGAACGGGGCGCTTATCTAAAGGCGAGCGATCAGTTAAGCACTTCGGCCAAGGCCCGCAGGCACAGGGCAACATTTTCCCGTCTGGCACCGTAACCCATCAGGCCGATACGCCAGGCCTTTCCGGCCAAGGCGCCGAGGCCGGCACCTATCTCCAGATTATAGTTATCCAACAGCTGCTTTCTCACGGCGCCATCATCGACACCTTGCGGGATATAAACTGCGTTGAGTTGCGGCAAGCGGCTCTGCTCGGCCACCACAAATTCGAGCCCCATGGACTCAAGCCCCTGACGCAGCAAAAGGTGCATATCTCGGTGGCGTTGCCAGGCATTTTCCAGCCCCTCTTCGGCCAGTAACCGCAGCGCTTCATGCAGTGAGTACAGGGCATTAACAGGCGCCGTGTGATGATAACTGCGCTTACCATCACCGCTCCAATACCCCATCACCAGAGACTGGTCCAGGAACCAGCTCTGTACCGGGCTCTTGCGCGCCTTGAGTTTAGCCACTGCGGCCGGTGAGAAGGACACGGGGGACAAACCAGGCACACAGGAGAGGCACTTCTGACTGCCGGAATAGATGGCATCTATGCCCCAATCATCGACTCTGAGCTCGACGCCACCGAGGGAAGTTACGGCATCGACAATCGACAGACAGCCGTGCTCACGCGCCAGGGCGCACAGCGTTTTGGCGTCGGAAAGTGCGCCGGTGGAGGTTTCGGCGTGCACAAAGGCCAGGAAGGCGGCATCGGGATGCGCCTTCAGCGCAGCTTCCACCACTTCTGGGTCAACCGCTGTGCCCCATTCGAAATCCAGCATCACCGCCTCGGCGCCAATCCGCTCAACGTTCTGGCGCATTCTGTCGCCAAACACCCCGTTACGGCAGACAATCACCTTTTCGCCCGGCTCCACCAGGTTGACGAAGCAGGTCTCCATACCGGCGCTGCCCGGGGCAGATACCGCTATAGTCATCTCGTTGCGGGTTTGAAACGCATATTGAATGAGACTCTTGAGCTCATCCATCATGGCCACAAACAGAGGATCCAGATGCCCGACCGTCGGCCGCGACTGCGCCGCCAATACCTGAGGATAGACATCCGAAGGGCCGGGGCCCATCAGGATCCGGCGGGGAGGATTAAAAGCGCTAACCGAGGGTGCAGCAAACATCTTGGCTCTCCTTACAAGAGGTTTCAGGGTACGGATTAGAATAATAACTCAAGACCATAGCATAAAACTGACCGCCGGACTGCCCCTGCTTTTGGCAAAGACAGTCGACCTTTTCCCTTTCAGGATCTCACTGGCCTGGGCGCGCCAGAAACAGCCGGTAGGCGGGGTTATCCGTCTCGTCCTGACAGACAAACCCCAACTCATCCAGAAACCGACCAAAGGCGGCTTCATCGGCCTTGGGCACTTCAAAGCCGGCCAGCACCCGCCCAAAGGCGGCGCCATGGTTGCGATAGTGAAATAGACTGATGTTCCACTTGCTCTTCAACGTCGTGAGAAACTGCAGCAAGGCCCCGGGATGCTCCGGGAATTCAAAGCTGAGCAGTTTTTCTTCCAAAGGCTCGGGTGGCAAGCCGCCCACCATATAACGCACATGCAGTTTGGCCGCCTCATCGGCAGAAAGATCCTGCACCGCAAAGCCGGCACTCTCCAGGCGGGAGACAATCGCCTGCAGCTCGCTGATACCTTCGCTAAGACGGATCCCGGCAAAGACCACGGCGCGATCGCGCCCGCTGAAACGATAGTTGAACTCTGTCATCACCCGCCGCTCCAGCAGTTCACAAAAATGCAGGAAGGAACCCGGCCTTTCCGGAATGGTCACTGCCAGCACCGCCTCTTTATGCTCGCCCAGCTCGCAGCGCTCGGACACATATCTCAGGCTGTGAAAATTGACATTGGCTCCGCTGAGAATCGCCGCCAGTTTCTCGCCCTTGCCCTTGTCACCGACATACTTTTTCAGCCCGGCCAGCGACAAAGCACCGGCCGGTTCGGCAATGGCGCGGGTATCTTCGAAGATATCCTTGACCGCGGCGCAAATTTCATCCGAGCTGACGGTCACCACTTCATCGACATATTCCCGCGCCAATCGAAAAGGCTCCTGACCTATACGCTTAACCGCCACCCCATCGGCAAACAACCCCACCTGCTCCAGCGTCACCGGCTCATCCGCTTCCAGCGCCGCCTTGAGACAGGCGGCATCTTCCGGCTCGACGCCGATGATCTTCACCTCAGGCATTACGGCTTTGTAGTAAGCGGCAATGCCGGCGATTAAGCCACCGCCACCCACTGGCACAAACACCACTTCAAGATCTCTTTGCTGCTGCAGCATCTCCTGGGCAACCGTGCCCTGCCCGGCTATCACCGCCTCATCATCGAAGGGGGGGATAAACACCCGCCCCTCATCCTGGGCCAACGCCATGGCATACTGATTGGCCTGATCGAACGACTGCCCATGAAGCACCACATTGCCGCCGAGGCGGCGCACCGCATCTATCTTGATGTCCGGGGTGGTAGTAGGCATCACTATCACGGCGTCGACCCCGCGACTCGAAGCCGACATGGCAACGCCCTGGGCATGATTACCGGCCGAGGCACATACCACTCCGTTTTCGCACTCAGCTGGGCTCAAGGCGGCGATACGATTATAGGCGCCGCGCAGCTTGAACGAGTGTACCGGTTGCATATCCTCGCGCTTGAGAAACACCTGGCAGCCCAAACGGGCCGACAGCTTGTTCAGACTCGACAGCGGGGTAACCCGCGCCACATCATAGACATGGGACAAGAGGATCTTCTGTAGATAATAGTTGGCCAGCGACAGCTGACTCTTGGATGCCAGCGCCAACATACTAGCCCTCCAACTTAGTGCGATCGCGCACGGCGCCCTTGTCGGCACTGGTGGCCAACATGGCATAAGCCTTGAGCGCCAACGACACAGGGCGCACCCGTGCCAACGGCTTCCAGGCCAAAGGCCCCTTGGCCTGCATCGCCTCACGGCGCCGGGCGAGCTCAGCATCGCTCAGCTTAAGTGTGATGCTGCGGGCCGGGATATCGATTTCAATGGCATCGCCATTTTCAATCAAGGCGATAGTGCCCCCTGAGGCGGCTTCCGGTGACACATGGCCTATGGACAGCCCGGACGTACCGCCGGAGAAGCGGCCATCTGTGATTAAGGCGCAGGCCTTGCCCAAACCGCGGGACTTGAGGTAACTGGTGGGATAAAGCATCTCCTGCATGCCAGGGCCACCTTTAGGGCCTTCGTAGCGAATAACCACCACATCCCCGGCGACCACTTCACCGCCGAGGATCCCGGCAACGGCCTCGTCCTGGCTCTCATATACCCTGGCCACGCCCTTGAACCTGAGGTTGGATTCATCCACCCCGGCGGTTTTCACTATGCAGCCATGCTCGGCCAGATTACCGGACAGTACCGCCAAGCCCCCTTCCTGACTGAAGGCAAACTCGCGGCTGCGGATACAACCTTCGCGGCGATCTGTATCCAGTGATGGCCAGCGGCAATCCTGGCTGAAGGCCTGGGTAGTAGGGATCCCCGCGGGACCGGCACGGAAGAAGTCTTTTACCTTCGCAGACTCGGTGCGCATCACATCATAATTGGCCAGCACAGACTCAAGCGAGCCATCATCGGAAGCCACATGGTTAACATCCGTATGCAGTAAACCGGCGCGTTCCAGCTCACCCAAGATCCCCATTACGCCCCCGGCTCTGTGGACATCTTCCATATGGTATTTAGGGGTCGAAGGTGCCACCTTGCAAAGGTGCGGCACCTTGCGGCTGAGACGGTCGATATCCGTCATGGTGAAATCCACTTCGGCTTCCTGAGCCGCCGCCAACAGGTGCAGCACAGTGTTGGAAGAACCGCCCATGGCGATATCCAAGGTCATGGCATTCTCGAACGCCTTGAAGTTGGCGATATTGCGCGGCAATACCGAGACATCATCATCCGAGTAGTAACGCTTGGCCAGCGCCATCACTCTTCTGCCCGCCTCCAGAAACAGTTCGCGTCGATCACTGTGGGTCGCCAACATGGAGCCGTTGCCCGGCAGCGACAGCCCCAACGCCTCGGTCAGGCAGTTCATCGAGTTGGCTGTAAACATGCCGGAGCAGCTGCCACAGGTTGGGCAGGCGCTGCGTTCGATTTTCTCGCTGTCGGCATCGGATACCCTGTCATCGGCCGCCGCCACCATGGCATCCACCAGATCCAGCTTGATAAGTTTATCGGACAGTTTGGTCTTGCCCGCTTCCATAGGCCCGCCGGAGACAAATACCACGGGGATATTGAGCCGCAGCGCCGCCATCAACATGCCGGGGGTGATCTTGTCGCAGTTGGAGATACACACCAGAGCATCGGCGCAGTGGGCATTGACCATATACTCGACGCTGTCGGCAATCAGTTCACGGGAAGGCAGGGAATAGAGCATGCCGCCATGGCCCATGGCGATGCCGTCATCGACCGCTATGGTGTTGAACTCTTTGGCGATGCCGCCGGCCTCTTCGATGGCCGATGCCACCAGGGAGCCCATGTCTTTCAGATGCACATGACCGGGAACAAACTGAGTGAAAGAATTGGCAATGGCGATAATGGGCTTACCGAAGTCGCCTTCCTTGACCCCTGTGGCACGCCAAAGGGCTCGGGCTCCGGCCATGTTGCGGCCTTCGGTACTGGTTGCTGATCTGAGTTTGGGCATTGCTCAATTCCTTACGCTTATTCTGATGATTCTTGGTTAGCCGTTGACGGTACGGGAGAGGCTGCTCGCGGGCCGCACAGTGCAACGGGCCACGTCTACCAGCTTAGTCAACTGACGACTCAGCAACTCGATAGCTCTGTCACTGTCGACCGCCATTGCCAGCTGCAGGCGCTGATCCTCGGCCAGTGTCATATGCATATCGCGGACGGTAAAGCCGCGGTGGCGGGTTACCCGCAATACACGTTCCAGTACTTCGGGGCGTTGTTCCAGGGTCAATTCCAGATTATGGATCATGATCGCTTCTCCGTTTGTTCCATCATTTCACAGTTGGAGGCGCCGGGGGGAACCAGCGGCCAGACATTAAAGGCATCGTCTATGGCGACGTGCAGCAGGAAGGGGCCTTTGGCACCGAGCATCTCATCCAGTGCCTGCTCAACCTCATCGGCCGAGTAGATGGTGCGTCCGGGGATATCGAAGGAGGACGCCAGGGTAACAAAGTCGGGGTTATCGGACAGGTCGGTTTCGCTGTATCTCTCTTCAAAAAACAGCTGTTGCCACTGCTTCACCATGCCCAACTTCTGGTTATCTATCAAAAGTATCTTCACCGGCAGTTTACGACGCTTGATGGTGGTCAGCTCCTGCACATTCATCATGAAAGAACCATCGCCGGAAACCGTGACCACAGTGGCATCCGGCCTTGCCATCTGCGCGCCTATGGCCGCCGGCAAGCCAAAGCCCATGGTGCCAAGCCCGGCACTGGAAAGATG
Organism: Shewanella chilikensis; assembly: GCF_002836945.1. Lineage (GTDB taxonomy): Bacteria > Pseudomonadota > Gammaproteobacteria > Enterobacterales > Shewanellaceae > Shewanella > Shewanella chilikensis. The sequence continues at coordinate 25,170 of NZ_NIJM01000034.1, forward strand.
ATCTTCCGGGCGGCGAAAATGCATATGCTGGGCAACCCACATCTGGTGCTGGCCGACATCACAGCTCACCACAGAGTCGCTCGGCAGCTTGTTGGCCAGACGACGCAACATGGCCGGCGCATATATGAGTGAACCAGGATGGACGTAATCCCACTGGTGCTGCGCCCGCAGGTGCTCGACTTCCGCTTGCCAGGGCGCTATCTGCAGCGCTTGCGGCGCCAGTTGCGTCAATATGCTTCTTAAGTCCCCATCCATGGCCACATCCGGCTGGCGCAGTTTGCCAAGTTCGGCAGCATCGATATCCAGGTGGATCACCTTGGCCTTGCTGGCAAAGCTCTCAAGCCTACCCGTGACCCTGTCATCGAAACGGGCACCGACCACCAGCAGCAGATCACACTGCTGCACCGCCAGATTGGCGGCCTTGTTGCCGTGCATCCCCAGCATGCCCAGGTAACCTTGAGTGCCGTGGGCTATGGCGCCCAGCCCCTTGAGCGTTGCCACCGAAGGAATACCGCTACGCTGAATAAAGGCCCGCAGCGGCTCCACTGCGCCCGCCATACCGACGCCGCCACCGACGTACAACATGGGTTGGCGCGCGGCCGCCAGCAAGGCGTTGGCTTCCGCCAAAGCCGCCTGGTCCAGCTCCGGCTCATCGGGCACCGCCTGCAACGGCGCCTTGTATTCCACTTGGGCAAGTTGGATGTCTTTGGGGATATCCACCAACACAGGACCGGGACGGCCGGAGGCGGCGATTTCGAAGGCGCGGTACAGGGTAGCAACCAGTTCCTCGGCGCGGGTCACCATAAAACTGTGTTTGGTACATGACAGGCTCATGCCCAGCACGTCCATCTCCTGAAAGGCATCTGTGCCTATCACGGAGGTGGAAACCTGACCTGTGATGGCCACCAGCGGCACTGAGTCCAACAGCGCATCGGCCAAGGCGGTGATCAGATTGGTCGCCCCCGGGCCCGAGGTAGCCAGGCAGACGCCCGTCTTGCCGCTTGAGCGGGCATAACCGACGGCGGCGAAGGCGGCGCCCTGTTCATGACGGGAGAGCAGATGTTCGACCTGGCTGTCGTAGAGAGCATCGTAGATAGGCATGATGGCGCCGCCGGGATAACCAAAAACCGTGTTCACCCCATGGGCGGCCAATACCTTGATAACTGCTTCACTGCCGCTGATCTTCTGCCCTTGTTCCATCTTGTTATCTCGCCTATTTTTGCTGCTGTTTAAGTTTTCAATGGCCCTGAAACGACAAACCCCCCGGTCCTTTCGGAGCGGGGGGTTTGTTTGCAATTTCTGACCCTATCTGGTCTGTCGTCGCGCCACGAGCCGCCCCCGCTGTGATGGAATAATCACGACGGTAATAATCACGAGGAGGAGCTTGGCGCTTAAGTTAAACATTTCTCAGACAGTTTCCTGTATTCAATTTATCTGCTTGGCGAGCCCTTTGGCAGCGCACTTATTAACCATTACCATAAAGTGTTTTCAGAACACAACAAAAAAATTCACAACCTGAAAATCTTCCAACTTGGCTTGGCTATGGCACCCTCGACGATGGCTCGCCTAAACAGCTTGATTGCCGCCGGCGGCAATCAAGCTAACGTTTACGTCAATCTTGCAGGTTTATCCTTTTCATTTCAGTCATATAACCGCGAAGTTCGGCACCGACATATTCGACGGCCGTATGGCGAATCGCTTCGTTGACCTCGATCAGACGCAGATTATCGACCCCATTGCCCGAATCCTTGAGACCGGCGCCCAGGACCTCGGGAGAGAGGGCGTTGACATAGTCACGCAGCAGCGGCACGGCGGCATGGTTGAACAGGTAACAGCCATATTCGGCGGTATCCGAGATCACTACGTTCATCTCATAAAGGCGTTTACGGGCTATGGTGTTGGCAATCAGCGGCGTCTCATGCAGCGACTCGTAGTAGGCCGACTCTTCGATGATCCCGGCATCCACCATGGTATCGAACGCCAGTTCCACCCCGGCCTTGATCATGGCCACCAGCAAGATCCCCTTGTCGAAATAGGTCTGCTCATCTATCTGCTCGGCGCAGGTCGGCGCCTTTTCAAAACCGGTGTTATTGGTTTCTTCACGCCAGCGCAGCAAATTGGCGTCGTCATTGGCCCAGTCGGCCATCATGGTGGCGGAAAACTCGCCGCTGATGATGTCGTCCATATGTTTTTCAAACAACGGGGTCAGCAACACCTTAAGCTCTTCGGCAATCTCAAACGCCTTGATCTTGGCCGGGTTGGACAGGCGATCCATCATATTGGTGATACCGCCATGCTTGAGCGCCTCAGTGATGGTTTCCCAGCCCTGCTGGATAAGCTTGGCGGCATAACCCGGCTCGACGCCATCGGCCACCATCTTGTCATAACCCAGAATAGCCCCTGTCTGCAGCATGCCGCAGAGAATGGTCTGCTCGCCCATCAGATCAGACTTCACCTCGGCGATAAACGAGGAGTGCAGCACGCCGGCGCGATCTCCGCCGGTAGCACTGGCATAGGCCTTGGCGATCTCCAGGCCGTCGCCATTGGGATCATTCTCAGGATGCACGGCGATCAGTGTCGGAACCCCGAAGCCACGCTTGTATTCCTCACGCACTTCGGTACCGGGGCACTTGGGCGCCACCATGATGACAGTGATGTCTGGGCGCACCTGCATCCCCTCTTCCACTATGTTGAAACCGTGGGAATAGGACAGGGTCGCACCTTGCTTCATCAAGGGCATTACCGCATTGACCACAGGAGTGTGCTGCTTGTCAGGAGTCAGGTTCAGTACCAGATCGGCCCCGGGGATCAGTTCTTCGAAGGTGCCCACCTTGAAACCGTTTTCGGTGGCTCGCTGCCAGGAGGCGCGTTTCTCGGCGATGGCTTCGCTGCGCAGGGCATAGGCGATGTTCAGCCCTGAGTCACGCATGTTCAAGCCCTGATTGAGCCCCTGGGCACCACAACCAAGAATGACAATATTCCAGTCCTTGATATAGTCACAGCCGTTTTCAAACTCGCTGCGCTCCATAAAACGGCACTGGCTCAGCTGTGCCAACTGTTGCCGCAGATTCAGGGTATTGAAGTAATTTGCCATCTTAGCCACCTGTTTAACCGAATTCCTGGGACCAAGCCGAAACGGCTCAGTGATGCAAATCACTATAGCCCATGGTTTAAATTGCTTGAAATGATATATTCGGCATGTCATGTTGCACAAAACGCAACAAAAAGAGAGGCAAAACGGCATGGATATTCGGGCGATAAAACTCTATCTGGATCTCTGCGACACCCTGCATTTTTCCCGCACCGCCACCCGGATGCATGTCAGCCCTTCAACCTTAAGCCGCACCCTGCAAAGGCTGGAAGATGAAGTGGGCAGCAAGCTGCTGGAGCGGGACAACCGCAGCGTTACCCTGACCCACGCAGGCGAAGCCTTTCGCCGCTTCGCCAGCCAGACATTGACTCAGTGGCAGGAGCTGCGACGCGAGCTGGATCCGCAGCAAAAGCTGCTGAGGGGCACATTGCAACTCTATTGCTCGGTCACGGCAGCCTATAGCCACCTGCCGGCCCTATTGGATAAGTTTCGCCGCCAACAACCCCTGGTCGATATCAAACTCACCACAGGTGATGCCGCCGATGCGGTACAGGAAATTCAGCAGCAGAGAGCGGATATCGCCATCGCCGCCCTGCCGCAGGACTTTCCGCCGAGTCTGCACTTTGCCCCCATAGGAGAGGTGCCACTATCGATTATCGCGCCCACCATCAACTGTCAATTGCAGTCGCTGCTGGCGCAAAACCCTATTCCCTGGGAGCAACTGCCCTTTATCGTGCCCGACCACGGCCCCGGGCGTTTACGGGCCGAGCGCTGGTTCAAGGCGATGGGGATCAAGGCCAATATCTATGCCCAGGTATCGGGCCACGAGGCGATAGTGCCCATGGTGGCTCTGGGCTGCGGTGTCAGCATCACTCCGGATGTCGTGGTAACCAACAGTCCACTGGGCGAGAGGATAAAAACCCTGGCCTCACCGGCCGAGATAGCCCCCTTTGAACTGGGGTGCTGCTGCAAGGCCAAGCGGCGCCAGGATCCCTTGGTGAGTGCATTTCTGGAAGTGATTTAGCTAAAGGAAGGTGCGAACAAGTCCCATGCGTGCTCTGCGTCGGCTTACAGGCCTGGATACAAGGCGTGGTTCGCAGCAAATGGCCCTAGTCCTTTGCAAGAAGCACAACACAGCAGGCAGGCTTGTAAGCCACGTCCTTCGGGGCTTGGAAAGTCGGGCGGGCTTTACCGACTATGACCGAGTCCTCTGCAAGATGCATAACTCAGTCTATGGTCTGTATGCCACGCCCTTCGAGCTTACCTTAAATATCGAGTGACTCTTCATCCTTGGGCAGTTGATCTTCCTGAGGCAAGAGGCGGGTAACCAGCAACTGGTCAACCTTGTAGGCATCTATGTCCACCACCTCAAACTTATAACCTGCGTAGTTAACCGAGTCGGTGCGCTTGGGGATCTTGCGTAACGTATACATCATAAAACCGGCGATGGTTTCATAGTTTTGGTTTTGCGGAAACTCTTCAATACCAAAGGCACGCATCACGTCGGTTATCGGCGTCACCCCATCCACCAACCAGGAGTTGGCGTCGCGGGGCACTATCTGTTCTTCACTTTCATGCAGCGACCAGGCGCCCATTACCGCACTTTGCAGATCGTCAGTGGTCACTATTCCCACCACCAGGGCGTATTCATTCATCACCACGGCAAAGTCGGCCCTGTGATGACGGAAATATTCCATGGCTTCCGACAGGCTCAGGGTGTCGGGAATAATCAGGCAGTTGCGCACTAACGAGGTATCTTTCAAATCTATCTTGCGGCCGTTGATCACCCGCAGCAGCAGTTCCTTGGCGTCCACCACCCCTTTGATATTGTCCAGCTGACCATCACAGACCAAAAACTTGTTGTGCGGATCCTCGGCGATTTTTTTCTTGATAGCGTCTTCATCATCCTGCAACAGGAAATACACCAGGCTCTCACGGGCGGTCATTGCCGAGGTGACGCTGACAGATTGCATCTCGAACACATTCTCAATCATCTGCTGTTCACCCTTATCCAGTACACCGGCCTCGGCACCGGCATCCATAATGGCGTAGATATCGTCAGGGGTGATTTCATCATTGCGAGCAGTAGGTATCTGCAGCAGTTTGAAGATACCGTTGGCCATGCCGTTGAATACCCATACAAAGGGGCGCAGCAAGGCAATACAGATAAGCATAGGGTTTACCAAGTTAACGGCCACTTTCTCCGGTAAGGCCATGGCAACCCGTTTAGGCATCAGGTCGGCGATCAGAATAAACAGACTGGTCACCAATACGAAAGACAACACAAAACTGAGTTGTCCGACCCAGGGCGGCGGAACCACATGGGCCAAAGCTGCCGCAAAATAAGGGGTAAAAGCAGACTCACCGACTATACCACCCATGATGGCAACGGCATTGAGACCAATCTGCACTACGGTGAAAAAACTACCCGGAGTGGTTTGCAGCGCCAACACTTTTTCGGCGCGCAAATCTCCCTCATCGGCCATCTGTCGCAAACGGATTTTACGGGAAGCGGCCAGGGCAATTTCAGACATGGAAAAAAAGCAGCTGGTTCCGATCAGGCAAAAGATAATCACCAAATTATCGAATAAACTCATACAACACCTTAGGTTAGTTACAAAGCGCTTCTATGCCGTGCCCTTGTCCAGGCCTGAATGTGGAGTGACTGGGAGGTCTAAAGGCTAACTGGTTACCGGTACGGGTACTAAACTGGCGAATTGAGTGGCTTTGCTATACTCCAAGAAACCCATTGCAGGCTTCTTCTACCGGAATGAAGTTCACATTATATCCGTTTGCAGCATTTTTGACAGTGATGCTTATCTCACCGGTCTCCAACGCAAAAGATGAGCTTAGCGGCATACCATTAAAAATATGTGTCGAAGAGTCTGAATTTCCTCCTTTCAATTACTTTTCCAGAATAGATGGCCGTAAGTCCCATAACAGTGACGGCTATGATATTCAGTTGCTTTATCGACTGTTTACACCACCGCGTTGGCAGTTACACATCATCGCCCTTCCCTGGCCAAGGTGCATGTTGGAAGTGGAATTGGGCAAGATAGATTCCGCCATGAGCGCCTCAGCCAACCCCGAGCGACGGCGTAAGTTCTTGCTATCGCGCTCGTATTACCACCTCACCCCTGGGGTGGTATTTCTCAAACAGAGCTTCCCAAAGGGTCTAAGATTCAACTCGCTAACGGAGCTAACGCAGATAGGCACAGTTTGCGGCATTCGCGGTTTCAATTATCGTAACTTCGGTTGGGACAACTCTCAGCCACTATCCCTAAGCAAAGATCTGCCGTTGATCCCCGAGTTACTGCAACGGGGTCGATGTGACTTCTTTCTGGCACGGCTGGAGGTTTTCAGCGGCACCTTAAAGCAGATGAATCGCACCCACCAGGACTTTGGGTTAGCAACGCAAGCGGTTCCCAACACCCGGCCAGAACCCTTCTATATGCTGGTATCCAGACAAAGCCCACACAAGATGGTACTGCTGGAAGAATTCAATAGCGGCGTCACCCTACTGGAAAAAAGCGGCGAGTTGCAACTGTTACTGCAAGCCTTCACAGACCACTGAGTTCCAGGCTATTACGCAATACACCAAGTATTACGCCCTTGATGTTTAGCCTGATAGAGCGCCTTGTCTGCCACCCGAATAACCTCACTCAAATCCCGTGTATTCTGGGTCAGGAGTGCCAGCCCAAGACTGATAGTGACTATACCTGCGGGGGCTGAGCCATGAGTAATTTGCAATTCCCGAACCTGAGTCAACAAGGTTTCGGCAACACCCTCAGCTTGCCTGCGGTCGACTCCCGGCAACACCAAAGCAAATTCTTCGCCGCCGACTCTGGCCAGCAAGGCGCGTTCAGGAAGCGCTTTACGCATGGCCTGGGCCAAACGCTGCAATACCCGATCACCGGCTGGATGGCCGAAACAATCGTTAAAAGCTTTAAAATGATCGACATCCAGCATTATCAAGGCGCCCTCCTCTTTCGAAGCCAGCAACCGCGCCAGGGATTCAGTAAAGGGACGGCGGTTCGCCAATCCAGTTAGTTCATCGGTTTCCGACAGCTGTTTAAGTTTGTGATTCAGCCCCAACAGCTCCCGCTGCAGCCCCAACATCTGCAAATCTCTGCGCTCCCTGACCAGGAGCTCGTTGAGCGCAGCGGCAAACTGGGTCAGCATGGCACGGCGGGATTGAGGCCAAAGTTTTGGAGATTGACTATTGCTTAGCGACAAAATCCCCAGCAGGTCTTGCCCATCTGTGATGGCAAACAGCGCCAGGGAACGTAACTGCAACTGTTTGAGTAACCTATATTCGGCGCTATCATCCGACTGCAGGGTTTCCACATCCTCAACGACTATCATATGTCTGGTGTTGAGTTGCTCTGAAAAACGATTCAACTCACTGATATCTATGTAACTTGAAGACAGCAAGTCGTCGCGGCGACTCCACACGCTACGATAACAGAGTTGTTGCTCTTTGATCTCCAGCAAGGTGACCCGCTCGACTGCAAACAACTCGGCAATCTGACGACCCACATCGGCCAAAGCCTGATCTACGTCCCCTGGCTGTACCTTCAGAAACTGCAATGATAGATCCGCCAATAACTCATTGGCTCTGGCCTGCCAAGCCAGTTCTTTATGGCTAAATTCCACCTGCTCGGACAATTGCCTTTGCCCTCGAGTCAAATGCCTCTGCTGCCAGCGTTTGCGGGCAAAGTCGGTTCTAATACGTCGGTACATCTGCTCTATGGCGCGGGCCACGCTGCCAATTTCATCTTGATTTGCCGCTCCTACCTCATTAGGTAAGGGCACTTTTCGCGGTTGTCCCAAATCGATACGATTAACGTATGCGGCCAGCGCCGCCAATCTTCCGGTAACCAGGCTACGTACCAGCGTCAGGATCACATAGATCATCAGCAGGGTTTTCAAGCCATTACCCACGACTATCAGGATCATCTGCCGCCATAGCTCATAATAGAGTTGGTTGCGGCTGCGTTGAACCTTAAGCTCACCTATCTGTTGCTGACGGTAGATTATTGGAAACAGAAAGATTTCATTGTCCAGTGCCTGATTCTTTCCTACCTGCAGGGCGATACCATCGGCACTGGACAAAGAAGCACCGGAAACATAAGGCTGCATACCTATACCTATCAGTATGTCCCGCAGCAACTTATGGTCTACATCCCAAATGGCCTGAGCTATGCCGGGCAGATTTGCCTCAACATATTCATGAAGCCTGCGATTACTCCCCTCAACACCATCCTGGTAATTCCAGAACAACTGGGCCGCCATGGTCATCAAGGCAAAGAATGAACTGACGCCTATGATCACCAAGGTCATCTTATGACTGATGACGGAACTTTGTTTCAATGCATTACTTCCGATGTCTGTTGGTACCAAACGAGCAGTGCCCGCCAATTTCGTTGCTCAAGTAAGTTGAAAGGCTCTGTCCCCGGAACCAACAGCCTGAACATAGAAGGTATCTTATTATTCCAGGGCCTGGCCTCACTGTCGTCTCGGATGCGCCTGAGCGCCTCGGCACCCGCCAGCAAATGCCCACCCCCCAAGACACTGACACGCCCCTGGCTACGCCAATCAAGCACCTTGTTGGAAGTATTGATACTGGAAATGAAGATATCCTCTCCTGGCCTGAGCCCCTTTTCCTCCAGCGACGCAATAGCACCAAAGGCCATATGATCATTGGCGGTCCAGATCCCTTTCAGCCCCGGGTAACGTTTCAGCAGAATTTCTGTTTGCGTCTTGGCTCTTAGTTCTTGCCAATGACCGTAGACGACTTGTAATGGCTCTACCCCTCTTTCTCTGAAGCCATTTATTGCCCCTTGAGTCCGCGCTATTGATGCAGGCGTTCCCTTATCGCCGGAAATCAGCAGTACTTGTTGCGACCCGGCCCCCAACTGCTGCACCAAGGCCTGCGCAGTAAGAAAGCCTATCCGTTCATTATCAGGGACCAAAGGCGGTAACAGATGCTGTCGCCAGTATGGCTGTTGTTGCAACAAATGGCGCACTTCAGGAGCCACATCATTGAGCAATAAAAGAGTCTTAATAGGTAAACCTTCAAAGGCGGCCAACATTTTTACGGCAGCATTTTTTTCATTAACCAAAATAATATATTGAGGTAACTGTTCACGGGCAGCCAACTCTTGTGCCAAGGCTATCATCCGAAAATGATCCCTGTCGGCGTGCAATATTTCCAACTCAATATTCAGCTCTGATGCTGCTACCAGCATAAGGCTATCTATATCGCCCCAGAAACTTTCCTGAGCAGAGCCGGGATTAATAAAGCTCACCCGTAACGGTTGAGTTTGAGCCGAAGACTTGGCAGGATGAACCAGAAAAACACTTAGCCAAGATAGGATGAACAAAAGAAGTTTACGTCGTGGTATGAAGCAATTTCCCCACGACGTATTAAGTAGACTCAACAGCAAGGTATCCTTCCCCCGGGTAAACAACACATCTCGTATACCGGAGAATTAAAACACAAATGAGCTGCTTTTGTGGAGATTAATTAACCTCTGGCAAACTTTCCAAAGACTGATAACCCATTTCATTGAGTTGATCATTAACGCAAGTCAGCAGATACTCCTGACGCTCTTCGGCTGGCACCGCGTCTTCGTCAGCCATCTGCAAACAAGCTTGCTGCAGTTGTTGAACGTCGGTTTCACTGGCTTGAGGCAATGCTTGTTCTTCATCGACCGCCAAAACAGCACCACTGAGTAACATACCGGCCAACAGTAGAGTTAAGCTTTTCATCTTGTTTCCTTGAGTGAGTAAAGTGCCATTCCATGGAACGGCACAGAGAAGTCTCACACAATCTACCAGTAGATTTTACATTCAGATAACGAGAAATTTTTGCCGTGACAGTGACCTTTTTTATCCGATCGCCAGATAAGTCATCGTAGTAAGGCATGGTTATTTAGCCGTACAGGAAGAAGTTCTGCCGGTACTGAAAAGAGATATCCTTGTAAACCATCATAGGGCACAAATTCCATCGCTAAAAACTGATCCAAATTCTCGACCTTTTCAACAATCACTTTAAGCAAGGCTTTATCCTTCAACTGATAGACATGCTCAATAAAATCTGCTCTTATCTTCTCAGAGTATTCAAAACCATTAGGCAAAATCAGCTTAATATAGTCAACACATCCTGTCCTTATCCAACATTGCCTTAGATCTCCTTCAGGCTCAAAATCATCTAAAGCTATTTTTAACCCCAGATCATGTAGTTTTGCCACACTAATAAAAGCCGGGTGAGCACAATCAGGGTTTAAACGCTCAGTTATCTCAATAACCAACTCAATATCTTGCTGTTTTAATGTGTCATTGAGCCAAATCAACTCAGCTTCCAATGCCATTATCACCCTAGCTTCCACATTAATAAACAAACGTTTTATTTTACGTCCGGTCAAAGCCAGTACATCAAGGTTTCTATAATCAATCACAGCTAACTGGTGTAACTGTTCCAATGATAGATTCAATAGTTCTTTATATTCTAGATTCTGATAAAAAAACTCTACATTCTTGTGTTGCATTCCCGGCCTAAACAAAACCTCATATGCAATACTCTTTATACAGCCATTAACCTCTCTGGTAACTATTTCTTGTAAGTGGGCCCGCGTCAAAGGTTTATAATCCGCTTGAAAGTGAGATACTCCTGTAGGGATTCCCTCCTTACATGTATGGATATTGCTGCTTCTCTGCTGCGTTAACATACTCCCTCCTTAAACCACAGGAATCAACTACCACAAACAAGATGACACCCTGTTAAATCAATAACATTAGCCTGGTAACCTGGAGGTTCTCACCAAAATCATTGTTCTTATAGTTATAAAACCTAATAAATAAAAGAAGACAAATAACAACTCAAAATCCAACAATTCTCACAGCAAAACAACAAGTTGCAATCTTAACATTTCTTTGATTAACAATTTATAACCTGAACTGCTGGATTTTTTATCACTTATTATTAGAATGAAAACATGTAGAAGATTAGGTTGAAGCCAAAAATCAATAGGATCCAAGATGGACACCACCAAAGGAAGGGAAAACATCACTGTTCGCCTAAACAACGGCAACCCAACCATAAGCACAAACACCAGAAGATATAAGTGTTCAACCCCAGAGCTTTATATATTAAAAGAGATGTATAACAATAAAGGGCAAGCAGTAAGCAGAGACAAATTGTTATCGACAGGCTGGAACGGCAGAGTAGTCTCTCCAAACTCTATTCCTGTGGCCATCGCTAATATAAGACGTGTATTCAGGGAAATATCAGGCAATGAATTAATATTTACAGTCAAAGGGTTTGGATATGGCTTAGACACAATGCAAGATCATATCAAAATTGAATTCATTTTAGACAATCAAGAAAAGCCACCCACTGAACAAGGTCAAAATACAGAGTCAGCGAGTCAGTCAAAACAAAGTCAACCTTCTTCAATCAAGATAATTTCAATAATAATGGCATCAATCTCATTGTTTTTTATACCATTTACTATAAAAATATCAGTGACAGAAAACCTTCCTGAAGTAGACATTTACACTGATGGAAAAACAAAAATAATAACCCTTACAGAAATAAAAAATATGGATGAACAAAAAGAAATAAAATCACTCATTCACAAGCTGAATTATAAGTTACTTGGAACTGTCGATTTCCACGATCTCAAGTCAGAAATAAACGATGATAAAGATACAATAATTCTCAGTTATGGCACAGGTGTTTTTTCAATTGACTGCATTAACAAGTCACACAATAAAATCAGTACTTATGTCAGCCACAATGAAATATCCATATACAATAAAATCAAGGATGGAACTGCATGTCAAAGCTAGAAAGAATAGTGCCATTTATTATTCCCCTCGCATTTCTGCTGGCTTCTATCATAGTCAACTTAATTTATGACTATCACGATGTTCAAGATATTGACGGTCTGTACCGAGTAATAAAAAATGTTGAAGGACCAGATAACCAGATTAAGCGGATCAGCTTTTCCCTTTATATTGACATGGAGTCCGAAAGCTTCTGGGGTTGGTTACAACTTGATGATAACAAAGATAAATTTGAGGGTAAGATACTCTTTTCCGGCAAAATCTCCAGGTTGGCGTTACATGATAATTCAGTGCAAGTCGAACAGGTTAAAGTCTACCCAGTCTCGACCGACTCCCTGGAGGCCTTGTTTGACAATCCTGCACTGTCACTGTTGAAGCTATTGCTGGCGACTAATTATAAGGTGGTATGGCACTACACCTTGGTCGACAGCGTTTTTTGTTTCTCCAACGAAGCAGATGACAGCCTCAGATGTATGCAGAAAGTCATCTAGTCTCACAATTTTTATTGATGCTGACCATTTCCGGGTTCTGGAAATCTCGGTCGATAACGCCGGGACCGCTATTCCCACAAGCCAATGTAAATCCAGGCAACTGCTACACTCTACAAAATAGGGAAGCGCACAACAAAGGAACTGTTATGCCCATAGCCAGAGTTGCCACCCGAGCCGCCAAAGGTGTGGAGGCGCCTCAAGTACTGGTCGAAGCTCACCTCTCCAACGGCCTGCCGGCCTTCAATCTGGTGGGGTTGCCGGAAGCTTCGGTCAAGGAAGCCAGAGAAAGGGTTCGCAGCGCCATAATCAATGCGGGTTTTGAGTTCCCTATGCGCAGGATAACCATCAATCTGGCACCGGCCGATCTGCCCAAGCAGGGTGGACGTTACGACCTTCCTATTGCCATTGGCATCCTGGCAGCATCCGGACAGCTGCCACTGAAATCCCTGGACGAGCATGAATTTGTCGGTGAGCTTGGGCTGTCCGGTGAGGTCAGGCACTGCACTGGGATCCTGCCGGTGATCATTGCCGCCCGTCAAAGAGGTATCAAACTGGTATTGCCACAGGATAACCGTAGTGAGGCGGATTTGGTGGGCTATCAACAGTGTTGCCTGGCCCAGCACCTGCAACATATTGCCGCCTATCTGCACGGGCAGCAAACCCTGCCGGGGATAGTGCCGGGAACCGAATGGCTGGAACAATCCAAGCCACACTCAAGTGACTGCCTGTCGGAAGTCATAGGCCAATATCAAGCCAAACAAGCACTGGAAATCGCGGCAGCCGGCGGGCATAACCTGCTGATGCTGGGGCCACCTGGTACAGGCAAAACCATGCTGGCCAGCCGGATAATCTCACTCCTGCCTCCCATGAGTTATGAAGAGGCGCTGGAAGTGGCGGCAATTCATTCAGTGGCCGGCATGGCCACTGAGCCGGGGGAATTTTATCGCCGCCCGTTTCGCGCTCCGCACCATACCAGCTCGGCCATCTCTTTAGTGGGTGGCGGCTCGATTCCCAAACCCGGCGAGATTTCGCTGGCTCACCTTGGGGTGCTGTTTCTCGATGAAATTGCCGAGTTTCCCCGCAAGGTACTCGACTGCCTGCGTGAACCCATGGAAACCGGCCATGTCATCATCTCCCGCGCCGCAGCCAAACTGCGCTTCGATGCCCGTTTTCAACTTATCGCCGCCATGAACCCCAGCCCCTGTGGTGATGCAGGCCCGGGAAGCCGCGCCAGCCCAGAGCAGATCCGCCGTTACCTGGCCCGGCTGTCTGGCCCTTTCATTGACAGATTCGACCTCACCATAGAGGTGCCCAAACTCCCGCCAGGCGCCTTGACCTCAGAGGCGGCGCAGGGTGAAACCAGTGAGCAGATTGCCGCCAGAGTCGCTGCGGCCAGGGAGCTGCAACTCAGCCGCGCCGGCGTACTCAATAGTCAGTTGGGCAGTAAGGAATTGAAGCAGGCAGGTTTCAAACCCGGCGATCTGGCGTTTCTCGAACAGAGTGTCAATCAGCTGGGATTATCAGTGCGCAGCTTTCATCGGCTGCAACGAGTGGCGCGCACCATAGCCGATCTGCAGCTCAGCCCCATGGTCGAGCGGCGCCATCTGGCTCAGGCCCTGGGTTATCGGGCGATGGACCGTTTGCTGGCCAGCCTGCAACAGCTTTAATGACCCATGTGAATTGATGCCTGCATGTTAGGCGAATCAACAAAGGGGCCAATGGTCATAAACCAAGCGTCCAGAAAAAGCAAAGCAAAACCGCTGAAAGCACCTTGGCTTCAGACTAGGTACAGGCCGCCTTTGTTAAAGTAGAACGCCATTTCACTGACAAGGAGCCCAAGATGAAACCATTGATGCGTTCCCTTTCCATCAGCTCCATGCTGACGTTAACCGCCTTACTCTGGGGTTGCAGCGATGTCATCAGCGAACAATACCCCACCGAAGCCGAAGCCCGGGCTGAAGGAGTATTCGAGCGAGGCTGGCTGCCACCGATATTGCCGCCCTCGGCCACGGAGATAAAGGTCAACAATGATCTGGACAACAACAGCTCCAGCGGCAGTTTCCGCCTGCCCGCCGCGGCAATTAGCGAGTTCACTTCTCAGTTAAAAGCCGAAGAAGGTCTGGCCAACAGCTGGTATTACCGCGAAGGCGACTCCCTGTGGATCTTTCGCCTGACCCAGAACGGAGTTATCCAGTACCAACTGCAGTAAGGCTTCAGCTAGATAACGGTTACAGCTTGGCCAACAGGAAGGCCAACTCGGCCACATTGTGGGCGGTATCTGTCTTTACCTAAAGACTAGACATACTCCCGAAGCACTTCCCGGCCCAGCGTCAGCACCTGCATCTCTTCCGAGCCGCCGGAAACTCTGTCGACCCTCAGATCGCGCCAGAAACGGCTGATGCGATGCTCGCCGGTGATCCCCTGGCCGCCAAACACCTGCATGGCATTGTCGACCACATCGAAGGCCGCCTTGGAGCAGTAAAGCTTACATTTGGCGGCATCGCCCGGGGTCATTTGGCCGTTGTCAGCCTTCCAGGCGGTGTGATAAATCATGTTCTTCATGTTGGTGAGCTGCACCGACATATAGGCAAACTTTTCCTGGATCAGCTGCGTCTTGGCGATCGGCAAGTCAAACTGTACCCGCTTGTTGGCGTAACGGGCGGCATCTTCGAAGGCGCAATAGGCGCAACCATAGTTGCTGCAGGCAATGAGGAAACGCTCCAGATCAAACTCCTTCTTCACCCTGGCAAAACCGTTGCCTTCGGTGCCGAAGAAGTCCTTTTCCTCCAGCTCTACGTTGTCGAACTCCACCACACAGCAGCTGTCCATCTTCAGTCCCAGCTTGGGCAAGTGGCTGACAGAGATCCCCGGTTTACTCATGTCGACAAAAAACTCGGAGAAAATCGGTTCGAAGCTGGCGGAATCTTTGGCCATCACCACCAGATAAGGGGTCTCGGCGGCACTGGTGATATAACATTTGGTGCCATTGAGGTAGACCTTGCCCTTCTTCCGGGTGTAAGTGGTCTGCAGACTGCGCACATCCGAGCCGGCATCCGGCTCGGTGACCGCCGAGTTCCACACCTGTTTGCCAGTACCAATATAAGCCATGATCTTATCGATCTGCTCCTGGGTGCCTTCCTGTAATATGGTAGGAAAACCCGCCATCTGATAAAGCACATAGGTTGGCGCACCGAGACGGCCCAACTCTTCCCAGATCAAGGCCAGAGTCACCAGACCTGCATCGCTGCCGCCGTATTCTTCCGGAAGCAGCAAACTATCCAGCCCCAGCTTGGCCAGCTCTCTGACAAAACGCTCAGGATATTCATTGTTGTCGTCGCAGGTGGAGAAATAGCATTCCCAGTCCTCCTGTGACATCAGGTCTCTTACTCCTGCAATAAATGCTTCTTGTTCGTTTGTCAGTCGATAGTTCATCGATACCTCAGCAAGTTTTCATCAGTAAGCAGGATACCTATCGAAACTCTGCGACAGGTACCTACGGCAGTATAACCCCAGGCATATTCGAGTCAATCCAGTTAGAAATGCTGGAACATGGTCAATATTATAGAAATTAGCCCGCCATCCCTTTGAGCTATTTCACAATAATCCAAGTGAAATAGATTATTCAACAACAAGATATAAATTTAAAGCCTGAAGCAATCCATTTAATGAATTAAAAAATAAAATCACAGAAAATAAGTTATGATTTATTGAGCAATATCAACCAATAGAATCCATCCACCAGTAAACTCAATTTATATTTATATAATCGTGGAGATATAAATGACTCAAAATGTAAACTTCAAAATTATTCCCGTAACTCATTATAAACAAAATGCCTGTGTTGTTTGGCAAGATGGTTGCAACAAGGCCGCTGTAATAGATCCAGGTGGTGAAGTAGAGAAGATAACAAGTTTTATTGAAGACAATAAACTGGAGCTGGATAAGATACTCCTGACCCATGGTCATATAGATCATATCGGTGCAGCCAGATTATTGGCCGAAAGTTCATCGACCGAAATACTCGGCCCTCATAAGGATGATACTTTTCTGTTTGATATGCTGCCGGAGGAATGTCGTCTATATCAATTTCCCCACTGTGATGTCTTTTATCCAGACCGCTTTCTTGAGCAGGATGACACTATTTGGGTCGGCGAGTTACAACTTCAGGTGATTCATTGTCCGGGCCATACACCAGGCCACCTGGTATTCTTTGCCCCGGCGGCCAAGTTGGCCTGGGTTGGCGATGTGCTGTTCAGACACTCCATAGGCCGCTGCGATTTTCCCGGCGGGAATCACGCGGCGCTGCTGGATTCCATCAAGAACAAACTCTGGCCGCTGGGGGGAGATACCTGCTTTATTCCCGGTCATGGCCCCATGTCCACTTTTGCTGAAGAGCGGCGCCACAACCCTTATGTCGCCGACCATTGAAGCTGTTGCCGCCTCCTTGGAGGCGGCGATTTTCGATATTTTTAATAAGCAGCGTTTGATAGTTAGTATCTGATAATCAGTGTTTTACAAATCCGGCAACACTGGTATCCGCCAAGGTCATGCCACGGGTTTCCGGTGCCAGCAAGATGGAAACCACCAGGCCCAGCAGTGAAATACCGGCGCCAGCCATCATGGTCCAGGAAACCCCATAAGCGTTCATAAATACAGGCAAAGCATAGGTCGATAGTATGGTGCCTATTCGGCTAAAAGACATCACGGCCCCCACTGCCGAAGCACGGATATCGGTAGGGAACAATTCATTGGGGTAGAGCCACTGCAAGATCCCCGGACCACCTGAGCAGAAGGCGTACATACCAAAGGCCGCAATCACCACCCAGATACCGGGCGAGGACACCAGCCCCAGCATCGCCAGTGACAAGGTCATCATGGCAAAGCTGATGATAAGCAGTGGCCGGCGGCCCATGGAATCCAGCCAATACATGGCCGGGATACAGCCTATGATAAAGAAGGCGCTAATGATGATGTTGCCAAGTGCCGAGTCTTTGCCATCGTAGAACCCCAAGGCCCCAACTATCTGCGGCCCAAAGGTGTAGATGGCAAACATGGGGATAATTTGGCAGGTCCAGATAGTGCCGATAAAGATAATCATGGTGAAGTTGCGTTTTTCGAACAGCTTACAATACTGGGTATCGATCTTCTCTTCCGCTTCAATATGAATATTGCCGCCAAAGTACTGTTGCATAACCTGCTTATACTCAGCGATACGGCCCTTGCGCAGCAGCCAACGTGGCGACTCGGGTAGATGGAAACGCCCAAGCAGGATAACAAGACAAGGTATCAAGCCGCTGCCCAACATCCAACGCCAGCCACCCTCGAGATCGTAAAGCAGATAACCAACCGCATTGGCCGCAGTAGCGCCCACGTACCACATCAGCGCGATAAAACCCATGGTAAAGGCGCGCTTCTTGGTTGGGGAGAACTCGGCCACCATGGAGGTGGCAATGGGGTAATCGGCTCCAATCACCACCCCGATAAGGAAGCGCATCACCACTAATTCTATTGGGGATGAGACGAACATGGTGGCGACAGATAACACGGCTATTGCTATGATATCTATCAGGAACATTAACTTGCGACCAAACAAATCAGCCACATAGCCAAAGAGTGCAGTACCGACAAACAGGCCCACCAGGGTAGACGCCCCAACCAAACCAATCCAGTTGGCATCCAACTGCATCTCGGGGATAAGTTGCTCCAGCGCCAAACCAATAATGACCAGAATATAACCGTCGAGGAAGGGACCACCACTGCCCCAAAACATGATTTTCTTATGTAATGGCGTAAACTCCATTTCATCGAACTTTTTAGGGAAGGTGCGAATAAGTCCGAGATGTGAGATCATCGTGTTGTAACCTGAACCCAG
>NZ_NIJM01000035.1 GCF_002836945.1 Shewanella chilikensis
TGATGGGAAACGGGATAGAGCCTATCCACGTGCGTTAAAAATGAGTAAAAACAAGTATCCCATTAAGCCTAAGAAAAATGCCGTTCACACTAAGTGAACGGCATTAGACCTGGGGTCTGCTTTTTTTGGGCGAACGGTTGGGAACCTGTTTGGTTCTCCAAAGCCGAGGACCAGTTTAGGATTGATCGCCGAGCGTTACACCAGATCCTTGAGGTTGGCCGGACGATAATAAACAGACTTGAGTACCTTGCCCTGGCGCACTGTCTTGCCGGTCATTTCCACATCCTTGGCGCACTTGGCTATCAAGAAGTCACCTTGACGGCTACCGACAATTTCCACCCCTTGCTTGGCATAGTGGGCCACGGTATCTGCCAGTTCCTGCTCATTGCGGCACACCTTGCTCATGTTGCTGGCATGCACCTCATCCCAGCAAGGCTCAAAGTCGATAGCCTTGTTGGCGGCAACCTGCAGCAGCAGATCTATCAGGTAGCTGATCTCCAGTCGCTCCCCGACTTGGGTGCAACCCAAGTGTACCAGGCGGCCCATCAATACATACACGCTGTCGACTATGGCGTCGGCCTGTTCAACCTTGTCGGCGGCCTCGGTCAGTTCGGTCAGCTCTTCGCTGATAAGCGAGGTGTGCAGCGTGTCGGCCTTGGCATCCAGAGTGTCAGGAGAGTCGACCGGCAGATCGAAGGTGATACGGAATTCGTGAATATCCCGGTAGAGCTTGCTGTACAGCTCTTGAGTCAGCAGAGTCAGTTTCATCGCTTGGGTTCCAGCTTGGGCAAAGGAGGGGATGATAAAGAATTACCGGGTTTGAGGCAAAGTTTGACTACTGTGCCTGTTTAAAATCTGCCGTTGCTCGGCTTGATGCTGACATTCTCGCTGGTCAGCTTTGGATTTTGTGCCAAGCTGAACTTTGTATCTGGAGTCGCTCTCGGGCCACTTTTTTTGGCCCTTAGCCCGAGAAGTATTAATCACATTTGAGATACAAAGTTTGAATTTTGTACATAATTACATACAATTAAATTCATGGCTTTCGGGGATGTGACATCATGGATTTGAGTGAATTTATCCTGTTGGTTGATGACGATCAGGAATTAACAGAGCTGCTGAGTGGCTTTTTGACCAAGAATGGCTTTGAGGTTAGAACCGAAGCCAATGGTGTAAATGCCGCCAGACGCATTATTGATGAACGCCCCCGGTTGGTGGTGTTGGATGTCATGCTGCCAGAGATGGATGGACTTTCTATCTGTCGCGAAGTTCGTAGTCGTTATTCCGGCCCTATTCTGATGTTAACCGGGTTAGGGGATGATATTGATGAAGTTGCCGGGCTCGAAACCGGTGCGGATGACTATATTGCCAAACCCGTTCGTTCCCGGGTGCTGTTGGCGCGTATTCGCAGTTTGCTGCGCCGCTCGGAACGGCAAGAAAGCCAAGTTCAGGAGCCAAGAGTAAATCAGAGTGAAACCCATTTGGCTGTCAATGGTTTGCGTCTGGATAAGCTGGAGCGGGTTGCAAGTTTGAATAACCAAGAACTTGAACTTACCCTGGCCGAGTTTGAACTGCTGTGGCTTTTGAGCAAACATGCCGGCCGGACTCTTGCTAGGGATGCAATCTGCGAACACTTTAAAGAGCTGGGTTATGACAGCACGCCGCGCACTATAGATCTTCGAATTTCCCATCTGCGACGCAAGATGGATGATGACCCTAAAGAGCCGTCCCTAATCAAAACGATACGTGGCCAAGGCTACGTACTGACTCTGAGTTGAGATGAAAGCCTTCTTGGCAGTTTCCAGGTTTCAAGGCCGCTCTGGGGCGTTAATGCCCTGGATCTTGGGGCTGTTACTGCTGATATTGCTGCCATCTTGTCACGATCCGAATCGTTCATCTGTGGTCTCGGATGAGCATAGTCAAATCCTCGAATTGCTTGATTTGGCTGCTGCCTCACGCCATCAAGACCCGCTCAAAACCATAGACTATAGCACACAGGCTCTGCGACTACTGGAAGTTGAGCCGGATCCAGGTTCCGAGGTGATGGCGCTCAGCAACCTGGCCTGGGCGAAAATGATGTTGGGGGAGTTTGCCGAGGCTGCGGACTTTGGCGAAGCTGCGTTGACTTTGGCCGAGGGACAGCCGCAAGCAGAGATCTTGGTGGTACCGCTTAATGTCGCTGGATTGATTTATTGGCGTCAGAGTCAGTTGGATAAGGCTCTGACCTATTATCAGAGAGCGCTTGCTGTGGCTGAAAGCCTGAAAAACAGCTCCTTTGAAGCGACCACCTACAACAATATGGGCCTTATCTACAGTGATAAGGCTGAATATCAGTTGGCGCTGGAATGTTTTACCAAGGCCAGGGACCTACATAGGGGGTTGGACGATTCCAGAGCATTGGCAATGGCGCTGAACAATATCGCGGGCATTCATGCAACCTTGGGCGATTTTGGTGAAGCGCTGGCAAATCAACAGGAGTCTCTGCGGATCCGGGAGCTGCTGGACGATAAGTCAGGTGTGGCGGAATTGCATCACAATATGGGGATCACTTATGAACAAATAGGTGATTTGCAAGAAGCCATGGCGCAGTTGCAATTGGGATTGCAGGGATTCGAGGCCTTGGATGACAAAACCGGAATGGCGCAGGCGCTGACCGCTCTCGGTACAGTGCAGCAAAAACTGAACAGAAAGGTGGCGGCCAAGACAGCCATGGAGCAAGCTTTGGCCTATGGTGAAGAGCTCAAAGACGGTAACGTTACTGCCACGGCCTTGATGAGTCTTGGTAAGCTAGCCTTGGAAATGGGAGAGTATCCCATTGCTCGGCGCTATCTGGAACGAGGCCTGGCCACCGCAGACCGATTGGGGCTGGTTGCCTTACAAGCCCAGGGAAGGTTGAGTCTTGCCAATTATTTTTTGGCGGCCAATGATGTGGATGTCGCGCGAGAAAGAGCCGAGCAGGCATTGCAATTGGCACTTGCCAGCGGCGATCGCGGGCAGCTCAGAGATACCTATGAACTCTTGTCAAAAATACATGAACGTAAAGGCAATTATCGCCAGGCACTGATCAACCATAAAGAGTTTAAAAGTATCAATGATGCGCTTTTTAATGCCAATTCCAGTGAACGTCTGGCATGGCTGCGCAGTTCATTTGAAGATGAAAAACGCCAGCGACAAATTACTTTGCTGGAAGGCGAAAAAGCCTTGCAACAAGAGGTTATCAAGCAACAAAAATTTACCCGCAATATTTGGATCGTGGCGCTGATAGCGGCAGCGGCTATTCTGCTGCTGCTCTATAGTCGTCACAGCCAAACCAGGGTAAATCAAGCCTTACAACGTTCGATAAAGATGCAAAGCGATCTCATGCAGGCGGTGGCGCACGAATTTAGGGCCCCGCTGGCGAGGGTGCAACTGGCTTTCGATATGCTTATAGAAGCCGAGGTGGACGAAAGGCCGCAATTGGAAGACAGGGTTCTGCGGGGCCTGGAAGAGTTGGATGAGCTGATCCGTGAAATCGTCAAGCTGATTAAAGCGGAAGGAAGTCCGAGGCGAGCGCCGACAGAATCTTTGTCGCTGGCCCCCTTGTTACAGACGCTGGTAGCAAGGCAGCATCCCTTATTCCCCGAGAAAAAGATCACCTTAACGCCAGTTGATCCTGAAATATCCGTCATCGCCAGTAAGAAGCATTTGGAATGGGCAATCAACAACTTGCTCTCCAATGCATTGAGACACTGTCATCGAGAGGTTCGGATCAGTTGTCAGCTTGAACAAGGGCAGGTGAATATCATAGTGGACGATGATGGCCCCGGGGTACCGATTGCAGAAAGAGAACGGATTTTTGAACCTTTCATCCGTCTCGATCCCAGTCGAACCCGAGCCACTGGTGGTATAGGTTTGGGGTTGGCCATAGCCCGCCGACTGGCCGAAAATGGCCGGGGGCAAATTAATGTCGGTGACAGTCCATTGGGTGGAGCCAGATTCGAACTCGTTTGGCCCTGTTAACTTCTTGTTCCTGCTAAATATATTTTGCCCTCGCATTGTATTTTTTTAGATACATTTTATAACATTCCTTTCTGTTCTTAAGCGGATCTTAGCGTGCTTCTTTTCTTTATCCTGGTGATCCTTAGCGGCTTTTGGCTGCTGATAATCCACTTTTCTTGGAGTGATGGCGTGAAATTGCCAATGTTAAAAAAGTTTATTTTTTTGTTTGAAATTTGTTTATTCTGTGTCTAGATTGTATGTGTTCGCATACATAACGATTATAGCGAGCACTCTTAATCACAGGAGACTACAAATGAGAAAGCCGCACACTCGCTTGAGCCGATTGACTTTGGCCATGCTCTCTACTTCCCTGATGGCAGTCACGGTTCCGTCGCTTGCCGCCAAGAAGCTGGAACCCAAACAAGATTTCGATAATGCCTCTGTTATTGTTAAATTCAAAGAAACCGCAAAGAAAGCGGACCGTAAGCAGTTAATGGCTCAATTCGGAGCCTCATTCAAAGATAAAAACAATGATGGCGTTGATGATCGTTTTCGCCATATTGCCAAAGGTCGATTGGCTGAACTCACGGTTCCCCGGGGGCTGGATGCCCGCGCTATGGTGGAACGGCTCAAGCACAACCCCCACATCGAATACGCTGAACTCAACCACAGATTTTATCCTTCGGTTATCCCCAACGATCCAAGCTACGGCCAGTTGTGGGGTATGCCAAAAATCAATGCGGAGCAGGCCTGGGAGATGGAAATGGGCTCGCGAGAGGTAGTCGTTGGGGTGATAGATACAGGTTTTGACTACACACACCCGGATTTGCGCGACAATATTTGGGTGAATCCCAATGAAGTCCCCAATAATGGCATTGACGACGATGGCAACGGTTATATTGATGATATTCACGGTATTTCAGCCATCAATGATAACGGTAATCCGCAGGACACTCATTACCATGGTACGCATGTTGCGGGAACCATAGGGGCAACCGGCAACAATGGCTCTGGAGTCGTTGGGGTCAACTGGAATACTGCCATGGTAGGTTGTTCTTTCCTGGGTAGCCAAGGCGGTACTACGGCCGATGGTATTCAGTGTATTGATTACATGGTTGATTTGAAAAACCGTGGCGTGAATATCCGAGTATTGAACAACTCCTGGGGCGGCGGGGCGTTCAGCCAGGCTTTGGAGGATGCTATTACGGCCGCCAACAATGCCGATATTCTGTTTGTCGCTGCTGCCGGTAATGATGCTATTGATAATGATGTCAATGACAGCTGGCCGGCCAACCATGATGTACCCAATGTGATGGCCATTGCCTCTACTACTCGCGATGATGAAATGTCTTACTTCTCTCAGTGGGGTCTGAACACAGTGGATATGGGGGCCCCCGGCTCTGACGTCTACTCCACTATTCCGGGCAATGACTATAACACCCTGAGCGGTACTTCCATGGCAACCCCCCATGTGGCTGGCGCCGCGGCCTTGATTTTGGCCGCCGATCCGACTCTGACTACGGCCGATGTCAAGAATATCCTAATGTCTTCTGGCGACCCCATTGCCGCATTGGAAGGCAAAACCGTGACAGGTAAGCGCTTGAACCTGGAGAGTGCTTTGAACATGGCCGGTGCCGGTGGCCCTGGTTATTATCTGTTGGTGAGTCCTGCCAGTCGCACTGTGAACCAAGATTCGTCTGTAACCTTTGATATCGACATGAACGCCGTGGGCGGATATAACGGCAACGCCAGTTTCAGCGCTGAGGTACCGGCTGGACTGAATGCGGCCGTGACCTTCTCCAGCAGCACTGTGCCGGCCGATGGTCGCACCACAATGACGGTATCCACCGATGCCAATACTACCCTGGGCAATCACATCATCACCATCAATGCCGTTGACGGTGATATCCACAAGAGCATCGATGTCAGTCTGCTGGTGTACCCTGCAGGTACCTTCAGCACTACTTACAGCAATGACAATCCGGTAGCGATTCCCGATGATAATGTTGATGGTGTAAGCAGTGTTATCAATGTGCCGATGAGTCTGACCCTGACCGATCTGGTGGTGAATGTGGATATAACCCACACCTACATAGGCGACCTCACTGTCACTCTCGCCTCCCCCAGTGGCCGCACAGTTCCCCTGCATAATCGCACCGGCGGCAGTGCCGATAACCTGGTAGCCAGTTATGCGGTGGAAGACTTTGATCTGGAAGAGGCTTCAGGTGATTGGATTCTTCATATCACAGATTCAGGATTCCGTGATACCGGTACTCTCAACAGCTGGAGCATGGATGTCACAGGTGGATCTCAGCCGGGCACCAACCTGCCACCTACAGTGTCCATTGGCGCGAATCTGCAAAACGCTCTGTATCTTCCGGGTGATGTGATCAACTTTGTTGCCGATGCAACCGACTCCGAAGATGGTGATGTCCGCGCCTCACTGGTGTGGACCTCCAGTCTCGATGGCCAGATTGGCACGGGTGGCAACTTCTCCCGCTCAGATTTGAGCCAGGGCACTCACCAGATTACAGTGACAGCCTCTGACAGTCAGGGGGTTACGAGTAGTCGCGAGTTCTTTCTGTATGTTGTTAGTGACGGCACCGTTGTTTCCTATGAGGACACCAGGGTTCAATCCATCCCTGATATGGGAAGTGTGGTAGCTGAGATTAATGTTCCCCTCGGTGTGAAGATCAAGGACATGAGCCTGTTTGTGGATATTATGCATGGCTTCAACAATGACTTGTTGATCCATTTGGTGTCCCCGAATGGTACTACGGTTGAGATCTTCGATGTGCGCGGTCCGAACGATAACTACCGCGATCTGATTAAAACATTCTATCCTGTTGAGTTTAATGGAGAAGTAGCCACAGGTGTTTGGCAGTTGGTCATTAGGGATGAATGGAGCGGTGACGCAGGTCGACTGAACAAATGGAGTTTGACTTTTACCCACGACGGTATTGGTAGTACACCTGTTAACGCAGCTCCGGTTGTTGGTATTAGTGCTCCAGTGGGGGGCAGCAGTTTTATCGAGGGTGACACAGTGGTCTTTGTGGGTTCCGCCAACGATGCCGAAGATGGTGATGTGGCCAATACCCTGGAATGGACATCCGATCTGGATGGCCTGATTGGTCAAGGCGCGTCTTTCAGCATCAACAGCCTCAGCGTAGGCCAGCATACAGTGACGGCCAGCGCAGTCGATAGCCAGGCTGCCAACGGTGAGGCCCTGGTGACCCTGACAGTAGAAGCGGCCCCTGTGAATGAGCTGCCTACCGCCGAGTTCAGCTTCCAGGTTAATCATCTGGACGTGAACTTCGTCGATGCGTCCGGTGATAACGATGGGGCAGTGGTTGCTTGGGCTTGGGACTTCGGTGATGGCAATATTTCATCACAGGCCAATCCAAGCCACAGTTATGCCACAGGCGGCAGCTATGAAGTGACGCTGACAGTGACAGATAACAGCGGCGCCAGCCACAGCATCAGCAAGCAGGTGAGTGTTGCCGCGGCCATCAGCCTCAGTGGTGCAGGCAGTACAGATGGTAGCAAGGTGAATGTCAACTTGACTTGGAGTGGCTCGTCAGCCCGGGCTATCGATATTTATCGCGATGGTCAACTGATCGACAGTACCCGAGATAGAGGCAGTTACAAGGAGCGTTTCAACAGCAGTGCCGAAAGCTTTGAATACAAGGTATGTGAAGCCGGCAGCAATATCTGCTCTGAACTCATCACAGTAACACCCGAGTTAAGCCGCAGAGGAAAAGGTAAGTAACCCATTTGGGTTGTATTGAAAGCCGCCTTTGTTAAGGCGGCTTTTTTGATTTTCAGTGTTAAGACCGGCTTACAGAATGAAGCGACTCAGATCTTCATCCTGAACCAGGTTGTCCAGGTGAGCATCGACATATTCGGCATCGATAACAAACTTGCTGCCGGACTTGTCGCTGGCCTCGAAAGAGATGTCTTCCATCAGCCTCTCCATCACAGTGTGCAGACGACGGGCGCCGATGTTTTCGGTACGCTCGTTGACTTGCCAGGCGGCCTGGGCGATACGGTCGATACCTGACTCGGTAAATTCGATGCTGACTCCTTCGGTGCCCATCAAGGCCACATACTGCTCGGTGAGCGAGGCGTGGGGCTCGGTGAGGATCCGTTTGAAGTCGGAGGCGGTCAGGGCATCCAGCTCGACCCGAATCGGCAGACGGCCCTGCAGCTCGGGGATCAGATCCGATGGCTTACTCATCTGGAAGGCGCCGGAGGCGATAAACAGAATGTGGTCTGTCTTCACCATGCCGTGCTTGGTGTTGACTGTGCAGCCTTCCACCAACGGCAATAGATCACGCTGTACCCCTTCGCGGGACACGTCCGGGCCTGAGGTTTCGCCGCGCTTACAGATTTTGTCTATCTCATCGAGGAACACTATGCCGTGTTGCTCGACCAGCTCAATGGCCTGCTCTTTGAGATCTTCCTGGTTGACCAGCTTAGCGGCTTCCTCTTCGACCAGTTGCTTGTAGGCATCCTTGATCTTGAGTTTCTTGCGCTTGCTCTGGCCCTGACCCATGTTCTGGAACAGGCTCTGCAGCTGGTTGGTCATCTCTTCCATGCCGGGAGGCGACATGATTTCGACGCCAATTTGCGGCGCCGAGACATCGATTTCGATCTCTTTGTCGTCCAACTGGCCTTCACGCAGTTTCTTGCGGAACACCTGGCGGGTGTGGGACTTGTCCTCGGTTTCCTGATCCCAATCGTTCT
This sequence comes from Shewanella chilikensis, assembly GCF_002836945.1. Lineage (GTDB taxonomy): Bacteria > Pseudomonadota > Gammaproteobacteria > Enterobacterales > Shewanellaceae > Shewanella > Shewanella chilikensis. Next base: position 8,722 of record NZ_NIJM01000035.1, read on the forward strand.
TTGGCTTGGGCAGCAGGGCATCGAGAACTCGCTCCTCGGCGGCTTCTTCGGCGAGGGAGCGGCACTTCTTCATCTGCTGCTCGCGGGTCAGTTTGACCGCGGCGTCGGTGAGATCGCGGATGATCTGCTCCACTTCCTTACCCACATAGCCTACTTCGGTGAACTTGGTCGCTTCAACCTTGATGAAAGGCGCATTGGCCAGCTTGGCCAGACGGCGGGCGATCTCTGTCTTACCGACACCGGTTGGGCCTATCATCAGAATATTCTTCGGGGTCACTTCCTGGCGCAAGCCGGCATCCAGCTGCATGCGGCGCCAGCGGTTACGCAGGGCTACTGCGACAGAGCGTTTGGCCTTCTGTTGGCCTATGATGTGCGCGTCCAGTTCGTGGACGATTTCGCGGGGTGTCATTTCAGACATAATGCTTCCTCACGCTCGGGATCAGTAATTCAGTTCTTCTATAGTCTTGAACTGGTTGGTAAATACGCAGATATCACCGGCTATGGTCAGCGCCTTCTCGGCAATATCACGGGCACCCAGTTCGGTGTTCTCCAGCAGCGCCAACGCTGCGGCCTGGGCATAGTTGCCACCAGAGCCTATGGCGATAAGATCATGCTCCGGTTGCACCACATCGCCGTTACCTGTGATGATAAGTGAGCTTTCATGATCGGCCACCACCAACATGGCTTCGAGTTTTCTCAAGGCTCTGTCGCTGCGCCAGTCTTTGGCCAGTTCGACCGCCGACTTCATCAAATGCCCCTGATGCATCTCCAGTTTGGCCTCGAAGCGTTCAAACAGGGTAAAGGCATCGGCGGTGCCACCGGCAAAACCGGCCAATACTTTATTGTGGTACAGGCGGCGTACTTTGCGGGCATTGCCTTTCATCACAGTGTTGCCCAGAGACACTTGGCCGTCGCCGGCGACAACAACCTGATTATTACGGCGTACAGATACGATAGTGGTCACGATAGATCCTCTTCTCGGGCGGACGGCGCGTCCGTCATGGGTCAAATCCCCAGGGTCTGCTGCATGAAACGGCCCATTGGGGCACAGCAAGGCCAACTAATGAGGTGATAGTTTTCTATATGGGGTTGGGGGCGGGAATATCAAGTGCCCGGCAGCGGCTTTCGTGCTGAAAAACAAAAAGGCTGCAAATCTTATTGTTTGCAGCCTTTAAATTGAGGAGGGGAGTTTAATCTTCCCAGAACCAGATCATACAGCCGTTGAGACCGGCTCTTTGCAGCACGTGGCGCTGCCGCTCGGCATCGCGCTTGCTGTCATAAGGGCCGAGTACCACCTTGTACCAGACACCGCTGGTACCTTGTACCTTGCGCACCTGGGCTTCTAGCCCCTGGAAGGCGATCACGGCTTTCATCTCGTCGGCCTGGGACTGCACCCGGAAAGAACCGCATTGCATCTGATAAGGGCGAGATGGCTTGTTGCTCTCTTCCGGCAGATCCACTTCTACCTGCTTGTTTTCCAGCTCCTTGAGGTAGGTCCACTCCTCTTTGGGCTTGGGCGGTAGGGCGTTGGGGTCTTTCTTCTGGGGAACCGGCTTAGTCTGTGGCTGAGGCTGAACCACTTCGGCCTCGGGGGCGCTGCTCTTCAGGCTCCAGAGGAAATAGCCAAAGCCGGCCACCACGGTAACTACCACCACAAGCAACAGCACAGGAAAGCCTTGCCTGGGCTGCGGCTGCTTGCGAGCGCCCCGCTTGGCTGGCTTGCGGGGCTTGGGCTTGCTATTGGCGTAATCGCGTCCCATGGATTACATGCGCTCCAGGGTCTCGATACCCAGCAGTGACAGGCCCTGCTTGAGGGTCTTGGCGGTCAACTGAGACAGCAGCAGACGGCTGTGCTTCTGGGTTTCGTTATCGGCCGCCAACACAGGGCAGGCTTCGTAGAAGCTGGAGAAGGCACCGGCCAGTTCAAACAGATAACCACAAAGCACATGGGGTTGGCCCTTGTCGACCATACGGGCAAGGATTTCACCGAATTGGGCCAGTTTGTTGCCCAGCTCTTTTTCCTTGTCGTGTTCCAGAGCGATAACGGCATTGCTCAGATCCACACCTTCGGCCCGCTTGAAGATCCCGGCTACCCGGGTGTAGGCGTACAGCAGGTATGGCGCTGTGTTGCCTTCAAAGCTCAGCATCTGATCGAAGCTGAAGATATAGTCGCTGGCGCGGTTCTTTGACAGATCGGCGTATTTCACTGAGGCGATACCCACCACTCGGGCGATTTCGGCCAGGGTGGCTTCGTCCATGTCGGGGTTCTTGCTGCGTACCAGCTCCAGCGCCCTGACATTGGCTTCATCGAGCAGGTCCACCAGTTTCACCACCCCGCCGCTGCGGGTCTTGAATGGGCGGCCGTCTTCACCGTTCATGGTGCCAAAGCCCATGTGTTCCAGTGTCATTTCCGGGCGCACAAAACCTGCGGTGCGGGCCAGGCTGAACACTTGCTGGAAGTGCAGCGCCTGGCGCAGATCCACGAAGTAGAGAGCGCGATCGGCATGCAGGGTACCCGAGCGATAGCGCATGGCCGCCAGGTCTGTGGTGGCATAGAGATAGCCGCCGTCGGCCTTCTGAATGATCACCGGCAGGGCTTCACCGTCTTTGTTACGGAATTCTTCCTGGAATACCACCTTGGCGCCGTTACTTTCAGATAGCAAGCCTTGGGCATCCAGATCTTTGACCACCTGTTCCAGATCGTCGTTGTAAGCGCTTTCACCATGGACATCGGCGCGGGTCAGGCTGACGCCCAGGCGCTGATATACGTCATGGCAGTGGCTCAGGGAGATATCGTTGAACTCACGCCACAGCTTGTTGCAGTACTCGTCACCGGATTGCAGCTCGACCACCAACTGGCGGGCGCGGGTGGCAAATTCGGCCGACTCGTCGAAACGCAGTTTGGCGGCGCGATAGAAGCTTTCCAGATCCGACAGCTCCAGGTTGGCGTTTTCGCCATTTTGTGCCCGCAGCTCTTCCATATAGGCCAGCAACATGCCGAACTGGGTACCCCAGTCGCCGACGTGGTTTTGGCGGATCACCTTGTGACCGAGAAACTCCAGCGCCCGCACAACGCTGTCGCCAATGATGGTGGAGCGCAGGTGGCCCACATGCATCTCTTTGGCGAGGTTAGGGGAGGAGTAGTCCACTACCACGGTTTGCGACTTGGGCAGACTCACTCCCAGATGCTCGTCGGCCAGTGCCGCCTGCAGCTGTTTGGCCAGGGCATTGTCATCAATAAAGAAGTTGATAAAGCCGGGGCCGGCTATCTCTACCTTGGCCACATGGCCGGAGGCAGGCAGATTGTCGATGATCAGTTGTGCCAGCTCCCGAGGTGGCTTGCCGGCAGCTTTGGTCAGCATCATGGCCAGGTTGGTGGCCAAGTCGCCGTGACTCTTATCCTTGGTTCGGTCTACCTGAATCCTTGGCGCAGTCTCTTCGGGGATCAACCCCTGTTGTTTCAAAGTGGCTACTGTCTGTTCAAGCAAAGATTGGATATGTGATTTCATTGGCGTTTTATCGACACTGACTGATAAAGATTAAAAGGGGAATAACCGCACATTCTAGCGCTTTCGGCGGTAACATTGCTATCACCTGTATGGTTTTATCAGCAAATTTTGTTGTTGCCTGGGTTTGCTGTTGCCTGTGACCTTTTAAGATCACTGTTATTGATAAAGATGGATGAATCTTTGTTTAAGAATCGCTGATCTTTATTTTTGGGGAGTATGATGTCGATCCTGTCTTCCCCTAAGTGCCGATTTTGCCATCGGCATGCGTCGATAGTTTCAATGGAGATATAGATGCTGGACTCCATCGCTACAGTGTTACAAGCCATTTGGCAGCAGGATTTTGCCGCGCTGCATGCTCCGGGTATCGCCCTGAGTATCTATGTTTGCATCTTCAGCTTTATCTTTCTGGAGAGCGCCTTGCTGCCGGCGGCCCCCTTGCCTTGCGACAGTGTGGTTATTCTTTCAGGTACCCTGGCGGCCATGGGGATCCTTAACCCCTTGCTGGTGTATCTGTTGCTGTTTGTAGCGGCCGCAGGCGGCAGCTATTTGGCATTTGTTCAGGGGCGGCTGCTCAATCGTCTGCCCAGGGTGCAGGGCTGGGTCTACAAGGTGCCGCCCGACAGCCTGGCGGCAGTGGATAAACTCCTTGGGCGTCATGGGCTGGTGGCACTCTTCTGTGCCCGTTTCCTGCCGCTGGTGCGTTCGCTGCTGCCTTTGGTGATGGGCGTGCGCATGGCCTGTATCAAGACCTTCTATTTTTTTGCGGCTCTGAGTGCCTTCTTCTGGGTGGGGCTGTTGGTATCGCTGGGCTATATGATGCCGTTTCTGCCGGAGCGGATCAGCAAGCTGTTGACCATGGCGTTGATGGCGGCGCCGGTGATCACTCTGGTATTGGCACTCGGCAGTTGGTTGACCTATAAGCTGCTGCGCAAGCCGCAGGATAAACAGGGGCCTCATGGTCAATTCTGAGCCGGATTAAAGCTGTTCAAGGGAGTGACAGCAGATCCTGCGGACTCTTATCAGTTACAGCAGATCCTGAGGATCTCGATCCAGACTCCAGCGGCAGCGCTTGGCCTCGGGCAGCTGTTCGGCCTGGGGCAGCAGCTGTTCAAACACCTGTTGCAGCCTGCGTCTGTCCTTGGCCTGGGCCAACAACTGGCGCCGATACTTGCCGGCCTTGCGATCCAGCGGCGCCGGCAGTGGGCCTATCACTTCAAAATCCTTGTCCATGGGTAACATGGCGGCGAAGGCTGCCAGAAAGGCATCGGCATCCTCGGCGCGGTGGGATTCGGCGCGGATCAGTACCATATGCCAGGCCGGTGGCAACAGTGCCTGCTGGCGTTCATTGAGCTGGCTGCGGGCAAACTCGCCATAGCCTCTGTGAAGCAGGTCTCTGAGCAAGGGGTTGTCGCTCTGATGAGTCTGTAGCAGCACAGTGCCTGGCTTGCTGGCGCGACCGGCGCGACCGGCTACTTGGGTATAGAGCTGGCCGAAGCGCTCAGGGGCCCGAAAGTCCGCGCTGAACAGGGCGCCATCCACATCCAGCAGCCCCACCAGGGTGACATCGGGAAAGTGATGTCCCTTGGCCAACATCTGGGTGCCTACCAATATCTTGTATTCGCCGCGATGAATGGCGCTTAAGTGCTGTTCCAGCGAGCCTTTGCGGCTGGTGGTATCCCGGTCGATTCGCACCACGGGATACTCGGGAAACTCCTTGCTGAGCGCCGCCTCCAATTGCTCCGTGCCTATACCCTGACCCTGTAACATGGTGCTGCCGCAGTTGTGGCACTGGCGTGGAATTGCATACTGGTTGCCGCAGTGGTGGCAGCGAATTTCGCCGAGGGATTGGTGCAGGGTGAAAAACGCATCACAGCGGTCGCACTCGTGCAGATGGCCACATTCGTGGCACAGCAGGGCAGGGGCAAAGCCGCGGCGATTGAGAAACAGCAACACCTGGTTGCCGGCCTGCAGATGCAGGCGCATCTCGTTCAGCAGCGGTTGCGACATGCCCGCCTGCAGCGGTTGGTTGCGGATATCTATCAGTCCCTGGCGCACCTTGAGGGCATTGCCGGCCCGCTCTCCCAATTGCAGATGTTGATAGCGGCCGCTGAGAGCGTTTTGCAGGCTCTCCAGCGACGGCGTCGCGCTGCCCAGCAGCACAGGAACCTGCTCCAGGTGGCCACGCATGACGGCCAGATCCCGGGCGTGATAACCCACTCCTTCCTGCTGTTTGAAACTGCTGTCGTGTTCCTCATCGAGAATGATGATCCCGGGCCAGGCCATGGGGGTGAACAGCGCCGAGCGAGTGCCGATTATGATAGCTGCCTCGCCGCTGCGGGCCAAACGCCAGGCGTCGAGGCGCTGCTTGTCGGTCAGGCCTGAATGGATCACGGCAACCGTGACTTTGAATCTGCGTTTGAACCTGTTGATGGTTTGCGGCGTCAGGCCGATTTCCGGCACCAGGATCAGCGCCTGCTTGCCAGCCTTGAGTATGGTTTCCAGTACCGCCAGATAGACCTCTGTCTTGCCTGAGCCTGTGATCCCTTCCAGCAAGCTGCACTGATAGCCGCTCTGGGCATTGAGGCTGGCGACCGCCACGGCTTGCTCCGGGTTGAGTCTGTGAGGCTCTTCCCCCAGCTCTAGCTGTTGCCGCCATTCAAGATTGGCGCTGACTGACCGCTCTCGTTGCTCGGCCCAGCCCTTGTCCAGCAGTCCCTTGATGGCACTCTTGCTCAGCTCCAGCGCATTGACCTCTTCAGAGGTCAGTTCCCCCTGTTTGAGCTGTTGCAGCAGTTTGCGCTGGGCGGGAGCGCGTTTCAGCGACTCCAGCGTGGCCTCCTGGCCCGCACTGGTCAGACACAGATAACTGATTTTCTCCGGTGCGGCATCGGCACCCTTGCGCAGCGCCACCGGCAGGGCCTGGGTCAACATCTGCCCCTGGCTGCAGAAATAATATCTGGCGGCCCAGAGGGTCAGTTGGTAAAGCGCCGGTGGCAGCAAAGGCGCGCTGTCCAGCACTTGATATACCGGCTTGAGCTGTTTGGGCTCGAGTTCGCACTCATCACTCAGGCCTGTCACCAGGCCTATGAGTTGCTGGCGGCCAAAAGGCACCCGCACCCGCATCCCCGGCTCGAGTGGCCAGGGGCAGGCTTTGGGCATCAGGTAACTGAAGTTCTGCCGCATGGGAACGGGAAGGGCAACTTCGACAAACTGCGGCATAGTCAGAATTTTCGCAAATGATCACGGCACATGTTGCCCGTCAGTTTACTCAGGCTAGAATGAGAGAACCAGCCCCGGAAACAAAAAGCCGCAAAAACCGCAGCTTGAATCTGCTGACTTAATGAATCCAAACCAAAGAACTTAAGCCAGAGAACCTAAGCCAGAGAACCTAAGCCGGATAGTCTAAACTGGGTAATTCAAAATCAAACAGAGAGGATAGGGATGAGAGCGGGTTTACTGATGCTTGTACTCATTTTGCTAACGTCTGTTGCCAGAGCAGAAACCGCCCATGTCAGTATCAATCAAAGAATGTTTGAGCTTGGGCACTTGCCCATGCTCAAGGTCAACGTGGTGGCCGACAGTGAGGATATGACCCGGCTTGAGTTTATTGTCAGGCAGCGAGGTGCATCAGAAAAACTCATGGTGCAACCCATTAATCGCTACATGGTGCTGCTGCTGGGGATAGATGAAGTGACCGACAAGCAGGCCGAATTATTGGTGCGGGAATACCGAATCAATCGCTGGCATGAACTCAAACGCTTGCCCTTGTTCGATACCTCGGTGCCTGTGGCGCTGCGTTCCAATCGTGCCCGGGTCTTTGGTGAGCAGATGCCGAGTGAGTCACCGAGGGCTGAAGTGCCAGCCACAGTCTTATCAAGCAAAGTCGTGCCATCGTCAGCCGTTCAAGCTCAAAGGGTTCAAGCAGTCGCCGGTCAACCCCAGAGTGAGCCTCAAAGCCTTGGTGTGCCCTCGGCATCTCAAGCCGTTGCAGCGCCGGGCCTTCAGGTGAAGGCTCTGCCAATTGAGACGCGTGAGCCGGGATGCATGCTGGATTTTGATGGTACTGAAACCCTTTGGCGGGTGGCCAGCCGTTATGCACAGAGCAGCCATACCCATGTCTACGGCGCCATGCTGGCTATTTTTGACGCCAATCCCAAGGCCTTCAGCCGCGGTGATATTCGCAACCTTCGCAGTGATGCCAAGTTGCACTGCCCCAGTAGTAGCTTGCTGCAGTCCTATGGAGATAAGACGGTCGCCAAAGAAAAGTTCGAGCAGATGTAGTCGCCTACTTGTCAGCGCTGGGTAGATACTGTACTATTCTGCGCCCTGAACTTTTGATATTAACCGCATGTGGTGTCCGACTTCGGGTTGGAAGAGCGACATGGCCTTAACTTGAGGTAACCCCAATGAAACCAGGTATCCATCCTGAATACGCAGAAATCACTGCAACTTGTACTTGTGGCAACGTCATCAAAGTAAACTCTACTGCAGGCAAAGCTCTGCACTTGGACGTTTGCGGTGCATGTCACCCTTTCTACACTGGTACTCAGAAAGTTGTTGATACCGGTGGTCGTATCGACAAGTTCAACAAGCGTTTCGGTATGCTGGGCAAAAAGTAATTGCCACTGCAACCAATCGAAAAGGCGTCCATGGGACGCCTTTTTTGTGGGCGTACGGATTAAAGTAAGTGTGCATGGATTAAATATCATTGCGAAATAGCGCACGAGACTCTTTGTCGTAATAGGCTATCGCCAAATACATTATCACGATTTATGATGGTGGCGATTTTCCCTCCACCAGGGACAGGGTAAAAGGGTTTACTAAGGAGAGTAGTATGTGAAGTGCCCGCCTTGCCAGTATTCACGAGTTGTACCTCAGCGATGCACCGCAAATAGAGTCAGCCTGGCGGCAATGGTCAGATGATGACCTGAAAGCCTTGGTACCGCCAGGTCGCAGTTTATCCCACGTTAAACAGCAGTTGGAAAATGGCGATGCCTTACTACTTTCCGACAGCCCCAAATTGCCTTTGTATACCAAGCAACAGAATGATTTCAGCTTGCCGGTAAGCGGTGGTGATATTCCTGCCACAGCCGTTAAACATATTCAGCAACGTTTTGCCACGGCCGGCAGCAGTGCTCACTTTCAACAGCCCAATGGCAGTTTGCATCCGGCAATTGAACCTAATTACACCCCGGATACCCGCGTGACTCAAATTGCCCCGGATAAACCTTTGCCGATGCTTATCAGCCCCAAGTTCGGCCAGGCCAGACGGGAGTTGCTGCTGGGTCTGACCTATGATGATGCTGAATGTACGCCAGTAATCCAGGTGCCTTATCGGGTTGAATTTGAAGATGGCACCATCATCGAAGGTAATCTGGACAAACAGGGTAAAACCCGGCTGGATAACTGCCCCAAGGGGCATGCCTGGGTCGTGTTTGGCAGCGAAGCTGACCAGGCGCAAGCCGAGCAAGCCTTGCCTGCACTTTACGAACAACTTGACTCAGCCTTGGACAGCATGGCTGCTGAACTGGCAACCCAAAGTGAGCAGGCCTTGGCGCAAGCCAAAGAAGAGGGGAAGCTGCCAGAGATGAAAGCCTCTCTCCGGGATGCGATTGATGCGCACCTGGCGGAGCTGCGTCAGCAACAGCAAGCGTTTGAATCTCTGCCTGGTTTGACTCAGTACTGGCGCGTTTATCAGTCAGCCAAAACCGGTACGGCTCGGGGCGTTGTCGAATATGTCCCTGACCTGGGCGAGTTCGGTGAGTTGATGGATGCGGCAGGCATTACTTTGTCGGCATTGGTTGAGGCCATCGCGACCGGTGATATTGATGAGCTGGAGCAGAAACTGCAACAGTGGCAACAAAGGGGCGAAGCCGGTCTTGAGTTGGCCAGTGAAGCCATGGAGATGTTGATATTACTGCTCAGCGATGCCGAAACCCGGTCATTACTGGCGTCGCTGCCGGAACGCTACCTGTTGGCCCTGCCACAGGATAAATCCACCGAAATTGTGTTTTACTCAGGCACGCAATGGGTCGCCGACTACGGTATTGTCAGCGCCGGTACTTTTGTCGGCTCCCTGTTTGGTGGTGTCGGTGGTCCGGCAGCCGGCGCTGTGCTCCTTGGCGGGACCACCACCAGTAAAGGTGGCAAACTGGTCGAAGAAACATCCAACCTATTGATGGATATTGCCAAAGCCAACAAACAACGCCGTAACCACCATAAAGAGCAGAGTTATGTTCAGGATAACCTGACCCCCGCTTGACGAAGGGACCACCCCCAATTATGGTCTCAGGCTCAAAAATAAAGACAAAGACAAGAACAAGAAAAAGAACAAAGTCAAGGAAGATGAGCACCAGGAAGACGATGGCGTGCATCCATCTTTGGTGCGAATGCGCCCGCCCGTGGCAGTGCCCTGTTTTCGCCCATCCGATAATATGATTAACAAATTCCCCGGCTCCCGGGAGGACTTGGAAAGGCACTATGCCAATCAGCTCAAACATCAAGAGGCCGGTCTCAATGACCTGACCCTGGCCGAATATCTTGAGAATCGTTAACGCTATCGCGACATGCAGCGCGGCGATGCCCACCTTAGCCAAAAGAAATTCAGAGAGACATTTAAGGAAGAAACGACTGGGTCATTGTTTGAGTCATACCAGAAAAACCTGACTGAGAGGGAGCTTAAAGATATTGAGTTCCTGGAATCATTGGAGCGGCGAGCTGAAAAGCGGGCAACGGAAATCATGCAGGATTTGGCGGCGCTGCACGACCCGGATATGGTGGCGGCCGGCTACGGCGATAACATCAGTCGTATGGGTAACAGCCGGGTCAACTCCTCCATTGGTAGCCAATGGGCCCAACGGCCCAAGGGGCAAACAGGCGCTAAAAGCCGTGTGGCGCAACTTGACGAGGCGATGGAAAAAGCCCTGCAACGTTATGGCCCGGAAGCGGCGCAAAAGATTAAACTTCAGGTGCAGCTCAAGCGCTGCCCGGTCAATTAGAGTGAGGAAGAGATGGACACACCGGAATACAGTGAAGAAGTTACGGAAAAACTCCAGTTTTTTATGTCTTATTTTGTCGAGCGTAAGTTCGGCGAGCCTTGCTATCAACGCTTTCCAACCCCCGAGGAGCTGGCGCGCTATCGCGGAGTACTGCCGGACTTGTTACTGGCGATATGGGAAACGGTCGGCTTTTCGGCCTATGCTGACGGCGGCCTCTGGTTGGTGAACCCGGCAGACTATGAAGATGTCCTGGAGCGAATACTGGAGCCGACTGTATTTATTGAACAGGATATCTACCATGTGATTGCCCGCAATGCCTGGGGTGACTTGATACTCTGGGGTGAAAAGGGTGGTAACAACCTTAAGGTGAGGTCATCCGTACAGTGGATTAACACCAGCGCCACCAATGCACCAGAACAGATTGCTGCGGGCAAAGCCAATGAAGCCATACGCTGGTGCCTTTGTATGACACAAAAGAGCTTTTTGGAATCTAAAGACGAAAAGGATAAGCCCATGCTTGAGAGGGCCATCGCCAAGCTGGGAAAATTGGCCGAGGATGAAATGTACGGCTTTGTCCCATTTTTATTTATGGGCGGTAAAAGCCACTTGGGGAATCTGCAAAAGGTGAATATTCACACCCACCTGAACCTGATAGCCGATATGGGTGAATTTGAGGTGATTGACTTTGCCGGCATGACCCGGGCTGCTATTGATAAGTTCGGCGCCTGATAGCGACCATTCTCCCGTACAGCCATGCCTCCGAGTGTCTGAGTATCAGGGGCTCAGGCATGGCTGCTCACTCGCGTTAATCAGGTTGTGCTCTGCAGAGCAGAGTGTTTCCTCCTTAATGTGATGGTCCGCTTCCCTTCTAGGCAACTATGCTGAGATTGGATTTGGACAGGAAGTAGGCCATCATGTTTATTTAAGTACTTGGTGTAAGCCTGTCTAAAGGCCGCAGAATGATGAAGCGTTTGTTCCAGGGGCAATGCTGTTGTGACTCAGTTTGGAGGCTTCCTGGTTAATGATAATCTGATGTTGAGCGGTGTTTGTCGTTAGGCTTGTTATGTAGAGATGTGAGTGTTGTACTGTTGGTTCCAGGTCTTTGCTGCGAACCATGCCTTGCATCCAGGTTTGCTGGTCGACGCAGGGCACATATTGAACCTGTTCGCAGCTTCCTTAGATGCGTTCAATACTCACGGAAGTAATATCTCTTATTTGCATGCTTTGCATCCAATCCGGCAAGTTAACTCAGAGTGATGATGGAGCTTGTTAAAGCCTTTCTTATTCCCAATCCTGAAAATAAAGTTATTTATTAAATAATAAAATACTTATCAATAATTGAAACAATATATGTTCTATATGATTTTCATTTTCATATTCGTTGTTTATGTTTTAATGATGCATATTCTTTGAGTGTATTTGAATTGTGATTTATATCAATCATGCGATTATCATGCATCTATTTCTTTGTTGCCTTTTTGTTGCCATGTTTGTTTCGGATTTAATCCTTTTAATTAACGATTTTTATTTTTTTCTTGTTGTTCAAAACGTTATTTTTGGTCAATTTATTGACATTTATTGTTTATTATGTGCTTTTGAGTGATCCGCGTCATGTTGTTGTGTTGTTTTATATGTCTATCCCAAATTTAATATGTGGAAATATAACATTTAATAATTCGCAAAATAGATGCCTTAGAATTGTGTTTAGGAGAAAGCTGTCTCCTGTTTAAAAAATAGATGATAAGGCCGGAGAATGATTAATTTTATCAATAAAGGCTGGAACTTTTGCCTATATACACTGAGCGCTGTCTTGTTGCTTTTAACTTCCTTGGTTCAGGCTACCCCGTGGGATAATTTAACTGCAGCTGAACTTGAACAGCAATTGGCTGAAAAGTTCAGTGAAGGGAAATATTCCCCAAAAGGTGCTGATTCCTGTCTGATGTGCCACAAAAAAGATCCTAAAGTCATGGCCCTGTTTAAAGGAACCCATGGCGAAATGAACAATAGTCGCTTACCTATGGCCGGGCTGCAGTGTGAGGCTTGCCATGGCCCCATGGGAAAACATAACCGTGGCGGTAAAGAACCTATGATTAGCTTCGGCCCGGAGTCCAAGCTCTCAGCTGAAAGTCAGAATAGTGTTTGCCTTGATTGTCACCAGAATACGGAACAGATGGCTTGGCACAACAGTTTGCATAATCTGGAACAGGTAGCCTGTGCCGATTGCCATCAGGTGCATACCGCTGAAGACCCTATGCTGAATCCTTTACGGATCAACGAGGCCTGCACCAGCTGCCATACCCGTGCCAAGGCCGATATGAGCAAGCGTTCATCCCACCCTCTCAAGTGGGATCAGATGACCTGTATCGATTGCCACAACCCTCATGGTTCCTTGACCGAAAGTGCACTGAAACAGAGCAGTATCAATACCACTTGCTATGAATGTCATGCCGACAAGCGTGGCCCTGTATTGTGGGAGCATGCTCCTGTGGTGGAAAACTGCGCCAACTGCCACAACGCCCACGGCAGTGTGAACGAAGCCTTGCTGAAAGCCCGGGTACCCCAGTTATGCCAACAATGCCATGCCGACGATGGTCATGCCGCGCGGGCGGTATCCCAGAGTGGTATCAGTGCTTTTGGTGCCGGCAAAAGCTGCTTGAACTGCCATAGCCAAATCCATGGTTCCAACCATCCCGCCGGCAGTGTGCTGTCCCGTTAATCAGGAGTGTTGAAGATGAGATTTCCTTTGAATCTGTTGACTTTGGCACTGCTGGGTGCTTCAGGAACTGTTGTGGCTGCAGACTTTGGGGTTAGCCGCGCCAATACAGACAAGGTCAATACTGCCGCGTTTCAATGTCGACAATGTCAGCTGACGCCAGGCTTGGCCGGTGAGGCTACAGTGAATGCCGGGTACAACGACAGCGATGATATCCACAGCGGTAATGCTTTTGGTGATGATCATGATGGTGTCGTTGCCAGTGTCGATGCTGCCCTTGGTTACCGCACCGAAAACGGGTATCGCAGCCAACTGCGGGCCCATAATTTGGGTCAGGATAACGGCTTTGTCAGCCTTAAAAGCGGCCGCCCCGGCCAGTATCAGATGACGCTGGATTATCGCAGTTTGACCCGTTATGAGAACGGCAACGTCGGCACCGGGCTTTGGCATAACCAGGGTATGCTGCAACCCGATAATACCCTGCGTTACCTGGATCTGGAACTGGAGCGGCAACAGGCTGGAATAGGCTTTCGCTATGACTTCGGCCAATTGGCCCAAATCGGTGACCTGAGCAGCTATGTTCGCTATGACAGAGAGGAAAAACAGGGCCACCGCAGTGCCAGTTTGATGACACCAAGGCCGGTCAACTTCGCTTTGCCGGTGGATGAGAGCAACGACAAGTTGCGGGCCGGGTTACAGCTCAGCGGCGATGATTGGTTTACTGAATTGGCGTATCAAGGTAGTCAATACAAGAATGACATCAACAACTTAATTCTGCCTTATGCCAGTGATGTTTACAGCGCTGCACCGGACAATCAGGCCCATCAACTGACACTGAACGGTCAGTACCGGCTGAGCAACACGGTAATCAGCGGCCGGGCAATTGCCGGACGGATGATCCAGGACGAAGGCTTGATCCAGATGACGGGAAACCCGCTGCAAAGCTGGGATGGTCAGGTAGATACCCTGGATGCAAACTTGGCCATCAGCAGCTTGGTCAATAGTCGTTTGCGCCTGGGTGGACAATTGGATTACCGCAAGCGCGACAATGATTCTACTGTTGCCGAATTTGTTCAGCTTGAATTCAATCCCGTCAGTGGCGCTATCCGGCAAAATCCTTTGCTGGATACTGAACGTCATGCTCTGAAACTCAATGCCAGCTACCGTTTGGCACCGGGTTACCGACTCCAGACAGGTTACGACTTCAAACAGCTTGAGCGCAGCTATGGTGAGCGGGAAGAAACCCGCGACCATAACCTGTGGGCCAAGCTGGGCATGCAGCTTTTCACTCCGCTGAAGCTTGATCTGAAAGCCAGTTTTGGTGAACGGGATGGCAGCCGCTATGAGGCGGCCGAGCTGACCTCCAGTGAAACCCAGAGCCTGTTGCGTAAGTATCACTTGGCTGATCGACGCCGGACCGCAATGGAACTTGGGTTGCAGTACACACCGCTGAGCTGGATGACGCTTGACCTGAACAGTCACTATGCCTTTGATGATTATCAAGAAACAGTCATTGGTCTTACTGAATCCCGCGATTATGGCTATGACCTGAACCTGACAATGCAGTTGAGCAAACAACTGAGTGTTTACGGTTTCGTCGGCCAGCAGTGGATCGCATCGAAACAGAGTGGCGACCAAAGCGCGACTTGGTACAGCGACATTGATGACAGCTTTATTAACCTAGGGGCAGGCATCGCCTACAGCGGTTTGCTGGACGAGCGCCTGACCTTGGGGGCTGACTATCAATTTGCCGATTCAGAGGGGGAAACCTGTATTGGAAGCGCTCAGTACGATGACTATTACAGTTTTAACCACAGTGTTGAGCTATACGGCCGCTACCACTTGAATGATGCCATGGCTCTGAAAGTGTCGTACCGGTACGAGCGTTACTTCGATACCGATGGCAGCGATGTCGGTATTGATGCCGTCACCGGCCTGACTACTTTGGGCGTATTGAATCATAACTATAACGCCCACCAGCTGATGTTCTCTTTCAGCTACCTGTTGCCTTGAGCAAACTTAAATCGTGAGGATAAATATAATGGAACGCAGAAGTTTCTTGAAAATGAGTGCCGCCCTGGGTTGCGCTGCAACAGTGTCTGGCTGTAATTCCAGCTCTGATGACGCCAATGTTGTCCCGCCAAAGCCACCTGTCAGTGAAGAGCAGATCAACTGGTCATCCTGCTTGGTTAACTGTGGCTCCAACTGTCCGATTAAAGTGTTCAGTCGTGATGGCATTATTACCCGGGTAGAAACAGATCATGAGGTAGAAGATGTCTACGGTCTTCATCAAATTCGTGCCTGTGCCCGTGGTCGTTCGTTGCGCCAACGTGCATATGCACCGGATCGCCTGAAAACACCAATGAAGCGAGTGGGTGAAAGGGGAGAAGCCAAGTTTGTTCCGATCACTTGGGATGAAGCAACTCAAACCATCGCAGATAATTTGCAGCGGGTGATTAACCAATATGGTAACAAGGCTGTATTCCGTAGCTATGGCTCAGGCGCTTATTATGGTTTTGCTTCCAATGCCTGTTTTAACCGTTTGTTTAACCTGGTAGGTGGTTGCCTTAACGCTTATGGCAACTACTCTTGGGCTCAGCAGATGGAAGCGGCCAAACACACTTTCGGGACCGGAAGTACTCAAGGCTCGTCGACCATAACTCTGGAACACAGTGACTTTTTCATGGGCTTTGGTTACAACCCCAGTGAAATTCGTCAATCCGGATCGGGTGAAGGGTACGACTACCTGCAGGCCTTGATGAAGAATAATGGCCTTAAAGTGGTGATGATAGATCCTCGCTATACCGACTCTATGTTGGGCAAAGAGTCCATGTGGTTGCCTATTCGTCCCGGAACCGATGCAGCGTTTGCCGAAGCTGTTGCTTTCGAGATGATCAGCACTGGTTGGGTAGATGCCAATTCACTTGGTTTTATCAATGAATATGCAGTGGGGTATGACGCGGCCTCCATTGAGAAACAAAAAGCATTGTTCGCTGCCAGTGGAGATGCCAGGAAGCAAGAATATGCGGCCTGTATGGACAGCAGCGATAACTACCATGATTACATCATGGGGGTTGGTAAGTTTGCCGCTCAAGGCGCGCGCACGCCTGAATGGGCCGAGAAAATTACCGGCATCAGCGCTGCTTATATCCGTCAGGTGGCCGAAGATCTGATGAATGCCAAGGCTCCCTATATCGTGGCCGGCGCCGGGGTTAACCGCCAGGCCAACGGTGAACAGAGCATGCGTGCCCTGTATATGCTTTCTGTACTGACAGGTAAGCTGGGTACTCTGGGGGCGTCCAATGGTGAACTGCCTTATATGAGCAGCATGTCACGTGCTGGTATTCCCACGGGTTCCAACCCGGTTAAGGAAGCTATCTCCTTCTTTACTTGGACCGAAGCGATTGAAAACGGTGAGAATTTTACCGCACGCACTCACGGTATTCGCGGAACTGCGGATCCTGATGAGAAACTGGGCAGCAATATTCACTTTGTGTTCAGTGCCTCGGATAGTTCTTTGCTGAACCAGCACGCTGAAATCAATAACACAGCGCGTATTTTACGTGATGCTGAAGACTTGTTTATCGTTTCCTGCGATTGCTGGATGACTCCAGGGGCCAAGTTTGCCGATATCATACTGCCCGATACCAGTTGGCTGGAGTCCAATGACTTGGTGAATGACTCATATGCCTCAGGTTCGCTTGGGTATTTGACCGCCATGTCTGCTGCAGTAAAACCTATGTGGGATTGCAAGTCCATGTATGAAGCCGCTGCCATGATCGCAGAGAAAATGGGTGTTGGTCAGCTGTTCACTGAAGGCAAAACCGAAGCTGATTGGTTGGAAGAACTTTATCAGAAAACCAAGAGTGCCAGCGCTAACCTAGGTGTCAGTCCGGCATTCCCAGCCAGCTATAAAGAAGCCCAGAAGATAGGGGTATTCCGCAAGAATATGGGTGACAAATATGTTGCTTTGGATAGCTATGTCAATGGTGGTAAAGCGCTATCTACGCCTTCAGGCAAGATAGAGATCTATTCTGCAGAGCTGGCTTGGCGCGCCAAAAACTGGGAGCAGAACAAGGTAAAAGGTGACTCCATTACAGCCATTCCTCAGTACACGGTGACTTGGGATGGTTATGAGGATCAGGACGCCATAGATGCAGGCTTCCCGCTGCAACTTGCCGGTTATCACACCAAGGGGCGCACCCACTCCAGCTACCACAACGTGCCTTGGTTACGTGAGGCTGTGGAAGATGCCGTGTGGATTAACCCCATCGACGCTGCCGCCTATCAGTTGACAGCCGGTGATGTGGTCGAGATGTACAACGAGCGGGGATCCATTGAGGTCAAGGTTCGGGTCACTCCTCGAGTGGCGCCAGGCGTTGTGGCATTGGGGCAAGGGGCCTGGTACCTGGCTGATGCCAACGGCCGTATTGGACTGTCCGGAAAAGTGATCGATGTCGGTGGGGCCATCAATACTCTGACTCGTTATATCCCAAGCCCGGTGGCCAAGGGGAACCCTCAACACACCAACCGTGTTCAGCTCATCAAAAAAGCGTAAGGGAGCACTTGTAAATGAATCAATCTACTCAATACGGCTTTTATGTCGATACCACCAAGTGCACTGGTTGCAAGGCCTGTCATGTATCTTGCAAAGACCGTCAGGGGGATTTGCTGCGCGCCAATAATAAACCTTTGGCAAACGGCGTCCCCAGCCTGAAAGGCGTTACCTGGCGCCGGGTTTATGAATATTGTGGTGGTAGCTGGTCTGTGGATCCCAATACCCAGACCTATAGTCAGGATGTATTTGCTTATTATATGTCCATTGGCTGTAACCATTGCAGTGAACCTGTGTGCGTCAAAGCCTGTCCAACCGGTGCTATGCACAAGCGTCGTGAAGATGGTTTGGTACATGTCGAAGAGTCTCTGTGTATTGGCTGTGAAAGCTGTGCCAGAGCTTGTCCGTATGACGCACCACAGATAGACAGAGAGCGTAAAGTGATGACCAAATGCGATGGTTGTCATGAACGCTTGGCTGAAGGGCGCCAACCTGTCTGCGTTGAGTCCTGCCCAATGCGAGCGCTGGACTTTGATACCATGGACAACTTGCGCGCCAAGTATGGTGACGGTGATGGTCATATCGCCCCCTTGCCCAGTGAATCGATTACTTCCCCTAACCTGATCATTAAGGCAAACCGCCATGGTCAACCTGCGGGAAGTGGTGCCGGCAAGGTGCTTAACCCTACTGAGGTGTAACTGGAAAACAGGCGCCCATGGGCGCCTGTTTTGTCCATCAGGAGATAAGATGTCTAAGTCTTTGTCTAATATAGTTTTAATTCAATATCAAGGGATGGCACGTCTTCTGCATCATCTGCTTTACGGTTACCCTAAATCTGAGTTGATCACCGAATTAAAGGTCAACCAAGTTGCCGAGACTTGGCCTGAACTGGCTGGTCGAGACGGTAACCGGATCGGTAGGGAAGCGCTGGCCAACTATTTGCAGCAATGGGACGAGACTCAATTTCTGGATCTGCAACTTGACTATGGACAACTGTTCTTCGGTCCCGGTGAACCTAAAGCCGTACCTTATGGTTCTGTTTATTTGGGTGAAGAACAAGTGTTGAACGACAGAAGCACTCTGGCGTTGATGGATTTTTATCAGGCTCATGATGTCAGTTTGCAGCTACCTGCAAGGGATCCTGTCGATCATATCGGCCTGTTCTTTAGCGTGTTGGATGCCAGTTTTGGACGCTTGGCTGCAGAGCCGGATAATCAGAGATTAGTGCGTTTTACTCAGGTATTACTGCAACAACATCTTCTTCCTTGGGCGGAGCGCTGCCTTGAGTTGGCTGCCGAGCATGCGCAAACTGAGTTTTATTTTGCAGTTGCATTGCTGGCCAGGGACTTTTTGCTGCAGCTGACAGAGGATTTTAATCTCATACCTATGCCTGCAAGATTGTTTCGGTAAGAGGAGTCTGGGGTGAGTGTTATTCATGCTTTGGGAGCCCAGTGGCAGAAGGCCGAGTTTGCAGAGCATTTGGCTAAGGCCCTGGCAACCCGCCCTGCGGTTTGTGAGTTGTCCGGTGGGGCTACCTCTTTGACCACCCTGTGTAACTTGGTAGCAGCCATCAGTTATCGGCCTGATGATCCCCGTTTTAGCCAAACACAGATAGATGATGGTCTGTTGTTATCTGTATTTTTTGATTGCTTCAGGCTCTTGTTTATCAAGGAAGTACAGCAAGAATCAGTCACTCAGGCTGAGCAGCAGATACTGCATTTGGCTCCCAAACTGGCGGCCGAGATGTCCGTCGAGGCTTTGAGCGAATCTCAGCAACTGCAGCGGCAGCAATTGTTGGAGATCAGCTCTCAGTTGGAGTCCTTATATACGCAGCGGCGCCAACTCAGCCGCAATATGGGGTGAAGCTGAAATTGAGGAAAGTTAGTCCAACACAAACAGGGTTTGCTGTAGTCCTACCGCTTCACCATTTTGTGCCAGTATGGCTTTAACTGTGCCGCTCTGTTCTGCCTTGACCGGATTAAGGGCTTTCATCGCCTGCACATAGCCCAGTACTGTGCCCGGCTCAACTTCTGTGCCCACCTCTACCAGTGGCTGGGCATGGTCGCCGGCGCTGCGTAAAAAGGTACCGGCCACAGGCGCCAGCACTTGCACGCTGTCATTACCAATACTGAAACTGGCCTGGGGGTGTTGTGGGCCAAAACGGCGGATACGCACGGCTTCCTGGCCTTCGGTAATTTCCAGCTCATTGATGCCGGATTCCTGCACCAATTCGATCAGTTTTTTGATTTTACGTATGTCCATCGTCATTCTCGGTACTAAAGGGTGACAGGACCTTCCTCTGCTCAGCCTTGTTTGAGAGCTTCTATGGCGGCTTCCAGGGCAAATTCATAACCCTTTGGCCCCAGTCCAACTATCACTCCCTTGGCCTTGTCGGAAAAAAAGGAATGATGGCGAAACGGCTCCCTGGCATGCACATTGGAAAGGTGCACTTCAATGAAAGGAATGGCGACCCCCAACAGCGCATCTCTGAGTGCCACGCTGGTGTGGGTAAAGGCGGCCGGGTTGATGATCACAAATCCGGCATCTGTGTTGTGGATAGCTTCTATGAGCTGGTATTCGGCATTGGACTGAATATGTTCCAGTTTTACTCCGGCGGCAAGCGCCTTGTCCTGCAATCCCTGCACCAGTTGCTCCAGCGTCAGCTGGCCGTAATGTTCCGGCTCTCTGCGACCAAGCAGGTTGAGAT
Organism: Shewanella chilikensis; assembly: GCF_002836945.1. Lineage (GTDB taxonomy): Bacteria > Pseudomonadota > Gammaproteobacteria > Enterobacterales > Shewanellaceae > Shewanella > Shewanella chilikensis. Next base: position 29,204 of record NZ_NIJM01000035.1, read on the forward strand.
TGGGGCCATTCACCAAGAGTATTTTTGCCTGATTGCTCATATTGTTTTCCTTGCCTTGAGGGAGAGTCCGCACCTGAATTTGTGCCTCCCTGATTTCAGCAAAAGCTGTCGAATTTGTCGACCAATAGCCGCACAATCGCTGCACATTCCTTTCAGTTGCCAGCAATTATTGTCTATTCCGGCGGCAAGACTGGTCTTATCAGAAGCGGATCTTGTTCTGCCGCAGCGATTTCACTTCACCACGCTGCTTTTTGCTGTCGACCCGGCGCCTTTGGCTGGCGCGGGTGGCCTTGGTAGGAATACGTTTCTTGGCCACTTCGCTCACCGAAGCGACCAGTTCGATAAACTGTTGTAGTGCAGTTTGGCGGTTGGTGTCCTGGCTGCGGCTTTGTTGGCATTTGATAATGATCTTGCCGCTTTGAGTAATGCGGTGATCTGTCTTGGTTAGCAGCTTTTCCTTGTAGAAGTCCGGCAGCGATGAGGTCTTGATGTCGAAGATGAGCTGCGCCGCAGTGGAGACCTTATTCAGGTGCTGGCCCCCGGCGCCACTGGAACGGACAAATTGCCATTCGATTTCATTTTCTGAAACTTGGACACGGTTTGAGATCTTTATCATGGCAAAATAGCTGTTTTTTGAGGCAGTCGCTATATTACCATCCCATGGAAGCGTTTACTTCCTCCACAATGCGTAGAGTCTTGTAAGACTAAACTTCCTGTACGGGATAACCCATAGTCATCAGATACCGTGCCATAAGCAGGTATCGAAGGTTCAATGGAGCTTTGCTTATGTTGTGTCAAATTCCGGATATTGCCAAAGGCGTGATCAGCTTATTTGCCAGTGGCCGTATCACTGCCGAGGATTACCGCACATATCTGCGTCCCGCCATCAAGAGTTACCGTCAGGAGTGGGGCCAGGTCTGTCTTTACATAGAGGCAGATGTATTGTTGGAAGGCTGGGAGATGGCCTCACTCTCGGGAGCCGGTGAAGTGCAACTGCCTCCATTTGATGCTTTGGTATTTGTTGGTGGCCCTGACTGGGTCGGCAATGCGGTACGCTTGTTGGGGCCCTTTGTCAGCGCTGAACTGGCCTGGTATCCGCTGGAACATAAAGACGAGGCTATTCGTTGGATAGCCAAGCGTTCGGCCTGCTAGTTGTCAAAACCGCCTATAGGGTAAAGTCGGTTATTCTGCTATTCTGTGGCGATTAGGTAACTCAGATAAGGAAATTTCGATGTCATTATCCAAAATTTTTGCAGCATCTCTGGCGCTGGCTTTTGCCGCTGGATTGAGCGCTTGTGCCCCTGAAGTGGGCAGTGAAGCCTGGTGTAAGCAGATGGATGAAAAGCCCAAGGGTGATTGGAGCGCCAATGAAGCGGCCGATTACGCCAAGCATTGCGTGTTTAAATAACTGAACTTTATCTTGGCCTGTAGGTCTATTTGGGCACGGGCCATTTTACCCTTAACCGGAATTATCCTTGACTGTATTTGTCCGAAAATTGACTCATATGCTTATCGCCTTGGTGGTGCTGCAATTTTGCGCCGCTAATCTTGGCGCGCATCAGTTGCATCTGGGCAATCCGGCTGAGGAAGAGAGTAACCATCCTCATCTCAAGTTTGTCACCGAAGTCACAGTGATCAGCCAGTGTATCGATTGTACCTGTGAGTCAGAGACATCATCCGGGATGGATATTTCCAGTGTTACTCACAGTCATCTGCATTCTCATACTGAATCCCAACAGTTTGATCTCTGTCTCGACTGTCAATGTCATGGTGGTCACCTGTCTTTGCCTGTGACTCTGGCGCAGAGCCCGACTCCCTTGATGCATCCCAGGCCCCAGAGTCTGGAGCCCGCTTTCCAACCCTATTTCTCCACCCCGGATTACCGCCCCCCAATAGCTTGATTGACTGATTTCAGTGTTTGTGGTGTCCAGGCACAGTTTGCCTGTATTCCATGGCGCTTGCCTTGAGCTGTCTGCAGTCAGAGCCTTTAACCGCTTTAATCCTGACTATTTAATTCATCTCATGCGCTTTGGCTGATATAGCCGCAGCACTCTAGATCAGTATTCGATTCAACAAGCAAAGCATTAACCATTGACTTTAGATTTAACTCTAATGTTTACCCTTTGGCCACATGATTTTATTGCGGCTATATAGGTCTTTCCCAAGGAAAGTTTATGTTGAAATTTATAGTCTCCATGAGTCTATTGGGGCTGGGAGCGCTAGCCTCACAACCGGCTTTTGCCGCCGATAAGCCGGATACTTCCTATCTCGTTGGCGGCACCGAGTCTGAAGTGTCATTGGCTTGGCTCGAGCAACTGATGCAGCGAATGAAAACCTTACCCGAGTTTCAGGCTCAGGAAGCGAGGATCCGCGAGGCCCAGTATCTGGCAAAGGGCGCCGATCGCGCCATCTACAACCCAGAGCTGGGCTTGAGTTATCAAAATGCCCCGGAAGATGACACCTACAGCCTGTCACTCAGCCAAACCATTGACTGGGGCGATAAGCGCGCCGCGGCCAGCGCATTGGCACTGACACAGTTGATGTTGCTGGAGAGTGATATCGCTATCGAACGTTCCCGCTTGTATGCCGAGGTGTTGCAGGCCCTGGTCGATCAGAGCCTGGCACAGAAGAAGTTGATGTTCGTGCGGGCGCAGCAAAACTATGGTGAGCAGCAGTTGCAGATAGCCAGGCAAAGAGCCGAGGTCGGTGATTTGTCCCAGACGGAACTGAATCTGATGGAGTTGGAACAGGCCAGTGCCATCAGTGAATTGGCGCTGGCCCAGAAGGCGCTGCTGGATGCCGATACCCGTATTCTGGCGCGTTTTGGCCGGGCAGAGCTGCCCTTTGGCAGCTTCGCCGACCGGCTAGAGTTGCCCGCAACCGAGGTGCCCATGCCGACACTGACCAGCGCCGGGTTGCAACTGGAGTTGGCGCGGCTGCAAGTCAATCAAGCCAAGGCCCAGGCGGCGGCCGACCCCAATATCAGCCTTAACGCCGAGAGGGAAGGTTCCGACAACAAGCTGGGGATTGGGGTCTCTGTGCCGCTGCAGTTGCGTAACGACTACAGCGAGTCGATTAAGGCGGCAATGGAGGCGGTCACCGCCGCCAGCGCCCAGTACCAAAGCATTGAGATGGCGCTCAAACAGCAACAGCAACAGTTCAACTACAGCTTACCCAGATTGAAGCAGAGTTGGCTCGACTGGCAACAGCAAGCCTTGGTGGCCGGTCGCAAGGCGGCCGAGCTTTTGGGGCAACGCTGGCGCAGCGGTGATCTCAGCACCAGCGATTACTTGACCAGTCGGCGGCAATTGGCCAGCAGTTTTCAAGCCGGTCTCGAACTGGAAGCCGCCCTCTATCAAAGTTGGCTCGAGTGGATGGGCGCTTCGGGGCAACTGCCCGGCGCACTGCCGAAAATAGCCGTATCCCAGGAGAATGTCCAATGACAGCCCCATACAGACTAAGGTTCCGGACAATGAACAAGACTCTACAATACCCACGGCTGCAGGCCGCTTTACTGGCGCTGATGTTGGGGCTGTCCAGCCCCCTGACTGTCGCCGCCGAAGATGGACATGAAGATGAGCATCAGGCGCTGCAGCTCTCAAGTGAACAACGCCAACTGGCTGGCATTCAGATCCAAGAGGTCAGCGTCGGTGGCTTTAGCCTCAACGCTTTCGCCAATGCCACCTTGCTGGTGGATCGCGAGCGTACTGTGGTGCTGACGCCGCAGCTGGAAGTGCGGGTGTTGGAACGGCATGTGGTGCCGGGGCAAGAGGTAAAGGCGGGTGAGCCCTTGCTGACCTTGGGTGGCGCCGCCGTGGCCCAGGCTCAGGCCGACTATATCAATGCCGCCGCCGAGTGGAGCCGGGTCAGTCGCATGAGCGAGAGTGCCGTCAGTGCCAGTCGCAGGTTGCAGACCCAGGTCGATGTCAGTCTAAAACGCGCCATTCTCAAGTCGCTGCAGATGACGGATCAACAGATAAAGGCGCTGGAAAGCCGTCCCCAGGAGATAGGCCAGTATCAGCTGTTGGCACCCATAGATGGTCGGGTGCAGCAGGATGAGGTGCGCCTCGGACAGTTGCTCGGCGCCGGTAGCCAACTGCTGCAACTGACCGATGAGCGTTCGCTGTGGGTGGCCGCCGAGTTGACTCCGGCGCAGGCCGAAGGCTTGAGTGAAGGCAGCGAGACTCTGGTGCGGATTGGCGATCGCAGTGTCAGCGCCAGCGTGATAGGGCGCTCCCATGAGTTGTCCAACGTGACCCGCACCGAGCGGGTGCTGGCGCGGCTGGATAACACTCAGGTGCGTTGGCATGCAGGTCAGTTTGCCGAACTGTTTTTGCCCGATCCCCGCGGCGAAGGTGTGATGCTGCCGGATGCGGCATTGAGCCGCAGTGGCGATGGCGACTGGCAGGTGTTTATCGAAGATGATGATGGTTTTGAGGCCAAAGAGGTGCAACTGCTGGCCAGTGAGCGCGGCATGAACCTGGTATCCGGCATAGAGCCCGGAACCCGGGTCGTTACCGCCGGCGCCTTCTTCCTGGCATCCGAGTTGGCCAAGTCCGGCTTCGACATCCACAACCATTGAGGAAAGCACTATGCTGCAATCGTTAATAGATTGGGCTATCCGCAACCGCTTTCTGGTGTTGCTGGCCTTGATTGTTGTTTTGGTGGTGGGGGTGTTTGCCCTGCCAAAGCTTAATCTGGATGCCTTTCCCGATGTGACCAATGTGCAGGTTACTGTCAATACCGAGGCCGAGGGGCTGGCGGCCGAAGAGGTGGAAAAACTCATCTCTTATCCGGTGGAGTCCAGCATGTACTCACTGCCTGCAGTGACAGAAGTACGTTCACTCTCCCGCACCGGACTTTCCATAGTGACTGTGGTGTTTGAGGAAGGCACAGATATCTACTTTGCCCGCCAGCAGGTGTTTGAACAGCTGGCCACCGCCAAGGAGATGATCCCGGACGGAGTTGGGGTGCCGGAAATCGGCCCCAACACCTCGGGTCTTGGGCAGATTTATCAGTATATTCTGCGAGCCGAGCCGGACAGTAATATCGGCGCCGATGAGTTGCGCAGTCTCAACGATTATCTGGTGAAGTTGCTGCTGATGCCGGTTGGCGGCGTGACCGATGTGCTCTCTTTCGGTGGTGATGTGCGTCAGTATCAGGTCAGGGTCGATCCCAATCGGCTGTTGGCCTATGGCCTGTCGATGTCACAGCTGGAGCAGGCGCTGAATGCCAACAACCGCAATGCCGGCGGTTGGTTTATGCCCAATGGTCAGGAGCAACTCGTGGTACGCGGCTATGGTCTGTTGCCTGCGGGCCAGGCCGGGCTGGACGCCATAGGCCGCATTCCGGTGAGTGAATACCAGGGCACGCCGGTTACAGTTGCTGACTTGGCCGAGGTGGGTTTTGGCAGTGAAATCCGGGTCGGCGCCGTCACCATGACCCGTCGGGACGACCACGGCGAAGCCAAGGCTCTGGGCGAAGTGGTTGCCGGGGTGGTGCTTAAGAGGATGGGCGCCAACACCAAGGCCACCATTGATGATATCGCCGAGCGTGAGCAGTTGATCAGCCAGGCGCTGCCCGAGGGGGTCACCTTCGAGGTGTTCTACGATCAGGCAGACTTGGTAACCAAGGCGGTGACCACAGTGCGTGATGCCCTGTTGCTGGCCTTTATGTTTATCGTGGTGATCCTGGCACTGTTTCTGGTCAACGTACGGGCCACCTTGCTGGTATTGCTGTCGATTCCTGTCTCCATTTTGCTGGCATTGCTGGTGATGAGCTATCTGGGAATGTCGGCCAACCTGATGTCGCTCGGTGGTTTGGCGATTGCCATAGGTATGCTGGTGGATGGCTCTGTGGTGATGGTGGAGAACATCTTCAAACATCTGAGTGAACCGGATAGGCGCCACCAAGACCAGGCGCGGCAGCGCAGCGATGGCGAGGAAGACCCTTATCATGGCGAAGAAGACCAACACAGAGGCTCGATTGCCATGCGGGTATGGCAGGCCGCCAAAGAGGTGTGCAGCCCGGTGTTCTTTGCCACGGCGATCATCATAGTGGTGTTTGCGCCGCTGTTTGCCCTGCAAGGGGTCGAAGGCAAGCTGTTTCAGCCGATGGCGGTGAGCATCATCCTTGCGATGATCTCGGCGCTGTTGGTGGCACTGCTGGTAGTGCCGGCGCTGGCCGTTTATCTGTTCCGCAAGGGGGTGACTTTCCGGCAAAGCCCAGTATTGGCACCGCTTGAGCGGGCCTACCGCCCGCTGCTGCAAAAGGTATTGACCTCGCCTGGCAAAGTGGGGCTGGTGGCAGTAGTCATGTTGGGCATGAGCCTGTCACTGCTACCAAGGTTGGGTACGGAATTTGTGCCTGAACTGGAAGAGGGCACCATCAACTTGCGGGTCACCCTGGCACCCACCGCGAGTTTGGAGACTTCTTTGGATGTGGCGCCCAAACTTGAGGCTCTGCTGCTGGAGTTTCCCGAGGTGGAGTATGCCCTGTCACGCATAGGGGCTCCTGAGCTGGGCGGTGACCCTGAGCCTGTGAGCAATATTGAAATCTATATCGGTCTCAAGCCGTTGGATGAGTGGGCTTCTGCAGACAGCCGCGCCGAACTGCAACGCCTGATGGAGCAGAAACTCAGTGTCTTCCCCGGATTGTTGTTGACCTTTTCCCAACCGATCGCGACCCGGGTCGATGAACTCCTGTCCGGGGTCAAGGCACAGTTGGCCATCAAGCTGTTTGGTCCGGATCTCGATGTGCTGGCGGAAAAAGGCGAGCAACTGTCTAAACTGGTGGCCCAGGTGCCCGGCGCCGTGGATGTGTCTCTTGAGCAGATCACCGGCGAGGCGCAATTGGTGGTGCGGCCCAACAACGCGATTCTGGGACGTTACGGCATCAGCGTCGATGAAGTGATGTCGCTGGTGAGCACAGGCATAGGCGGCAGCAGTGCCGGTCAGGTGATCGACGGCAACGCCCGCTACGATATCAACCTGCGTTTGGCCAGCCGTTTCCGCCAGAGTCCGGATGCGATAGCCGATCTGCGTCTGGTGGCCACCAATGGGGCTCAGGTGCGTTTGGGCGAAGTGGCCGATGTCAGCATAGAGATGGCGCCGCCCAATATTCGCCGTGACGATGTGCAGCGGCGAGTGGTGGTGCAGGCTAACGTCTCCGGCCGGGACATGGGTTCCGTGGTGCAAGATATCTACAACCTGGTGCCCGAAGTACAACTACCGCCCGGCTATACCGTGATGGTGGGCGGTCAGTATGAGAACCAGCAGCGGGCCCAACAAAGGTTGAGTATGGTGGTGCCTATCTCTGTAGCGCTGATTGCCTTGTTGCTGTACTTCTCTTTTGGCTCTATCAAGCAGGTGGCACTGATCATGGCCAATGTGCCATTGGCATTGATTGGCGGCGTGCTGGCGCTCTGGCTCAGCGGTACCTATCTATCTGTGCCCAGCTCTATTGGCTTTATCACTCTGTTTGGGGTGGCGGTGCTCAATGGCGTGGTGCTGGTGGATTCAATCAACCAGAGGCGCAACAGCGGCGAGTCGTTGGATCAGGCGGTGTTTGAAGGCACTGTCGGCCGTCTGCGCCCTGTGTTGATGACGGCGCTGACTTCGGCGCTGGGGCTAATCCCCATCTTGATGTCAACCGGTGCCGGTAGTGAGATCCAAAAGCCGCTGGCCGTGGTGGTGATAGGTGGCCTGCTGAGCTCAACCGCATTGACTCTGCTGGTATTGCCAACCCTGTATCGAGCCCTGTATCTCAAGAGCGACGAGGAGCTGGAAACCTTGGATTGATGGGACGATGACGCGCCTTGAGTGGAAGATGAGAGCCGCTTTGGGTTATGGCCGGACTGCCTACCTGGCCTGCGTCTAAGGCCTGCCGCTTTACGGTAGGCCAGGGCAGGGATGCCCGCTTTTAAAAGGAAAGTATGCCGGGGAACTGCTTTTTGCTGCGGCTTTGAACACCAATTACAGGGTTCAGATCTTATCGGCGCCGAGCATGCGTTGCAGCAGTTGGCTTAGCCTGGTTATTGTTTCTTGTGGTGTGGCATGGCCGCAGGCCACGGCACTGGCGACTTCATTGATGGCGCCATGTATGGCCCAGCACAGCAGTTTACTTTGTGGGGTTGGCAAATTGAGGTAATCGGCAAAGAGTTCGCTGTAGAAATCGGTGAAGAAGTCGCGAATATCTGTGGTGATATTCTGATACTCGGGATAGCCGCGCAGCGCCGCAACTATCGCCTCATACTCGGGGCCGCAGCGTACGGCGCAGTCCAGATAGGCACGGCAGACCAGAGTGCATAGCTCTGCCAGTGAGGTTTTTTGCTCCGCTTCGGCTTGTTTCACCGCCTCGACAAATTGACTGTCGTAGTGGCGGTACATCTGTGCCAACAATCCTTGTCGGGTGGTGAAGTGGCGATAGGTCAAAGGCTTGGTTACTCCTGCTCTTTGAGCCAGAGTGTTCAAGGTCAGCGCATCGGTACCGGCTTCGCGGACAATCTCACAGGCAACTTCGAGCAACTGTTCCCGGCGTTGATCTTTGAACATTCTCTTCTTCACGTATCCCCCACAGATAGCTGGTTGAATTTAAATTGAAAAAGCGGCAATGCATCGCATTGTCGCTTCTCTTTTGTCACTCAGTATAGGGTTGCAGTGGAACCTTTGGAAAGTCGATTTTCGGCTGCACTGTATTGTTGACCCAGTTGCTGAAGTTATTCAGACCACTCCAGGCGCAGACCTGCATCACCTTGGCCTCACTGATCCCGGCATCCAGACAGGCCGTTAGCAAGGAGTCAGGCAACTTGCCTCTGTGTTGCAGTAGTGCCAGGGCGACATCCAGCAGCAACTGATCTTCGTTGTTATCGGCCTTGCCTTGCTGCGCCTTGATACAGGCATCGGGGCTGAGTCCGGCACGTTTCCCGGAAAAACTATGGCCGCTGACACAGTATTCGCAGCCATTATAGTTGGCAACCGCCAGAGAGATCATCTCCCGTTGGGCCAGGCTCAGCAGACTGTGTTCTTCCAGATTGGCCTCAAACTCCAGATAGCCCTTCATGACCGCACCATTTATGCCCAGAGCCGAATAGAAGTTGGGGATCATGCCGTAACGACTCTTGATCTCCTGCAATATGGGTTTGGCCAGTTCATCGGCATTGTCCAGAGTGCACTTGGTTAACCTTTCCACACTAAAACTCCTGTTGTTGTTATTGGCCGTTTACGGCTAGGGCGCAACGGCAAAAAAATACCAAGCTGTGCCGGTCGGCTGCTTTGCCTGTCCTTGAAACGGACGGCCTCGAAACGGATGCTCTTGAAACAGATACCCTTGAAACAACATTCACCGACACTTTGCTGAATAAGTTACTTATAGTAACAAGCGCAAAGTTACCATTGGTAACTTTTGTTTGCAATCTTTAGCTAGCTTGTTTTTCAAACAAGGTTTGAGACATTGACCATGACCCCTTGCCGGATATCACTGATTTTGCTGTTGGCCAATCAATTGCACTCTATGGGTAATATGGCGTCATCCCGGGGGAGGGCAGATCACACTTGGTGGCATCGAACTGTAACTGAGTGTTTTATAAGCGATATTATTTTTGCGTTTCCGTTAGAATTGCCCTTCCTCGTCCGAAAAGGAGGCTCGGCCGCCGGCTTAAGCAGGTGTTTACTGAATGTCTGCTATTGGGGGAAGGAAGAGATATTTGCTAATGACTCAAGGAATATGAGAGATGTTGGACGTATTAAAAAACAAGCTTGAAGCCCTCACCCGCCCCAATACAGACAAGTTACTGCTAGACGCTTGCCGGATTATCGACGAGCAGCAAACCGGTTTGGCACAAGCCGTCAGTCAGTATATTTTGAGCGGTGAACCTGTGGCGTGTCTGTCGCAGCTCCAGCAGCTCAGTGCCGGAGAAACACTGGCGCGGCCGGGTGTGTCCTATGGTTACGGACAAAATGATGAACGCTTGGTTCAGGCCCGTGATGCCATTAACCGGTTTGTGGCAACCGGTGCCTGTAATGAAGCGGCCGTTATGCGCCGTCTCGGCTTGGTGTGTCATGCCTGCAACCCCGACATAAGCATCTACGGCGTGCAAAACAGCTCGAGCGGCTGGCTCAATGGCGTGCTGATGCTGTTCAAAGAGTTGGCGGAAGAGTATTACGGTTGCCGTTTGGCGGGCAAAGATCTGCCCAGTCGTGACTATCTGGCCTCGCTGGTTGCGCAATATGAACACCCGCCCCATGAGCTGGAAGCCTTTATTCTTGAAGGTTCTGACTCTTATTATCACGATACTTTCCGCACCGCGCTGAGGAAGAGAACCGACTGGCTCAAGCTCAGTGAAGATCCTGAATATCTGCAGCTGTTGAAACAGTTGCATTTCAGCGGCCGTGAAACCTTTTGTGCTTTGCTTAATAAAGCCTGTCAGACCCTGTCACCGGCGCAGCTGCCGCTGGTCATGGCGTTGGCCGCCGATGGTTCGGCGACTGTCCGTGAAGAGGCCCTGAAACTGCTGAAAAAAAGCTCGCAACAAGAGCTGCTGGCGTTTCTGGAGCGGGAATTTCCGGCGGCCAAGGCTGCTACCCGTGGCCACTGGCTGGTTGTGGCCGGCCGCTATCCTGAAGCGACCCCCTTGCTGCAGCGCTGGCACAGTGAAGAGAAATCCGCCACGGTGAAAACGGCACTGGCGAAAATGCTGGATAACACGACCCGGCAGCAACAGAGTGAGCCGTTCAGCTGGGACATTCCGGCCGTTGCGGCCATTGATAATAACGTCAAAGTGCCTGAAGAATGGCTCGGTCTGTGTGAAAAGCAGTTGGCTAAAGAGATCAAAGAGTTCGAAGAAGATATTGCTGCAGCGGAGCACCCAGATGCCCCCAGCTACCTAAAAAGTTTTTTGGCCGACTACCGGAAAAGTCTGCAGCAGTGGCAGCAGATCAGCAGTACCAAGCTGCAAGCGGCGCTGATGGACCTCGAAAGAGGCCGGCAATCATCTCTGCCAGGGTTTTATTCTCTGATCAGCCACGCCGATCTCGACGAACACCCCAAGGCCTGTCTAAGGCTGATTTTGCGGATGGAACGCCATGAGCTCTCCTGCCATTCCTGGGAGCATATGCTGGGTCAGGAACATATTCTGAGAAGTCTGCAGGGGATGACGGATTTACGACAACTCTTGAGCCTGTGCAACCAAGAGAATCAACCCGCCGCGGCCTTGATTGAAGCCCTGTTTGGCTACGAAGGCCGGGAAGATGACTGGTTGCCGGCCGCCTGTGAACAACTGCTGATCTGGCCCTTCTTTGCCGAAAACCCCGACTATATAGAGCATGGTCTCAATGGCCGGGTGCTCAATGGAACCTATCGACACGATGCCAATCAGGTATTGATACAGACCTTGGCGATTCTGGCCGAATTTCCCAAGCTGCCGCAACACTGGCAAAGGAAGGTTCATGAACATGCCTTCAATGGCCGCAAAGCTATACAGGCGGCGGCTCAGTACTGCGCCGAACGCCACGGCGCCGATATCAGCCTTATCACTCCCGAGCTGGCCTCCGGCAGCAAGGATAACCGGGTGCTGGCCGCCACTTGGCTGGGTCGCCTCAAGGCGGCTTCGGCGCAGGAGGCATTGAGCCAGGCGCTGAATAAAGAGAAAGATATGCCAACCCGGGTAGTGTTGCTGGAAGCCTTGTTGCAAACCGGCGCCGATATCAGCCAGTTTCTCGGCAAGGAAGCGCTGCTGGCTGAAGCCAAGGCCGGCCTTAAAAAGGCGCCACCCAAGTCCATGGATTGGTTCCCGCGTGAATCGCTGCTCGCATGCCGTTTTGAAGACGGCAGCCCGGTCGAACCCGAACTTGTGTTCTGGTGGGTAGTCTTGGCGGTGAAACTCAAGCAGCCTCAGGGCAACCCATTGCTGAGTCACTATCTGTCGCTGCTGGATAGTGAAAGCCGTCAGCGCCTGGGGCATTTTATTCTGGCGGCATTTATCGCCCAGGATACAAGTGGTCCTTCGGATGATGAGGCATTGGAATATGCCAAGGCGCATCAGCAGCAGACCTTTCAATCTTATCAGCATTGGGCCAAATACGACTGGGGTCAGGAGTATCAACACAAGACCCTTGAGGATGCGTTTCAGGCCTGCTTTGCCGAGAAAAAGAATGAGCTCCAGGGCTCGGCCATCAAAGACAAGGGGATGTTGGCCCTGATCGCTGGCGGCGATGCGCAAACCCTGCTGGGCATGATCCAACCCTTTATGAAGAAGCGCTATGAGCGGCGGGCACAGATAGAGGCCATGTTGCAGGCCTTGGCCAACTCGGACGATCCTGTGGCGATTCAGTTTCTGCTGAGTATTTCGCGGCGTTATCGTACCAACTCGGTGCAGGAGTTGGCACGGGCGCAAGTCAGTCAAATTGCGGCCCGTAACGGCTGGACTCAGGATGAGCTGGCGGATCGCACTGTGCAGACGGCCGGGCTCGAACATCTGACCCAGCCCAGCCCGTTTGAATTCGGCAGCCGTACTTTGGCGCTGGCACTCGGGGACGACCTCAAGCTGAGATTGCTCAACGAAGAGGGCAAGCTGCTCAAGAGCCTGCCACAACCTCGGCAGACAGACAACGAAGGCGATATTGCCGAAGTGAAAAAATGGTTCAGCAACTGCAAGAAAGAACTCAAGCAGGTGGTTGAACAGCAAAGTGCCAGATTGTATGAGGCCATGGTCACAGAGCGGCATTGGCTCGCCGCAGACTGGCAGCAATACCTGCATCAGCATCCGGTCATGTATCGCCTGTTGCAGCGCACCCTCTGGCAGGTGGAGATTGATGGTCAATGGCAAACCTTCAGACCCACGGAAGACGGCGCCTTTATCGATATTGACGATGAAGAGCTGCAACTGCCCGCTGCGGCGAGTATACGCCTGGTGAGCGGTAACCTGTTACCGGAGGCAGCGCTGGATGCCTGGCGTTCACATCTCAAGGATTACAAGGTCAAGCCGCTGTTCGAGCAACTGCGAAGTGCCGAAGTGACGCTAACTGAAGACCAGGAGGCACTCAATGACCTGCGCGGCCGGATGACCGACTGCTATACCCTGCGTGGCCTGTTGACCAAGAAAGGTTATCAGCGCGGTGAAGCGGAAGACGGCGGTTTCTTTGATCACTACTTCAAGCGTTTCGATACCCTGGGGCTGAGAGTGGAGTTCGGCTTCAGCGGTAACTGCGTGCCGGAAGAAAACGAGGCCGCCGCCATCTATGACATTAAGGTCATGGAGCGGACCAATCCCCGCGGCCGTTATGCCCGCTACCGTCAACTGCCGTTGGCCGAGGTGCCGGTCAACCTGCTCAATGCCATCGCCGTTGACTATCGTGAAGTCGGCGACAAGTGTGTGGCAGATCCTGACTGGGAATCGAAACTGCCCTGGTAAAGGTCGATAACGGATGGATTAGGCTGCTGCCTTGGCAGTGACAGCCAATAAGGAGAAGCAAACAGGATGGAACAAGTCATTCGGGCTCATGCCGAGCAGCGTTATCGGGATGAACTGCAACGCTTGATGGCGGCCGACAAGGGGGTTATTCCACCGGGTTGGGCCATGTCGGCCGGGGCGGTGCGACGTTTTATCTGCGGCGATGCGGCGCTTGATATCAGCCGCAAATACTACGGGGAAGATGCCCTGGTGGAGCGGGCCATTGTCAGCCTGATGGGCAACAACGGCCTGATGCTGGTCGGTGAACCCGGTACTGCCAAGTCGATGCTTTCTGAGCTATTGAGCGCCGCCATCAGCGGCAGCAGTGAGTATCTCATTCAGGGCACAGCAGGCACTACGGAGGAGCAGCTCAAGTACAGCTGGAACTTTGCCCTGTTGCTGTCCGGTGGCCCCAGTCTGGAAGCCCTGCTGAAAAGCCCCGTCTATCAGGCGATGGAGCAGGGCAAGCTGGTGCGTATCGAAGAGATCACCCGCTGCCCGCAGGAGGTGCAGGATGTGCTGATCTCGCTAAGTCGGAGGCCAAGCGGTCTTAGGAAGACAATTCGTATCCGCAA
>NZ_NIJM01000036.1 GCF_002836945.1 Shewanella chilikensis
CGATTGTCTCTCATCAGAAGGATCGGTCAACCGATCCTTATCTGATCTACATTGCCGCCACGGCGGGGATTTTTTTGCTTTACTTATAACCTTATTGTCGAAAAGCGGACATACAAGGGCATCGGATTGGGGAGATATCAATGATGAAAACTACCATGGCGAGTTGCTGCGCGCTGGCGCTGTTGACCGGCTTGAGTTTAGTGGCAACCGCCGCTGATTCAGATAATCCGGTTTCCGTTGAAACGCCTGCCTATGATAAGGCTCTGGCCCATGCACTCGGTGCCGATCAATATGGTATGAAACCTTATGTAATGGCGTTTTTAAAGGCGGGTCCCAATCGAAGTGGCAGCAAAGAACAGCGCGCCGAGCTTCAAAGAGCGCACATGAGCCATATTCAGCGTTTGGCGCATGAGGGCAAACTCGTGTTGGCCGGGCCCTTTATCGATGGCGGCGAGTGGCGGGGGATTTATATCTTTGATGTTGCCAGTTTGGCTGAGGCTGAAGCCTTGACGGCCAGTGATCCTGCTGTTCAGGCCGGTAGCCTTATCATGGAACTTAAAGCCTGGTACGGCAGTGCGGCTTTGCTGGAGGTCAACCGTATTCACACTCGTATAGCCGAGTCACAGCCTTGAGTGACAAGCTCCGCTAGCACCACTATATGAGTATGAGCGTTTCAAAGTCGCTTGAGAATATCGTTCGGCACTGAGCTCAACCCGGGCGGCGGTAAAAAACCGCCCAAGCCGCGTTCGATACGCAGATGCTGCAAATCCAGCGCTCGGGTCAGGGGCACGAAGAGGGCGCCGGGATGCAGGATATATTCGCTCACCAGGTTGAAGCCGCCGCCACAGATAACCTTTTGATACTGCCAGCCAATATCTGAGGCCGGGTACAGCTGCAGCCGGGTTAATCCGGGTTCGTGCTCTTTGTTGGTGCAGTTGTTGAAGTCGCTCAGAGCACTCTTATCAAGGGATTTGCTATCAAGGGGGTTGCTATTAAAGCCTGCGTCGGCGCTTGGGTGCGGCGGCGCAATAATATCTATCTCTTCCCCCGCCTTTGTGGCGTGTTCAAGCAGCAAAGCCTGTTCGGCAAGGCTTCCCGAGTGGATCACCAGAGTCTGTTTAGGCTTTTCAAAACCATTTGGGGTTGCGCCTTTGGACTTGTCTTCGCCGAGTAATGGCAGCCAGAAGCGTTGGCCCGTTTGATTGGAGAGCGCCTGTTCCTGCTCCGGGGTTGGCCATTCACAAAACCAGATTTGCTGAAAACGGGGAATATGGGCAACGCGCTGGCGATAGACATTCCAATTGAGCAATCTGGCGATATAGACAAGTTTGCCAGGCAAGAGAATATCCCCAAGTTCGCCCCAAATGCCCCCGGGGAAGGCATCTATCAGCATGAGCCGACACTCTTGTTGCTTATTGAGCGATGCCAGTAACTGCGTGAGCCAAGCGCTGAGTTCGGCTCGGCTCTGAAGCCTGGGCGGCAGACTGATGTGTTGAATGCCCTTTGGTAGCAGCGCATCGACCGCTAATGGCAGCGGACTTGTGATCACCAACGCTTGCTGCGCCTTGATAAAGCCGAGCACTTTCAGTGCCCGGCTCAAGTGCCCGAGCCCGCCGCCGGGGGCGTAATAGATAAGCATCAGTGACTCGCCGTTTGAGCGACCAGTGTCTTGATGGCAGCCAAATAACGCTCGGCTTCAGCCTCGGCGCCGCATTGACTCAGTACCGTTTGGTACAAGGCCTGGCTCTTGGCAGCGCGAATCGAAGCCGTATCGGTTTGCCAATGCACCAACGCATCCAAAAGCGACTCCGCAGAAGTTGGATGAAACAGATAACCTGAGTCCGTTTGACCGCGGAGATTATGGGCCGCGTCACTGTCAGTCAAACGGCTTTCTAAGACATGCTTTTCGCGCTCATGCAGACTGTCGAAGATAAGATCGGCCATACCGCCGCAGCAGGCGCCGAGCACAGGGATGTTGAGCGCCGCCGCCTCCAGCAGCACATTGGGGGTTCCCTCATAGAAAGAGGGAATGGCGATAAGGTCGCATACCAGATAACGGCTTATCAGCTGATACCTGTCAAGAAACGGCTCCAGGGTGTAACTGCCCTCGGGCAGGGTCTGCAACAGCTCGGCGGCGCTTTCATCCAGCTCGCCAATCAACAACAGATGGCAGTTGTTTACCAAGGGGCTGCGTTTGAAGGTCTCGATAAAAAAGGCCAAACCTTTTTTCTCTTTCAAATGACCGAAAAGGCCAATCACAGGCTGACTGGGATTTTTCAGATTATTGGAACGCCAGGCTTTGGCTTGCTCTTTATCCAGCGGCAATGGCTGCCAACGTTCGCTATCCAGGCCATTACTCATGTTGTGAACTCTGACTTGCGGCCACAGGGCTTTGACCCGTTTTGCCTTGTCGGCGCTGACGGTCAATACCAGCGCGCTGGCTTGCAGCGTATCCTGCAGCACTTGATAGCGACGATGATCGAGAATACTCAAGTCAAAGTCGTTGCCGCGCAGCAATGTGATGAGCGGTAGCCCAAGCCAGGCGGCAAAGATGCGCCCGGCATGCATGGAGAAGGGATAGCCATAGGCAACGACAGCATCATATTCACCCTCCAGCTTGTGCCATAGAAGATTGAGCGAGTGCGCCGGGTTTGTACCCATGGGGAAGCTGTGATCGCAACCCTGCTCGGCAAAATAGCCGGTCTCCTTTTCCAGGCCGCCGGAGCGTAAATGATAAAGGGTGATATGTACCCCGAGTCGCCGCAAATGGCACACCAGTCTATCGCAGGATAGTGCCATGCCGCCTTTGGCCGGCGGGTAGTGTTGAGTCAGCCAGAGTAGCCTGGGGTTAGCTGTCATAGATATCCCGATATTCGTAATCCGGCAACTGCTCATCATCTTCGTCGACAGGGAGCTCAAAAGCGGCCAAGTCTTCGGCATCAAACTCCTTGTTGTAACTGCCGTGTTTGGTGTGCAGTTGATACCAGGCACTGCCGAGATACAGTTGCTTGAGGGCGAAACCGGCAAGCGGATCCTCAGGTTTAACGCCTTGTAGGCTCAATTGCTCATATTTGGTGCCTGAGCGCGGATCTTCATAGACTTCCTTGCCAACCTTCAAGGGTTTGGCGGCGCACTGAAAACACAGACAGGTTTTGGGATCCAGATGATGTTCGCAGACACTGGCTTGGCACTCACTGCAACTGCCAACGGCAGGTTGGCCGCAAGGGCTGAGGGTGAAAAAACCGATTTTTAGCTGACACTGACTCATATTATCCCCTGGCTCGAATACTGGTCTGTTGATAGGACTTGGCGATGGTTCTGAGAATATTCTCGGCATCCATCAAACGTGACTCACCGATAAATTTAAAGGTGGAGTTGGATTTCACCTTGGTGATGCCGTTTTGAGTCTGTGCCTTGCTAGTTGGTGCCAGTTTACCCTGGCGTAGATGATAAAATTCAGCATTCAGCGTCAGGCAGCTGCGAATGCTGCGCCGTCCCTTGTACTTGATCTTGGTTTTGACCTTGCCTCGGGTGTTGCGACGGGTGCGTTTACGACGACAGATAACATCATCCACCCGCAGTTGCAGCTCATTGCCGTCTTTGAGTTTGGCCCTGAATTGCAACAGTGGCACTTCAAAGTAGGCCAGTTGGGTGCTCTTCTCGGGCTTTTCGGTTCGGGCCGGCTTACGTTTATGTATGGAGTCGAGATCCAGTTTCAGCTGTACGCTGTTAGTCTCCATAGCCAATACCTGCATTAACTTGATAAGACCGGTGCGCACATTGTCGTTGACGTCCATACGGTTGCAGCTGTGAAGCAGTAATATCGAGGCCAGGGTCAAACCCACCAAGGCATACACCACCAGGTGAGGTACGGGCAGGAATATGCTGACAATAGTGAAACCTATTAACCAATTGCGGCTGCGGCGAAACTGGCGTCTCAATGGGCTGCCCATACGATCCAATCGGGTCAGGCGCTTGAGAAACAGTAACCAGTGCTGGGTCGAATGGGTTGCATCCAACTTCTTGGTGCGGATAAATTCCTGCTCCGCCGGGGTTAACTGCTTGAACACTTTGCGCATTCGCCAGTAGTGAAGCGGGGCGTTAAAAGGGTTTACGGCTGTTTCCATATCGTTTCCTTGACATTAAACAGGTGCTATTAAACGAGTAGCTATTAAGCGCTAGCTTGCATTGGGCCTTGGCTCAGCTGGTGATACAAGTCGCTGAGCTGAGCGCAGATCTGTTGCCATTGGAACTGCTCTGCCACCCTTTGTTGGCCCTTGAGTCCCAAGTCTTTGGCCTTGGCCGGTTGGCTGAGCAGCTCAATACAGGCTCTGGCGAGCTCGGAGGGCCTGGAGGGGGGAACCAAGAGCCCATGCTCTTCATGGGTTACTAGTTCACGAATGACCGGTAGATCCGAGGCGATAACTGCGGTGCCGCAAGCCATGGATTCGAGCACTTTCAAAGGGCAACATCCCTGAAGCATGTTGCGCCTGCAGGGCGTGAGCGGCGCCAAAGATGCGCTCGCGGCCTGAATTTTTTGCCTGAGACTGGCTTGGTCCAGCCCGAAATGCAGCGAAACACAATCTTCCAGTTCCATGGACTTGAGCCAGGCCTTTACCTGCCGGGCCTGGCGATTTTCGAGTGACAGGCAGAGATCCAGCCGGACCTCTAACTGCTGACGCACCAAGGCAAAAGCTTTGAGCAGATCCCTAAGCCCCTGCCAGCGCTGGGCAGCACCAAAATAGATGAGCCTGGGCAGACTCGCATCCTCTGCTTGCCTCAATGGCTCGGCAGGCGGCAACTCGGCGCCGTTTGGAAGATAGACTACTGGAGTGGTAGTGCGTTTTTCAAGGCCGGCAGCCGTGAGTTTTGATGGGGTCACAATCAGATCGGCACCATCCAGGCAACGCTGCTCCCAGGCGCTGATTTTGGCCAGGGTTTTTCGCGGCAGCGACAAGTGAATAGGCAGCTCTATGCTGGGCAGGGCATTGACCTCATAGACGAGCTTGAGCGCTGGATTGTCCTTGCGATGATCCAGTAAAGGCACCCCCGCCCAGGGGTCGCGAAACTGCGCCAATGTCAAGGTATCGCGATTTTGCCTGAGCAGTGCCCCAAGCTGATTGGCATAGTCCAGCGCCTTGGCAAGCACGTTATTGCCCGAGCTTGGGTTTAGCTGGTGCCTGACGATACTGACCTCACTGCTTACCTCGCTGGGATTGCTGCCGAGTGACAGGGTTTCCTGCTGCCAGGAAGGCATCTGGGGATCACCTTGCAGATAGAGCATACCAGGGGACTGGAAGGCAAACAGGGTTGACGCCATATAACGTATATGGGTCGAAGCGCCTTTGGGCAGAGGGTAGCGATCAAAAGCGCAATAAAGACTTTTGAATGAATAACTTGAGTCTGATTTCATAAGTCCGGCAGAGTACCGGAGTCAGGCAGGATTTACAACGAAAAAACGCTTGTTTGACTGTAGGATATCTGCCATTGACGGTGTTTTTTGCGCTTGTTTCAGGCCAAGTGTTTAACCCGCAGCAGCGGCATGTCGGCGCCTTCGCTGGAGAGATCCAAGTCCAGATCTTCCGTGGGTACACAGCAGCAGGGCAGGCATTCATCAGCCTTTAACTCGGCCAATGGCGTGGTCAGGTAAGTGACCGCGCCACTGCGCACCCGGGTCTTGCAGGCGCCGCAAAACCCGCTGCGGCACTCGGAAAAAATACTCACCTTACGGGCTTCGAGCGCTGTCAGGAGAGTCCTGTGCTCTGTGGTATACAGCAGCAGGGGCTCTCCGCGCAGCAGCACGATAGGGGCTTTGTTAAAGGTCAAAGTCGGAGAACTCATCGTCATCGACAGCCGAATCTATCTGGCCGACCAGATAGGATGACACTTCCACTTCCTGAGGCGCAACTTGCACGGCATCGCTCTCCAGCCAGTTTTTCATCCAGGGCAGGGGATCGCTCTGCTCACTGTATGGTGCACCCAGGTTAACCGCCTTCATTCTCTGATTGGTGATGAACTCCACATACTGGCAGAGAATGGTTTCGTTCAGGCCTATCATGGAGCCATCCTTGAACAGGTACTTGGCCCAGGCCTTTTCCTGCTCGGCGGCGCGCAGGAACAGATCGTAAGCTTCCTGCTGGCACTCTTTGGCGATTTCACCCATCTCAGGATCATCTTTACCACCCTGCATCAGGTTGATAATGTGTTGGGTCGAGTTCAGGTGCAAAGCTTCATCGCGGGCGATAAGGCGAATGATCTTGGCGTTGCCTTCCATCAATTTGCGCTCGGCAAAGGCAAAGGAGCAGGCGAAGCTGACGTAAAAACGTATTGCTTCAAGCGCATTGACCGACATCATGCACAGATAGAGGGCTTTTTTGATGGTGCGGGTAGTGACTTCAAGCGTGCGACCGTTGACGTCGAACTTGCCTTCACCATGCAGGTGATACAGCTGAGTCAGCTCGATAAGGCGGTCGTAATACTCGGCAATATCGCCGGCGCGCTTGAGGATCTCCTCATTGACCACTATGTCATCGAACACCACGGATGGGTCGTTGACAATATTGCGAATGATATGAGTGTAGGAGCGGCTGTGAATGGTCTCGGAGAAAGACCAGGTTTCAATCCAGGTTTCCAGCTCGGGCAGGGACACCAGTGGCAGGAAAGCCACATTGGGGCTACGGCCCTGAATCGAGTCCAACAGGGTTTGGTACTTGAGGTTGGAGAGGAAGATATGCTTTTCATGATCCGGCAGGGCGCCGAAATCGATTTTGTCGCGGCTGACATCCACTTCTTCCGGGCGCCAGAAGAAAGACAACTGCTTTTCGATCAGTTTCTCGAATACTTCGTACTTCTGTTGATCGTAACGGGCCACGTTAACCGCTTGACCGAGAAACATAGGTTCGCGGGTGGCATCGTTGGGGGTTTGACAAAAAATTGAATAAGCCATGATCTACTCTTTCCAAACAACGGGGCCACCTGGGCCCCGAACTTGTTACTTAATCCTGCTTAAATCTTGCAGGCGCCGCCGGCACAACCGTCGTCTTCCTTCTCGATGCTGGTAATGTCATCGAATTTGTCGGAAGCACCGTCCCGGGTGTTATGGTAGTAAAGGGTCTTGACCCCGAGTTTGTAGGCGGTCAACAGATCCTTGAGCAGCAGCTTCATCGGAACCTTGTTACTTTCAAACTTGGATGGGTCATAGTTGGTATTGGCCGAAATCGCCTGATCGACGAACTTCTGCATAATACCCACTAACTGCAGGTAACCGTCGTTGCCGGGCATCTGCCACAGCAGCTCGTACTTGTCCTTGAGCTCATCAAAATCGGGCACCACTTGCTTGAGCTGGCCATCTTTACTGGCCTTGACGCTGATAAGGCCGCGTGGAGGCTCAATACCATTAGTGGCGTTGGAGATCTGCGAAGAGGTCTCGGATGGCATCAGTGCCGACAGAGTCGAGTTACGCAGGCCATGCTGCTTGATATCGTGACGCAGAGCATCCCAATCCAGGTGCAGCGGCTCATCACAAATCTTGTCCAGATCCCGCTTGTAGGTATCTACCGGCATGATCCCCTGAGAATAAGTGGTCTCATGGAACAGCGGGCAGGCACCGAGCTCTTTGGCCAGATTCATCGAGGCCTTGAGCAGGTAGTACTGTATGGCTTCAAATGTTCTGTGGGTCAGGCCGTTGGCGCTGCCGTCAGAGTATTTCACCCCGTTCTTGGCCAGATAGTTGGCGAAGTTGATGACCCCGATACCCAGAGTGCGGCGGTTCATTGATGCCGTCTTGGCTGCAGGAATTGGGTAGTCCTGATAATCCAGCAGGTTATCCAGGGCGCGCACGGCCAAATCGGCAAGGCCTTCCAGTTCGCCCAAGTCTTTTATCGCACCCAGGTTCAGCGCTGACAGAGTACAAAGGGCGATTTCACCATTTGGGTCGTCAATATTGTTCAGTGGCTTGGTTGGCAGGGCTATCTCAAGACACAGGTTGGATTGACGCACAGGGGCCACTTCGGCGTTGAACGGACTGTGGGTGTTACAGTGATCCACGTTCTGTACATAGATACGGCCGGTGGAGGCACGCTCTTGCATCATCAGCGAGAAGAGCTCGACCGCTTTTAGGGTCTTCTTGCGAATGCTCGGGTCTTGCTCGTATTTCACATACAAACGCTCAAACTCGTCTTGATCGGCAAAGAAGGCGTCATACAAGCCGGGAACATCTGATGGGCTGAACAGAGTAATATTTTGTCCCTTGATCATCCGCTGATACATCAGTTTGTTGATCTGCACACCGTAGTCCAGGTGACGGATACGGTTGTCTTCAACACCACGGTTATTTTTCAGTACCAGCAGTGATTCAACTTCCAGGTGCCAGATAGGGTAGAACAGAGTTGCAGCACCGCCGCGAACGCCGCCCTGGGAGCAGGATTTCACCGCAGTCTGGAAATACTTGTAGAAAGGTAAACAACCTGTGTGGAAGGCTTCACCACCACGAATAGGGCTACCCAGGGCGCGAATGCGGCCGGCATTCACACCGATACCGGCTCTCTGGCTGACATACTTGACGATGGAAGAGGCCGTGGCATTGATAGAATCCAGGCTGTCGTCACACTCGATCAGCACGCAAGAGCTGAACTGACGGGTCGGCGTACGCACACCGGACATGATAGGCGTCGGCAAAGAGATCTTGAAGGTAGATACCGCATCATAGAAGTCTTTGACATACTGCAGCCGGGTTTCTTTCGGATAACGGGCAAACAGGCAAGCGGCTACCAGAATGTAGAGGAACTGGGCACTTTCGTAGACTTCATGAGTCACACGGTTTTGTACCAGATACTTGCCTTCCAGCTGTTTAACGGCGGCATAGGAGAAGTTCATGTCGCGCCAGTGGTCGATATAGCTGTCGAGTACGTCCAGCTCTTCACGGCTGTAGTCTTCCAACAGGTGCTTGTCGTACTTGCCCATGGCAACCAACTTGCTGATGTGATCGTACAGTTTTGGCGGCTCAAACTGACCAAAGGCCTTCTTACGCAAATGAAAAACAGCAAGGCGGGCGGCCAGGAACTGATAGTCCGGAGAGTCTGGAGAGATCAGATCGGCTGCGGCCTTGATAATGGTTTCATGGATGGCTTCGGTGGGAATACCATCGTAAAACTGCAGGTGAGAACGTAACTCCACCTCGGAGACCGAGACGTTGTTTAATCCTTTGGCTGCCCAGGTGATAACACGGTGGATCTTATCGAGATCTATCGTCTCGCGTGCGCCACTGCGTTTGGTAACTGTCATAGTGCTATTCATTGAAGATAGGCCTTGGTTGTAATATCTGTGACAATGACGCGTCGGCGTCATTAAACCTTCCCTTGTAAAACAATCAACCGAACAGTTAACGACGGCGGCCCGAGTGGGCTCTGTTAACCGGGAGTTTTCAGTGCAAGACTAGTATGTTTGATTGCGACTGATACACAAGATATGGTGTTTTTCTATATCTTGGATAACAAGATAGTGAGGTGTGGCACTTTTTGCAAGCCTGAGTTTTGGGTATATCTTGTGGATATCTTGAGGATATTGATTGACCGATTCCGCAAAGCTGCATCATTGCTGGCGCACAGTCGTCATGGTCAAAAATCAAGCGATCTCACTCAAGGTGATCGACTGCTAAAATAAGCATCGATCCGCGATCCTGCGCAGATCCGGTCGGTTAAAGCAGCATCCGGACTGCGACTTTGATTAAGGCCTTGTCTTCCCGGGAAAACAGTGCCGATTTAGCGTTTTTCTTATCATTGTTGCCACAATGGCAGCGACATCACTGCCTGTGGATGGTTCAACTGCCAATCTGCGCCCCAGTCTGCCGGTTTATCGTCAGCCGCCAGATATCCCCACATAGCGATGGCAGAGGGCATATTGACCGCCTGCGCCGCGGCTATGTCGCGCTCGGCATCGCCAAGATAGAGAATACGTTCAGGAGCGCAGTTAAGCTGCTGAGCCCCCAGTAACATAGGAGCCGGGTGGGGCTTGCGATAGCGGGTGGTATCGGCACTGATCACCGCATTAAAGCGCTTAAGCAGCCCCATGCGCTCTAACAAGGGGCGGGTAAAACGCGCCGGTTTATTGGTGACAATCCCCAGCGGCATGGCTCTTGATAGGGCACTGTCCAGCAAGGCTTCTATGCCTTCAAACAAACAGGCTTTTTGGCCGTTGACCGCGTCATATTCCCTGAGCATCGCTTGCCGGAGATGCTCCTGCTCCTCTGCTGAGGCTTGGGGCACGGCGGCTTGCACCATGGCGAGCGAGCCGTGAGAGGCCAGAGTGCGAAGAAGTTTGCGCTTATCCTCTATCGAAACGCCACGGGATGCCAGTGCCAAAGCCAGCGCTTCGGTCAGGTCCTCGGCGGTATCCACCAAAGTTCCATCCAAGTCGAACAGAATCCCTTGAAACGGCAGCTTAGGCGTCATGGCATCAGTCCTGGCGCTGACAGGCAATCATATAGTTGACTTCAACGCTCTTGGTATAACTGAATACGCCACTCAAGGGATTGTATTTGATGCCAAGCGCGTCACGGCACAATAGTTCGGTGTGTTCCGCCATGGCGATCAACTCGGACGGGCGGATAAATTTGCTGTGGTCGTGGGTACCGGCCGGTAGCATTTTCAGCACATACTCGGCACCGAGTATGGTTTGCACCCAAGACATGATGTTGCGGTTAATGGTGGAGAAGAACACCCAACCTCCGGGCTTGACCATATCGCAACAAGCCTGGACCACAGATTGCGGATCCGGTACATGCTCGAGCATCTCCATACAGGTAACTGTGTCGTAATGTCCCTGATGATTCTGGGCATGCACTTCGGCGGTTTCCTGTAAGTAGTCTATGCTGACGCCGGCTTCCAGTGCATGCAGCCTGGCGACTTCCAACGGCTCAAAGCCCATATCCAGCCCGGTGACCTTGGCGCCGATGCGAGCCATGCTCTCGGACAGAATGCCACCGCCGCAGCCGACATCCAGTACCAGCTTGTCAAAGATACCGCCGGATTGAGCGTCTATATAATTAAGGCGCAGGGGGTTGAGTTCATGCAGTGGCTTGAATTCACCGGCAGGATCCCACCAACTGGCGGCCATACTTTCAAACTTGGCAATTTCCTGAGGGTCGACATTGGGTTGAGAAGACATATTCAGACCTGAAACAGCAATAATAAAGATGCGCCCATTATAACCATATAAGCCATAGGGAAGGGCAGCATAAATTGGCGCCTCAATGTGATCGATGGCACTAAAGGCTAAAAGCTGCACAAAATATCGGCAAGATTCGGTTTTTGATGATAAAAACAGCAACGGAACTCATGTCTATGACAGTGATATCAGCCCCGCTCGCGACTTGTATCATGCCCTTGGCGTTTTTGGCTGCAAAGGCGGCTTTAAGGACTTCCGACATTAAATAACTGTGTTAGAATGCCAAATCACGTTTGTTGGGCTCGACAATGACACGGATTACAAGTTGTCAGCTAATTTAAGGGGATCGAGCAGTTTATGACTGATCTGGCTTTATCAATTTCGCCAATAAATATTGAAGACGAACTAAAGAACTCCTATCTGGATTACGCCATGAGCGTTATCGTCGGGCGGGCATTGCCAGACGTACGCGATGGCCTCAAGCCGGTACATCGCCGCGTACTCTTTGCGATGAACGAGCTGAAAAACGATTGGAATAAACCCTATAAGAAGTCGGCACGTGTTGTCGGTGACGTGATAGGTAAGTATCACCCTCATGGTGACAGCGCCGTGTACGACACCATAGTGCGGATGGCGCAGCCTTTCTCGCTGCGTTACACCCTGGTGGATGGCCAAGGTAACTTCGGCTCCATCGATGGCGATGCCGCGGCGGCCATGCGTTATACCGAAATTCGTATGGAAAAGCTGGCGCATCAACTGCTGGCAGATCTTGAGAAAGAAACCGTCGATTATGTCCCCAACTACGACGGTACCGAAATGATCCCGGCCGTGTTGCCGACCCGGATCCCCAACCTGCTGGTCAACGGTTCCTCCGGTATCGCCGTGGGTATGGCCACCAATATTCCGCCGCACAACCTGACCGAAGTGGTTAAAGGCTGTTTGGCACTTATCGAAGAACCTGAGCTGTCTATCGAACAGCTGATGGATTATATCCCGGGCCCGGACTTCCCGACAGCCGCCATTATCAATGGCAAGAAAGGCATAGAGGAAGCGTACCGTACCGGTCGCGGCAAGGCGATTATGCGCGCCCGTGCCGAGGTGGAAACCGAAGACAATGGCCGCGAGCGGATCATTGTTACCGAGATCCCATACCAGGTGAACAAGGCTCGTCTGATTGAAAAGATTGCCGAGCTGGTGAAAGACAAGAAAATTGAAGGCATCAGCGGCCTGCGCGACGAGTCTGATAAAGACGGTATGCGTATTGTCGTTGAGGTCAAGCGCGGCGAAGTGGCCGAGGTGGTGCTTAACAACCTCTATGCCCAGACCCAGATGCAAACTTCTTTTGGTATCAACATGGTGGCCCTGACAAATGGTCAGCCCAAGTTGTTTAACCTTAAGGAGATGCTGGAAGCCTTTATTCTGCACCGCCGTGAAGTGGTGACTCGCAGAACCGTGTTTGAACTGCGTAAGGCCCGCGAACGCGCTCATATCCTGGAAGCCCTGGCTATCGCCCTGGCCAACATCGACCCTGTGATTGCGCTGATCAAGGCCTCGCCAACACCGGCCGAAGCCAAGGTAAAACTGGTGGAAACCGGTTGGCAGCTCGGCAACGTGCAGGGCATGTTGGAAAAAGCCGGTGATGACGCAGCCCGTCCTGAATGGCTGGAGCCGGAGTTTGGTATTCGCGATGGTCTCTACTATCTGACAGAGCAGCAAGCCCAGGCTATCCTCGAGCTGCGTCTGCACCGTCTGACCGGTCTTGAGCACGAGAAGATCCTCCAGGAATATGAAGAGCTGCTGGAGCTGATCGCCGGATTGCTGCATATCCTCAGAAGCCCGGAGCGTCTGATGGAAGTGATCAAAGAAGAGCTGGAAGAAGTGCTCGAGCAGTATGGCGACGAACGCCGCACCGAGATCAACGCTTCTGCCGTGGATATCAGCCTCGAAGACCTTATTTGCGAAGAAGATGTGGTAGTGACCCTGTCGCACTTGGGTTATGCCAAGTATCAGCCACTGAGCGATTACCAGGCGCAGCGCCGCGGTGGTAAGGGCAAGGCCGCCACCAAGGTCAAAGACGAAGACTTCGTTGAGAAGCTATTGGTTGCCAATACCCACGACACTATTTTGTGTTTCTCTGACTTTGGCAAACTCTACTGGCTCAAGGTCTATCAGTTGCCGCTGGCCAGTCGTCAGTCGCGCGGTAAGCCTATCGTTAACCTGCTGCCATTGTCCGAAGGGGAGCACATTACAGCGATTCTGCCGGTTCGTGAATACGAAGCCGACAAGTATGTCATCATGGCCACTTCCCACGGTACCGTGAAGAAGACATCGCTTATCGAATACAGTCGCCCCAGAGCCAACGGCATTATCGCCGTTAACCTGAAAGACGGTGATCAGTTGATTGGCGTTGACCTGACCGACGGCAGCAATGAAATCATGCTGTTCTCCAACGAAGGTAAGGTTGTTCGCTTTAGCGAAGATCAGGTGCGCGCCATGGGCCGTACCGCTACCGGTGTTCGCGGTATCAAACTCGAAGACGGTCAGGAAGTGGTTTCACTGATAGTGCCAAAAGAAGATGGCGCCATTCTGACAGTGACAGAGAACGGTTTTGGTAAGCGTACCGAGTTGAGTGAATACCCAACCAAGAGCCGTGCTACCAAGGGCGTGGTTTCCATCAAGGTCAGCGAACGTAACGGCGCCGTAGTCGGTGCGGTTCAGGTCGGCGACAATGATGAGATCATGCTGATCAGCGACAAGGGCACACTGGTGAGAACCCCAGCGGCCGGTGTTTCCATCATAGGCCGTAATACCCAGGGCGTGACCATTATCCGCACTGCCGGTGACGAGGCCGTGGTGGGTTTACAACGTATCGATGAAATCCAGTCTGATGAAGACGAAGTGGAATTCGATGAAAACGGCGAACCCATAGTGGCCGAAGCTGCAGCCGAGGATACTGAAGGCCAAGCGCCCGAAGCACCTGAAGCCGAGCAGGAATAACAGCATCAAGCATATCTGAGCGTCCATCTGGACGCTCTTTTTTTCAAGGAGAACAATGAAGTGAGCACGATTTATAATTTCTGTGCCGGACCAGCCATGTTGCCGGCCGCGGTAATGCAAAAAGCCCAGCAGGAATTACTGGACTGGCAGGGGCACGGTGTCTCCGTCATGGAGATCAGTCACCGCAGTCAGGCCTTTATCGATCTCACCAAAGCTGCCGAATCCAGATTACGCTCGTTGATGAATATTCCCGAAGATTATCATGTCCTGTTTATGCATGGCGGTGGTCGCGGTCAGTTCTCGGCTGTCGTGAATAATTTTTTGGGCAATAACGGCAGAGCCCTGTATTTGGAGAGCGGTCAGTGGTCAAGATCGGCCACGGCAGAGGCCAGAAAGTTGGCCGGAGATGACAGAATTGATAGCCAGAGCATTGTTGAAAAGGTCAATGGACTCAATAAAGTAACCTTGCCTAAGCTGGAAGGTGATAGTGGTAAGTATCGTTATGTGCACTATTGCCCCAACGAAACGGTAGATGGTATCGAAATTTTTGAAGAGTTGGAGTCTCCCTGGCCAATAGTCGCGGATATGTCATCCACCATCATGTCCCGTGAAATCGATGTCAGTCGTTACGGGCTCATTTATGCCGGGGCGCAGAAAAATATTGGTCCTTCAGGTTTGGCCATAGTGATAGTGCGTAAAGAGATGCTGGCTTTGCCGGCCATGCCACAGTCGTCCATCATGGATTATCGCTTGGCGGCCGAAAACGATTCCATGTTTAACACTCCCCCTACTTTTGCCTGGTATCTGGCGGCCGAAGTGTTTGAGTGGCTGCACCGAATGGGCGGTATCGAGGCGATGGCAGAGCTCAACAAGGCCAAGGCCGAACTGCTTTACGCCTGTATCGATGAACTGGACTTTTACCGCAATGGTGTGGCGGCGCAAAACCGCTCGCGGATGAATGTAACTTTCCAATTGGCCGATGAGTCGCTCAATGGTGAGTTCCTGAAAGAGGCGGAGGCCGCAGGTTTGGTGGCTCTTAAGGGGCACAGAATTGTCGGCGGGATGCGCGCCAGTATCTATAACGCCATGCCTTTGGCCGGCGTTGAGGCCCTGGTTGCCTTTATGCAGGCGTTTGCGGCCAAGCACAGCAGCTGAACCCCGGCGAAAAGCGCGTTATTGCAACAAGTTCCATAAAAAAGCGAATGCCGAGGCATTCGCTTTTTTCATCTCACTATCCAATTTTAACCTTGCAACACCTTGGCGATAGACTTGGCAAGGTAATCGACATTGCTATCGCTTATCCCGGCGATACTGATCCGGCTTGAATCCACCATATAGATACCGAACTCCTGCTTAAGTTGTTCAACCTGCTCGGGCGATACCCCAAGGAAGGAGAACATCCCTTTTTGGCGGGCGATAAAGCTGAAGTCCCGCTCGACGCCTATCGCCTTTAAACGCTCAACCAGGATGGCACGGTTACCGTTTATCCTGTCACGCATCACCTTGAGTTCATCCAGCCACTGCTGTTTGAGCTGATTGTCGCCGAGAATGGTTTCCACCAACGCCGCGCCATGTGCCGGCGGCATGGAGTAGAGGCAACGTACCACGTAAAGCAGTACCGACAAGGCTACATCGGCGGCAGCACTGCTGTTGGCTATGATGCTGCAGGCGCCGATACGTTCGCGATAAAGGCCAAAGTTCTTTGAGCAGGAGGAGCAGAGCAACATGTCTTCCACGGCGGCCGCCATCTTGCGAACGCCGTAGGCATCTTCCTCGACACCGTCACCAAAGCCCTGGTAAGCCATATCGATTAGCGGGGTAAAACCGCGTTTGACGGCGACTTGTACCACTTGGTCCCATTGCTCTTTGCTGAGATCCTGGCCCGATGGGTTGTGACAACAGGCATGCAGCAGCACAACATCGTTTTCCCCAAGGGTGTTGAGTTTGGCGAGCATTTCATCAAACTTCAGCGCCTTGGTGGCGTAGTCATAGTAAGGGTAACGCTCAACCTTGAGACCGGCCGCTTCAAAAAGTCCGCTGTGATTGGCCCAGGTAGGATCGCTGACCCAAACGGTTGCGCCTGGGCGACAACGTTTAATAAAGTCGGCGGCGACCCGCAGCGCGCCGGTGCCGCCGGGAGTGGATACGCTGCGAATGCGTCCGGCGTTCAGGGTAGGGTGCTGCTCACCGAATGCCAGCTCGGCAATGAGCCGATTGAAATCACTGCTACCGGCAGGGCCGATATACACCTTGGTGGTTTCTGTGGCGGTGCGGCGCTGCTCGGCAGTTTTAACGCAGTCGAGGATGGGGGTATTTCCCAAGACGTCTTTATAAACACCGACGCCCAAATCAATTTTTTCATGGCGAGGGTCGTCGCGATATTGGCTGAGCAGCCCAAGAATGGGATCGGCTGGCATCGCCTTGAGTGTGCTGAACATAGGGTTCCCTGGATTGAATACTGGTTGAAGAGGATTAGCATAACGACATTTAGGTTATTTGTTAACGGTTGGTGAGGCTACTGGACACAATAGCCTGAGCGATGTAACTGGCAAGCTGGGCTTCCAGGGTGTAAAGCTCAGTTGCAGGAAAGCAGAGTCGCATCTGTGAGTCACGTCTTCGAAAGTCAATCGGACAGCAAAGAGCTTATTTAGCGCTGCTTGAATAATTTTCCGCTGAAATCGGCTTTTTTCAGCAAAAAACGGTTGAATCCCTGTGGCGCTCAGGTAACTTTAATGCCACGAACACTTAATTCAGGCCTATCAGCACTCGCTGTATCTAATCTTTTGTCTTGATTTGCCGGTTTTATCCCATAATCGGTGACAAGGTCTTTTAACCCGCTTTGGCGGTATGTGGCATGACGCTGCAGCTCCGTCAAACACAGATGCAAGAATCCGAAAAAGATGAAGCAATTGCGACTGGATCCCATAAGTAGAATGCATGGGGAGGTCAACATCCCCGGCTCCAAGAGTATTTCCAACCGGGCGTTGCTATTGGCTACCCTGGCCAAGGGCACCACAGAACTGACCAATCTGCTCGACTCAGATGATATTCGCCACATGTTGGCAGCGCTGAAACAGCTCGGTGTGCAATTTGAGCTTTCCGAAGACAAGAGCCGCTGCAGCCTGCAGGGCCTTGGCGGCGCAATCAACAGCAACAAGCTGCAAGAGCTGTTTCTCGGTAATGCCGGCACCGCGATGCGGCCCTTGTGCGCCGCGCTGACCCTGGGGAATGGTGAGTTTGTTCTCATGGGTGAACCCAGAATGGAGGAGAGGCCGATAGGAGATTTGGTCGACAGTCTCAAGGCCTTGGGCGCGGATATTCAATATCTGAAGAATCCCGGCTTCCCGCCATTAAAAATCAAGGCAACAGGCCTCAGTGGCGGGGATGTGGAAATTGCCGGTAATCTCTCCAGCCAGTTTCTTACCGCGCTCCTGATGGTTGCGCCGCTGGCAGGTGCCGCTGTCAATATCAAGGTCAAGGGTGAACTGGTTTCCAAGCCCTATATCGATATTACTTTAGCCTTGATGGCGCAATTTGGTGTCAAGGTTATCAACCACGACTATCAGCGTTTTGAGATCCCATCCGGTCAAAGCTATCTGTCACCAGGCAAGGTATTGGTGGAAGGCGATGCCTCATCGGCGTCTTATTTCTTGGCCGCTGGCGCCATTGCCGGCGGCGAGGTGAAAGTCACCGGAGTTGGCTGTCTCAGCATTCAGGGCGATGTCAAGTTTGCCGATGCGCTGGCGGCCATGGGCGCTGAGATTGAATGGGGAGATGACTTTATTATTGCCAGGGGCAGCCAGCTCAAGGGGATAGATATGGACATGAACCATATTCCCGACGCGGCAATGACCATAGCCACAGCTGCGGTATTTGCCAAAGGGCCGACCCGCCTCAGCAATATCTACAACTGGCGTATCAAGGAGACTGATCGTCTCAGCGCCATGGCGACAGAACTGCGTAAAATTGGTGCCGAGGTGGAAGAAGGTGAGGATTATATTCTGGTTAATCCACCACTTACGCCCAAGCATGCCGCTATCGATACCTATAACGACCACCGCATGGCCATGTGTTTTTCGCTGCTGGCATTTGCCGAATGCGGTGTCACCATCAATGACCCGGATTGCACCTCAAAAACCTTCCCGGATTACTTCCAACGCTTTGCGGCCTTGGCCGGTTAAGCGGCTGAATTTCGGGCTGTTGATTACTGCAGCCCGAAATTGACCTTGAATTCAGCATACGGAAAGCATGCAGTTGATATATAATATTGGCCGCTCATTTTCGGTGAACTCATACTGTGTCCTCATGGAAGATGATAATTACTGCGGAGGAATTTATGTCTGAACGGGCGCCTGTTGTCACAATTGACGGCCCAAGCGGTGCGGGAAAAGGCACTATAAGTCAGTTGCTTGCCAACAAACTTGGATGGAAACTGCTCGACAGTGGTGCCATATATCGAGTGCTGGCACTTGCCGCTATTCACCACGACGTGGAACTGGATAACGAAGAAGCCATCACCCTGTTGGCCGCACACCTGGATGTACAGTTTCTGGCGGGAGCCGGAAATGAAGCCATAAAAGTAGTGCTGGAAGGCGAAGATGTCAGCCATGCCATTCGCACTCAAGAATGTTCTGACGCAGCCTCAAGAGTGGCGGCGTTTCCCCGGGTGAGAGAAGCCTTACTCAGAAGGCAGCGCGCTTTCAGAGTTGCCCCCGGGCTTATAGCCGATGGCCGGGATATGGGAACCGTTGTTTTCCCGCATGCACCGGTTAAATTGTTTTTGACAGCCTCGGCTGAAGAAAGGGCCCAGCGGCGCTATAATCAGTTGCAGGACAAGGGCTTCGATGTTAATATCGAGCGTCTTTTAACCGAGATCCAGGAAAGAGATCACCGGGATATGAATCGCGCCGTTGCGCCTTTGGTGCCCGCAGAAGATGCCCTGGTGATAGACACTACTGGACTCGGAATTGATACTGTGCTGGAGCTGGCGCTCAGGCACATAGTCGACAAGTTATCTGACGTCAGTCTCTGAGACTGGCGGGGTAGGCATTCGCCACAGGGAAGAGGCGAGTTATTTTACTGACTCCACGTTCAGGATAGATACGTGGTTTATTACTTAAAGTTAATTAACATGACTGAATCTTTTGCTGATCTGTTTGAACAATCCCTTCAACAACTGGAATTCCGCCCAGGTTCTATCGTTCGTGGTACTGTAGTTGCCATCGAAAACGGTATGGTACTGGTTGACGCCGGTCTGAAATCTGAGAGCCCAATCCCAGCTGAGCAATTCAAAAACGCTCAAGGTGAACTGGAAATCGCCGTTGGCGACCAAGTTGACGTTGCGCTGGATAGCGTTGAAGACGGTTTCGGTGAGACTCAACTGTCTCGCGAGAAGGCCAAGCGCCACGAAGCCTGGATCGTTCTGGAAAAAGCTTACGAAGATGCTGAAACTGTAATCGGTGTCATCAACGGCAAGGTTAAAGGCGGTTTCACCGTTGAGCTGAACGGTATCCGTGCGTTCCTGCCTGGTTCTCTGGTTGACGTTCGCCCAGTACGCGATACTGCTCACCTGGAAAACAAAGAACTGGAATTCAAAGTTATCAAGCTGGACCAGAAGCGCAACAACGTTGTTGTTTCTCGTCGTGCTGTTATCGAATCTGAAAGCAGCGCTGAGCGTGATGCTCTGCTGGAAAATCTGCAAGAAGGTCAAGCAGTTAAAGGTATCGTTAAGAACCTGACTGACTACGGTGCATTCGTAGATCTGGGCGGTGTTGACGGCCTGCTGCACATCACCGACATGGCTTGGAAGCGTGTTAAGCACCCATCCGAGATCGTGAATGTTGGTGACGAAATCAACGTCAAAGTACTGAAGTACGATCGCGAGCGCACTCGTGTATCTCTGGGTCTGAAGCAACTGGGTGAAGACCCATGGCTGGAAATCAGCAAGCGCTACCCAGAAAACACTCGTCTGACTGGTCGCGTAACCAACCTGACTGACTAC
Source organism: Shewanella chilikensis (assembly GCF_002836945.1). Taxonomy (GTDB): domain Bacteria; phylum Pseudomonadota; class Gammaproteobacteria; order Enterobacterales; family Shewanellaceae; genus Shewanella; species Shewanella chilikensis. The sequence continues at coordinate 20,162 of NZ_NIJM01000036.1, forward strand.
GGCTGCTTCGTTGAAATCGAAGAAGGCGTTGAAGGTCTGGTACACGTTTCTGAAATGGATTGGACCAACAAGAACATCCACCCATCCAAGGTTGTTAACCTGGGTGATGAAGTTGAAGTTCTGGTTCTGGACATCGATGAAGAGCGTCGTCGTATTTCTCTGGGTCTCAAGCAGTGCAAGACCAACCCATGGGAAGACTTCGCTAACCGTTATGCCAAGGGCGACAAAGTTACCGGTAAGATCAAGTCTATCACTGACTTCGGTATCTTTATCGGTCTGGACGGCGGTATCGACGGTCTGGTTCACCTGTCTGACATCTCTTGGAACGGTAGCGGCGAAGACGCTGTTGGCGAGTACAAGAAAGGCGACGAAATCACTGCAGTGGTTCTGTCTGTTGATCCAGAGCGTGAGCGTATCAGCCTGGGTGTTAAGCAGACTGAAGACGATCCATTCAACGCTTACCTGGCCGACAAGAAGAAAGGTACTATCGTAGTTGGTACTGTTACTGCTGTTGACGCCAAAGGTGTGACTGTTGAGTTGGCTGACACTGTTGAAGGTTACATCCGTGTATCTGACATCAGCCGTGACCGTGTTGAAGATGCATCAAGCGTCTACAATGTAGGTGACAGCGTTGAAGCCAAGTTCATGGGCGTAGATCGCAAGAACCGTGCAATCAGCCTGTCTGTACGTGCTAAAGACGAAGCTGAAGAAAAAGAAGTGATGGCTAACCTGAACAAGCAGGACGACGCTATCATGACTAATGCAATGGCTGAAGCGTTTAAAGCAGCTCGTAAGTAAGTGCCTGTAGTACAGGGGGCTAGCCCCCTGTTAGGTGACTGTGTTTGGCTTGATAATAGGGGTAGCTAGGATGACTAAATCCGAACTGATCGAAAAACTCGCCAGTGGGCAGTCGCAACTGTCGGCGAAAGAAGTAGAAGGCGCCATCAAAGAGATGTTGGAGCAAATGGCTAAAACATTGGAAAGCGGTGACCGCATAGAGATCCGTGGCTTTGGCAGCTTTTCACTTCACTATCGTGCACCTCGCACTGGTCGTAATCCCAAGACGGGAACATCAGTCGAGTTGGATGGCAAGTACGTCCCGCACTTTAAGCCAGGCAAAGAACTGCGCGAACGCGTTGACGCTTATAACCGTTAATCGCTGTTGTATTAAAAGCCTCCGAAAGGGGGCTTTTTTATGCCCGGAGCTTGGCTAAAGCTGGTCAGCTCAGTCAATTTACTGGATAATCAGAACATTGAAACGCGTTTATGGAGTGCAACGTGAAGTCATTTGTCGCAACCGTACTGGTGGCAATGTTGTTTGTAGTGGCACTGGTATTTGGCTCTCGCAATGAACAGCTGGTCACCATCAGTTATTTTGTGGCTCAGGGAGAGTTCCGCTTGCCTGTGGTGTTGGCCGTCGTATTTCTGGCGGGATTTATCCTCAGTTGGGTCATTGCTTTCTACTACATTATGAAGTTGAAATTGTCATTGCGTAATGCCCGTAAAAAGATCCAGACATTAACGCAGCAGCAGGGGCAAGACGCCTAGTATGCTCGAACTTCTCTTTCTGTTGCTGCCTATTGCTGCGGCTTACGGTTGGTACATGGGCCGCCGCAGTTTGAAGCAGAAACAGAATTCAGCGCAAAAGAAACTGAGCCGAGACTACTTCACCGGACTCAACTTTCTGCTCTCCAATGAGTCGGACAAGGCTGTTGATCTCTTTATCAGCATGTTGGATGTCGATGATGAAACCATAGACACTCACCTGTCGCTGGGTTCCTTGTTTCGCAAACGGGGGGAGGTGGACAGATCCATTAGAATTCACCAAAACTTGATAGCCCGTCCCAATCTCGCGACTGAACAAAGAGACATGGCGATGATGGAGCTCGGTAAGGACTATATGGCCGCCGGGTTCTACGATAGAGCTGAGGAGATTTTCCTTAACCTGGTCAGTCAGGACGATCACAGCGAAGAAGCGGAAACCCAACTGATCTCTATTTACCAAATCACCAAAGATTGGCAAAAGGCGATAGATATCACCAAGCGCTTGCCCCGAAAAAGCCAACAAGGGCTTAAACCTGTTATCGCTCATTTCTATTGTCAATTGGCCGAAGAAGCCGGCGAAGAAGCGGGTAAACTCAAGGGCTTTCAAGCAGCGCTTAAGCAAGACCCTCAATGTGGCCGCGCCTTGTTGTCACTGGCCAACGCTTACCTCGACGCAGGGCAGTTACCTCAGGCCAAGCAGATGCTTAATCAACTGATTGACGCCGATGCCGAACTTTTTGCCGATGCTCTCGCCTGTACCCGACAGCTCTATCAAGAGCTCAACGATATCGACGGTTATCGCGAGTTGTTGGCTCATGCGATAGATAAAGGCGCGGGTGCCTCAGTTGTGGTGGCATTGGCACAACGTATGATTGAAGACGGCGACATCAAAGGCGCCGAAGACATGGTGATGCAAGCTCTCTATCGCCACCCCACCATGCGGGGATTCCAGCACTTGATGCAGATGCATATCAAACAGGCTGAGCAGGGCCAGGCACGAGATAGCCTGGCGATGCTGGAAAAACTGGTAGAGCAACAAATTAGATTCCGTCCAAGTTACCGCTGCCGGGAGTGTGGTTTCCCGGCACATACCTTGTATTGGCACTGCCCATCCTGCAAGAGTTGGGGCAGTATTAAACGGGTTCGCGGTTTGGACGGCGAATAACCCTCAGATAACGGAGTAAAAATGACAGAGACACCTATTGTGGTCGCCTTGGACTTTGATAATAAATTCAAAGCATTGCAACTTATTGATAAGTTGGATCCGTCTATGTGTCGCCTTAAGGTAGGCAAAGAGATGTTTACCCTGTTCGGGCCTCAACTGGTGAAAGAGATCCATGACCGAGGGTTTGATCTGTTTCTGGATCTGAAGTTCCACGACATTCCCAACACAGTGGCCAAGGCGGTTGCTGCCGCCGCCGAAATGGGGGTGTGGATGGTGAATGTCCACGCCAGTGGCGGTCTCGCTATGATGGAAGCCGCCCGCCGGGCCTTATTACCTTACGGGGATAATGCCCCCTTGCTGATTGCCGTTACTGTGTTGACTTCAATGAGCGACGATGAGCTCAAGCTTATTGGTGTTGAAGGTAGCGCCGAAGATCAGGTTCGCAGGCTGGCGCGCCTGGCGCAAAAAGCCGGTCTCGACGGTGTGGTCTGCTCGGCCCGTGAGTCCAGTATGCTCAAGGCCGAACTTGGCGCCGATTTTAAACTGGTGACTCCGGGCATTCGTCCGGCGGGCAGTGATGCTGGCGATCAGAAACGCATCATGACCCCGGCCGAAGCTATGGCGGCGGGCTCAGATTATCTGGTTATAGGTCGCCCCATTACTCAAGCGGCCGATCCTTTGGCAACACTGCAAGCGATACATCAATCGCTGGCATAAACTTGTGACATACCGGCAACTCGCAGTATGGACCGGAATAACGAATGATCAGTGGATAGGAGAGAAGCTCAATGTTCGATTATCAGGGTAAGTATGTAGTGGTCGTCGGGGGTACCAGCGGCATTAACCTCTGTATCGCCAAGGCGTTCGCGGTTGCCGGTGCCCATGTGGCGGTTGCCAGCCGTAACCCGGAAAAAGTGGCAGCCGCAGTGGCGTTATTGAATGAAGCCAATCCACAAGGTCAACATCTGGGCCTGAGCTTCGATGTCAGGGATTTACCGGCACTCGAGCAAGGCTTTACCGTCTTGGCCCAGAGTTTCCCGCATATCGATGTGCTTGTCAGTGGCGCAGCCGGCAATTTCCCCGCCAGTGCCGCCAAGCTCAGTGCCAACGGTTTTAAATCTGTCATGGATATCGATTTGCTGGGCAGTTTTCAGGTGTTGAAGCAAGCCTATCCTATGCTTAAGCGCCCTGGCGCCAGCATTATTCAAATTTCGGCGCCGCAGGCGTATATTGCCATGCCGATGCAGATCCACGTTTGCGCCGCCAAGGCGGGCGTTGATATGTTGACCCGCACCCTGGCTTTGGAATGGGGGCCAGAGGGTATTCGGATAAACTCCCTGGTTCCCGGGCCGATTGCCGGTACCGAAGGGTTCAATCGTTTGGCGCCGTCGGCGCAATTGCAGCAACAGGTGGCCGAAAGTGTACCGTTAAAACGCAATGGTGAGGGGGAAGACTTGGCCAATGCCGCACTCTTTATCGCCTCGCCAATGGCTTCTTATATTACTGGAACCGTATTGCCGGTTGACGGCGGTTGGTCGCTTGGCGGTGCTAGTGCGGCTATGAGTCAGCTCGGAGCACTGGCAGCAAAGCAAGAATCAAGTAAGTAGCAAGAGAGAGATTATAAAATGGCAAACGCATTACAGGAACAGTTGCTCAAGGCGGGTCTCGCCAGCAAGCAAAAAGTTCGCGATGTCAAAACCCAGAAGAAACGTAACCGTAAGTCCAATATCGATGACGGCTCAGCCGAGCTGAAAGCGCAAATTGCTCAGCAGAAAAAGCAGCAGGCAGAAAAGGACAAGGCGCTCAACGAACAACGCTTTGCCGAGGCCACAGAGAAAGGTTTGGTTCGTGGTCTGGTCACCGAAGTTAAGCAAAATGCGGTGGCGCTGCCGAAAGATGGCGAGATAAAGTTCAACTATACCTTAGAGAACAAGATATACCCTTTGTATATCAATGAGAAACTCCAGAATCAGCTACTTGGTGGCCGCTTGGGGATAGTGCGAATTGAGCAAAGCAGCTATCTGGTGCCTCATAAACTTGCCGAGCGGGTTAATCTGTTGGTGCCGGCCTGGTGTGGCTATTTGTGGCAGGCCGAGAACAACGCCGCGCAAGTTACGGACGAAGATGATCCTTACGCAGATTATGTTATTCCGGACGATCTTATGTGGTAGCTCTCAGTAGAGTTGTTCGTCATCGCCATCGACGTACAGTTCTATCATATGCCTCTGGTCATTGATGTGCAGCCTCATGTGGATGGGGTTGCAGCATACCCGACAATCATTGTAAAACTCCTGATCGCCGCCGCTGGCATCGAGTTCTACTTTTTGATGGTGGCCACAATGGGGGCAACAAATGGTTTGACTTTTGAGTTGCATAGTTTCCTCCTCTGCCGTCTAGCGCCATGCCTTTGGACGATAGAACCCAAGCCTGCAACATACAGTAAGTATAGCCCCGGCTTGTGAGCCAAAGCTTATTCATTGAACGTTTTTGGGTTGCGTGGGCCGGGTCTTATCCCGTAAAATTACCAGTCTGCCCGGCGGAGACCTTAAGGCTCCTGTACTGCCTTAACCCAAGGGCTAACATACATTTTTATCATTGATAGCCAAGTGGCCCTACGTGTGGGTCACCACTGGACAAGGAATTTTCATGCCTGTAATTACACTTCCCGATGGGAGCAAACGCGAGTTTGCCAACCCAGTCTCTACACTCGATGTTGCTGCCGATATTGGTCCTGGTCTGGCGAAAGCCTGTATTGCCGGACGAGTCAACGGCGAGTTAAAAGATGCCTGTGATCTGATCGAAACAGATGCAGAACTGTCGATCATCACGGCCAAAGATGAAGAAGGGCTGGAAATCCTTCGTCACTCTTGCGCACACTTGTTGGGTCATGCGATCAAACAACTGTGGCCTGAAACCAAGATGGCGATTGGTCCTGTTATCGATAACGGCTTCTACTATGACATCGACCTGGAGCATAAACTGACCCAGGAAGATCTGGAAAAGCTGGAAAAACGCATGCTGGAACTGGCCAAGACCAACTATGACGTGGTCAAGCGCGTGGTTAGTTGGCAGGAAGCCCGTGATACTTTTGAGTCTCGCGGCGAGCCTTACAAAATGGCGATCCTGGATGAAAACATTAGCCGTGATGCCACCCCGGCGCTGTATCACCACGAAGAATACACAGACATGTGTCGTGGTCCCCATGTGCCCAACATGCGTTTTTGCCATTTCTTTAAGCTGATGAATGTTGCCGGTGCCTACTGGCGCGGTAACTCAGACAACAAGATGTTGCAGCGTATTTATGGTACTGCGTGGGCCGACAAGAAAGCGCTCAAGACTCACTTGACTCGTCTGGAAGAAGCAGCCAAACGTGATCACCGTAAAATCGGCAAGCAGCTGGATCTGTACCACATGCAGGAAGAAGCTCCTGGTATGGTGTTCTGGCACAACGACGGCTGGAGCGTATTCCTCGAACTGGAGCGTTTTATTCGCCAGAAGTTGAGCCAGTACGACTATCAGGAAGTGAAGGGGCCTCTGATGATGGACCGTGTGCTGTGGGAACGCTCCGGTCACTGGGATAAATACGCCGAGGCGATGTTTACAACCAGCAGTGAGAACCGCGAATACGCCATCAAGCCGATGAATTGCCCCGGCCACGTACAGATTTTCAACCAAGGACTCAAGTCCTATCGCGATCTGCCGCTGCGGATGGCTGAATTTGGCTGTTGTCACCGTAACGAGCCTTCGGGTGCCTTGCACGGCTTGATGCGAGTTCGTGGTTTTACCCAGGACGATGCGCACGTATTCTGTACTGAAGAGCAGGTGCAATCCGAAGTAAGCAAGTGTATCAAGATGGTGTACGACACCTATTCCACTTTCGGCTTCAGTAATATCGTGGTTAAGCTTTCTACCCGTCCAGAGAAGCGTATCGGTGACGATGCCATGTGGGACAGGGCAGAAGAAGCTCTGAAACAAGCGCTGCACAGCAACGATATTGAATTTGAAATACTGCCAGGTGAAGGTGCCTTCTACGGTCCTAAAATCGAGTTCACTCTGCACGACTGCCTGGACCGCGCCTGGCAGTGCGGTACAGTGCAGCTTGACTACGCTTTGCCAGGACGCCTGGGCGCGACCTATGTCGCCGAAGACAATAGCCGTCAGACTCCGGTAATGATCCACCGTGCGATTTTGGGCTCTTTGGAGCGATTCCTCGGTATTCTCATCGAAGAGTTCGCCGGTCGCTTCCCAACCTGGTTGGCGCCTGTGCAGGTTGTTGTTATGAACATAACAGACAAACAAGCTGATTATGTTGAAGAAGTAGTCGAATTCTTCAAGGAACAGGGCATACGTGCCTCTAAAGACTTGAGGAATGAAAAAATAGGCTTTAAAATACGCGAGCACACTTTGAGGCGGGTTCCTTATTTGCTGGTCATAGGTGATCAGGAGATGGAAAATCGGGAAGTCGCTGTGCGTACCCGAGACGGGGTGGACTTAGGTAAGATGCGAATCGATGATTTCGCCGCTAAGGTTAAGCAACAAATTTCACTCCGTAGTCTTGAATTGTTGGAGGATTAGGTCATAAAGATCAAAAAATCAGCAGGCCGTCAGGCGGCCCCGAATAGAATTAATGAAGAAATTACCGGCGTACCTGAGGTACGTTTGAATGGCGTTGATGGTGAAGCCATTGGTATCGTCAGCATCAAAGAGGCTCAGGAAGTAGCCGATGAGGCAGGTCTGGATCTGGTTGAGATCAGTCCTAATGCTGAGCCGCCTGTATGCCGTATCATGGACTACGGTAAATATCTGTTCGATAAGGCAAAAGCCCAGAAAGAACAGAAGAAGAAGCAGAAACAGATCCAGGTGAAGGAAGTTAAATTCCGCCCTGGTACTGATGAAAACGACTATCAGGTAAAACTACGCAACCTGATTCGTTTTCTGGAAGATGGAGACAAAGCGAAAGTTACGCTGCGTTTCCGCGGACGCGAAATGGCACACCAGAACCTGGGTATGGATCTTCTGAACCGTATCAAGGCCGATCTGGAAGAGTATGCGGTTGTTGAATCCTTCCCGAAAATGGAAGGTAGACAAGCCATCATGGTGCTGGCGCCCAAGAAGAAATAGCAGGGCAACCCTGAAAAGTAGCAAAGGTCTACGGGCCTTTGCTCGCCTTGCGTTTTATTAATGTCCCAATGCGGAGTTTTAGTAATGCCTAAAATGAAAACCGACAAGGGTGTAGCGAAGCGTTTTAAGAAAACCGCCAATGGTTTCAAGCGTAAGCAAGCCCATCTGCGTCACATCCTGACCAAGAAGAGCACCAAGCGTAAGCGTCATCTGCGCGCCAAGTGTTTAGTTGCCAAAGCTGACGTGCCTATGATCGCACGCCAACTGCCATACGCTTAATTAGGAGGAATTGAAAAATGCCAAGAGTTAAGCGTGGTGTAACAGCACGAGCTCGTCACAAGAAAGTTCTTAAACTTGCCAAAGGTTACTACGGTGCCCGTTCACGTACTTTCCGTGTAGCGGTACAAGCAGTAACTAAAGCAGGTCAATATGCTTACCGTGACCGTCGCCAGAAGAAGCGTCAATTCCGTCAACTGTGGATTGCACGTATCAACGCGGCTTCTCGTCAGAATGGTCTTTCATACAGCCGTTTCATCAACGGTCTGAAAAAGGCGTCTATCGAAATCGATCGTAAGATTTTGGCAGACATCGCTGTATTCGACAAAGTAGTGTTTGCTACTCTGGTAGAAAAAGCGAAGGAAGCACTGGCAAACTAATCTCTCTGGAGATAAGTTGTAGTAGCTGTTAAAAAGGGACCTTAGGTCCCTTTTTTCATGCCTGTGATTTGTCTATGTTTCAATGTCTTAAACAAAAAAGCCAGTCATCAATGACTGGCTTTTTCAGTATATCGGCAGAGCTTATTTCTGGGCATCCAGGAAGCGCTCGGCATCCAGAGCCGCCATACAACCGGTTCCGGCTGAGGTGATAGCCTGGCGGTAGTGCTGATCCATCACATCGCCAGCGGCGAATACGCCTTTGACGCTGGTTTGGGTGGCATTGCCGTTGAGGCCACTTTCAACCTTGATATAGCCGCCATTCATCTCCAACTGGCCTTCGAAAATGCCTGTGTTGGGGCTGTGGCCAATGGCGACAAACACCCCGGCCACTTCCAAATCGGAAATACTGCCGTCTTTGGTGCTCTTCATCTTGAGTCCGGTCACGCCCATGGCATCGCCGGTCACTTCATCCAATGTCTTATCCAAGTGCAAAATGATATTACCGTTTTCGACTTTGTCCATCAGACGATCGATGAGAATTTTCTCAGAGCGGAAACTGTCACGGCGATGGATCAGGTGCACTTCAGCCGCTATGTTGGAAAGATAGAGCGCTTCTTCCACAGCTGTGTTCCCACCGCCGATAACCGCCACTTTCTGGTTGCGGTAGAAGAAACCGTCACAGGTGGCACAAGCAGATACACCACGTCCCTTGAAGGCTTCTTCAGATGGCAGGCCGAGGTACTTGGCCGAGGCGCCTGTGGCTATGATCAGCGCATCACAGGTGTATTCACCGTTGTCACCTTTCAAGGTGAAAGGGCGCTGCTGCAGGTCAACTTCATTGATATGGTCGAAGATGATTTCGGTATCAAACTTCTCGGCATGCTTTTGCATCCGCTCCATCAGCGCCGGGCCTGTCAGGCCTTCAGCATCGCCGGGCCAATTCTCGACTTCGGTCGTTGTGGTTAACTGTCCACCCTGTTGGATACCAGTGATCATCACTGGATTAAGATTGGCGCGGGCAGCATAAACGGCTGCGGTATAGCCGGCGGGGCCAGACCCCAAGATAAGTAGGTTACAATGTTTGGCTTGGCTCATTTTATTCTCTCCGTGCCTTGGCAAATAGCAGCGATTGTAGGTAATTTCCCCCAAAGGGTAAAGCGCTTGGAACAGAATCTTCCAGATTGGTTTAATCGAAAAAAAAGGAGCCAAAAGGCTCCTTTAACCTAGTAATGAATTTATTTACTGTAACAGTTCGTTGGCGGCGGTATAAGCCATATTGTGGGCTTCGGCAACTTCTTTACAGGTGATCTTACCGTGCATCACGTTAAGACCATTCAGTAAGTGCTTATCAGACAAGAGCGCGTCGCGGTAACCCAGACGGGCCAGCTTGAGAATGTAGGGCAGGGTCGCGTTGTTCAGGGCAAAGGTCGAAGTACGCGCCACGGCACCAGGCATATTGGCTACACAGTAATGCACTACATCATCGACAATATAGGTAGGATCCTGGTGAGTTGTGGCATGAGAGGTTTCCACACAGCCCCCCTGATCTATGGCAACATCCACTATCGCGGCACCTGGCTTCATCTTCTTGATATGTTCTCGGGTAACCAGTTTCGGCGCAGCTGCCCCGGGGATCAATACGCCACCAATGACCAGATCGGCTTGCAGTACATGTTTCTCAATGGCGTCGGCCGTAGAATAGATAGCCTTGACCTTGGAGCCGAACTGTACATTCAAACGACGCAGCGCGTCGATGGAGCGATCTAGCACCACAACATCGGCGCCCATCCCTACTGCCATTTGTGCGGCATTGGTTCCAACCATACCGCCACCGATGATCACAACTTTGGCGGGCTCAACTCCGGGAACACCACCGAGCAACATGCCCAGACCACCCATGGATTTTTCCAGCGCCATTGCGCCTGCCTGGATGGACATGCGTCCGGCCACTTCTGACATGGGAGCCAGCAAAGGCAAGCCACCACGATCATCGGTAACTGTTTCATAAGCGATACAAACAGCGCCGCTGTTGACCAGTTCTTCTGTCTGAGGCAGATCGGGGGCAAGATGCAAATAGGTAAAGAGGATCTGGTCATGGCGCAACATGGCACGTTCTACGGCCTGTGGCTCTTTGACTTTGACTATCATCTCAGCCTTGGCAAAAACCTCGGCGGCCGTGTCCAAAATGGACGCTCCGGCATTGATATAGTCCTGATCGGTAAAACCGATCCCATTACCAGCATTCGTTTCGATAAAAACCTGATGGCCATGCATAGTCAGTTCGCGTACGCTGGATGGCACCATACCCACGCGATATTCATGGTTTTTGATTTCCTTTGGAACACCAATTATCATTTTCGAGCCTCAATATACTAAAAAACCCACTTTTAATGGGCATAATTGTTATTTTATAGTGACCTGAACGTGATCAATTCAGGAAAGTCTAGTATAGTATTGCCCGGGCAGATTATGCTGCTAAACTTGTGACATACGCAAAATTAAATGTTGTTTTAGTGATAAAACAAGGTTAAAAATATGGTAAATAATAAAAAGAGTCCTGTAAAAGACTTGGATCGTATCGATCGTAATATTCTTAATGAACTGCAAATTGACGGTCGCATTTCCAACGTTGAGCTTTCCAAACGTGTTGGTTTGAGTCCAACTCCCTGTCTTGAACGCGTTAAGCGCCTCGAAAAACAAGGTTACATTAACGGTTATACTGCACTGGTCAACCCGCACTTTTTAGGTGCATCCTTGCTGGTATTTGTTGAGATTACTCTTAACAGAGATACTCCGGAAGTCTTTGATAAGTTTAACCGTGCGGTACAGCTTTTGGATGATATTCAGGAATGTCATCTGGTATCAGGCGATTTCGATTATCTGCTCAAGACCCGGGTGTCTGATATGTCTGCCTATCGCAGGTTGCTCGGTGAAACCCTACTGAAATTGCCTTCCGTATCCGATACCCGCACCTATGTGGTAATGGAAGAGGTGAAGCAAACCAGTAAAGTGGCCATCAGTATTTCAGCCGAAGCTTGATCCCGATACCGTCCTCGAAAAAGGAGTCAATTTGGCTCCTTTTTTCACCACGGCTGTTTGCTTTTTAATCCGGAATAGAAAGTCTGATACACAAAGTCTCCCTATCCACTTGCTTTTAGTAGCTTTCGCAGGCTTATTCGCTGCACATTCAGGATGATTCTGGTATCTTAAATCCATCCGTTTTTCGTTTGCTTATGGAAATCGCATTTGTCTCAGGGAAATAGCGTCAGAACCCTCAGCGGCCTGCAACGCCTGCTGGAAGGGGGGCTTATTCTGTGCTGCATGATCGCCATTTATATACTGTTGGCGCTGGGCAGCTTTCATCCGGGCGATCCCGGTTGGAGTCAGTCTAATTATCAAGGGGAGATCGAAAATGTCACCGGTGCCGTAGGTGCCTGGCTGGCCGATGTTCTGTTCTATTTCTTTGGCTACACCGCCTACCTAATCCCTATCATCATCGCCGGAACCGGTTGGTTGATTTTTAGGCGTGCTCACAAACTGTTGGAAGTGGATTACTTCTCGGTCGGCTTGCGCTTGATTGGCTTCCTATTGATGGTGCTCAGCCTGGCAGCCTTGGCCAGTATGAACGCCGGTGATATCTATGAGTTTTCTGCCGGTGGCGTGGCCGGTGATGTGATAGCCCAAGCTATGTTGCCTTACTTCAACCAGTTGGGTACCACATTGCTGCTGCTTTGCTTTGTCGGTGCGGGCTTCACTCTGCTGACCGGAATAAGCTGGCTTACCATAGTTGAGCTCACCGGCTTGGCAACTATCTGGTGTTTTCGCAAGCTCAAGCAGTTGCCGGCACGCCTGTCTGGTCCGAAAGAAACCGAAGATACCCGCGGCTTTATGTCGGTAGTGGACAAGTTCCGCCGTGAACGCGATACAGTTGAGCCGGAAGAAGTATTCGAAGAAGATGACGATGAAGATGTCGTAGAGGCGCCCGCCAAGAAGCCTGGACTCCTTAGTCGTTTCCGTAAAAAGGATCAGCAAACTCTGGAGCGGGAAGCCGCGGAATTGGCCGATGAGAATACTGATACTGAGCCCAAGCGTCAGGGCAGGGTAGAGCCTGTGCTTTCGGTTGGCGTTGCCGGAACTGCGGCTGACAAGGCTGCGGACATTCCCTCGGGCAATGCTGAAGACACGCCGCCTTGGCAAGATAGCACCGAAGGCAGTGACACAATCGACTTCGACAAGCGTGCATCAACAGGGGCTATCAGCCATAAAGAGCGGCAATTGCAGACCCAGAAAGCCAGGGTTGAAAACGGTATTATTATTTTACCCGGTGAAGAGGGCGCTTCCAAAGAGCATAAACAACCCATGGATCCCTTGCCGAGCATCTCGCTGCTGGATGTGCCCAACCGCAAGAAAAACCCTATCAGTAAAGAAGAACTGGATCAGGTGGCGCGTTTGGTGGAAAGCAAACTCGCTGACTTTAATATTACCGCGCAAGTGGTCGGAGTCTATCCTGGCCCTGTGATCACCCGCTTTGAGCTGGACTTGGCTCCTGGGGTCAAAGCTTCAAAAATTTCCAACTTATCTAAGGATTTAGCCCGTTCCCTGCTGGCCGAAAGTGTGCGGGTGGTGGAGGTTATTCCGGGTAAAGCCTATGTGGGGCTGGAACTGCCCAACAAGTTCCGCGAAACAGTATTTATGCGTGATGTGCTCGATTGCCAGGCATTCAAGGACAGTAAATCCAATCTCACCATGGTGCTGGGACAAGACATTGCAGGCGATCCTGTCGTGGTGGATTTGGCCAAGATGCCGCACCTTTTGGTGGCAGGCACCACAGGCTCGGGTAAGTCGGTTGGGGTCAACGTGATGATCACCAGTCTGCTGTATAAGTCCGGCCCTGAAGATGTGCGTTTCATCATGATAGATCCCAAGATGCTGGAGCTTTCTGTCTATGAAGGTATTCCGCACCTCTTGTGTGAAGTGGTCACGGATATGAAAGAGGCAGCCAATGCATTGCGTTGGTGTGTTGGTGAGATGGAGCGGCGTTACAAACTGATGTCGGCGCTCGGGGTGCGTAACCTCAAGGGCTTCAACGCCAAAATTGCCGAGGCCAAGGCCGCTGGTACGCCAATATGTGATCCGCTGTGGAAGTCCAACGAAAGCATGGAAGATACGGCGCCTGAACTCGACAAGCTGCCCTCTATCGTGGTTGTCGTGGACGAGTTTGCCGACATGATGATGATAGTCGGTAAAAAGGTGGAAGAACTGATTGCCCGTATCGCCCAGAAGGCCCGCGCTGCCGGTATACACCTTATTCTGGCGACCCAGCGTCCGTCTGTGGATGTGATTACCGGCCTTATCAAGGCCAACATCCCCACCCGAATCGCGTTCCAGGTTTCTTCCCGCATCGACTCGCGCACCATTTTGGATCAGCAGGGCGCCGAAACCCTGCTTGGGATGGGCGATATGCTCTATCTGCCCCCGGGTACCGGCGTGCCCAACCGGGTTCACGGCGCCTTTGTGGACGACCACGAGGTGCATGCGGTGGTTGCCGATTGGCATGCCCGTGGTAAACCTCAATATATTGATGAAATTCTTCAGGGTGCCAGTGACGGCGAACAGGTGTTGCTGCCCGGTGAAGCACCGGAAGCCGGCGAGGAGGAACTGGATGCACTCTACGATGAAGCCGTGGCTTTTGTTACCGAAACCCGCCGCGGTTCTATCTCCAGTGTGCAGCGTAAGTTCAAGATAGGCTATAACCGCGCCGCTCGCATCATAGAGCAGATGGAACTTCAAGGGGTGGTCAGTGCCCAGGGCCATAATGGCAACCGCGAAGTATTGGCGCCACCGCCGCCAAGATAAGACAGATTTGAGGTACAGATGAAAAAAAACGTTATGTTTCTTGCTCTGGCAATGAGCTTACCGGCCGTGGCCGATGATGCCGGAAAACTCAAAGCTAAGTTAGATGCCATTGCCGGTCTGAAAGCCGATTTTCAACAGCAGGTTACAGATATCAATGGCAAACTTATTCAACAAGGCAGTGGCGAGCTCGCCTTGGCGCAGCCCAATCGGTTTTACTGGCATCTGCAGCAGCCGGATGAATCTGTGATAGTGGCAGATGGTAAAGACGTTTGGATCTATAACCCGTTCGCCGAGGAAGTAAGCGTGCTGGCGCTGGAAAATGCCATTGCCGCTTCGCCCATGACGCTTTTGGTGCGCCGTGACGAGACCAGTTGGGCTCGCTATAACATCACTCTGGACAAAGAGTGTTTCCAGATAGCACCCAAAACTGAAGAGGCCGGAGTGCAACAGGTCAGCGTCTGTTTCAAGGATGATACTCTGACCCTACTGGCACTGAAAGACACTCAGGGTAATCTCAGTCAGTTCAACCTGAGCGAGCAACAGCCGCTGACAGATAGCGACAAGAGATTGTTCCAATTTGAGGTTCCCGAAGGCGTTTCCATTGATGATCAGCGCCCGGGGCAGGAAGGTTAACCTTGTCCAGCCTGAGCTTTGATTTCGCCCCCGACTTTCGGCCCCTGGCTGCAAGAATGCGCCCGGCGACGCTTGAACAGTACGTCGGTCAGCAGCATCTGTTGGGACCTGGGCAACCGCTGAGACTGGCACTGGAAGCCGGCAAGGCCCATTCCATGATGTTCTGGGGGCCGCCGGGTACCGGCAAGACTACGCTGGCAGAGCTGGTTGCTCATTATGCCAACGCCCATGTGGAGCGAATATCTGCGGTTACATCCGGGGTGAAAGAGATCCGCTCGGCGATAGAACACGCCAAAAACGTGGCGCAATCGCGCGGCCAGCGCACCTTGCTGTTTGTCGATGAGGTGCACAGATTCAACAAGAGCCAGCAGGATGCCTTTCTGCCTTTTATTGAAGATGGCACAGTGATTTTTATCGGCGCCACCACAGAAAACCCTTCGTTTGAAATCAATAACGCTTTGCTCTCCAGAGTACGGGTATATCTGATTAAGCGTCTCGATGAAGCCGAGATTGCTACCATAGTGACCCAGGCACTTGCTGATGAAGAGCGTGGCCTAGGCAAACGCCGGTTGCAGATGCCACCGGAGCTGATGGCCAAGTTGGCGACTCTCGCCGATGGCGATGCCCGCAAGGTTCTCAACCTGGTAGAGCTGATGAGTGACATGCTGCCGGATGGTGGTAGTTTTACCGAGGCTATGCTGGTGCAGGTGGCCGGTGAGCAGTTGGCGGGGTTCGATAAGAATGGCGATCAATACTACGACCTGATCTCAGCCGTGCACAAATCGATTCGCGGCTCGGCGCCGGATGCGGCGCTCTATTGGTTTTGTCGCATGCTGGAAGGAGGCTGCGATCCTCTGTATGTCGCAAGACGCCTGCTGGCGATAGCTTCTGAAGATGTGGGTAATGCCGATCCTACCGCGATGACAGTTGCTCTCAACGCCTGGGACTGCTTTCACCGGGTTGGCCCGGCAGAGGGCGAGCGCGCCATAGCGCAGGCGATTGTTTATCTCGCCTCGGCGCCCAAGAGCAATGCGGTGTATACAGCCTTTAAGGCGGCCAGACAATTGGCCCGGGAAACCGGCCAGCAGCCTGTACCCATGCACTTGAGAAATGCGCCGACCGAACTGATGAAATCCATCGGCGCCGGTGAAGGCTATCGTTATGCTCATGATGAGGCCAATGCTTACGCTGCCGGCGAATGTTATTTCCCGGAAGCCTTGGCCGAGAGTCGTTTTTATTATCCGACTGAGCGAGGATTCGAGAAACGGATCCGCGATAAGTTGGCGCAGCTTTGCCAACTCGATAGCCAAAGTGAGAACAAAAGGTATGATTAATCTGACCGTTGTCGCCCTTGGCGGTGCAACCGGCGCAGTTTTGCGCTACCTGATATCGATATTTGCGCTCCAGCTATTTGGCAGTGGTTTTCCTTTTGGTACACTGGTTGTTAATGTACTTGGCTCATTTCTGATGGGGATGATCTATGCACTGGGAGAACTCAGTCATATCAGCCCTGAGATCAAGGCGCTGGTCGGTGTCGGATTCCTTGGAGCACTGACAACCTTCTCGACTTTCTCAAATGAAACCTTACTGCTGATACAGGGAGGTGAGTTGCTAAAGGCATTTCTGAATGTGGCGTTGAACCTGGGACTGTGCCTGGCCATGGTTTATCTGGGACAACTGCTGATTTTTTCACGTGTATAACTGATAAGACAAGTAGACATGTTAGATCCAAAATATCTGCGTAATGAACTCGCAACAACTGCGGAGCGCCTGGCGACCCGTGGTTTTATCCTCGATGTAGACAGGCTGACCAAGCTGGAAGAAAAGCGCAAGTCGCTGCAGGTGGAAACCGAAGAGCTGCAGGCCAGTCGCAATGCCATCTCCAAGTCCATAGGTCAAGCCAAGTCCCGCGGTGAGGACGTTGCTCCAATCATGGCGCAGGTAGGCGATCTCGGCAGCCAGTTGGACAGCAAAAAGCAGGAGCTGAGTGCACTGCTTGAAGAGCTGGACGCTATTGCCATGAGCATTCCCAATTTGCCGGATGAATCTGTACCTGTCGGTTCAGACGAGAACGACAACGTGGAAATCCGCCGCTGGGGCACGCCAAGGGAGTTTGACTTCCCGGTAAGAGATCATGTGGATCTTGGTGAACTGCTCAAAGGACTGGATTTCAAGAGTGCTGTTAAGGTAACAGGTTCGCGCTTCATCTTTATGCAAGGCCAAATTGCCCGTATGCACCGCGCTCTGGCGCAGTTCATGCTTGATTTGCATACCCAGGAGCACGGCTACACAGAATGCTACGTGCCTTTACTGGTCAACGAAGCCAGCCTCAAGGGCACAGGCCAACTGCCCAAGTTTGGTGAAGATCTGTTTCACACCAAACCTGCCACAGAGGAAGGTCAGGGGCTTAGCCTGATCCCAACCGCCGAAGTGCCGCTGACCAACCTGGCCCGCGACACCATACTGGATGAAGCCGAGCTGCCAATCAAGTTGACTGCTCACACACCATGCTTCCGCAGTGAAGCCGGCTCTTACGGTAAAGATACCCGCGGCCTTATCCGCCAACACCAGTTTGACAAGGTCGAAATGGTGCAGTTGGTGAAGCCGCAGGATTCTGAAGCTGCATTGGAAGAGTTGGTCGGTCACGCCGAAAACGTACTGAAGAAGCTGGGTCTGCCGCACAGAACTATCGTCCTGTGTACAGGTGATATGGGCTTTGGTGCCGCCAAGACCTACGACGTTGAAGTTTGGGTTCCGGCTCAAAAAACTTATCGTGAGATCTCTTCTTGCTCCAACGTGCGTGACTTCCAGGCGCGGCGTATGCAGGCCCGTTATCGCGCCAAAGACGACAACAAGCCCAAGCTTATTCATACTCTAAACGGCTCAGGGCTGGCGGTTGGCCGTACTCTGGTGGCCATTTTGGAAAACTACCAAAATGCCGATGGCAGTGTCACAGTACCTGAAGCACTGCGTAGCTATATGGGCGGCATTGAAAAAATAGGTTGATGGGCGAGGTCATATGGATAAAGGTCAGCGCTACCTGCGCTGGCTTGCCTACGTGGCCGTCATCGCAGTTTTTTCTGCCCTGTTTTTAGCCACGCTCGGCAAGGCAGCCATGCTGGTATATGAGAATTTAAAATAGTTATTCTGCATAGTAAAAAGCCCCGAGAACCGGGGCTTTTTTGTGTGCAGAATCGAGTCGCATTAAATACACTTGGCCGGTTTGGGCAGTCCGGCAATCTTGGTGGCCTGCTTGGCCGGCCCCATAGGAAACAGGGTGTAGAGGTACTTGGAGTTACCTTTCTCCGGTCCAAGTGCCTGGCCGATAGCCTTGACCAATACCCGAATAGCCGGGCTGGTCTTGTATTCAAGATAAAAGTTCCGCACAAAGTTAACCACTTCCCAATGGGCATCTGTCAGCTCTATATCTTCAGCTGCGGCGATGACAGGCGCCAGCTCAGGCGTCCAGTCTGAAACTTGTTTCAAATACCCTTGAGGATCAGTCGCTATCTGCTTGTCATTGAATTGAATGAAATCTACCACGAAATAACCTTTGTATGAGCTAATGTCAGCGCTACCAGCGCCGGATAATCCAACTGTTCATAATTGGAGAGAAAGTCCTCGAGCCCGCGGGCCTTGACGTCATCGGCCACCAGCACAACTTTAAAAGGGGACAGCGCCATGGCCCATTGACGTTTCAGCAGGGCGTTTACAGCATCGCCTGCCAACAGAAACACATCTGTCTTGCCGGCATATCTCAGTGCGCAGGACAGCGCAGTGTCGCGCGCCGCCGATGTTTGTATTTGGTGCAATATCATCAGAAAACCATGACCTCATCGGCATCCAGCAGAGTCTGGCGGATCTGCTCGTTATCACAAATAGTGGCAGGAATAACCAGTTCAGTGCGGCCAAGTCCCAGCTCCTGCAACGATTGTTTGCAGACCAGCACTGTGTCTATGTCATAGAGGGGCAGCGCACCCAAGGTAGCGATATAATCCTTGCAGCCGATAAGCTCAGGTTGCTGTTGCTTCAGCAGCGTAAGCACGCCTTCATCGGTAAAGATCAGGCTCACCTCTTGCTCAAAACTGGCGCTCAGCAGCGCCAGATCCAGGCCTTCGCGCCCGGAAGCCGAGCCATGGGGGGCCCGGCGAAAAATAATGGCTATTTTCTTCATTAAAAACTCACCAGACGATCACTCTTTTCAAGCCCGGTAACCAACTCGCCAAGCCCACCCATGGTAAAGCCCGCGGCCAGATTGGCACTCGCTTTGGCGTTATCCTTGGCATCCTGTGCTGAAAGCACACCGCGGCGCAGGGCGGCAGAGACGCAGTTCACCAGATTAAGCTGCCACTCCTTCGCCAACTGTTGCCATGCGGCAGTTAAGTCCAGTTCGTCAGACGCTGGCGCGCATAGGGCATTGGACTGGCTCACGCCGTCCTGATAAAAGAATACACAGTGAATCTCATGGCCCGCTTGCAGCGCCGCCCGGGTATATTTGAGTGCATGGAAGCCGGCCGCCGGGCCGTAGACACTGCCATTCACCATAATAATAAGTTTGCTCATACCAAAAAAAATGACCCTGAATTAGGGCCATTTTAACCTATTTTCCATCCCGTGGGGATCAGTCATCGCCACCAACACCCATCAGGTGTAGCAGGCTGATAAACAGGTTGAGGAAATCCAGGTACAAGGCAATGGTAGCGCGGATATAGTTGGTCTCACCACCATTAACGATACGGCTGGTATCAAACAGGATAAAACCTGTCATCAGCAGGGCGATACCCGCATTGACAGCCATAAATACCGCGCCGTTACCGACAAAGATATTGATCACCGCAGCGGCAATGACGACCACCAGACCGGCAATCAAGAAGCCGCGCATAAAGGAAAAATCTTTCTTGGTGGTCACGGCATAGGCCGACAGGGCGACGAAGATGGCTGATGTCAGACCAAAGGCCTGAATAATCAGCTCAGGGCCGTTACTCATACCGGCGTAATGATTGAGGATATAACCCAGAGACGCGCCTTCCATACCGGTAAAGGCAAATACCCAAAAGATCCCGGCGGCAGATTCCGCTTTTCTCAGGGTAACGAACAGCAACACCAAGCCACCGATGGAAAGTCCCAGTGACATCATGGGGCCGATACCCATAGCCATGGCGATGGCGGCACATACGGCTGAAAACCCTATGGTCATTGCCAGCAGCATGTAGGTGTTTCTGAGCATTTTGTTCACTTCCATAGTGGAAGTTTGGCTCGAATAAAGGGTTTGCTGAGTCATTTGCTTCTCCGAAGGTTGACTTGACATAGCCAGGGTTAATGGCCCGGCTAGTTTCCATGTTAGAGCAGCTTAAACCTTATTAGGTTCCGCTGTCGTTTTCCTATTAAGAATTGTGTCATTAAACACTGAATCTTTTATGAATTAAAGTCAGGCGAGCCATTCTCTGTGCAGTTTTTCGGTATCGCCCAGATAATCGAGCACCCATTTAAGTGCCGGTGACATCTTGTTGGCATTCCATGCCAGGCAGCAGGAACTGGCCGGTAACGGCGTTGCCAACTGTTTTTCCACCAGGGCACCGGCGCGAATAAAGGGGCTGGCGAGGTGCACCGGCATATAGCCTATCCCCAAGCCTTCGCGGAAACAGTTGATGGCACGGATCCAATCCGGCACCACCAAGCGGCGCTGATTATCCAGCAACCAGGTGTGACGCTTGGGGATCTCTCTTGACGTGTCATCCAGGCAAATTGAAGGGAAGGGCCTGAGCTCTTCATCCTCCAGTGGCCGGTCGATGGCCGCCAATGGGTGAGACTTGCTCACCAAAAATGCCCACTCGATGTCGCCCATGTCTCTGTGATGGTAGGCGCCGCCGACCGGAATGGCAGTGGTCGCACCTATGGCAACATCGCTGCGCCCGGTAGACAAGACTTCCCAAACACCGTTGAACACCTCAATGCGAATGATCAGTTCCACGTCGGTGAAGTGACGATAGAAGTCGGCAATCAGTACACTGATCCTGTCGGCCCTGACAATATTATCCAGGGCGATGGACAGTGTCGGCTGCCAACCATTGGCCACCCGCTGGGTTTCCCGTTTCAGATCGTCCAGTTGCTTGAGCATGATCCTGGCTTCCTTGACGAAGTGAGCCCCGGCGGGCGTCAAACTGACGCTGCGGTGATGACGCTCAAACAGCACAACCCCCAACTCTTCCTCAATCTGCTTAATGGCATAACTCACGGCGGAGGGCACCTTATGCAGCTTGTTGGCTGCTGCGGTGAAACTGCCAAGGTGAGAAACAATATCGATAAGTTGTAACGACTGTTCAGAAAGCATGGCGATCCCTTGCTGTGAGAATATTTGAAGACACAAGTCAAAAATAAACGTTTCACCTCGATTGAGCAAGACTTTAGACTGCACCAGTATTCATATTACTTTTGTCTTAAGTTGTAATCAGGTTGTATATGACTCTTAAATATTTCATGTTTTTATGCTATCTCGCGCTTCTGAGCATGTTGGCTTTCATCGCGACCGACATGTATCTCCCAGCATTCAAAGCAATTGAAAGCTCTCTTGATGCCAGCGCTTCTCAGGTAGCCATGTCCTTGACCTCTTTCCTGGCCGGATTGGCCTTGGGGCAACTGCTCTACGGCCCTTTGGTGCAGCGTTTCGGTAAACGTAATTCACTGCTCGGTGGTTTGGCACTGTTCGCCCTGGCAACAGTCAGTATAGGTTTCAGTGACAATATCATCATGCTCAACTGCGCCCGTTTCTTCCAGGCGATTGGCGTCTGCAGCGCGGCAGTTATCTGGCAGGCTTTGGTGGTAGAGCAGTATGATGCCAAAGATTCGCAGCGCATCTTCTCCAACATCATGCCTTTGGTGGCCTTGTCACCGGCATTGGCGCCTATTCTCGGTGCCAAGGTGCTTGGGCATCTGGGCTGGGAAGCGATATTTTTCATTTTGGCGGCGACGGCGCTGGCATTGATGGCACTGACCATGGTGTTGGTTAAGCCGGCAAGCGAGAGTGCTGCCAAAGCTGAAGCAAAAGTGGCTTACAAGACCTTTTTCAACAACACGGGTTATTTGGGCAATGTGCTCATCTATGGTGCATGTTCAGGGGCTTTCTTCGCCTACCTGACACTTTGGCCGATTGTGATGGAGCAGCACGGTTATGAAGCAGACGCCATAGGTTTAAGCTTTATTCCGCAAACCATCATGTTTATTGTCGGTGGCTATGCCAGTAAGTTGCTTATCCGCCGGGTAGGCAGCGAGATGACGCTTAAACTGTTGCTGGCCCTGTTTGGTTTGTGTGTGTTGGCGATTGCCTTGGCGACTTTGGTATTCAAGGCGCAAACCATCTATCCATTGCTTATTGCATTTTCTGTGCTGGCCGCCGCCAATGGCGCCATTTATCCGATAGTGGTTAACAGTGCGTTGCAACATTTCAGTCAGTGCGCCTCCAAAGCGGCCGGGCTGCAAAATTTTTTACAGATAACTTTGGCATTCGGAGCATCAAGTCTGGTTGCTGTGTGGGCCACGACCGGGGAAACCGCTATCGCCTGGGGGATCCTGGGGTGTAGTGTGCTGGTATTGGCTGGTTATAAACTGCGTCAGTTTGCCGACTGGTCGCAGGTGAGGGCAGGTTTTACCAAGCCGGATCCGGCGCGTTTGGCACTGCATGCAGAAGAAACACCCAAAGACTGATTGCAGATTGAGCAAATAGATAAGGCTGTGACATTTTCTGCTTTACAGTCTCATATCCTCGCTATAGTATTTGCAGCGTTCGGAGGGGTGGCAGAGTGGTTGAATGCACCGGTCTTGAAAACCGGCATGGGTTTATAGCCCATCCAGGGTTCAAATCCCTGCTCCTCCGCCATATTCAGAGAAGCCCGCTTGTGCAAACAGGCGGGCTTTTTCGTATCTGAGTTTTGATGATAGCTACTAGCTTGGCACCGCTTTGAGGGTTGCTGGGTTTATAGCGCCGTCATGCAGGGTTCAAATCCCTGCTCCTCCGCCATATTCAGAGAAGCCCGCTTGTGTAAAC
>NZ_NIJM01000037.1 GCF_002836945.1 Shewanella chilikensis
CCCGGCATGCCTTCAGTCAGATGCCTTGAACGCCAATTGCTGTGTAAGCCAGAGTACCGCGAGGACTTATTCGCACCTTCCCTAAGTAACTCATGTTTCCCTGACACCGGTTCCTCCAAAAAAGGACCTGTGACCGAAGTAGCGGAGGTCAGCATACCTAACGGAGGGCCCTGATAGATTATCTTTCCGCCATGTTTTCTGGCTCCCGGGCCTATTTCTAGTAAGTGGTCGGCATTGGCTATCATCTCAAGATTATGCTCGACGATTATCACCTTTTTTCCTTGATCTGCGAGTAAGGTAAACAGCTCGAGCATGCACTCTACATCGGCCATATTCAGGCCAGAGGAGGGGATTTAAGGACATTCTGCAGCGACCACTCCTGAGTTATACAAAGAAAATACCGCCAAACCAATTGCGGCAAATTTCTTCAGATAAAGGACTGATGTGCCCAGGCTGCCGGTAAGGCGATCGACTTAAATTCGCTTTTGCGGTGGTTTTGTATATCAGGTCGCGGTAGATCACTTGTATGGCTCAATCCTTGACCGTGGCGTCTGCCCTTCAAGTGGTGCACGTCGTTAACTCTTCCGATATCGAGTACATGAAAAAGTCGACGGCGATGCTCGAATTTTTATCCTTTATTCAAATTAAAATTGTTGTTTGGGTGTGGGGGGCGTCTACTATTGGTATTCCGCCTTCCACAAAGTCAAAGGTTCGGCAGAGCACCATTGCCAGAATTTCTTCTCAACCAAGTCACTTGCCTCGGAAGCATCCCGCCCCTCAAACAAGCGCCAATTTTCCTCTGCAAATTTCAGGGCATACTGTCTCAAGTGACCTGTGACTCTCTCAAAATCGGATGGTTCGAGAAGAAATATGCTGCCATTCCTGTAAGACTCCCATGGCTTTTGATCTTTAGGTGGTTGTTGATGATTTTGAAAGAACGCCTCGCTGTAGATGCTGGCCGATCCACCCGCAGACACACAGTTGTCCCAACGTTGGCAGCGAAAGAAAAACTCGTCCTCAGCCTCAGCAGTACCTGTTAGCTCTCGATAGGGGCAAGCTCTGTCCCAAGGCCTATCGATATTGGCTTCCGCCATACCTTTGCGCGCCAGCTCTATTTCATGGGGCTTGGGGAACCTGTCCATCAGCAATTTCGCTGGTTCACCATTCTCGTCTGCCATCAAAATGGAGGTAGTTCCCAAAAGGAACATACCGAGCATGAGGCGGGCGCAAGCTGACTTTGAAAACGATGGCATTAAGTGAAATGACATTCTACCTCCCTGAAGAATTAAGTTATTTATCCTTAAACAGGAATAGGACATTTATAACAATGCCCTTTATCCTTACTTGTGCTGGTTATTTACGAGTACTGGCCTTTGAAGCCGTCCCGTTGTAAGCGTTCAAGCCACCAGCCTCAATGCTCTGTCTTATGGTTTGTTGATTTGGCCGCAATGGCAATTAGAGCAACAATTTCGATATACCAAGTCATACAGTGACCTTGAAATTTTCTTTGTATATAGCTTTTATCACTTGAAGTAATTGAAAGTCATTTTTCGGTGATTATTAAATCAATCCTTCGATGATTCAATTGCCCCTGAGAGTATAAAATACTCAGACATTACACCCTGAAGGATTAATTCATTAGTATGATGACATCAAATTAATCAATTCGTTAAAGTTATTTTTCGGTAAATTATGTAGGAGATGCATTTTCACTGTGTTCGGTGAAATTTTCAGTTTGGCGATTGCTCAGGTCGAGCCGAGTTCACTTCTATTTTTGAAACTCAGCGAACTACATTTAGGAACCGCTATTTAGCTGAACACTTGATTAGCTACTCAAATCCATGCTTTTGGGACCGCTATTCAACCAGTCGCTTACTCTTAATTGTTTTGGCGAGAAGCATATGGTCTTTGTTGTGTTGGTGTTGGGCGGGTGTTTAAGGTTTGTTGTGAACTTACAGGTTTAAGGTGTCTTGCGCTTAGGTTTATTTTGGCGTCCACCTTGTGTATTTGTGGTGTAGCCATAGTCATAAATTAAGCGTAGTGAGCGTGTGCCATCAGTTCTAAGTGTTCGTTTTTCAATGGAAATTAGCCCCCAATTGGTCCCCAATACGGCATTTATCATGTCATTGGGGGCCAACTGGGGGCTAGATTTAGCAATTAACGGCAATAGATGAAAACAAACGGCAAATGACGATCTAATTCACTTCCCGATACAGAAGCTGGAAAAAATTCTTCCCAGTAAATCATCAGAGGTAAATTGGCCTGTGATCTCGGCCAGAGCCTGTTGAGTCATGCGCAGTTCTTCGGCCAGCAGCTCACCTGCCTGATAGACTTCCAGCTGTACTTTGCCCTGCTGCAGATGGTCACCAGCGACTTCCAGGGCTTCCAGGTGGCGGCGACGGGCGATAAAACCGCCTTCCAAGTTACTCTGATAGCCCATCAGGTTCTTGAGGTGCTGTTTCAGCGCATCGACCCCGAGCCCTGTTTTGGCTGAGATCCTAAAAACGTCATAGCCTTTCTCTTCGCTGGGGTTCAGTGATTCACCGGTCAGATCCGCCTTATTGCGTACCACAGTGACGCCGAGGTTTTCCGGCAGGCGATCAATAAAATCAGGCCAGATTTCATGGGGATCAACGGCTTGGGTTTCTGTGCCATCGACCATAAACAATACTCTGTCGGCGGTAGCGATTTCTGCCCAGGCTCTTTCTATGCCTATCTGTTCCACTGTGTCAGTGGTGTCGCGCAGGCCGGCTGTGTCTATGACATGCAGCGGCATGCCATCCAAGTGGATATGCTCCCGCAATACATCCCTTGTGGTGCCGGCTATTTCGGTGACTATCGCTGACTCTTTTCCCGCCAGGGCGTTGAGCAGACTGGACTTACCTGCGTTGGGGCGACCGGCTATCACCACTTTCATCCCTTCGCGGATGATGGCGCCCTGCTTGGCACTGGCCTGTACCAAGTCCAGTTTATCTATGATGCGATAAAGGGCATTGGCAATCTTACCGTCGGAGAGGAAATCCACCTCTTCATCGGGAAAGTCGATGGCGGCCTCGACATAGAGACGCAGATTGGTAACCTGTTCTACCAACTCATGCACTTCGCGGGAAAACTCGCCCTGAAGTGATTGTAGTGCGCTTTTGGCGGCCTGTTCACTGGTGGCATCGATAAGATCGGCAATCGCTTCTGCCTGGGTTAGATCCAGCTTGTCATTCATAAAGGCCTGTTCGCTGAACTCCCCTGGGCGTGCCAAGCGGATCCCCTCGACTTCCAGGACTCGCTTAATCAGCATGTCCATGACGATTTGACCACCATGGCCCTGAAGTTCCAGCACATCTTCACCGGTAAAAGAATTCGGGCCTTTGAAGAACAGGGCGATACCCTGATCCAGCACTTCTCCATGACTTCCTTTGAAGTCACAGTAATCGGCATATCTTGGCTTGGGCTGGTGGCCCAGTAATGCCTGTGCAACGGCTTGGGCCTTGGGCCCCGAGACTCTGACTATGCCAACACCACCGCGACCTGGAGCGGTGGCCTGGGCCACGATAGTATCTGTTGTCACTGCATTAACCCTTGAAAACTTATTTATAAAAGCAAAAGGCGACCCTTAGGCCGCCCTTGAACATTTGACCCGAAATAGGCTTATTTTAAGCCTTTTTTCTCCAGGCCGGCATAGATAATCTTCTGCTGGATAATGGCAACTATGTTACCCACCAACCAGTAGAGTACCAGACCGGATGGGAACCAGAGGAAGAACACGGTAAAGATGACCGGCATCCATTGCATCATCTTCTGCTGCATAGGATCCATAGTCGGTGCCATTGGCTGCATTTTTTGCATCAGGAACATGGAAACACCCATCAGCAAAGGCAGGATGTAGTAAGGATCCTGTACCGACAGATCGTCAATCCACAGCATGAACGGCGCATGGCGCAGTTCCACACCTTCCATCAGTACCCAGTAAAGGGCAATAAAGATAGGCATTTGCAGCAAGATAGGCAGACAGCCACCCATAGGGTTCACTTTTTCCTTCTTGTACAACTCCATCATGGCCTGGCCCATCTTCTGGCGATCATCGCCGAATCTGTCCTTCAGCTCCTGCAGTTTTGGTTGCAGGTTACGCATTTTGGCCATAGAGGTGTATTGCGCCTTGGTCAGCGGGAACAGAATACCGCGCACCGTTAGGGTGATAAGTATGATGGCCACACCCCAGTTACCCACGATGGATTGGAAGAACATCAACAGCTTGTAGATAGGCACAGCCAGCCACCAGAGGAAGCCATAATCCACAACCAGGTTAAGGGTGTCAGACAGTTCGGACAGGGCGGCTTGATCCTTTGGACCTACGTAGAAGTCGGCGCTCAAGGTCATTTCAGTGCCAGGGGCTACTGTCTTTTTCTCGCCCATGAAGCCAATGTTGGCGGTACCTGAACTATCTCTGGTAAATATGGTGTTGGTTTCATTCTTTGGCGGAACCCAGGCCGACACAAAATAGTGTTGCAGCATGGCGGCCCAGCCACCTTCTGTCTTCTTCTCCAGGTTCTTTTCCTGGATATCTTCAAAGTTATACTTTTCGTAGCGGATATCGGCAGTCGAGAAGGCGGCACCACGATAAGTTGGCATCATCATGCTGCTGTCTGAAGGCTTGATAGTTTGTTTTATCTGACCGTACATCTGAACTTGCAGTGGCTCTGATGTGGTGTTGTTAATCTTGTACTCAACGTCTACGGCAAACTGACCTTTGTGGAAGGTGTAGATCTTGGTGTACTTGGCGCCGTTTGCTGCTGTGTAGCTCAATGGAACAGTCAGTGTGTCCTGGCCATCGGCAAGAGTGAATTCTTTGGCGCTGGCTGAATAGGTAGCACGGCCCTTGGTACTGTCTGTACCGCCGCTGCCCATTAGGCCACTCTGGGCTATGTATACGAACCCAGGCTTCTGTTCCAACAGGACGAACGGTTCGTCTTTGTTCAGCTCCAGTTTGTGAGAAACCAGAGCGGCATGAACAATGTCACCGCCGACAGGGTTGATCAGCACATCCAGTTGATCTGTGGTGACTCTGATAAGATCTTTGGACGCCACGGCTGTTTCTTCTGGCATGCCTGATTCGGCTACCGGAACGTCAGCGCTGTGAGTTGTCTCTTGAACGGAAGTGGCAACTGTATTTTCAGTTACAGCGGGTTTGGGTGCTTTATCGGTTTGCCATTGTTGCCACAGCAAAAAGCTGACAAACAGCAGGCCGATAAGCAGTAAATTGCGTTGAGATTCCATAGCCTATTTATTACACCTGTCATTTTTAGGGGGGACGGGATCACTGCCGCCCGGATGTAAAGGGTGACATTTTAATATGCGTTTGATTGCAAACCAACTCCCTTTAATCGTTCCGTGCACTCGCACCGCTTCTATGGCGTAGTGAGAGCAGGTTGGATTAAAGCGACAACGAGGCCCCAGCATAGGGCTGATAAGGAGTTGGTAGGCTCTGATCGCCTTAATTATCAGCCATTGAAACGGCGACTGAGTTTGCGCCATAACTTTTCTACCAGCTTTCTGAGCTGTTCATTATCCATATCCAGCACACCGCCGCGAACCAGGACCACTATATCCAGTGGTGGCAAATCATGTTGATTGAGGCGGAAGCTATCCCGGATCACCCGCTTGATACGATTGCGTTGATTGGCTCTCTTTACATGGCGTTTAGCCACAGTGAGTCCAAGACGCGGATGTTGCATCTCATTGGGTACAGCAAGCAGGGTTATCTCAGCTGAGGAGGCTTTAATGGGGTTGGAAAATACGGTTTTGAATTGCGCGGGAGTTAGCAAGCGTAACTCCCGCGTAAAGGTGTAACGAGTCACCTAGTTGTCTACTCGCAATTAAGCAGACAGACGAGCGCGACCTTTGGCACGGCGACGAGCCAGTACCTTACGGCCGTTCGCTGTAGCCATACGAGCGCGGAAGCCGTGAGAACGCTTGCGCTTCAGGTTGCTAGGTTGAAAAGTACGTTTACTCATGATGGCAATCCGTCTTTGTTAGTGAATTTACCTTATCTCTGTTTGAGGTAAGGGCAAAAAAGAGGCCGAATTGTAATCACTTTAGTCAGGGCAGTCAACACGTGCAGCCCCTCTCAAGGTAATTTATCTCGGCATTTTCGCGATCTGTTGAGCTGTTGTCACCACAGGATGTGGATAACTCTGTGTACGGACACTACATCTTGTGGATCCATTAATCTTTTGGCAGATCGGCGGTCGCTGATTATAGATCAGGGTGGATCGCTTTATAAAGCGGGATTTTAACCGGCTCGCCAAATAGCGGATCTTGGGAGATCGATCTGGATCCGACAGATCTGACTGTTGGGATCTGCCTGGGGATAATTACACTTAAAGGATAGCGATTATTCAGATCTCACTATAGAATACCCTCCTTTCGAGGCGATCTTTTGGGGATAAGTACGTGGCGGTTTCACTTTGGCAGCAATGTATCGGACGACTGCAAGATGAGCTTTCTGCTCAACAATTCAGTATGTGGATCAGACCGTTACAAGCCGAAATGGATGGGGATACCCTGGTGCTTTATGCGCCAAACCGGTTCGTGCTTGATTGGGTTAGAGATAAATATCTCAACATTATCAATCAGTTTTTTACTGAGCATTTGGGCAATGATGCACCCAAACTCAGGTTTGACATAGGTAGTCGTCCGTCGGCCAAGCCTCAGGTACAGGCCCCAACTGCGACCAAGGCCTCTGTCAGCGCACCCAAGAGCGCAGCCGGCAAAGGTGCTACTTTTAATACTGCTGCCGAGCCGGCTGTAAACCACAGCTATCGCAGCAATATTAATCCTACTTATCAGTTCGATAACTTTGTTGAAGGTAAGTCCAACCAACTGGGTAAGGCGGCCGCATTGCAGGTGGCAGAAAACCCGGGTGGCGCCTATAACCCGCTGTTTTTGTATGGCGGCACCGGCCTGGGTAAGACTCACCTGCTGCACGCCGTAGGCAACGGCATTATCAAGAATAATCCCAACGCCAAAGTGGTCTATATGCACTCAGAGCGTTTTGTGCAGGACATGGTCAAGGCGCTGCAAAATAATGCCATTGAAGACTTCAAGCGTTACTACCGTAGCGTAGACGCCCTGTTTATCGATGACATTCAGTTTTTTGCCAATAAAGACAGATCTCAGGAAGAGTTTTTCCATACCTTTAATGCTTTGCTTGAGGGCAATCACCAGATCATTTTGACATCGGATCGGTATCCGAAAGAGATCGATGGTGTGGAAGATCGGCTCAAGTCGCGCTTTGGCTGGGGTCTTACCGTGGCCATCGAGCCGCCTGAGCTGGAAACCCGGGTCGCCATTTTGATGCGCAAGGCGCAGGAGAGTGGGATCAACTTGCCGGATGAAGTGGCCTTTTTCATTGCCAAGCGCTTACGCTCCAACGTGCGTGAATTGGAAGGGGCATTGAACCGGGTTATCGCCAATGCCAACTTTACCGGTCGGCCAATAACCATTGATTTTGTGCGCGAAGCCTTGCGTGACCTCTTGGCTCTGCAGGAAAAATTAGTCACTATAGACAACATTCAGAAAACAGTGGCTGAATATTACAAGATCAAGATGGCCGATATGCTGTCCAAGCGCCGTTCCCGCAGTGTGGCGAGACCGAGGCAGATGGCCATGGCGTTATCTAAAGAATTAACCAATCAGAGCTTGCCTGAGATAGGTGATGCCTTTGGTGGTCGTGACCATACAACTGTGTTGCATGCCTGCCGCAAGATTGCGCAGCTGCGGGAAGAGAGTCACGACATTAAAGAAGATTATGCCAACTTGATTAGAACCTTATCTTCTTAATCAGGGAACAGGACCATGAAATTTTCGATCGATAGGGATGCCCTATTAAAGCCGCTCCAGTTGGTCAGTGGCGCGGTGGAAAGACGCCATAACTTGCCCATTCTGGCAAACCTCCTGGTGGAAGTAAGTAATCACTCACTCAAGATGACGGGTACAGATCTTGAGGTGGAACTGGTTGGCAGTGCTGAGGTCAGTGGCGAAGTGCAGGAAGGGCGCACCACAGTGCCGGCCAAGAAACTGCTCGATATCGTCAAGTCACTGCCTGAGCAGAGCGAAATCAAAATCGAACAGCAGGAAAACAAGTGGCTGCTTCGCAGCGGTCGCAGCCGTTTCTCGTTGGCGACGCTACCGGCGGAAGAATACCCCAATGTCGAGAGTTTCCAGCCTGCCATCGAATTTAACCTCAAGCAGGGCACACTCAAGTCACTGATAGATGCCACTCAGTTTTCCATGGCCAACCAGGATGTGCGTTACTATCTCAACGGTTTGCTGCTGGAAACCGAGGGTAATGTACTGCGTGCCATTGCAACAGACGGCCACCGCTTGGCTCTGAGTCACAGAGAGATAGCAGCCTCTTTGCCGGAAAATCAGGTGATCGTGCCTCGTAAAGGGGTGATGGAGCTGGCTCGCCTGCTGGACAGTGAAGATCAGGATATCCATATTGCCATTGGTGATAACGCCATTCGTGCTACCACAGCCAGCGCCGAGTTCACCAGTAAGTTGGTGGATGGTCGCTTCCCGGATTATCGCCGGGTATTGCCCAAAGGCGGCGACAAGATAGTGCTGGCCAGTCGCAATCAGCTTAAACAAGCGCTATTGCGGGCATCTATCTTGTCCAATGAGAAGTTCCGTGGTGTCAGGGTGCAGCTGGAAAATGCGCTGCTCAAGATCACCGCCAACAACCCGGAACAGGAAGAAGCCGAAGAGATCATCGATGTGGATTATGCCGGTCAGCCGCTCGAAATCGGCTTCAACGTCTCTTATCTGCTGGATGTGCTCAATGGCCTCAAGGCCGATGAAGTCAGGATTACCCTCAGTGATGGTAACTCCAGCGCCTTGATTGAAAACCACGTCGAGGAAGACTCCATGTACGTGGTGATGCCGATGCGCCTCTAGGGGCGACTTTGGGCCATAAATGAGTCTAACTCGTCTCAATATTCAAGCTTTTCGTAATATCGATTCAGCCCAACTGCTCCCCGGCACTGGGCTGAATCTTATTTACGGCCAAAATGGCAGTGGCAAAACCAGTGTCCTGGAGGCGATTTACTTTCTGGGGATGGGGCGCTCGTTTCGCAGTCATCTGTCTCAGAGGGTGATCAATAACCAACAGGATCAGTTGACTCTGTTTGCCAATTTGAGCCTGCCCTCCGGTGACAGTAAGTTGGGGCTGCGGCGGTTTCGCAGCGGCGAAACCGAGGTCAGAATGGATGGCGAGAAGATAAAGCGCCTGTCTGTGCTGGCCGACACCCTGCCTATTCAGGTAATAACCCCAGAGAGCTTTTCACTGTTGTTTGAAGGCCCCAAGGCCAGGCGCCAGTTTATCGACTGGGGGGCGTTTCATTGCGATCCGCAGTTTTATCAGGCTTGGGTTAATGTCAGACGAATTCTTAAACAGCGTAATCAGTTACTTAAGGATGGTGCTGCCTATCAGCAAATCGCATTCTGGGACCGGGATTTTGTCCGTTACACCGAGTTGGTCACCGAGATACGAAAGGCATATGTAGACTCGTTAAATGAACTACTTAAGGGTATAATCGGGGAGTTTCTACCACAGGTTGATATCAAGGTTTCTTTTACCCGTGGTTGGGATAGTAAAACTGAGTTTGCGGCCCTGTTGCAGGCGTCTTATTCCCGGGATCTATCCATGGGGCACACAGTCAGTGGCCCCCATAAAGCTGACTTGAGACTCAGAGTGGGTAATCTGCCCGCTCAGGATGCTTTGTCTCGTGGTCAACTGAAGTTGTTGGTGTGTGCATTACGAATAGCACAGGGAAAGTTGCTTAAACAACAAATAGATAAGAATAGTATCTATCTGGTCGACGATCTGCCGTCAGAGCTGGATGCGAAACACAGGAAGTTATTGCTGCGGCAGTTGAGCGAAACCGGGGCGCAAGTGTTTGTCACTGCGATTGACCCGGCGGCAATATCAGATTCATTAAGCACGCCCCCCAGCCGAATTTTTCAGGTGGAACAGGGGCGGGTAACGGTCATTGAATAACCGATGAGAGAATAATATGTCAGAGAACAGTTACGATTCTTCGAGTATTAAGGTCCTTAAGGGCCTTGATGCGGTACGTAAAAGACCTGGGATGTATATTGGTGATACCGACGATGGCACGGGTCTGCATCACATGGTATTCGAAGTCGTCGATAACTCTATCGATGAAGCTTTGGCGGGTCATTGCAGTGACATAGTGATCACCATTCATGTTGATGGTTCTGTCTCTGTAAAAGATGATGGTCGTGGTATTCCGGTTGCCATTCACCCTGAAGAAGGAGTTTCGGCGGCTCAGGTTATTATGACAGTACTGCACGCCGGCGGTAAGTTCGATGACAACTCCTATAAAGTTTCCGGTGGTTTGCACGGTGTGGGTGTATCCGTGGTTAACGCTCTGTCGGAAAAACTGCAACTGACCATTCGCCGCGATGGTAAGGTTTATGAGCAGTTTTACAAACATGGTGAGCCGCAAGAGCCTATCAAGGAAATCGGTGAAGCGACCAAGACTGGTACTGAAATTCGTTTCTGGCCCAGCCATGAAACCTTTACTGATACCGAGTTTCATTATGAGCTGCTGGCCAAACGTATTCGCGAGCTGTCATTCTTGAACTCAGGCGTGGGTATCCGTCTGGTTGACGAGCGCGATAATAAAGATGAATTATTCCATTATGAAGGCGGTATCAAGGCCTTCGTAGAGTACCTGAACCGTAATAAGACCCCGGTGAATAAGGATGTTTTCCACTTTTCTCAAGAGCGGGAAGATGGCATCACTGTTGAAGTGGCTATGCAGTGGAACGACGGTTTTCAGGAAAGCATTTTCTGTTTTACCAATAATATTCCCCAGCGTGATGGTGGTACTCACTTGGCAGGTTTCCGGGCGGCATTGACCCGTAACCTGAACAACTACATGGAGAAGGAAGGCTTCAACAAGAAGGGCAAGACCAACGCCACGGGTGATGACGCCCGTGAAGGCCTTACTGCGGTGGTTTCTGTGAAGGTTCCAGATCCCAAATTCAGCTCCCAGACCAAAGACAAGCTGGTTTCCAGTGAGGTCAAAGGTGCCGTGGAACAGACCATGGGGGAGAAGCTGAATGACTATCTGCTGGAAAACCCAGCTGATGCCAAGATGATTGTTGGCAAGATTATCGACGCTGCCCGCGCCCGTGAAGCGGCCCGAAAAGCCCGCGAGATGACCCGTCGTAAAGGAGCCCTGGATTTGGGTGGTTTGCCGGGTAAATTGGCAGACTGTCAGGAAAAAGACCCAGGTCTTTCTGAAATCTACATAGTGGAGGGTGATTCGGCCGGCGGTAGTGCCAAACAGGGCCGGAACAGAAAGAACCAGGCTATTTTGCCACTCAAGGGTAAAATTCTTAACGTAGAGAAGGCTCGCTTCGACAAGATGCTGTCTTCTCAGGAAGTGGCGACTCTTATCACCGCCCTAGGCTGTGGTATCGGCCGCGATGAATATGATCCGGACAAGACCCGTTATCACTACATCATCATCATGACAGATGCTGACGTCGACGGCTCGCACATCCGTACGCTGCTGTTGACCTTCTTCTTCCGTCAGATGCCAGAGCTGATTGAACGTGGCTTTGTTTATATTGCTCAGCCTCCTTTGTTCAAAGTGAAGAAAGGCAAGCAGGAGCAGTATCTGAAAGATGAACCTGCATTGACTGAATACTTGACCACTCAGGCTCTTGATGGCGGCAGCATCTATACATCCAAGGATGCACCGGCCATGTCTGGTGAAGGTCTGGAGCGTCTGGTTTACCAATATCGTGAAGTGGAAGCTATCATTGAGCGCTTGGAAAAACGTTATCCAACCAATGTGACCAACCGCATGCTGTATCGTCCGCGGGTGACCGCCGAAATGTTGGCAGACGAAGCCGCTATGACCACTTGGTGCAAAGGCCTGCTGCAGGATCTCGAAGATGAAGAGAACGGCGGCGTTATCTACAAGATGGAAACAGTGCTGGATCCTGAGCGTAAGGTGTATCTACCGCAGCTCATTGTGCGCAAACACGGTATAGATACCCATTATCTGTTTGGTTATGACTTTTTCCATTCCAGCGATTATGAGCGCATTGCCAAGCTCGGTGAGCAGATCTGTGATCTAATTGAAGATGGTGGCTATGTTAAACGTGGTGAGCGGGTCAAAGAGGTCAGCAGTTTTGTTGAAGCACTTGACTGGCTGATAGCCGAGTCCAAGCGCGGTCTCTATATCCAGCGCTATAAAGGACTGGGTGAAATGAACCCCGAACAGCTATGGGAAACCACCATGGATCCCGAGAGCCGCCGCATGTTGCAAGTCACCATTGAAGATGCGATTGCGGCCGATCAGCTGTTTACCACTCTGATGGGCGATCAGGTTGAGCCAAGACGCGACTTTATTGAGGCCAACGCCCTCAACGTGGCTAACCTCGACGTTTAATCAAACTGCTTATTGTTTTTAAAAGGAAGGCTTCTGGCCTTCCTTTTTTATTGGATGTTCGCCGCGTTTACTTTGTTAAATAGTGATTATACTGAACCATCTTGGGTAAAATAATTGCGCAGGAAATCAATTGATAGGACTCTTCAGGAAACTGTTTAATCTCAGGGAAAACGTTGAAGTAGAGCGACCGAAAAGCTTCAACGAAGCCCCGCCCAATATTCAGTATGAGCAGCAAATCTTGAGTCGCTCGCGGGAGATCACCGCCGAGAGCGATGAGCTGGTGGCCGCCGTCGATGCTACGGCTCTGTTTTACAGTTTACTGTTCTCCGTCAGCAGCCAAAATAACGGTGGTGTTGCCAATAAACTCGAAAAGCGGGTCATGAGCGACATTGAGCAGGCTCTGGCCTCACCGCAGCAGATAGCCGATTCTGTACTGCAGATCCCTGGCCGAATACTGGAGCTGGACAACAAACTCAGCGATCCTGAATTTGATAATCAGGATATAGTCGCGCTTATTCAGCAAGATCCCGTGTTGAGTGCCGAGGTTATCCGCATCTGTAACTCGGCGGCATTTCGCCGCAGCGAGCGGCAGATAACCAGTCTTCAGCAGGCTCTGGTTCAATTGGGTAGCAACAGACTGAGACGGATAGTGACTACCTGCATGATGAAAGAGATGATAGATATCAAACCCATCTACTTTCGCCGCTTTGGAGCCCATTTGTGGCGCCATTCACTGCAGGTGGCTTTCCTGGCGGGAGAACTGGAAACCGAAGAACCGGATACTGCTTTTATGGTGGGCCTGCTGCACGATGTCGGCAAGATAGCCATCTTCAAGCTGTTGCTCGATGCATTTATTCAAGTCGAGCCTGGCGAGCAGCCCAAGTCCTGGCTGTTTCGTCAGGTGATGACGGCGCGCTCCTTGTCATTGAGCAGTCTACTGGTGAGCTGCTGGCAGTTGCCCAAGGCATTTGAGACTGTATTGCAACCTTTGGCCAATGTCGGTGCCAAGCCGGAAAATCGTTTAAGCCAGCTGATTTGGCAAGCCAATCTGCTCAGTGAATGTTCTATGCTGGTGCAAGAGGATAAGTTGCCCCCGGAATTGCTGGACGCCTTGTTGAAAGAAGCCAATATCAGCCGGGAAATGTTTGAACAGTGGCATCAGAAACTGCTTGAAATAAAATGAAAAAACGCGCCTTTCGGCGCGTTTTTTAGCTGTTTGGCATCACTGCAACTGCCATCACTGCAACAGTGATATATCGGCCACCCGCAGGAACTGATTTCGCAGCTGGTTCAGCAGTGCCAGACGATTGCGGCGCAGCGCCTCATCGTCGGCCATTACCATCACATCTTCAAAGAAGGTATCTACCGGCTCTTTCAGCGTTGATAACAGGGTCAATCCCTGTTGATATTCCCCTTTGGCAAACAAGGGCTCAAGTTGTGGCTGAAGTGAGCTCAGAACTTGATTCAGGGCCTTCTCTGCATCTTCCTGCAGCAGGGCTGTATCGACTTCGCTTGGCAACTCACCTTCAACCTTGGCGAGAATATTGGAAACCCGCTTGTTGGCTGCGGCCAGAGAGGCGGCCTGTTCCAAGCTGCGGAAATGGCTGACGGCCTGGATACGGCTGTCAAAGTCGGCCGGACGAGTCGGACGACGGGCCAGAACCGCCAGAATGACATCGGTACTGATGCCTTTATCCTGATACCAGGCGCGGAAACGGCCCATCAGGAATTCCAGCACCTCTTCGGCGCAGTTCTGATTACTGAGGTTGCTGCCGTGGGCCTTGATGGCGCTGGCAATCAGCTCGACCAGATCCAGTGGCAGTTTGTTCTCAACAATGATCCTCAGTACACCTATGGCCGCGCGGCGCAGGGCAAAGGGGTCGGCAGCGCCTTTAGGTGCCTGGCCGATACCGAATATCCCGCTCAGGGTATCCAGCTTTTCTGCCAGTGCAACGGCGCAGGATACCGGCGCTGTAGGCACAGTATCACCGGAGAACTTGGGCTTGTACTGTTCTTCCAGTGCCAGGGCAACCGCTTCGGTTTCCCCTTCGAGGCGCGCGTAATGCATGCCCATGGTGCCTTGGGTGTCGGTAAATTCCATAACCATATTGGTCATCAAATCGGCCTTGGACAACAGACCGGCCCGTTTGGCATCGGCTTGGTTGGCATCGATTTTGGCCGCAATGGCTTCGGCCACACAGGAGATGCGCTCCACTCTGTCTTTAAGGGTGCCCAATTGTTTCTGGAATACCACGGTTTCCAGGCTGGCAATGCGGGACTCGAGTGATTGCTTTTTATCTGTGTTAAAGAAGAATTCGGCATCGGCCAGGCGAGGGCGGACAACTTTCTCATTCCCGGCAATGATTTGCGCCGGATCTTTGGACTCAATATTGGTCACAAAGATGAAGTTGGGCATCAGCTTATTGTTGCCATCAAATACCGGGAAGTATTTCTGATCGCCTTTCATTGTGTAGACCAGGGCCTCGGCAGGCACCTGCAAAAACTTCTCTTCAAAAGCCGCTGTCAGTACCACTGGCCACTCAACTAAGGAGGCGACTTCTTCAAGCAGTTCGTCGGCGATATCGGCACGGCCACCCAACTCGGCAGCGGCTTTTTCGGCGTCTGTCTTGATGATATCCATTCTGGCCTGATAGTCGGCAATCACCTTGCCGCGCTCTTTCAAGCTGCTGAGGTAGTTGTCGGCATGATCCAGCTCGAAGCTGGCTTCGCCCATAAAGCGGTGACCACGAACGGTACGTGCCGAGTTGATACCCAACAGCTCACCGGCAACCAGCTTGTCACCCAACAAGATGGTAACTGTGTGCACGGGGCGGATAAATTGAGTCTTGTTGCTGCCCCAGCGCATAGGCTTGGGGATAGGCAACTTGTCCAGGGCGCGCTGTGCCATGGTCGGGATCAGGCTTTCAGTGGTCACACCTTCAACCTTGGCGCGGTGCAGTAGCCATTCACCCTTGTCTGTCACCAGACGCTCGGCTTCGGCAACGCTGATACCATTGCCGCGGGCCCAGCCTTCGGCGGCCTTGGTTGGCTTGCCGTCGGCATCAAAGGCTGAACTGACCGCTGGGCCTCTTTTCTCAACCACTTTATCCTGTTGTGCCAGGGCCAGTTGCTCTACGTAGAGCGCCAAACGGCGCGGCGCGGCATACCAGTGTGCCTTGCTATAGCTGAGTTCGGCCTTGTCCAGCTCTTCGCAGAAGTTGTTTACAAAAGACTCTGCCAGAGTGCGCAGGGCTTTTGGTGGCAGCTCTTCGGTACCTATCTCTATGAGTAAGTTGTCAAAATTCATTAGTTTCTACCTCACTTGCACATTGGGAAGCCCAGGGCTTCACGCGCCTGGTAATAAGCTTCGGCTACCGCTTTGGCCATGGTGCGCACCCGCAGGATGTAGCGCTGACGCTCGGTCACAGAGATGGCGTGACGGGCATCGAGCAGGTTGAAGGCGTGTGAGGCCTTCATCACTTGCTCATAAGCGGGCAGAGGCAGAGGTTTTTCCAGTGAAAGCAGGTGCTGACAGGTTTTTTCGCACTGATCGAACAGACCGAAAAGGAAGTCGACATCGGCATGTTCAAAGTTGTAGGTCGACTGCTCCACTTCGTTTTGGTGGAACACGTCACCATAGGTGATCCTTCCCATTGGGCCGTCGGTCCAAACCAGATCATAGACGCTGTCTACGCCCTGAATATACATGGCAAGACGTTCTAGACCATAGGTGATTTCGCCGGTTACCGGGCTACACTCTAGGCCACCAACCTGTTGGAAATAGGTGAACTGGCTGACTTCCATACCGTTGAGCCAAACTTCCCAGCCCAGGCCCCAGGCACCCAGGGTAGGTGATTCCCAGTTGTCTTCAACGAAACGGATATCATGGATACTGGGGTCCACACCCAGGGCCTGCAGTGAGCCCAGGTACAGCTCCTGAATATTATCCGGTGAAGGTTTCAATACGACCTGAAACTGATAGTAGTGCTGAAGACGGTTGGGGTTTTCGCCATAGCGGCCGTCGGTAGGGCGGCGCGATGGTTGGACATACGCGCTGCTCATCGGCTCAGGGCCCAATGAACGCAAAAAGGTTTGTGGATGGAAGGTGCCGGCACCGACCTCCATGTCCAGGGGTTGAACTATGGCGCAACCTTGCTGCGCCCAGTATTCTTGCAGGGTTAAGATAAAACCCTGGAATGTCTTCACGTCGTGTTTCGTCGTCATATCTACTGCTGTCAGCTATTAATAGAAAATGGTTTCGATTATACCTTGTCGATATAGGCTTATGTAGGTTATTTTTTATCGGATTTAACGATTTAAGGGATTTTGAGTAATGGATATAGTTCGTTGTGGCTGGGTGACCGATGATCCTCTCTATCAGGAATATCACGACAAGGTATGGGGAAGGCCGGTTTATGATGCCAAGGAACTGTTTGCCAAGCTCTGTCTCGATGGTCAGCAGGCTGGTTTATCTTGGCTGACCATTCTCAAAAAGCAGGCCAACTATGAACGCGCCTTTGCCGGGTTTGATCCCCAAGTTATTGCCGGGTTCGACCAAGCCAAGATAGAGGAATTGCTACAAGACCCAGGGATAGTACGCAATCGAGCCAAGGTGAATTCCATAGTTCGAAACGCCAAGGCATATCTGGCATTTGTGGAACAAGGTAATGATTTTTCAGAATTTCTTTGGGGTTTTGTCGGCGGGGTACCCAAAGTGAATCGCTTTGAAACCCTGACTCAGGTTCCGGCTCAGACAACCGAGTCAGAGGCTATGTCCAAGGCGCTGAAAAAACTGGGGTTTAACTTCTGTGGCCCGACGATTTGCTATGCCTTTATGCAGGCTGTAGGCATGGTCAACGATCATCTGTTGGATTGCTGTTGTTATCCCCATGATTAAGTTTTCCCGGCGTCGCCGTTTTTTGCTGCTACTGTTTAGTTCTGGTCCGGGGCCTGGGCCCTTTGCGACGATAATCTATCTGCCATTGTGCATGCTATTCTGGATGTTTATCGCATTTGCTTTGGGTCGTTTATTGACGCTTAGTGATGGTGTTAGTGTGTTTATTGGAGCGCTATTTACATTGCCAACTCTGGCGCTGGTGAACTTGTGGGCCGTTCGGGTGGGTGATACTTTACTGCGACTCAGCTTTGGCAAACAAGCCATCATGC
Source organism: Shewanella chilikensis (assembly GCF_002836945.1). Taxonomy (GTDB): domain Bacteria; phylum Pseudomonadota; class Gammaproteobacteria; order Enterobacterales; family Shewanellaceae; genus Shewanella; species Shewanella chilikensis. The sequence continues at coordinate 17,652 of NZ_NIJM01000037.1, forward strand.
CTACACTCATCCGCTTCCTGTTGCCGGCGCTTGTTAGCTACCTATTGTTATCTTTGGTATTGCTACTACTGCTTATAAAATAAAAGGATGTTCCACGTGGAACATCCTTCCGTTTTACGTCGGGCTTAATCTTTTTTAAATATCTTCAAAGAAGAAGGGCTGGCGCTGCTTCCTATCACCATTGAGTTGATTCATGGTTTCGGCATCATAGAGTTTACCATTGACCATAGTATGAGTGACCCTGTCTGTGACCCTAATATCCTCCAGTGGGTTACCGTCGATAACAATAAGGTCGGCTAATTTGCCCGGCGTTATCGAACCAAGCTGATGGTCCATAGCGAAGGTCTTGGCGGGATAAAGCGTTGCTGTCTTCAGCACTTCCATATTGCTCATACCGCCCTGGGCAAACATCCACATCTCCCAATGAGCAGCCAAGCCTTCGCGCTGACCATGGGCACCAATGTTGGGATGAATCCCCAATTGATTCACCTCATTGGCGACTCTGGCCACATTGAAGTGGTTGTAATGTTCATCCGGTGCGGTAGGCCTTCTCATGGAGCGAGCCCGCAACAGATCGGCTGGAACATATTTTGACAATCGTGGATGAGCCCAGACATCAGTCTTGTCGTACCAATAGTTTTCACCCGAAATGCCGCCATAGGCCACCACCAGCGTGGGGGTGTAACCCACTTGGGTTTGGCTCCAGAACTGCTTAATATCGTTGTAGATTGCTGCTGCCGGCAGGGAGTGTTCCACTGTGGTGTGACCATCGGCAATCATGGTGAGATTATGTTGCAGCAGACTTCCTCCTTCTGGAACCACCATCATCTCCAGTTCTCTGGCTGCGGCTATGACTTGTTGACGCTGATTGCGTCTGGGTTGGTTATAGCTCTTGACGCTGAAAGCACCGACTTTTTTAAGTCGTTCGAGGTGGAATTTGGCATCATCCAATGAGTCTATGTGGCTGGTGTAGCCAGGTAAGTTGGCACCATAGAGTATGGTGCCGGTTGAGAAGATTCGCGGGCCAACAATCTTTCCGGCTTTTTGTTGCTCGCTGGCAGCAAAAATTTCGGTAGTGTCATTGGAGGGGTCATGGATGCTGGTAACCCCCAAGGCCAAGCCGGCATATAGCTGCCAGTTCTGCTGGGGGATGATTTCGCTTTCACCTTGAGCGCCATGGGCATGGGCGTCAAACAGACCTGGCATCAGTGTCTTACCTGAAATATCCACTAGCATGGCATCATCCGGAATTTCCATGTCGGCTTCACCCACGGCTAGGATATGGTTATCTTTCACCAACACCACTCCCTTATCTATTACCCTATCATTCTCCATTGTGATGATCTTACCGCCGACGAAAGCGATTGTTCCACGTGGAACATCTATCTCTGTCTGAAAACCAATCTCAGTAACTTGGACCTTGTCCTTAGCATTCTTCTCTCGATAGTCGTTATCCAGGCTCACTTGATAGAGCTCTGGGCCAAGGGTCCAATAGAGTTGATCGCTGTTGGCGCCCCAACTAATACTCTCACCGGCGCGGGTACTGAGCTGTGTTACCGGTAAATTAGTCGCCTTAGGCCCGATATCAACGGTTTCACCATGCTTGGCGAAGGGGGTGACCCAAACCCGGAAACGTTCCGCAAACGCGAGCTGTTTCCCATCGGGAGATACTCTGAATTCGGTGGCGTGTTTGCTGGTGTAGTGTACCCGCTTATCGAAACCACTAAGCGATATAGAGGCTAGCTGCGGCGTTTCACCATTCTCCATAAAGTAGACTCTGTCGTTGTCGGCACCAAACTGTGGCTGGAAGCCCTGAGCTGAGAGTTTCTTTAGTTCTTTACCATTGCTGTCAACCAGGTAGAGCCCGGGATCCTGACTCCAAGTTTTGGGGGTAATATAGCCACCGGCAATTTTACGAAACACAACTTGTTTGCCATCGGGAGAGAAGGTGGGCTCGATATATTTCCCCGGCTTTTGGGTAAGTGTTGTGGTTTTTCCTCCTCGGGCACTGATGGTTCTAACGCTGCCTTGTTGCTGATCATTCCATGTGGTAAACACCACTCGCTTACCGTCACGGGACCATTGAGGGAATAACTCTTCCAACTGTTCATCCAAACGGGTCAGGCGTTTCGGTTTGCCGTTCGGCAGTTGCTTTACCCAGATTTTTCCCAGAGCTTCGTAGATGACTTTGGTTCCATCTGGCGACACCTGAGCCATGCGCAGCATTTTGACATCCAGTTGCTGCTGATCTATATCCTGCTTAAAGCGCACCGTCGGCTGCACAGCAAGCTCTGTGGTGACATTGAATGGGATCTCTGCCGCTTGCTTGGAAGCCAGTTCGAGCTTGTGGATTTTGCCTTTTGCCCAGAAATAGATCTCTGCACTATCTGGGCTCCAGGCCATAGTGGGATAAACACCGTGTATCGCCCAGGTTTCCTGCATGTCTCTGTCAAGGTCACCATAGAGCTTTTGCTCTTTACCGGAAGCCAGATCCAACAAGTATAAGGTTGACTGAAAACCGTCGCGTTTGATGTAGGCCAACTGTTTACCATCCGGGCTCGGGGTCGGCCTGATGGCGCCACCAGTGCCCTCGACAAGCACTTCGATATTCCCGGTTTGGGTATCGTAGCGTTTTATCTTGTATATGCCTTTGACCGAGTCTTTGGAGTAGTGGAAGGTTTTACCCGGGGTGGCATCTTGGCTGAAATAGATATATCGGCCGTCAGGGGAATAGGCGGGTTCACCCAGGTCTTTCTGATCATTTGGCCGCTCGGTGAGTTTAACTCCTTCGCCACCGGCAATATGATAAAGCCAGACTTCACCGGCACCTAGACTGCGGCTGGCTGTGAAGTGCTTTCGCGCCACCAGATATTGGGAGTCTGGGCTCCAGGCCGGGCTGTTGAGCAGGCGGAATGTTTCATTGGTTACCGGACGCGGATTACTGCCGTCAGCATTCATTACCCAGATGTTGTCGCCGCCATCTTGATCCGACGTAAAGGCAATGTATTTGCCATCAGGGCTGTAGACGGGTTGCATCTGCCAGGCTATGCCTTGTGCCAGAGGTTTGGCTTCGCCGCCCTGAGCGGGAATTCTGTAGATGTCACCCAGCAGATCAAAAACCAGATATTTGCCATCCGGGCTCAGGCTCAGATTCATCCAGGTACCTTCAGATACCTGAATTTTGGCTTGTTCAAGAGGAGCATTCAGCGGGGCATTGACGTCCCACTTGGGGGCTTGATCGTCACTGAATGCCGAAGCTGAAAAGAGCAATGAAACAGCTGTGTACAGAGGGGTTAGTTTAGGTCTCAACATGACAGCGGCCTTATTTTAGTTATCGGTTACCGACTGTCTGTTATCTCACAAATTTATTAACAGTAAAACCTCAATACTGTATCAATTGGTTTTCTGTTTTTTATAAGTCTAAGTTGCGATTTGGCCAACTATCGAGTATCTGGACCGGGTCCTGAGGTCTGATTTTTCCCGGATTGATCACTTTGGCGGTACAGCCACCACGCCAAGCAGGCATTAATGCTGCTTCCAACCCTGGGTGTGCTCGCTCCATTTTGCCGCAAGGGTCTGTTTCTCCGGTAAGTTCAAGCACCAGATGCTCACCAATCTTCAGGTATTTCCCCACCAACTCAGGTGCAAACTCCAGACCATCCAGCAGCAAGTTGGCTCTGCGGCTCGTCCAGGGAAGCTCTGTCTGCAATTGAGCACAGGCTTGTTGCCACTGCTGTTGGGACAATAGTGTCACTTGACGCTTTCCCGGTTTACCGAAAATGTCGCCCTCTACACCTTGAGCCAAACTGACTTCGGCATAAGGTAATAAATCCATTGGGGCGTTTCTTTGCTTTTTATGGGCGATAGCGAGCAGGGTAATCATTAGGTTCCTTCCTGGTAAGTGGGTTAGAGACCTTTCTTAATCAAATATTGATAAGGTAGGTTATCCGTTTGGCTGGCCACCAAGGTGTGGTCCATAAACTGGCAAAAGCTGGGAATATCTCTGGTGGTAGCCGGATCATCGGCGATAATGAGCAGAGTTTCTCCCTCGGCCATATAACGGACTTTCTTGCGAACCATCATGACAGGCTCCGGACACCTCAAACCTAAAGCATCCAGTTGATGTTGGGCACTGGCAAAAACCTGACTCATATAACCTCTTACAACGAGAACAACAGAAGTGGCTAATATTACTCCAAGGCAGCGGTCAAACCAAGTTGGCAGCTATTTTTTGTGCTCTACCGCATTGTTCCACGTGGAACAATGTCTTACTCGTTATTCAGCTCGGGGTTCTACTTCTCATTCAATCAAAGCGCTTTATCGTCAGAGAGCTAACCTCGTATTTGTGGACATCAGGTTAATTAAAGGGGTATCTCTGTGATGGGGATAAACAGCTTTTACATAAAAAAACCGCTTAAGAAATAAGCGGTTTTTCATTGAGAAGGGCAGCTTTTCTATGCCCCTCTGTGTTGGCTATATTTACTCAGACACGCTCAAATACAGTGGCAATACCTTGGCCGAGACCAATACACATGGTTGCCAGACCCAAAGTCGCGTCTTTACTCTCCATCAGATTGATCAAAGTGGTAGAGATTCGGGCTCCCGAGCAACCCAGAGGGTGACCCAAAGCGATGGCTCCACCGTTGAGGTTAACCTTCTCATCGACCAACTCCATAAGACCTAGGTCTTTCACGCAAGGCAGAGACTGCGCGGCAAAGGCTTCGTTCAGCTCAACCAGATCGATATCCGCTATGCTGAGGCCTGCGCGAGTCAGTGCCTTTTGTGTGGCTGGAACCGGGCCATAGCCCATGATTGATGGGTCACAACCGGCAACCGCCATCGACTTGATACGAGCTCGGATAGGCAGTCCCAGCGCCTTGGCTTTCTCTTCTTCCATCACCAGCATGGCAGATGCGCCATCGGACAGGGCCGAAGAGGTACCAGCGGTAACAGTGCCGTTAGCCGGGTCAAACACGGGACGCAGGCCCGCCAGTGATTCTATACTGGTTTCAGGGCGGATCACTTCGTCATAATCTATTTTGATCAAGGCACCATTGGCATCATGGCCTTCGATAGCCTGGATCTCTCTGGCAAAACGGCCTTCAACAGTGGCTGCATGCGCACGTTTGTGCGAGCGAACGGCAAACTCATCCTGCATTTCACGGCTGATACCGTGCATGCGACCGAGCATTTCCGCCGTTAGTCCCATCATACCGGCTGCTTTGGCAACCCGGGTTGCCAGGCCAGGGTGGAAGTCGACCCCATGACTCATGGGAACATGACCCATATGTTCAACACCACCAATGATGAAGGTGTCACCCATGCCTGTCATGATGGCCCTGGCTGCTTGGTGAATGGCTTCCATGGAGGAGCCACAGAGACGGTTTACGGTAACTGCGCCAACCTGCTTGGGGATACCCGCGAGCAGAGAGGCATTACGGGCGATATTGAAACCTTGCTCCAGAGTCTGCTGCACACAGCCCCAGATAACGTCTTCTATGGTGCCGGGATCCAACTGGGGATTACGTACCAGCAGGGCCTTCATCAACTCGGCAGAGAGTGTCTCTGCACGAACATTTCTAAATACACCGGCCTTGGAACGGCCCATGGGTGTACGAATGCAATCTACGATAACTGCTTGTTTCATGGTTAAAATCCTTTCCGCAAATTAGGCCTGATAGTAAGAACCGTTGTTGGCTGCCAGTTCACGCATGCCATCGGTCACTTGGTAGAGTCCCCCCAGGTGGGCGTATTTGTCAGCCAGGGCGACAAAGTTGGCAACGCCCATGGTATCCAGATAGCGGAACACACCGCCTCTGAATGGTGGGAAGCCAAGACCATATACCAGACCCATGTCGGCTTCGGCCGGGGTGGCGACTATGCCTTCTTCCAGGCAGCGTACGGTTTCAATAATCATGGGGATCATGGTGCGGGCGATGATTTCATCGCTGCTGAACTCTTTGAGTTCACCGTATTCGGCCTGCAGTAATTCGTAGCTGACAGGATCCTTGTCTTTCTTCGGCTTACCACGCTTATCCACAGAATACTGGTAGAAACCTCTACCGTTCTTCTGCCCCAGGCGCTCATGACCAAACATGATATCTATGGCGTCTTTGCCTGTTTTGCCCATACGGTCCGGGAAGCCTTCGGCCATGACGGCCTGGGCGTGATGGCCGGTATCCAAACCGACTACATCCAGCAGATAAGCCGGGCCCATAGGCCAACCAAACTGTTTCTCCATCACCTTGTCGACGGCGATAAAGTCTGCACCATCGGCCAGCAGGCCGTTAAAGCCGGCGAAATAGGGGAAGAGTACCCGGTTAACAAAGAAGCCGGGGCAGTCGTTGACCACAATCGGCGTCTTACCCATCTTGCTGGCATAGGCCACTACAGAGGAGATGGTTTCTTCCGAGCTGTGTTCGCCACGGATCACTTCCACCAGAGGCATCTTGTGCACTGGGTTAAAGAAGTGCATGCCGCAGAAGCGGGAAGGGTCTTTCAGACTCTTGGCAAGCAGGTTAATCGAGATGGTTGAGGTGTTGGACGCTATGATGGCATCGGCAGCTAGCTGCTGCTCGACTTCGGCCAGCACAGTAGCCTTAACCTTGGGATGTTCTACTACCGCTTCTACTACTATATTGGCGTCTTTGACAGCGCTGTAATCGAGCGATGGGGTGATGTTATTGAGCACTTTGGCCATCTTGGCCGGGGTGGAGCGACCACGCTCTACCTGGGCCGTCAGTAGCTTGGCCGCCTCGTTAAGGCCGAGATCCAGCGCCTTCTGCGCTATGTCTTTCATCACAATCGGTGTACCTTTGCTGGCACTTTGGTAGGCGATACCGCCGCCCATAATGCCTGCGCCCAATACAGCGGCTTGTTCTATGTTCTTGGCTTGTTTGGCGGCCTTCTTGGCTTTGCCTTTGACCAGTTGGTCATTGAGGAAGATGCCGATCAGCGCCTTGGCCACATCAGTTTTGGCCAGTTGAATAAAGGCTTGATGTTCTACCAATAAGGCTTCTTCGCGCCCCAGACCGGCTGCCTTTTCCACAACGTTAACCGCCGCCATTGGCGCCGGATAGTGCTTGCCGGCAACGGAAAAAACCATGCCCTTGGCTGTGGTGAACGACATCATGGCTTCTAGCTTTGGCAGTGTCAGTGGCGACTGTTTACGTTGACGGCGGCTCTGCCAGTCAAGTTTGCCAGCCAGCGCGTCCTGTAGCATCTGTAGTGCTGCGGCCTGGAGCTGCTCTGGAGCCACGACGGCATCTACTGCGCCAACTTTGAGAGCGGCTTCTGGGCGTTGGTCTTTGCCTGTGGTGATCCACTCCAGTGCATTGTCTGCACCTATCACTCTGGGCAGACGCACTGTGCCACCGAATCCCGGGATGATCCCCAGCTTGGTTTCCGGCAGGCCGATTCGGGCACTGGTGTCGGCAATGCGGAAGTCTGTGGCCAAAATGGTTTCGCAACCACCGCCCAAGGCAAAACCATTGATGGCAGAAGCGGTTGGGAAAGGCATGTCTTCCAGCTTGTTGAATACCGCATTGGCTTGCTGCAACCATGACAAGAGTACTTCATCTTCCTGAGCGAACAACCCGAGGAACTCAGTAATGTCGGCGCCGACTATAAAGGCAGCTTTAGCCGATGTCAGCAGCAGTGCTTTCACGCTGGATTCTGCTTTGATGGCGTCCAGAGCCTCATCCAGAGAGGTCAGGGTGGCGCGGTCGAATTTGTTTACCGATCCTTCGGCATTGAAGCAAAGGCGGGCGATATTATTCTCGAGTAACTCAACTTGAATCATCGAATTTTGGTAGATCATTGCTTGCATCCTTATTGCTTAGGAGTAGGGCAGCTCAGGCCATCATTTGACCAGTTGTTGCTCAGTGTGCTTCGAAAAAAGGAAAAATACAACACCCAATTTAAACGATCGTTTAATTGCTTGCCGGTTAGCTGCAAATTTCAGCTTTGTGATACACTGCACATTGGCTTTTGTTGTAACTGTGAACAGCGTCCAATGGCAAGGGGAACCTTGATTTCAGATAACAGGAACGGCTTATTATGCAACTGGCTCAGCATTATCAATCACATATAAATATTCTTAATCAAAGAGTTGCCGAGATTTGTGCCCGTGAGGGACTGTCTGGGTTGGCAATTCATTCGGGTCAACCCCACAGGCAGTTTCTGGACGATATCGATTACCCCTTTAAGGTGAATCCCCATTTCAAGGCCTGGGTGCCTTTACTGGAAACGCCTCACTGTTGGTTGCTGGTCAATGGTCGCGATAAGCCAATACTAATCTTCTACCGTCCCGAAGACTTCTGGCATAAGGTGACAGATCTGCCGCAAAGCTTCTGGTGTGACAGCTTTGATATCCGTATTTTGACCAAGGCCGATAAGGTGGCGGACCTCCTGCCTGTGGCAGAGGGTTGCTGGGCCTATATTGGTGAACACCTGGAAGTGGCTTCTGTGCTCGGATTTAACAACTGTAATCCAGAAGCCGTAATGAGTTACATGCATTTTTATCGTGCCTGTAAGACAGATTACGAGTTGGAATGTATGCGTCAGGCCAACCATATTGCGGTCGAGGGCCATCGCGCGGCCAAGAACGCCTTCTACAATGGTGCCAGTGAGTTTGAAATCCAACAGCAATATCTGAATGCCATAGCACAAGGGGAGAATCAGGTTCCCTATGGCAATATTATAGCCCTCAACCAAAACGCCGCTATTTTGCATTACACTGCGTTGGAGCATGAAAGCCCACAGCAGAGGTTGTCTTTTCTGATCGATGCCGGTGCTTCTTTCCACGGCTATGCCGCCGATATCAGCCGTACCTATGCTTTTGAAAAAAATAGGTTCCACGATCTTATCCTGGCGATGAATCAACTGCAGCTTCAACTGATTGAGCACTTGCGACCCGGCAAACGTTATACCGAACTGCATCTGCAGGCTCATCAACAGCTGGCGACTCTGTTACTTGAAGTCGGTCTGGCCAATGGCTCACAAGAGACGCTGTTGGAGCAGGGCATTACCCGGGCGTTCTTCCCTCATGGGCTGGGGCATATGTTGGGATTGCAGGTGCATGATGTCGGTGGTTTCTTCAATGACGAGCGCGGCACTCATGTGGCCCCTCCTGAAGATCACCCGTTTCTGCGCTGCACCAGGACTATGGCGCCCGGGCATGTAGTAACCATAGAACCAGGACTCTATTTCATCGATAGCCTGTTGGTGCCTCTTAAGCTAGATGGCCGTAAGAAGTTGGTGGATTGGGACCTCGTCGCCAGTTTACGTCCGTTTGGTGGGATCCGTATCGAAGACAATGTCATAATCCACGCCCATGGCAACGAAAATATGACTCGAGAGTCAGGTCTCATTGATTGAAAGTTATCCCATTGCGGCAGAAGAGCTGGAATATGAAGAAGAGATAAAGCACAGCCGCTTTATCTCTCTGGTATTTCCCTGTCATTCGCCGGAAGAGTTTAAACAGCAACTACAACAGATAAAGCTGCGTTATCCGGGGGCTAGTCATTATTGCCAGGCATTTATTTGTGGTGCAGCCATGGGGCAGTCGGCCATGGGGTCGAGTGATGATGGCGAGCCTGGCGGTAGTGCCGGTCGCCCCATGTTGGCGGTATTGCATGGGGCTGGCATAGGTGAGATTGGCGCGGTTGTCGTGCGTTACTATGGCGGCACCAAGTTGGGTGTGGGTGGGCTGGTTCGTGCCTACAGTAGTGGGCTCAAGCAGATGCTGCCACGGCTGGCGACCAAGACAAAAATGCTCAGGGAAAAAGGCCGTTTGGTTTGCCGTTACGACCAATTGGCCGATATCGAACATCTGCTGCAAAGGCTTGACGTGTTGATAGAGGAGCGGGAGTTTTCCGACCATATTCGCCTGACTCTGGCTGTGCCCTTATCTGTTACCGAGAGTATCAATAACGAGTTGGCTCCCATGAGCCAAGGACAATTAAAGATAGATTTTTCACAGTGAACACTCTGATAACTTGTGCGACAATGCTGGGTTTTATTGGCCAATGGACTGATTGAAAAACGGCATGCATTACCGAACAATTACCCGTATTACCGGGTTACTGATAGGGCTTTTCTCCATCACTATGCTGCCCCCGGCATTGGTGGCCCTTATCTATGAAGACGGCGGTGGTACGGCGTTTATTAAAGCCTTCTTTATCAGTCTATTTATCGGTTTCTGGCTCTGGTATCCCAATCGCCACCATAAGGCAGAACTCAAGACCCGAGAGGGTTTTTTGATAGTGGTGCTGTTCTGGACCGTACTTGGTGCCATAGGTACCTTGCCCTTTTTGCTATCGAAACAGCCGGACTTGTCACTGGCCGACAGTATTTTTGAATCTTTTTCGGCGCTGACAACCACGGGGGCCACTGTGATAGTCGGCTTGGATAACCTGCCAAAGGCGATACTCTTTTATCGTCACTTGCTGCAATGGTTAGGTGGCATGGGGATCATTGTACTGGCGGTAGCTATTCTGCCGGTTTTGGGTATTGGGGGGATGCAGCTTTACCGAGCCGAGATCCCAGGGCCCGTCAAAGACTCCAAGATGACCCCAAGGATTGCCGAAACTGCCAAGACGCTCTGGTATATCTACCTGATGTTGACCCTGGCCTGTGCCGGCGCCTACTGGCTCGCTGGTATGAGTGCCTTCGATGCCATCAGTCATTCATTTTCTACTATCGCTATTGGCGGTTTCTCCACCCATGACGCCAGTATGGGCTACTTTCAAAGCCCAACCATCAATTTGATTTGCGTGGTATTTCTACTGATTGCGGCAGTGAACTTCAGCCTGCACTTTGCGGCGTTTTCCCGCCGGGGGATCAACTTCAGGGTTTATTTTCGTGATGCCGAATTCAAGGCGCTTATCGCTATTCAGTTACTGCTGACCGCCATCTGTTTCGCCACCTTGTATCACTCAGGCATCTATGACACACCGGAGCAAACTCTGGATCATGCGCTGTTTCAGGCAGTCTCTATTTCCACCACAGCCGGTTTTGGTACCGAGAGCTTCCATGTTTGGCCGCTGTTTCTGCCCATCCTATTGATGTTTTCCAGCTTTATCGGCGGCAGTGGCGGTTCTACTGCTGGCGGGATCAAGGTTATCCGCGTGGTGTTACTGCTGTTGCAGGGGTCGCGCGAGCTTAAGCGTCTAATTCACCCCAGGGCTATGTTCTCGATTCGTATCGGTTCCAAGGCGTTGCCGGATAGAGTAATAGATGCTGTTTGGGGCTTCTTTTCCGCCTATGCCTTAGTGTTTGTCATTTGTATGCTGATCCTGATGGCCATGGGAATGGATGCGATAACGGCCTTCAGCGCCACCGCAGCTTGCCTCAACAACCTGGGGCCAGGCCTTGGCGAAGTTGCCAGCAACTACGCCAGCATAGAAGATGGCGCCAAGTATGTGCTTGTGGTTGCCATGTTGTTTGGGCGCTTGGAAATCTTTACCTTATTGGTGTTGTTTACCCCGACTTTCTGGAAGAACTGATGAGCAAAACTCTGATTATTTATTCGACCGTTGATGGCCAGACCAAGGCGATATGCCAGACAATGGCTGATGAATTGAGCAAAGCGGGTGAGACAGTCTCTATGGTATCGCTGGCTGAGGCGGAAGCTGAGCCTCTGCAGACTTTCGATAAAATCTTGGTGGGTGCCAGCATACGTTATGGTAAGCATAGGCCGGAGCTGTATCGTTTCGTCAATAACCACCATGCGCTGCTGAACGCCAAGAAGAACGCCTTCTTTACCGTGAATGTCGTGGCCCGTAAGCCGGAAAAGAATACCCCGGAAACCAACCCTTATATGCAGAAGTTTTTGCAGTTGTCCCTGTGGCAGCCGCAATTGCAAGGCGTGTTTGCCGGCAAGATAGCCTATCCTAACTACGGCTTATTTGACCGTAGCATGATTCGGCTGATCATGTGGATAACCAAGGGGCCAACTGATATCAGCGGTACTTATGAATTCACCGATTGGCAGCGGGTGAAGGCCTTTGCCGCCGAGTTTGCCGAGCTTTAAGACCTAAGCGCAATACTTGCGGTGCAGGATAGAGATGACCTCTGTGACCTGCTGGTTCTTGAGCGAGTAGTAAACAACCTGCGAACTCTTGCGGGTTGCCACCAGATCTTCGGCGCGCAGTACTGCCAGATGTTGTGACAGAGCAGATTGGCTCAGGGGTACGGTTTCATTCAACTGAGTGACGCTCAGCTCTTGATCCAGTAGTAGGCAGAGGATCATCAGGCGGTAAGGGTTGGCGATGGCTTTGAGCCATTTGGCAGCATTTTCCGCATTGGAAAGCATGGCTGCGATATCAATATCTTTTTGCATCAGCTTGGAACCTCTTCGCCTTTTGATTAGGTTATTCTAATTGAATGGGGAGATGAGCACAATCATCAGTCTTTTATCTGGATCGCAATTCTAGCCTGAAAACTACCGATTCAGCGCAATTTGCGGCAATATTCTCAAGAGTTGAAGCCGATTATGTGATCTCTCAACTTGTTCAATCCGGGCGACAAGCTACACAATTTAAGTTACAGACACTCAATAGGCGAACTTATGAAATCCATTCTTGTGCTCTACTTTTCCCGTGGTGGCCACACTGCCAAGATCAGTCGCTGTATAGCTGAAAGACTACAGCAGTTGGGTCATGAGTGTGACAGCATGGATTTGGCTGCAGCCGAGGCGGAAAACATCGACTGGCAAAAATATGATGCCGTGGTACTCGGTGCCTGTGTGCTTTATGGCACCTACGACAAGAGTGTGTTCGCTTTTTGCAGCAAACACCAACAGGTGTTGACAGAGAAAGGGCTCAGCTTCTTCTCTGTTAATGTGGTGGCCCGCAAGCCGGAGAAACGGATCCCGGAAAACAACAAGTATCTGCAGAAGTTCATTGCCCTGTCGGATTGGAAACCCAAGGATGTGAAGATTATCGCCGGTAAGGTGGATTACCCCTCTTGGGGCTGGCTGGATAGCTTTATGATCCGGTTGATCATGAAGATGACCGGCGGCCCAACCGATCCCAAGACGGTTATCGACTACACGGACTGGGAAGATGTAAAGCGCTATGCCGAGTATTTGAGTGATTTGGCATCCTGATAGAGCCGATGTTTTCCAAGCGCAGTCATGGTACTGCGCTTTTTTGTATGTGTGAAAAAGGTGGCTGCAAGGTCAGCACTGTGTGCCTGTTGCCCGCTTAATATGGGCGGCTTTATTGGTACGACTTTTAGGGGGTGTCATGAAAGACGGTGAGATTCGCCTGCGTGCGTTGGAAAAAACAGACCTGAGATTTATTCATCAACTAAATAACAATCGCATCATAATGGCTTATTGGTTTGAAGAGCCTTATGAATCGTTTGATGAGCTTGAAGAGCTCTACAACAAGCATATCCATGACAAGACAGAGCGGCGCTTTATCGCAGAAAATGCTCAGCAACAGACTATAGGCCTGGTTGAGTTGGTGGAGATCAATGACATTCATCGTAACGCCGAGTTTCAGATAATCATAGCGCCGGAGTTTCAGGGGCGAGGCTATGCCAGAGCTATGGTCAACAAGGCGCTCAATTACGCCTTTACCATACTAAACCTCTACAAGGTTTATCTGCATGTGGCACTGGAGAATGACAAGGCGTTACAGCTCTATCAAAAGTGCGGCTTTAAAGAGGAAGGCCATTTGGTACAGGAGATCTTTATCAACGGCCAATATTCGGATGTCAAACGTATGTATGTCTTGCAAGCCGATTATCTACAGTTGAATAATATTCATCTATAATGGGGTTGTCAGTATTTCCAGAAACTGGGGTGGAACAATACGGCGACGGTCAGGATCTCCAAGCGGCCCAATAACATGCCTATCGACAGCGCCCATTTGGCCAAGTCCGGCAGGCTGGAAAAGTTGCCTGCAGGGCCAATAACCGGACCAAGTCCTGGGCCGACATTGGTCACAGCCGTAACTGCACCAGACAGGCTGGTGATAGGATCCAGACCACAAAGTACCAATACCAGCGTCAGCATCACGATAACCAGCATAAACAGCAGCGCGAAGGTCACCAGGGAACGCACAATCTCTTCGTTGATAGGTCGGTTGTTGTAGCGCTCGCGGAAAATACCGTTGGGATGAAACTGCTGCTTCAATTGTTCACGCATGATGGCGCCGGCGATCTGGAAGCGGAATATTTTTATGCCGCCGGAGGTTGAACCTGAGCAGCTGCCGACAAACATCAGGAATAGAAAGGCGATATTTGCCAGCGCCCCCCAACTGCCATAGTCGGTCAGACCATAGCCTGTGGTGGTGACCACGGAAACCACGTTAAAGCTCGAGAGCCGCAGGGCATCAATAAAGGCTATTTCCCGCGAACTGTAGAGCCAATAGGCCAGAGAGAAAGACACTAGCAGCAGAAAAAGAATAAAGCCTTTTACTTGGGCATCATTCCACACCTTGATACTACGTTGTTGTAGACTCTGAACAAACATCAGTAGCGGCAGACCACCGGCAGCCATAAATACCACCCCGACCCAGTGCGCCGCCTTGGGAAAGGCCGCCATGGAACTATCCGAAGTCGAGTAGCCCCCAGTGGAGAGCGTGGTCATGGCATGGTTGAGCGCCTGAAACCAGTTCATCCCCGCCAGGTGATAAGCCAAACCGCAGCATACCGTCAGTCCTAGATACACCAGAAACAGGTATTTAGCCAAGCTCTGGGTACGAGGGATGGCTTTCTCGGACCAATCTGAGGATTCGGTTCTGAACAGCCGCATCCCCCCTACGTTGAGAAACGGCAGAATGGCTACCGCCATCACAATAAAGCCTATGCCACCGAGCCACTGCAACAGCGAACGCCAGACGAGAATGCTGTGATCCATGCTGTCCAGGCCGGATAATACTGTGGATCCTGTGGTGGTGATCCCCGACATGGTTTCAAAGAAGGCATCGGTATAGCCAATACCGTGATACAAGGTAAAAGGCATGGCGGCGAATAAGCTGACAATAAACCAGGTGAGGCTGGTCAGCAGGAACATATCGCGGATATTCAGATTGAGTTTTTGTCCTTGCCCCCTATGCATACAAAGGCTGGAGATTGTGCCAGTGACCAGTGCCGATGCCATGAAGGCCGCCACTGTTTCTTCGCCGTAAAACAGGGCGAAGAAGAGTGGAATAAACATAAAGGCCGTCAGCATGGATAAAAACAGGCCTAGGATGAATAGCAGTGGGCGAAAATTCAGCATGGCCAGAGCCTTAGAAGAAAAACGCGCTCGGCTGGAACAGTTTTTCCACTTCACCGATAAACTTCTTGTTCACCAGAAAGAGAATGACATGGTCTCCCTGTTCAATAACTGTCTTATCGTGGGCCATCAAGACTTCATCATCGCGGACTATGGCACCTATGGTGGTGCCCGGCGGCAGCTTGATTTCGCCTATCTGTTTGCCGACGACTTTGCTGGTGCTGGAATCTCCATGGGCTATGGCCTCAATCGCCTCGGCAGCACCGCGACGCAGTGAGTATACGTTGCAGATATCCCCTTGACGGATATGGGTCAGCAGAGCCGAGATGGTGGCTTGTTGCGGCGAAATGGCAATATCGATATTGGCTTCCTGAACGATATCGACATAGGCTTCACGCTGAATAAGCACCATCACTTTCTTGGCACCCATACGTTTGGCCAACAGCGCCGACATGATATTGGCCTCGTCGTCGTTGGTGACGGCGATAAACACATCGGTTTGATCTATGTGCTCTTCCATCAAGAGTTCCTGATCGGAAGCATCGCCGCAGAATACCGTGGTATTTTCCAGCTTTTCCGACAGTGCCTCGGCTCTGTCCTGACGGTGCTCTATCAACTTGACCGAGTGATTACGCTGTAGCTTCTTGGCCAGTCCCAAACCTATGTTACCGCCACCGGCGATCATGATATTGCGGTAGCTGTTATCCAGCTTCTGCATCTCACTCATTACTGCCCGCACATGGCGACTGTCGGCGACAAAGAACACTTCATCATCGGCTTCTATGATAGTGGTTCCCCTGGGCATAATCGGCCGTCCCTGACGGAAAATAGCCGCCACCCGGGTATCAATATTCGGCATGTGTTCGCGCAGCGTTGCCAGCGCGTTACCCACCAAGGGGCCACCATAATAGGCGCGAACCGCCACCAGACTCAGTTTGCCTTCGGCGAACTCTAAAACTTGTAAAGCCCCTGGATAATCTACCAGACGCTGTATGTAAGCGGTTACTAACTGCTCGGGGGCTATCAGCTCATCTATGATGAAACCACCCCGGGTACGAGGTTCATTACTCTTGGTTTCACTATCGATAAACAGTTTATCCTGCATCCCCAAATACTGCTCTGAGCGAATACGGGCTATCTTGGTTGGTGTGCCAAACAGGGTATAGGCAATTTGACAGGCGGCCATGTTGCATTCGTCGCTGTTGGTTACAGCGATCAGCATATCGGCATCTTCGGCGCCGGCTTCTTTCAAGACGCCGGGGTGAGCTCCGTGACCGACAACCACTCGCAAGTCATATTTGTCTTGCAGAGCCCTAAGGCGGTTTCTGTCACTGTCGACTATGGTGATATCGTTGTTTTCACCCACCAGGTTTTCTGCAAGGGTGCCACCGACCTGACCTGCGCCCAAGATGATTATTTTCATGGCCTCGTCTTATCCCTGAAGTTTCGACTTAACGATTCGCGCGTAGTAAAACCCGTCCATATTGTCCTGTCCGGGCAAGATTTGCCAGCCTATCGCATCTGGCTGGTCTGCCTGAGTGATAGTCTCCAGCCGTGCATCCGGCGTACGTTCCAGAAAGGCGGCAACTTGATCGCGGTTTTCCTGGGGCAGGATAGAGCAGGTGGCGTATAACAGCACACCGCCTGGCTTTAACCACTGCCAGCAGTGATCCAATATCTGTTGCTGCACCTTAGCCAACTCCTCAATATCCTGCGGCTTACGCAGCCACATGATATCCGGATGGCGCCGAATAACGCCGGTAGCCGAGCAGGGAGCATCCAGTAATATGCGATCAAACTTGCCACCCTGCCACCATGAAGCAATATCGGCGGCATCGCCGTGCACCAACTTGGCATTTAGCTGCAACCTTTGCAGGTTCTCGGCAACTCTCTGTAACCGCTTGTTGTCGTTGTCGACCGCCACCAGCTCTATGTCCGGACACAGCTCCAGCAGATGGCAACTCTTGCCTCCCGGAGCGGCGCAGGCATCGAGAATGGTTTCGCCCGCTAGAGGTGCCAGCAGGGCGGCGGCCCATTGAGCAGCACCATCCTGCACAGACACTGAGCCCTCGCCAAAGCCGGGCAGAGTGGTGACATCGCAGGCTTGCTCGAGCAATATACTGTCTTCCCCCTGACCTGGAGTGGCGACAATTTCGGCGTCAGTCAAGAGTTGCAGATATTGCTCACGACTTTGGGATAAACGGTTGTTGCGCAGCCACAGGGGCGGTCGCTGGTGACTCTGTTGCACCACCTGCTGCCAGTTTTCCGGATAGGCGGCAGTGAGCGCCTTGAGGATCCAGTTGGGCGTATTGTGTTCCAGCACAGGGTTATCTGTGGCCAGTGGGCTATTGTCTCGCTGGATATTGCGTAAAACGCCGTTGACTACCTTGACCAGGTTTTCAAACTTCAGCTGACGACAGGCTTCAGCAGTTTCCGAAATAGCTGCATGGGCCGGTATCCGGGTGAAATACAGCTGGTAACAACCCACAAGAAGCAGCTGGTGGACGATACGCTGTTTCCCTTTGAATTGTTTACTGAGGCAGTCGCTGACTCTCTTGTCCAGTTGTGGCAGGGTGCGCATTACGCCATAGCAAAGCTCGGCCAAAAGCGCTTTGTCTTTGCCGCTGTGAAGTTGCTGCTGTTGTTCGGGCAAGGCAACCGAGAGGGACATGCCCCGCTCCAGCACCTGAAAGATGGCCTTGGCGGCAAGAGCTCTGAGATTCTGCCTCATGATGCTTGAGCCAAATTTTTTCCGGGCTGGAACCATTCGCCCCTGGCGTTGAGAATATCGGCGATATCCAGCGGTTTTTTCCCTGGCAGTTGTGCCTTTTTCAACACCAATAGGCCATCGGCAGTGGCAATGGCTAATCCTCGCTTGTCGGCGCGCACCACAGTGCCAGGCGCAAACTGCTCGGCTGACTCTTCCACTTCGGCCTGCCAGACCTTGATATTTTGTCCCTGGCATTCAAAGTAGCTCACCGGCCATGGGTTAAAGGCGCGGATCTCCTGCCAAAGATTGCGGGCAGCTTTATGCCAGTCGATGCGGGCTTCCTCTTTACTGAGTTTTTCGGCGTAGTTGGCCAGTGATTCGTCCTGTGGCTCGGCGGTGAGTTTGCCTTCGGCCAGACCTTGCAGAGCTTGGATTAGTGCCACCGGTCCCTGCTGAGCCAGCTTTTCATACAGGGTTGCTGAAGTGTCGTCATCGGCTATCGGTAGCGAAGTCTTGAGCAACATGTCGCCGGTATCCAAACCGACATCCATCTGCATTATGGTGACCCCGGTTTCTTTGTCCCCGGCCCATAATGCCCTTTGGATAGGCGCCGCACCGCGCCAGCGCGGCAGAATAGAGCCGTGAACATTGATGCATCCCAGGCGAGGAGCCTGCAACACTGCCAATGGCAGGATCAGGCCATAGGCGACCACCACCATGATATCAGCTCCCAGATCTGCCAGCTCCTGCTGGGCTTCTTCATTGCGCAGTGATTTGGGTTGATAGACGGGAATATCGTGTTCCAACGCCAGTGCCTTGACCGGGCTGGGTGTTAGCTTTTGGCCTCGTCCGGCGGGCTTGTCCACTCGGGTATAGACGGCGATGACTTGATGTTCTGAGTCCAGCAGCGCCTGCAGGTGGCGCGCTGCAAAGTCCGGAGTTCCGGCAAAAATGATCTTCAGTGGTTTCAAAATAGATCCTAATGATTCGGGATTAATTCAGGCTTTAGCTTCCTGACGTGCTGCTTTTTCCAGCTTTTGTCTGATCCGCTGACGTTTCAGTGGTGACAGATAATCAACGAAAAGCTTGCCCTTTAGATGATCCATCTCATGCTGAATACAGATGGCAAATAAACCGTCTGCTTCAATAGTAAATTCATTGCCATCGCGGTCGAGTGCCGTCACGGTAATAAATTCGGCTCTGTCCACCTTGGCATAAATACCGGGTACAGACAGACAACCTTCTTCATTACAGAAGTCGCCGCTGGCACTGATAATTTGGGGATTGATAAAGACTTTTGGACGTTCAACGTCATCCTGCAAGTCCATCACTATCAGTTGCTTATGAAAATCGACTTGAGTCGCGGCCAGACCAATACCCTTTTCTTCGTACATGGTCTCGAACATATTATCGATTTGCGTCTGCAGGTCAGAATCAAATTCTGTCACTGGTTGGGCAATCGTGCGTAATCTCTCGTCTGGGAATCGTAATACTTTTAACAGGGTCATAGATAAACTCTTAACAAGTCTGTCAAATCCGTGCCAGTTGGTTATACTGACTTGTGCTATTGCGTTAATTTTAATCCTTAGCGGCTATCAATAACAGCAAAAGCTCTCACTAATGAGCCAGACAACATGGAAGCCCCCATGAAACGGTTAATTTTACTCGCGTTACTGACATTTAATTGCACCTTCGCTGCTGCAGATACCCTGACATTAAAACCCGGTCACCCTGATACTTACGTGGTCAAGAAAGGCGATACCCTTTGGGATATATCGGCTCTGTTTCTCAAAGACCCCTGGCGCTGGCCGAAACTTTGGGGCGCCAATCCCCAGATAGCCAATCCACACCTTATTTATCCCGGCGATCGATTGACATTGGTGTTTATCGACGGTGAACCCAGGTTGGTCAATAAACCCCATGTTCGCAAGAGCCCCGCAGGAAGAGCTCAGCCCAAAGGCGGTGCCATTCCCGCGGTGGATTTGGCCTTGATTCAACCTTACCTGGTGCAAAACCGGGTAGTTGACCCTGAGTGGTTCAAGGAACAACCTATGGTGCTGGGGGGAGAAAGAGATTCCCGTCACCATGTGATGGACGACATCATCTATATCCAGGCCAATCTGCCACAAGGCGATAAGGTCGGGATGTATCAGCCCGGGCGTGAATTTACCAATAAGGAAAGCGGTGAGTTGCTGGGTCAGGAAGTAATCCTCAGTGCCAGTGGCCGAGTGGTGGAGTCGGGTGAAATCTCCAAGGTGAAGCTGCTCAACAATTTCCGCGAAACCAAAGCCGGTTTCCGAGTGTTGGCGATAGAAGATGACTCCTTGTTGTCTGCCTACTTTATTCCCAAGGCCAGCGATTTAGAGGGCGCCAAGGTGTTGGCATCTGAGCGTAAAATTCGCGCCATGGGTAAACTGGATGTGTTTTATCTGGACCGGGGCAACCGAGAAGGTGTTGAGCCCGGCGATGTGTTCTCTATCTATAAGGACGGTGCCGAGGTGGTTATCAACGGCGAGGGTATCCCGGTGCCGCCGACCGAACGCTCTGCTTACGACAACCTGATGGCCAAGATGGGTTCAGACAATGCCGTTAAGCTGCCCGACCTCTATCGCGGTCAGGTCATGGTGTTTAAGGTATTCGACAAGACAGCTCTCGGGCTCATCATGGTGAATGAAAGCCCTGTCAGGGTAGATGACCTTTTGGTCAGGCCTGACACATTATTGAAAGGTGAATGACGCATAATAGTCTGGTTGATTGGTTGGTTGTCGCTGCGGTATCTGGACTGGGACCCCTCCGGATAAGGCAATTGCTCTTGCACATGGATGTGGCTGAGTTGAGACAGAGGCTGGAACATGAACCCCGGTCTTTGCCAATAAACCAGACACAGCTCCAGCGCTTGGAGTTGGCTCCTGAAAAAGTTGACCAAGCCTTGCAATGGCAGCAGGGTGCCGAGGGTAGATATCTAATCTGCCCCGACGATCCTTTTTATCCGCCCCTCTTGAAACATATTCCTGATTTTCCTCCAATTTTGTTCGTCAAAGGACAGGTTGAAACCCTGCTGCAACCTGCGCTGGCCGTTGTTGGCAGTCGCGATGCCAGCCGAGCCGGTTTATCACTTGCCTGGCAGTGGGGCGCCGAATTGGATGCCTTGAACATCAGCGTATGCAGCGGCATGGCTGCCGGCATAGATGGCGCTGCTCATCGGGGAGCTTTGTCGGCAACCGGCAAAACCATTGCGGTACTGGGTACCGGAATTGACGAAATTTACCCTCGAAGGCATAGGGTTCTTTATGATGATATTCAAGTACATGGTGCAGTTATCAGTGAACTTTGGCCCTCTGTCGGCGTATTTTCCGGGAATTTTCCCAAGCGAAACCGTATAATCAGCGGCCTTGCAATGGGAACCTTGGTGGTAGAAGCTCGTCGGCGCAGTGGCTCACTGATCAGTGCACGCCTGGCAGCAGAGCAAGGTCGAGAGGTTTTTGCGGTTCCAGGTTCAGTCATGGGCGATGAACATCAGGGATGCCACGATTTAATTCGCAATGGGGCAAAACTTGTGGAGTCGGTGGCCGATATAGTGGAAGAGTTGGCGCCTTTATGTAGCTGCCACCTTGAAGACTTGCGCAAGAGTCACCATATAAAACCAAGTGAGAACTCTGAGTTGCCATTTAAAACGCTGTTAGCTAGTGTAGATTATGAGACCACACCTTTGGATGTGGTGGTTGAGCATAGTGGAATAACGTTGGATCTGGTGTTGGAACAATTGCTTGAACTTGAGTTGCAAGGTTGGGTTGCCGCAGTACCCGGTGGTTACGTTAGACTTAAGAGGAAATAGCCATGTTTGATATCCTCATGTATCTGTTTGAAAACTATGTTCATAGTGAAGTTGAAATGTTGGTCGACGAAGATGAGTTGACCAAAGAACTCACCCGTGCCGGTTTCCATCAGTCCGAAATCATCAAGGCGCTTTCCTGGCTTGAGCGGTTGGCCGAACTACAGGAGAGCGATACTCCCTACCTTAGAGGGCATACTCAACATTCCTTCCGCATCTACACCAAAGATGAAATGGAAAAACTGGACGTCGAGTGCCGTGGTTTCCTATTGTTCCTGGAGCAGATTCGGGTATTGAATGTGCAAACCCGGGAAATGGTTATTGATAGGGTGATGGAATTGGACGAGCCAGCTATGGTGTTGGAAGACCTCAAGTGGGTGATTCTGATGGTATTGTTCAATGCGCCCGGTAATGAGTCTGCCTATGAGCAGATGGAAGATCTTATCTTCGAGCAACCAGAAGAAGGTCGATTACACTCCTGAACGGCAGTTTACATTCGACAATCTCAGCACGGATAGTATGGCTAATGTGAGGTGGTTTTATATCGCTCTGGCGCCAAACGAGATGTGCTGAGATTCTTGAGCAAAAAGAGAAACTGCAAGATGTATGTGCCGTTATTGCCTGTCTTGGCCGGTATCTATTTAATTTGCTTTCAGGATATTCTCAGAAAGTTGGGCAATCTTTTTTGGCTGCAGTGATCTTCATTTCCCCATTGTCTGGATACTTCAATTTTTATCATTTCGCAAACGAGAGCGATAAGCCTTTCTGAAAAAGACCACGACAGTTTCCAACCTATGTAACTTTTTCCTGAAGTGAAGGCTATTTTACTATCTGTTCTTGCCGGCTGAGTCTTTCAGTGAGTGTGGTCATCAACTCGACTCCCTTTATCCGTGTGGCGCTGGTAAAATGTTCGCCTAACTCTTTTAACAGCGAGATGTGTCATGGCCAAGATAGACCAGCAGTTGTTCAATGCTCGGGCGCACGCGCTCGAAAAAGAATATGAACTTTGTCCCAAGTGCGGCAGTGAGCTCTCCGTGCGCCACAGTAAGCATGGTGGCTTCATTGGCTGCAATAATTATCCAGCGTGTGATTACACCCGACCTTTGGTGCAGCACGAATCCATCGACTCTCAGCCTATTCCAGGCTCCGAGTGTCCCCAGTGTGGCCACGAGTTAGCGGTCAAATCGGGGCGCTTTGGTATTTTTATTGGTTGTACCCAGTATCCACAATGCACCCATATCGAGCGACACGATCAGCAGGAAGAGGCTGAAAAAGTGCCTTGTCCTCAGTGTAATAGCGGAGTGCTTGAGCATAGGACCAGCAAGTTCGGCAAGAGCTTCTATGCCTGCAGCAACTACCCCAAGTGCAAGTTTCTGGTGAATTTTCCTCCTCGGGCAGAAGCTTGCCCTGAATGCGGTTTCGGGATTCTGGTAGAGCGCAAGGGCGCTGCCGGCGACAGACTGGAATGTCCCCGTAAGGAATGTAAGTACAAGCGAACTCTGTGATCCGGCTCAATATGTGACTATAATCACCTCCGCTGTCGCCGAGGGCGTTCAGCCGTCTTTGTCTCTATAAAAGGTACACTCAATGCTGCACTTGCTCGCCGCCGGGAGTAAGCAACTGCTTCTGGATGGAGGGGTCATAGCATATCCCACCGAAGCTGTTTATGGTTTGGGATGCGATCCCGATAATGAAGCCGCCGTTTCCCGAATTCTCGACATCAAACAGCGTCCCTGGCACAAGGGGCTTATCATGGTCGCCAGTGACTATCGGCAGTTGCAACCCTATCTGGACGAGTCTCAACTGAGTGATGAGCAACTGCAGCAGGCGTTTGCCAAATGGCCCGGACCTTACACCTTTGTTATGCCGGTGCGTCAGGGGATGAGCCAACTGCTTTGTGGCCATTTTGACTCTATAGCCGTCAGGGTGTCGGCTCACCCTATTGTCAGGGAGTTGTGTGATACCTTGGGCAAGCCGCTGGTATCCACCAGTGCCAACTTGGCGGGTGAGTCGCCGGCTCTGACAGTGAATGATATTGAAACAACGTTTGCCGGGCAGATAGATGCCCTTATCGAAGGAGAGTTGGGGCAGCAGCGCCAGCCTTCCACCATCATAGATATTCGCAGCGGCCAGATCCTGCGTAATGGCTAATAATTCCAAGCAAGAAGGAGTGAGCATGACGGCACCAGATTCCCACCAGGTAAAAACATTCTTGATGCAACTGCAACAACAGATTTGTGAAGGACTGGAACGACTGGACGGCAAAGCTGAGTTTGCTACTGATTCTTGGAAACGGGCCGAGGGCGGTGGCGGTATCAGTAAGGTACTTAACGGCGGTGAGGTGTTTGAACAGGCCGGGGTGAACTTCTCCCATGTAGAAGGCGCGGCCATGCCGGCCTCGGCTACGGCGCACAGGCCTGAGCTGGCCGGACGAAGCTTTGAAGCCATGGGGGTTTCACTGGTTATCCACCCGCGTAATCCCTATATCCCAACCACTCATGCCAACGTGCGCTTTTTTATTGCCCGCAAAGAAGGCGCCGATCCCGTCTGGTGGTTTGGTGGTGGCTTCGACCTGACCCCCTATTACCCCTTCCTCGAGGATGTGCGCGAATGGCATCAGCAAGCCAAAGCGATTTGTGAGCCTTTCGGCGAAGCGGTATACCCCGAGTACAAAAAATGGTGTGATGAGTATTTCTTTCTGCCACACAGAAACGAAACCCGTGGTGTCGGCGGCCTTTTCTTCGATGACCTCAATCAAGGTGGCTTTGAACACTGCTTTGCTTTCATGCAAGCGGTCGGAAATGGTTTCTTACCTGCCTATGCCCCCATTGTTGAGCGGCGTAAGGATACCGAATATGGCGAGCGTGAACGTGAGTTCCAACTTTATCGCCGTGGTCGCTATGTAGAGTTCAATCTGGTCTATGACAGAGGAACGCTGTTTGGGCTGCAAACCGGCGGCCGAACCGAGTCAATACTCATGTCGATGCCGCCCTTGGTTCGCTGGCAATACGCCTATGAACCCGAAGCCGGCTCTGCCGAAGCCAAGCTCTACAGTGACTTTTTGCACCCCAGGGATTGGCTCACTGAATAGTTAGTGAGGGTAACCAATAAGCCTTAATCTGGCTTATTGGTTACGCATATGGTCTGCTAACTGAGCGATAGCATTGAAAATCACCTTCCTGTGCTCTGGATCCTTCAGGTTGGCCTCCAGCGAGGCCCTCATGCATAACAGCCACTGATCGCGCATTCTTTCATCAACGGCAAACGGCATGTGTCTGGCTCTCAGCGCCGGGTGGCCATATTTGGCTTGATACAGCTGAGGCCCTCCCAACCAACCGCTGAGAAACTCATATAGTTTCTGCTCCGATTGTGCCAGCGGAGCCTGATGTATGGACAGGAGTTCCTGAGTATCCGGCCGCGTTTGCATCTGCTGATAAAAGCTCTTGGCTATGGCGCGTATCGTCTCGTCGCCACCAATCAGATCATAGGCGTTGGACTGGGTGGGGTCCCGCTCGGCCTCGGGTTTGCGATTGATAATTTTCTTTAGCCAGTTCATTTTCGTGTTGAATCTTGTTGTCGATTTTGGCGCCAGTATACAATGAAAACCCCATAGGTCGGGCAATGTAGATCAGATAAGGATCGGTTGACCGATCCTTCTGATGAGAGACAATCG
>NZ_NIJM01000038.1 GCF_002836945.1 Shewanella chilikensis
CCGATTGTCTCTCATCAGAAGGATCGGTCAACCGATCCTTATCTGATCTACATTGAGGACATACCCGGGGATTTTAGGTCCCTAGTTAAGGCTCAAGCCACTATGATAAAACCAACAAAAGTCAGTGCCGCTGCGATTAAAGCATAAGGCAGTTGAGTGACTGCGTGACTTACCAGGTTACAGCCGGAGCCTTGCGCCGCAAGGACGGTGGAATCTGAGTAGAAACACGCCTGACTACCAAAGGATGAAGCAGACAACAAAGCACCTATCACCAAGGGGATATCAGCACCAACAGATTGCGCCAGCGGCATTACAATAGGAATGGTTACCGCAAAGATTCCCCAACTGGAACCTGTGGCAAAGGCCAGAATCGCCATGGCTACAAACACCACTGCTGGCAAGAGCTTAGGTGTCATAAAGGGACTCAGGGAGTCAATGACATACTGGGGCAGCAGCAGTTGGTCGCAAACATCCTTGAATACAAAGGCGGCGATAACAGTGCCTATGGCCGGTAGCATGCTCTTGAAACCATCGATCATCTGATCCATCATCTCGGACAAGGGCATCAAACGCTGCACCGCGTAATATGGCAAGGTAATTACCAAGGTTGCCAACAAGCCTTTCCATACATCGATATCGAAGTAGACGGTAAAGCCAACCAACAGCAAAATAGGTATCAGGAAATTGTGTAATTGTCCTTGTTTATCGGCCTGCTCAAACTCCTCCTCCATCGCACGCACGGCATATTCATCCAAGGTCTGGACTTCATCAAAATTTGTTTGCTCTTTAGCCGGACTACCGGCCGCCGCAGCAAGCTGTGCTTTTTTCATTGGCCCTATAGCCGGAACTATGCCGAGAATAACCAACAGCACCATAGCAACCGCCAACCAGGCGTAAAACATATAAGGGATCGCCTGCATATAGATTTGGATCCCCTCACCTTCGGCGGCCACACCGTTGTTGACCAAAAGCCCGCCAAAAAATACTGCCCAAGTGGATAGCGGCACCAACACGCACACTGGCGCAGCGGTAGAGTCGACCACATAGGCAAGCATCTCACGGGAGATCTTGAACCTGTCGGTGACCCGCTTCATGGTTTCGCCGACCGTGAGTGCATTCAGGTAATCATCAATGAAGATAACCAGGCCGAGTACAAAGGTCATCAGCAGAGATGAGCGTGGCCCCTTGGCGAGTTTGAGCGCTTTACGGCCAAAGGCCAAGGCGCCGCCGGTGCGCACCAATAAGGCAATCAGGGCACCGAAACTGCCACACACCAGGATTAACCAACCTATGGTCTCATCGGCCATCACTTTGAGTGAAATATCAGCGAAGTTATTCAGTACCTGGCTGGGATCCAAAAGTAGCAGACCACTGACAGCGCCTATGATCAATGCCAGGATGGGACGACGCAGCCAAATGGCCAGCACCAATACAACAATGGGGGGAACAAGACTTAACGCTGTCGGCTCAGACATGCACTTAGGTCCTCAAAAAGATGGCCTTACGGCCCTATAAAGTCATGTGGGGCGTTTAAGACACCGCCAAAACAACTGCTTTATTTACGGCTTTCCGCCAGACGGACAGTAACAACTGGTCGCTTTTGTTGGAGCCTTGCTAAAAACATCGCGCAGAAAATAATGCTCAACTGCTTATGAGTCAACCATAATCTGAGTCAGTCAGCGCAAATTTTGACCTTACAGGCAATTATCGAAAAATTTCTATATGATTCAATAGCTTTTACATGCACATTTTAAGCGCTTTTAGCGTTATTGACATATAAGCATTCAGTTAAACTGCCTTTTTATTTTAAATAATATCGAATCAGTTTTGTGTTAATCACCAGTTTCTTGATGATTATGTAGTTTTAAATGCTGATTCATAACCAGAATATGGCTATATCATCTATTATTTGGTGTGTTATTTGCCATTAAAAGATAAAGATTCTGTTAAAAGCGAAAAAATATGACTCCCCCCCCCTTTCTAAGATGCTTTAAATTAGGTATCGTGCCGAAGGTTAAACTCTTTCATATCAGCCAGTTTCGAGGTAGTAATGCGGCCAATCATCAAATCCAATAAGCTCGACAGTGTTTGTTACGATATTCGAGGACCGGTACATAAAGAAGCACGTCGATTGGAAGATGAAGGCCATCGTATTCTTAAGCTCAATATAGGTAACCCGGCCCCCTTTGGCTTTGAAGCCCCGGAAGAAATAGTTCGTGACGTGATCCTCAACCTGCCATCGGCCCAAGGGTATTGTGAGTCCAAAGGTTTGTTCTCTGCCCGCAAGGCGATTGTGCAGCATTACCAGTCCCAGGGGATCTTCGGTGTCGATATCGAAGATATCTATATAGGTAATGGCGTTTCCGAATTGATTGTGATGGCCATGCAGGGGCTACTCAATACCGATGATGAGGTGTTGGTTCCCTCCCCTGACTATCCACTGTGGACCGCGGCGGTTAACCTGGCCGGCGGCAAGGCACGCCATTATCGCTGCGATGAATCAGCCGACTGGTTTCCCGATCTTGAGGATATCAAGAGCAAGATTGGCCCAAGAACCCGAGGTATAGTGATCATCAACCCCAACAATCCAACCGGTGCCGTATACAGCCGTGAGCTGTTGTTGGAGATTGTTGAACTGTGCCGGCAACACTCCATCATACTGTTTGCCGATGAGATCTATGACAAAATTCTTTACGATGGCGCTGTGCATATCCCGGCCTGTAGTCTGTCGGATGATATTCTCACCGTGACGTTTAATGGCCTTTCCAAAGCCTATAGAGCCGCCGGTTTCCGGGTCGGTTGGATGATGCTGTCCGGTAATCTCAAAGCAGCGCACAGCTATATTGAGGGGCTGGAGATGCTCTCCTCTATGCGTCTTTGCGCCAATGTGCCCAATCAGCATGCGATTCAAACCGCGTTGGGCGGTTATCAAAGTATCAATGAGCTTACCGCCATCGATGGTCGCCTGACCCAGCAGCGGGATATCTGTTATGAGCTGCTCAATCAAATTCCCGGTGTGAGTGTGGTGAAACCCAAGGGCGCCATGTATGCATTTCCCCGTCTCGACAGCAAGCGTTTCGGCCTCAGGGACGATGAGCGCCTGGTGCTGGATCTACTGAAAGAGAAGAAAATTCTCTTGGTACAGGGCACGGCTTTTAACTGGCCGGAGCCGGATCACCTGCGAGTGGTGTTCCTGCCTCATAAGGAAGACTTACAGCGGGCCCTGCTCGCCTTCGGTGACTTCCTCGAGTACTACCGTCAATAACACAATGCCAGCCGCCCGTCGAGGCGGCTTTTTTATCCTCGCCCGGCACTGACAGCCTTTAACCACTGAGGTAAAGTAAGAGAAACGCGCAAAAACTTAGGGAAGTTGTATGAGTCACCTTTTTGCCCACCTGGCCAGGATGAAGTTAATTCAGCGTTGGCCTTTAATGTATAACGTCCGCACCGAGAATGTGCAGGAACACTCATTGCAGGTTGCCATGGTGGCCCATGCGCTGGCCATCATCAGTAACCGTAAGTTCAATGGCCAATATTCGCCCGATCGCGCCGCCACCCTGGCTATCTTTCACGATGCCGGCGAAATACTTACTGGCGATCTGCCCACCCCGGTCAAATACTTCAATGCCGAGATAGAGGCCGAATACAAGAAGATTGAAGCCATAGCCGAAGCCAGGCTGCTGGAGATGGTGCCTGAAGAGTTTCGTGACGATTACCGAGCGCTGTTTATCAGTGATAGCGCCGAGCTCAGCCATCGCAAGTTGGTCAAGTCTGCCGATACTCTGTGCGCTTATCTTAAGTGTCTCGAAGAAAAGCGTGCCGGAAACAACGAGTTCAACAGTGCCCGCAAGCGACTCGAAACCATGCTGGATGCCAACCCAGACCCGGCGGTGGCGTATTTTCGCGAACATTTCATTCCCAGTTTCACCCTGGATCTGGATGAAATCAATCAACTGCTCTAGCAGGAGAGATTATGAGCCAAGCCCACTGGCAAACCAGGCGCGAGCCCAATAACAGTCAGCGCCGAGACGATAATCGCAGTCCCTATCAGAGAGACAGAGCCAGAATTCTGCACTCCGCCGCCTTTCGGCGCTTACAGGCCAAGACTCAGGTGCTTGGAGTGGGCATGAACGACTTTTACCGCACCCGCCTGACCCACTCTCTGGAAGTCTCACAAATAGGTACGGGCATAGCCGCCCAGTTGAAGCAGCGCTATCCCGAAATGGCCTTTTTACTCAACTCCATGAGTCTGCTCGAAGCCCTGTGCCTGGCCCATGATATCGGCCACCCACCCTACGGCCATGGTGGCGAGGTGGCACTCAACTACATGATGCGTGAGCACGGCGGCTTTGAAGGCAATGGCCAGACCTTCAGAATCCTTACCCGGCTTGAACCCTATACCGAACACTTTGGCATGAACCTGACCCGCCGCACCCTACTCGGTGTACTCAAATACCCGGCGCCGGTACGCACACTGAAAGTGGATAGACCCCAGCCAGAATTGAATCACTATCGTCAGCTAAGGCCGAGCCAATGGCCACCTGTCAAAGGGGTTTTCGATGACGATGAAGCTATCCTCGATTGGGTACTTGAGCCGCTGGACAGTAAAGACAAGCAAAGCTTTCTCAGCCATTATAGTCCGGGCGATGGGCTGCACCGCCGTACCCGTTACAAGTCATTCGACTGCACTATTATGGAGCTGGCTGATGATATCGCCTATGCGGTGCACGATCTCGAAGATGCCATAGTGATGGGAATTGTCACCGGCTCCAATTGGCAAGAGGATATGCATGCCCCGCTGCAAGCCATTGAAGATGAGTGGATCCAAAGCCAACTCGGAAATATTGAGCTCAAGCTGTTTTCCCGCAAACATCACTTGCGCAAGGATGCCATTGGGACTCTGGTAAATGCGCTGGTCACCGCCATCAGAATCGACCAGACCCCGGACTTTGCCGAACCCTTGCTCAGGTTTAACGCCAAGTTGGAACCGGCCTTTGCTGAGCTATTGGAGCTACTGAAGCAGTTTGTCCTTAAATATGTGGTGCGTAAGCCCGAGATCCAGATGCTGGAGTACAAGGGGCAGCAGATAGTGATGGAGCTGTTTGAAGCCTTTGCCTCGGATCCTCTGAGACTCCTGCCCCACAATACCCAATCACGCTGGCAACAGGCCAACAATAAAGGCGAAAACAGTCACAGAGTAATAGCAGATTATATCTCAGGTATGACTGATGAGTTTGCCGCCAGGTTACATCAACAACTGTTTAGCCCAAAGGGCGGTGCCATCATAGACTTGAGCCAGAATTATTGACCTCAGCATACAAGTGCCGATCAGTTAATAAGGGGCCAAAAAAGTTAAACTGTTAAAGGGACCCCATTCATTTATTTCACATGAGTGAGATGCTATTTACACAGGCTTTGCCATATCGTTGTAAAGGGGCGCCAATAACCCGAGCTCATCAAGGCAGGTATATAATAGCTGTTATTTTTTGATGATTTATACCAAGGGGAACATGGCGATAGTTTTACCATCATGAATCACTACATGATTGACCATGACCAACCACTATAGATGGCTGTATAGCTGCGCTGCTGCCTTTTACCTTGATGTATGAAAAAAGAGGTTACTTTTGTTGGGTAGCCATCTTAGAAAATATTCGGAATGCTAGCTGTGAAAATAAAAAAGAGGCCGCAAAATTGCTTGGCCTCTTTTTTAATATGGTACCCGAGGACGGACTTGAACCGTCACGCTGTTACCAGCGAGGGATTTTAAATCCCTTGTGTCTACCGATTCCACCACTCGGGCAAATTGTGCGACAAGGAGTATATCTCATCGTCGCTGAAGAGTGGAGGCGCGACCCGGAGTCGAACCGAGATCGACGGATTTGCAATCCGCAGCATAGCCATTCTGCCATCGCGCCCCAAGCCGTAAGGCTGGGATTGGAGCGACATATCGGGTTCGAACCGATGACCTGTACCTTGGCAAGGTACCGCTCTACCAACTGAGCTAATGTCGCATCACTTGCTTGCTTCATCATCCAAGCTGACGATCAACAAAGGTACCGACCTTCTGTTTTATCAACTGAGCCAATGTCGCATCACTTGTTTGCTTCATCATCCAAGCTGACGATCAACAAAGGTACCGACCTTCTGTTTTATCAACTGAGCCAATGT
The DNA here is from genome assembly GCF_002836945.1 of Shewanella chilikensis. Classification (GTDB taxonomy): domain Bacteria; phylum Pseudomonadota; class Gammaproteobacteria; order Enterobacterales; family Shewanellaceae; genus Shewanella; species Shewanella chilikensis. The sequence continues at coordinate 6,172 of NZ_NIJM01000038.1, forward strand.
CGCATCACTTGTTTGCTTCATCATCCAAGCTGACGATCAACAAAGGTACCGACCTTCTGTTTTATCAACTGAGTTAATGTCACATACCAGTTCCGCTATTCAAGCGGAAGCCAGAGTCTTATCCCCTGACTGCGGAATGGCATTCTACCGATTTAAGGGCGGGAGTCAATCGGCAAATAGGCATTTTTATGTCAAAACCGCTTGAATGCTGGCAATTTACTCAACCGGGAGCAGTTTCCAATCAAAATGATTAAAATGCAATCCGATTCAGTAGCTTGTCGACTCCCTTCCCTATCAAATGGCATCTTAAAAGTCGTTGTACAACGCCGCTATAAAAACACTTCCCAAACGGCCCCTGGTGAATCCAATAATATCCAGGCCTGGATATAACAAGGCCCGGTACTCAGACCGGGCCTTGGCTATTAAGAGTCGGAATTAATCTTCAGACAGCGGCAGAGACAAGTAGTTAAGACCTAACATCTTCTGCATTACACCCACCACCTGGCAGCTGTAACCAAACTCGTTGTCATACCATACATAGAGGATGGCACGTTTGCCATCGGCGATGGTGGCTTGAGAGTCGACCACACCAGCGTAGCGTGAGCCGACCAGGTCACAAGAAACGATTTCCGTAGACTCGGTGAAGTCCACCTGGTTTTGCAGCTCTGAATGCAGCGCGATATCACGCAGATAAGCGTTCATATCTTCTTTGCTGGTTTCAGCATTCAGGTTCAGACTGATGATGGCCATGGACACATTCGGAGTCGGTACCCGAATTGCGTTACCTGTCAGCTTACCGGAAAGTACCGGCAGCGCCTTGGCAACCGCTTTGGCGGCTCCGGTTTCAGTGATCACCATGTTCAGCGGTGCACTGCGGCCGCGACGATCGGCTTTGTGGTAGTTGTCAATCAGGTTCTGGTCATTGGTATAAGAGTGGATGGTTTCCACGTGACCATTTTCGATACCGTACTTGTCATTAACGGCCTTCAGTACAGGCGTAATGGCGTTGGTGGTACAGCTGGCGGCAGAAACAATAACATCTTCCGGCAGAATATCGCTGTCATTAACACCAAAGACTATGTTCTTGATACTGCCTTTGGCAGGTGCAGTGAGCAGAACTTTTGACGCACCTGGGCTCTTAAGGTGCAGACCCAAACCGTCTTCATCTTTCCAGATACCTGTGTTATCGACCACCAAGGCATCGGTAATACCGTACTTGGTGTAATCCACTTCATCGGGTGAGTTGGCGTAAATCACCTGAATATAAGTACCGTTGGCGATGATGGCATTGTTCTCTTCATCCACCTCGACAGAGCCGTTAAAAGGTCCGTGTACTGAATCACGGCGCAGCAGGCTGGCACGTTTTTCCAGGTCACCCTTACGGCCACCGCGCAGAACAATAGCGCGCAGGCGTAGCTTGTTGCTGCGGCCGGTTTTTTCAATCAACAAACGGGCCAGCAGACGACCGATACGACCAAAACCGTAGAGAACGACGTTGCGTGGCTCAACTTCATCTTTGCTTTCAATGGCACTGGCCAGCTCGCGGCTCATATAAGCCTCAATTTCGCTGCCATCGGTATGGTTACGCCAGTACTTAACGGCCAGTTTACCTATATCCACTTTGCACTGTTTGACATCCAGTTTGCTCAGGGCTTCTACGAAGGGGAAGCTCTCACGCAGGCGCAGCTTGTCGCCCACATGGCGACGAACCAGACGATGGGCCTTGATAATATCGATGGTGGAGGCGATCAGCAGGGGTTTACCATAAACCACCACTTCTACGCCCTGATTGCGATACAACTTGCCCAACAGGGGCTGCATGGCCTCTGCCAGTTCGAAGCGTTCTTGCCAACTTTGTAGGTGTTTATCAGCGCTCATTTACAGATCCTTTATCTCACTTTTCCACTTAAATTAACGGGAAAGGTTTGAGTAACAAAAAGAAAAGACCAATAATCATATTTATGACAGCTAACCTGCCCCTCTTTGGTCGGCGCTATTGTAATGAAAACTGCAGCTTCAAGCTAGTAGCAGATTTTCGCTAAATCTCTAATTAAATTACAGATTTAACCATGTGGAGCGTATTTTGACGCGTAATCTAGTAATAATTACATCATTTATCCTTATAGCTTGGGTTAGTGGCTGTGATAACAGCGGTAACCCTGCCACTATTTGTAAGAATAATCCTGAACTTTGTGACGATTTGCATAAGGATAGCTGGTGCCGACGGGAAAAAAACAGTCTGATTATTCAGCGCTACCAGGTAAAAACCACATCGGAACCCTCAGGCAAGCAAATTTATCACTTGCTCGTTAACTTGGAAAATTACAACCGCTGCGTGGGGCTTGCGTCAGGAGTACAACATATTCTCAATCCAGAGCGCACCAATGACAGGGCCAGAGCCTATGGCTTGAGTGCGCAAAGTCTGTCTGAATTGCAAGCCTCCACCAAGGGCAGCAATGACATCTATATAGCCTTCTATCACTGGGCTCATTTGGGTGATGATGCGGCGCTCAAGATACTGCTGGAGGCGGAACAACAGCAACAGATAGATTCGCCCGAGATCCTTGCCGGGCTCGCGGGCTATTATCTCAAGTTTGATGCCATCAAAGCGAAACAACTCTATCTTAAAGTGTTTTCAAAAAGTACAGATAAGAACTTCGACTCCGATTGGTTGTTGGGGCTGGCAAGTGCTTCCCGGCAGTTGCAGGATATGGAGCAGGCCTATCTGCTCTCGAGAGCCAATTTGCTTTTGACCGACAACCCGGTCGATGAGGCCCAGCTCAAGGCCATGATAGGCAACAACAGTCAGTTAAGTACACACTTGGATGAACAGGCAAGCAATTTGGCCGAGGCTCTGAAAACTGGGAATTATCTTGAGAGTGACTGGCCCAAACGCCTGCAAGGTAATGCGGGGAAACAAGTTGATACTGAGGCGGGAGCAGCACAAGCCGCAAATAGTAAAACCACTGATAGCAGCAAGCTTGAGAAAAGCGCCGAAGCGGCCAAACAAAACTGATGATGTACTCTCCGGGCGGCAAATTACTTGCCAGTTTGTAATTTACGCCTGTCGGTCGCACAATTAAAGCATTGTTTCGCGACCGCTGTAATAAAAACACCTAATTTGTTAACGGAATAGCCAGTTGCAGCGTGATTTAACTTGACGACCCGCGACATTTTTGTAATTTTACTACCAATTACTGTTTTTACATTCACCAGAGGGATATGAGATGACTATCCGCGTAGCAATTAACGGTTATGGCCGTATCGGACGCAATGTTCTGCGAGCTCTATACGAGAGCGAGAAAGACTATCCAATTAAAATCGTTGCCATCAACGATCTCGGAGACGCTTCCATCAATGCTCACCTGACCAAGTATGACTCTGTTCATGGCCGCTTCAACGCCAAAGTCGAACACGACGATGAAGCTATTTATGTCAACGGCGACAAGATCCCAACCTTCCAGGAACGCGATCCATCCAAGCTGCCATGGGCCGAGCTGCAGGTAGACGTAGTCTTCGAATGTACCGGTATTTTCACTTCCAAAGAAGCGGTACAACCGCACCTGGATGCAGGCGCCAAGAAGGTTATCATCTCAGCTCCCGGCAAGAATGTTGATGCCACCGTGGTATACGGGGTTAACAACCAGGAAATCACCAAAGAGATGACTGTTATCTCCAATGCTTCCTGTACCACTAACTGTCTGGCGCCTGTGGCCAAGCCGTTGAATGATGCCATCGGCATTGAGTCCGGCCTGATGACTACGATTCACGCCTACACCAATGACCAGCGTCTGTCTGATGTGTATCACAGCGATATGCGTCGTGCCCGCGCCGCGGCACTGTCGATGATCCCGACCAAAACAGGCGCAGCGGCGGCTGTTGGTTTGGTTGTACCAGAGCTTCAGGGCAAGTTCGACGGCCTGGCGGTTAGGGTTCCGACAGTCAACGTGTCTCTGGTTGATCTGTCCTTTATCGCTTCCCGCGACACCACAGTGGAGGAAGTTAACGCCATTATAGAAGCGGCAGCCAAGACTTCACCCATGAACGAAGTGCTGGCGGTAAACAAGGAACCTCTGGTTTCCATCGACTTCAACCACAACGCCTTCTCATCCAACTTCGACGCCACCCAGACTCGCGTCAAGGGACGTCTGGTGAAAGTCATGGCCTGGTATGACAACGAGTGGGGTTTCAGCAACCGTATGCTGGACAACGCCGTTGCCTTGATGACAGCCAAGTAATCCGAATTCAAAGCCAAACGCCTGCCAAGTGCAGGCGTTTTTTATGCCAGTTGTATACTGTCCTGCCAAGGCTTAGGTCTTTCTCAAGCGACCATGACCCGTTTTTATCCGTCCCTCAGCAGTGCTTTCACCCTATATCTCCCAGCTTCTTCATTGTCCTTGCAATATTTGATGTAAAGCAGCGGATTTCCATTTTAGATAAGCGCTCTCAAGCACATTTCACTTCCGGAAAATAAAGTCCCTACTTAGACTCAGGTTAAAAGCCATTTCAATTATTATGTTTGAAAGCCAATTCGGCCATTGCGCCGGTTAGCGCCTTTCCTTTAACGGAGTCTCACTATGGACAATCAATTTCTCAGTCTTATTACCGATCCCTTGCTTGACCCCAAGCAAAAGACCCTGGCGCTGGCCGGTGCTGCCGATGCCAGTATTCCCTATCTTCCGCGCAGTGAAGCACTGACCCAAGCCATGGATAAAGGCGTTATCTGCGATATGTTTGAGGGCCATGCCCCATTCAAACCCAGATATGTTTTGCCCGATTACCAACGTTTTCTCGAGCAAGGCTCCGAGTATCTGGAGTTGACACCGGCCGAAGATCTGGATGATGCCCTGATGAAGCTGATGGTGCTGTATCACCATGTACCGTCAGTCACCAATATCCCGGTGTTTCTCGGCTATCTCGATAGTTTATTGTTGCCTTACTGCCAGGATGTCAGAGATGACGCCTTGTATCAGAAACTGAAACGCTTCTGGATCCAGTTGGATCGCACCCTGCCAGACGCCTTTATGCACGCCAACATAGGCCCAGAGGACAACCGTGTCTGCCGCACTATTTTGCGCATTGATGCCGAGCTCAAGCAGGTGGCCCCCAATCTAACCTTTATGTATGACCCCAAGCGCACGCCCAAAGCGCTGCTGCGACTGGCGACAGACAATATCATTGCCTGCAGTAAACCTCACATAGGCAACTGGCCGATACATGCCCAAACCTTTGCTTGTGCTCCCGGTGAGGCGCCAAATCAAACGTTTGGCATTGTCAGCTGTTATAACGCGCTCCCCACCCGAGGCGGCGCCAATACGCTGGTCAGACTTAACCTCAAAGCCGTCGCCGAAGAAGCCGGTACCCTGGAGGAAATGCTCGAGCGCACCCTGCCACATTACTGCAACCTGATGTATGAACTGATTGAGCTACGCTGTGAGTTTTTACACCATAGGTCCCATTTCTTCGACTCTTTCCTGGTAAAAGAAGGCCTCATTGACGAATCCCGCTTTGCGCCCATGTTCGGCGTTTATGCCATGGCCGAAGCCGTCAATCATCTGCAGCAGCTGGCTGGAATGAGTGGCGAATATGGTCACAGCGAGCAGGCCAATGCGCTCGGTTTAGCCATTACCCGCGCGCTCAGTGATAGAGTAACCACGACCCAAGTCAGTTTCGGCTTTAATGGCCGCGCCTTACTTCATGCCCAGGGGGGACTTTCCATCGACAAAGGCACCACTCCGGGAGTCAGAATCGCCTACGGCCACGAGCCGGATCCTGTCACTCATGTGTTGGCGCTGGCGCCGCAACACGCTTTCTATCCTTCCGGGATCAGCGAGATCCTGACTCTGGATGAAACCATCAAGGCCAATCCTGAAGCCCTGCTTGAGCTGTGTATCGGCGCGCTGGATACCGGCTTTCGTGAATTTACCGCCAATACCGCCGATACCGATCTGGTGCGCATCACAGGTTATATGGTGAAAAAGTCGCAGATCGCCAGTTACCGGCAACAAGGTTCACGTACCAACACCACCTTCCTGGGCACAGAGGCCAGTGAAACCACGGCCGTGACCCAAAGGGCACCGCGGGTAGTGAGCGCCGAGTTCCATGCCGCCGGCAAGTCCCAGGTGTAAGGGCGTAAGCTATGAAGAGTGCAGCCCCGGGAGTGTTTGATAGCCCGTTCAATCATTCTGAGCTTAATCGCTATAAACTGAATGGGTGTGAGTCGCATAGCCGTGAGTTAAGTCGCGGCGATACCGATGCTTCGGCATTGGCTATGGACTCCGAGGTTGCCAGTGCCGAAGTCGCCAGGGTACTGCCCTTCTCGACCGTAGATGGCCCGGGCAATCGCATGGTGTTTTTCCTTCAGGGTTGCAATTTTCGCTGCCCGGGTTGCCATAATCCGGAAACCATCACTCTGTGTAATGCCTGCCAAGAGTGTATTGCGCACTGCCCGGCAGGTGCCTTGAGCCTTAAATCAACTGCGACTGACACTCAAGCAGTTCCCAATAGCAAGGCGTCTCTCAGGCTTGCCTGGGATAGTACAAGCTGCATCGGCTGCGACACCTGTCTCGATGTTTGCCCTTCGAGCAGCCAGCCCAAGACCCAACGCCTGTCAGTCGGAAAAGCGTTGGCGCTGATTAAAAGGCAGAAAGCTTTTATCCGCGGTATCACCTTGAGTGGTGGAGAGGCCAGCTTGCAGCTGAAGTTCGTCAGTAACCTGTTTAAGGCCATTAAACAAAGCCCAGAGCTCAAACACCTGACTTGCCTTTTGGATACCAATGGCAGCCTGGGAGCAAGTGGTTGGCAACGTCTGCTTCCTTGGCTTGATGGCGCCATGGTTGACCTGAAAGCCTGGGATGAGCCGGCTCACCGACGACTGACAGGCCGTGGCAATATCAAGGTTAAGCAGAGCCTGCAACTGCTGGCCGAAGCAGGGAAACTGGCGGAAGTCAGGCTACTGGAAGTCCCCGGAACGAGTGATTATTGGCAGCACTTTAACGCTTTGGTGTCGTTTTTGCTCGACTTGCAACGCCGGCAAGCGCTGAAGGGGGAGCCGATGCGGCTACGCCTAAACGGTTACAATCATCATGGTGTCAAAGGCGAGGCCTTGCTCTGGCCCAAGGCAAGCCAACAGCAGATTGATGACCTGGCCAAGGCGCTCAGCCGTGCCGGCATAGCCAATATCAGTCTGCCACCGGTTAACCTAGGCTGATGGACTGCTTAAAGCCACTGAGTAGGGTCGCTTTTAGCCATTGCAGCGCCGGATCCCGGCTGCCACTTTGATGATGCACCATGCTATAGCCCACCTTGCCATAAGCAAATGGCAATGGCTTAACCACCATGCCGCTTGCCTGCGCCGCCATTGAAGCCCACAGCGCCGAGCAGGTAAACAGCAAGTCCGTGTGGCGGCAGAGACTGGCGGCGGCGCCGAAGTCGGCGACTTCCATCGCCAGAACTCGCCTGCGGCTCAATTGTGCCAATGACTGCTCGAAAAAGGGTTGCTGCAGATCGGCGTCCAAAATGCCCACATGGGCGAAGCTCATATAGGCATCCAGCGTCAGCTCTTTTGCCGCCAGCGGGTGCTCGGCTCGCATCAGACAACACATCTCGTCCTCGGCCAAGCGCTCCCAAATCAGTTCGTTGCGGCCAGTCGGCGGTTGTCCCAAGTCGTGAGGCAGAACCAACAAGTCCACCCGTCCTTCACACAGGGATTGAAACCCCGTGCTCTCTTTGGCATGCACTGCCAGTGTCATTCCCGGCGCCTGCTGCTGCACACGGGCGATAGCGCTCGCAAGCAGTTCGAAGCTGCTTTCCCTCAGCGCTAAATTCATCCGCCCTTGAAATCTTTCCGGGCGAAAGCCCTCTTCGGTAAACAGGTTATCCATCTCTCTGAGCATGGCGCTGATAACCGGCCCGAGTCGTTTGGCCTTGGCCGTCGGCAACAGCTGGTTACCCTGACGGTAGAAGAGCTCGTCGTCAAGGCAATCCCTGAGCTGGGAGAGTATTTTGCTGACCGCCGAAGGGCTCAAACACAGCCGCGTGGCCGCCTGGGTGACGCTTTGCTCTTCAAGCAGCTGTCTGAGCACCAGAAGATGACGGAAATTGATGCGGGATAAGCGGACGATATCACTCATTCTGGCTGTGCTTAACCTTGACTGGATTTAACCTTGACTGAATAAGCCAAGGTTAAACCATAACTGAATGAAGTTCTGCAATCATGCTCTCATTCGGCCAAGCGCTTGAGAAAAGCGCTATCAGAGAATACGCCGCAGCAGAAAGTCGGCCTTGAGTCTGCGAATGCGGTTCATGATTTTCTTTACCGGCTTGGGGTAACTCTGCAAGGTATCTATCTGGCTGTAATGATACAAACGCTGGCTGTGCAGCAGCAGATGTTGCTGCTCTTTGACAAAAGACTCGGCCAGCTCTTGTTTGTCATCATGCAGCAGCAAACCATTTTCCAGATCCAGAGCCCAGGCCCGCGGATTCAGATTGCTGCCGGTGAGCAGGTGTTTGCGACTATCCATGCTCACCCCTTTGAGGTGATAACTGTTGTTGTCATGCTTCCACAGATGGATATTGAGTAGTCCTTGATCCACCGCCCATTGCTGGCGTTTGACAAATTTACGCAGCGACTGCTCATAGAGGTACGGCAAGGCACCTATGGTGGAAAAATCCTGCTCCGGCGGGATATAAAAGTCATTGGCCGTCTTATCACCCACCAGAATATCCAGACGCTTGCCGTTGCGCAGGTGTTTAACCAACGCCCGCACCAAAGCATAGGGCGGGTTAAAATAGGGAGTGCAGATAAAGAGTGATTCCTTGGACTCTTCCACCATGGCGAGTACCGCCTTGTTGAGCGGATTACGTTTGCGTCCAAGGCCCAAAAGCGGCGTGACCCGCAATCCCTCTTTAACACCCTTAAATTGATAGCTTGCCGCCGACAGTCGCTGTTTAAAGCTTCGGACATCAATTTTTTCCGGCAGTACTTCCTCTTCTTCCGGACAGCTTAGGCAACTGACCGCTTTGTCGCTCAAAATGGCACTGTCAATCATCTCTCGCATGCTGGCAGCCAACTCGGCCGATTCCAGTAAGTGATAGCGATCGAAACGATATCTGTCTTTCTGCTGCAAATAGATATTATTGAGGCTGGCGCCACTGTATATCACGGCATCATCGACAATAAAGCCCTTGAGGTGCAACACTCCCATAAATTCGCGGGATTTCACCGGTACACCATATATATTGAAACGCTGCTGTGCTTGTGCCATCACCTGACGGTACATCAGGTTGTTGCCGCCATCACCCTTGTGGCCAATAAGGCCGCGGCGGGCACGGTGAAAATCCACCAACACCTTGATTTCGAGTTCGGGTCTGGCTGCTTTGGCCGCCAGCAGTTCGGCAAGAATTTCGCGTCCGGCCTCATCGTCTTCCAGATAGAGTGCCGCAATATAGATGGCCTCTTTGGCGTTACGGATCCGCTCAATCAAGGTCTGTTTGAAGTTACTTGGGGTCAGCAGCCAGTGCAATGCATCCGGCGCTATGGCAATTCCACCCAGCTTATCCAGCAAGGTATCCTCCTGTCACTGTATGTTCCGGCAATCCACTCGCTCCCTGTGTTTCCCGGCAAAATGTCCTTCCCCTGTGATGGCGTAATCAATAAAGATCCGCGGCGGGGCGAATAAGGCAATAGAAATTACCCACTTGTCTTCGCTCGGGCAAGCCTTTTCTAGTCAACAGTCGCTATTGGTTCACGATTTCGGCGCAATTTGTATCAAAAGCGGTGATTACGACACCACGCCATGAGTAAAACCGACCCAGATCACGCTTTTGTGATGGCAGCCCTGTTATCACAGCATTAGCCTTATACACTAAGATGCCCTTAACTCCTCACTCACTGAACTCAAACCTGGATGGCAATGAACAAACAATTCTGGTTGACGCTTATCGGCACCTTGCTCGCGGCCTGGGCCCTGTTTCACTTCAAAACCTATCTCGGCCCTTTGGTACTGCCGCTGTTTATCGGTTTGGTATTGATAGTCACACTTAAACTCTATGCTCTGATGGACAAGGACGACAGCTGAGGCTCTGCAGGTTATACTCTCAAAAGCATTCACGGAACCGGAGGCTTTTCCATGCCACAGCTGTCCCTGCAGGGCTTGGCACGTCCACTGTTATTATTGAGCGCCATGGCGCTGCCTTCCCCTTTGAAGGCCGATAATACCTCCCTTGATGATCTTTTGAATCTGATTACCCCGGCTTCATCGCAAACTGCCGTCTGGATAGAAGATCTGCAAAGCGGCGAGCAACTGCTGAGCCACAACAGCGAAACCCTGATGATCCCGGCCAGTACCCAAAAGCTGCTGACCGCGGTAACAGCCACCGAACTGCTGGGAGGAGAATTTCGCTATCACACCAGCATTCTCAGCACAGGTTCCCCCCAAAATGGCGTGCTTAAAGGCGATCTCTATCTGCTGTTCAGTGGCGATCCTACCTTAAAGCGCCAGGATCTGATGGAACTGATCAAGCGTGTCACCGAAGCGGGTATCAACCAGGTGCAGGGCAATCTTATCTTGATAGGAGAAACCCATGAACAGCTCAGAGCACCCGGTTGGGTATGGGATGATTTGGGGATCTGTTACGCGGCCCCCGTCTCTAGCTATGTGATTAACCAAAACTGTGTCCATGGCAAACTCGAGCCCACACTCGCCTCGGATAAAGCCAAAATTTCCGCACCGATTTATCTGCCGGTCAAGCTAACCACCAACGCCATCTTCGACAAGGGCCACAAGCAGGGCTTTTGCGAACTGCAACTTGCTAGATTACCCGGTAACCACTTTCATTTCAGTGGCTGTTTCCCAGGTGCTCAGGTATTACCGCTGGCGCTGGCGGTCAACGACCCCGGCCAATATGCCATCGACAGCGTCGCCGGCATCATCAAGGGCAAGCTCAATATCAAAGGCAAGATACTGACTTCCAATCAGCTGCCTGCCAGCTCAAGGGTGGTGGCCAGTCACGCCTCAGATGCCCTGCCCGAGCTTTTGGAAACCATGCTGCTGGAATCCGACAACCTGATTGCCGACAGTCTGCTTAAACAGCTGGGTAAACACTATTATGGTGATGGCGCCAGTTTCAGTGCTGGTGCCAAGGCCATCAGGGAAGTGCTGGCGGAAAAAGGCATAGTGCTGGAAAGAGCCCAGTTGATAGATGGTTCAGGCCTATCTCGCTACAACCTACTCAATGCCCGGCAGTTGGCGCAGTTGCTGCGATTGATTGCCGATACCCCGGATTACCAGTGGTTGATGCACAAGCTGCCGGTTTCCGGCCACAGCGGCACCTTGAAGTACCGTAAGCATTATGCCAACAAACCGCTCAAGGGCAGAGTCTGGGCCAAAACAGGCAGCATGCAGGGTGTGGTGAATCTGGCCGGTTATGTTACCGATGACAGTGACAAGCAAGTGCCCAGATACCTGTTTGTGGTGCTGGAAAATGGTTTGAGCCCCCAGAGTAAGGAACTTGAAGCCGCGCCCTTTGCCACACTTTTGCTGCAAGGGCTGACAGATTACCGTGCAAACAGCCACGCAGAAGGCCAATTGGCGGCAAAAGAGCAAGACAAGCCCAAACCAACACAGCAGGAAAAAGCGCAGACAGAGCTTAATGTCAGCGCCCGTTAGTAGAGCAACGTCAAAGCTTGTACTTAGATAAAAACGGCAATAAAGCCATAAGAAAAGAGCCGCTTATAGCGGCTCTTTCGATTCAGCTTGAATACTTCTGTATTATCAGAACAGCTCGGGCGCAAGGGCCATCACACTATCATCACCACCGGCCAGCTGACTCAAGTGGAAATCGGCCTTGGCCAACAACTTGGCAAAGTAGAACTCCTTCAGTTGGCTCTTGACCTCGGCAAAGCCTGGTTCGAGCGCATCGGTTGCAGCGAGTGCCTTATCGGCCATCAACAGCCACAGGTAACCGTAGAGTATGTAACCAAAGGCATCCAAGGCTTCAACCGCCAAGGCGTTAATGAGCGCAGGCTTAGCGCCTTTTTGCTCGTTAATAGCGGCAATCGCACTGGCAAACTGGTCGAAAAGGCTTTCAACGCGCTGTTTCTGCTCATTTGATACTTGTTCAAAAGTCGCCATATCGGCCTTGATATCGGCGATAAACTCATTCAGGGTCGCCAGGCGGTCACCAGTGAGCTTACGCCCCAAAAAGTCGATGGCCTGAATACCATTAGTGCCTTCATAAATCTGGGCGATACGGGTATCACGCACTAACTGCTCTATGCCGGTCTCTCGAATATAGCCGTGACCACCGAATACCTGCTGCGCCAATATGGTGGCATCCAGACCGCGATCGGTCAGGAACGCCTTAGCGACCGGAGTCAAGAGACCCACATAACAACTGGCTTTGGCTTTAACCGCTCCATCTTCAGCAAACTTGGCCAGATCCAGCTGTTTACCTGTGAGCATGGCCAAGGCCCTGCCCGCTTCTGTCATGGCGCGGATATTCAGCAGCATGCGCCGCACGTCGCCGTGTACCAAAATAGGATCTGAATCGCTGCCGGTTGGTGAGCCGCCGGCAGCGACGCCCTGGAGGCGCTCTTTGGCATAATCGGCCGCCATCTGATAAGCACCTTGAGCACTGCCAAGCCCCTGAATACCGATAGACAGACGTTCGTAGTTCATCATGGTGAACATGCACACCAGGCCACGGTTGGGCTCGCCGATAAGATAACCCTCGGCATCATCGAAATTCATCACACAAGTCGCCGAGCCCTTAAGGCCCATCTTGTGCTCTATGGCGCCGACAGTTACACCGTTGGCCTCGCCCAAACTGCCGTCATCGGCCACCTTAAGCTTAGGAACCAGGAACAGCGAGATGCCCTTACTGCCGCTGATCTTGGCCAGCACCAGGTGAACCAGGTTCTCGGTCAAGTCCTGATCGCCACCTGTGATGAAAATTTTTGAACCACTGATAAGGAAACTGCCACTGTCGGTCGGTTCGGCGCGAGTGCGGATATTACGCAAGTCCGAACCAGCCTGAGGCTCTGTCATATCCATGGCCCCAGCCCATTCACCGGAGTAGAGTTTAGGCAGATATTTAGCCTTGAGCTCCTCACTGCCGTGAGCGTGAATACACAGTGCAGCGCCTGAAGTCAGAGCGCTGTAAAGTGTAAAGGCGTTACAGGCGCTATAACCCATTTCATCGACCATAACACCGAGCATTTTCGGCATGCCCATACCACCCAGCTCAGGATCGCCGCACAGCCCTACCCAACCACCTGCTGCAAACTCGGCATAGGCCTCTTTGTAGCCATCGGGTGTAATCACCTTACCAGCCTCGAAACTGACTCCTTGCTCATCCCCATTGCGGTTTATAGGATGGATAAGGTCGCGACACAGTTTAGCTCCTTCTTCAAGGATAGCGCCGGCAGTATCAAGATCGACCATATCGGCCATTGCCGGTAATGAAGACCAGGTTTGTTCGGCATCAAAAACATGTTCAAGCAAGAAGCGCATGTCGGTTAACGGGGCTTGGTAGGGATTCATCTAAAGACTCTTAAACGTTGAATTTAAACACTTGTTTCAATCTAACTCAGTTAGCGCAGTAATACAATGCGCCAAAGGTAGAATTACCGAGGCGATATCCACAGAAATGAGGGTTTTATGGGTATAAACATATTCTGATTATCAAGTGCAACTCCCAAACCCAAAGCGGATATCACCTGCCGTTTTCTATCGGGCCACTCCACAGCCTCTCTTCAAGTATTGACAATCAAAACAGTCAGATAGAGTTTTGGGATCTATTCATATCCCTTTTCATGAAGATATTCTGCCAAAAGTTGCTCTGTTTGTTGCTGCTGGGTCGCTTGCCAGCCATCTTCGTGTATCGCCAAGGCTAAGGGACGCCTCGGCAACCAACCTTTACGTTCAAGCTCTGGGGTATCACTAAAGGCACTTACACGACCCAAACACAGATAGGCGATAATTCTTATCTGCTCCGGGATCCCCAAGGTCTCACGCAGCACTTCATCGTCGAGAATACTGACCCACCCCACCCCAAGACCTTCTGCTCTGGCAGCAAGCCACAGATTTTGCACGGCACAAACCGCACTGTAGTTGTCCATTTCCGGTTTGATGGTGCGCCCCAGCACCACTGGCCCAGTGCGGCTTGGATCGCAAGTTACGCAGATCCCCAAAGGTGCTTCAACAATACCTTCTAGTTTTAGTCGTTGATAATGGCGTCGTCTTTCACCATTGAACTGCTCGGCAGAACGCGCATTGGCGGCGTCAAACCCTTCTTTAATTGCCTGACGCTTGGCGTTACTGCGTACCAAAATAAAGTCCCAAGGTTGCATAAAGCCGACGCTGGGCGCATGGTGCGCGGCATCCAAGATCCGCTGTAAACTATCCTCGGCAACCGGTTTTGACAAAAATTGGCTACGTACGTCACGACGAGCAAATATCGCCTTATAGAGGGCTTCTCTTTCTTGCAGAGAAAACGCCTGTGCTTCGGAGGAAACGGTAAAATCAGACATGGTTCACCTCTTTGATGACTGCTGTGCCAGGACTATAGCAGGCATTTTACTGATTGGGCCAATCCGAGGTTCCGGGAATTGATGCCATATCACCAAGCACTTTATAAAAAAATACCGGGTCGTTTGAACGATCCGGTATTTTCAATATTTTTCAGGGCAAAGGTTCATGTTTTATCAGACACTTACTTCTCCACGACCTTGTTTATTGTCCGTGCCGCCGGCTTTTCCATCTTCATTGCCCTTCTTGTCTTGCTCGTCCGATGCAGTTAATACGGCTTGCTGCTCTTTGGCTTCCAGCTCCTTGGCCTTTTGCTCGGCTTCAGCCCTTGCCTGTTTAAGGGTTTCTTCAGCTTCCTTGAGTGCTGAAGCTTCTGCCATCGCTTCTTTAGGGATCAGGCTGATAAGTTCAATTCCCGTTGGCAAGTCTGTCGTGTTACCGGTCAACATAGTGACCTTACCGTTTTTCAAATACATCAGTGGTACTACAGTTTCACCATAACGACGGTAAAAATCTTTGTAGCCAAAGCTTTCTGTCAGGTTAGTGCTCTTAAGCACCCCGCCCTTGGACATCAAACTGGCCAGTTTGGCGTAGGAGACAGTTTCACCGAATAGGCACATACGCTTCAAATAGGACTCAGACAATTGATGGCGGGCACTGGTACCATTGCTTTCCGTGTTACTGAGACCATAAACCTTCTTCTGCCCGAGTATGTCCTGAAAATGGAAATAGACCAAAGGATTAAGCTGACGATAAGGAGAGAGGATTAGCACCTTGCCGATACCGGTCAAATCCAGATAAGTGTCGGCATGTTCGGAAGCAGGATTACCGAAGTAAACCGGGATATTATCCATTCGTGCCAAACGAATATTATCCCAGTTACTGTCGGCAAGGATCACCTTGATATCCTTACCCTTGAGCACCTTGGCCAGCTCCCGGGAAAACTTGGAAGCGCCAAAGATCAGCAGGCCGCGGGCAGAGCCTGCCTGCACCCCAAGAATACTAGCCCAGCGTCTGGCGGTGAGCGACTGGATCACAACTGTGCCTATGATGATCAAGAATACCAGCGGCACTATAGTTTCAGCGCCGGGCACTTCCATCTTCTCCAGCTTGATGGCAAACAGTGATGACACAGCCGCCGCTACAATCCCTCTTGGTGCCACCCAGCTCAAGAACCACTTTTCAGCGCTGCTAAGAGACGTTCCTATGCCCGAGATCCAGATGCTCAAAGGCCTAGCCACCAAGAGCACCACAGCCAGTACTCCAAGACCGCCCAGACCAAGGTCGAGCATGGCAGATGAGTCCAACCTGGCCGCCAGCAAAATAAACAGCGCCGAGATAAGCAGTACCGTTAGTGTCTCTTTAAACTCGAGAATATCGGCAATATCCACGCCGCGCATATTGGCCAGCCAAATCCCCATTACGGTTACTGTCAACAGGCCGGACTCTTCCTGCAATAGGTTTGAACCGACAAAGACCCCGAGCATTATGGTCAGCACTGCCGTGTTGGTGAGATAGTGGGGCAAGAGGTTGCTTCTCAACATCCGACCAACAAGATAACCGGCCAGAGCCCCCAGGCCCAGGCCTATCCCCAACATGGAACCAAGCGCCAGCAGTACATGAGCCGTCTGCCCGGCACTGACAGTAATATACTCAAACACTAATACCGCCAGCATGGCGCCTATCGGATCTATGACTATACCCTCCCAGCGCAGAATGCTCGCCAACTGAGACTTGGGCTTAACAGTTCGGAGCATGGGCACTATCACAGTCGGGCCGGTAACCACTACCAAGGCACCAAACAGCAGCGCCAGCGGCCAGTCAAAGTTCAGCAAGAAATGCGCCGCCGAGGCGATACAGCCCCAGGTGATCAGCGCCCCCACAGACACTAAATGCGTCACCATCCGGCCATGATCTTTGATCTCCTTGAAGTTGAGTGTCAACGCCCCCTCAAACAGAATGACCGCCACCCCGAGGGAAATTATCGGGAACAACAGATCGCCGAAAATCGCGTCGGGATTAAGTAAACCCAGCCCTGGCCCCAGTAATAAACCACACAATAGCAGCGGCAATATCGCCGGCAGACGCATCCGCCAGCCAATCCACTGACACGCCAGAGACAAGACTCCTATCAACGCCAGCATGGCGGTGATTTTTTCAACCATAAGTGAATCCTTTTGTTTGGGGCGCCCCGAAAGCCGTTTTACCATCAGCCCAGTAAAAGCCGCATTATGAGCATATATGAGTTAACGAAATATGTACCAGCTTTGAATATCAATGATTTTTCAAAACCCGGTTGTACAAGAATAAAATCTGATAAGAACTGGAAGATGCACATAATATTAAGCAAAGTGCTTTTCCAAAGGAAGTTGAGACAGCTGCAACACTAAAGTTTTTAATACAATAAGTTAACTATCACAGTTCAGTTTGCCAAGATGCAGGATTTACCCATTTTGCGTAACTAGACAGGGAAAAGTTGTTAAGACCTTTCCCTTTTCTGGCTATTCCGGCTTTATCATCTCAAAATGGCTGTAGGCCCTGGCAGTGGCTATCCTGCCCCTGGGAGTACGCTGGATAAAACCTTGCTGGATAAGAAATGGCTCCAGCACATCTTCTATGGTTTCCCGCTCTTCGCCTATGGCCGCCGCCAAGTTGTCGAGCCCCACTGGCCCCCCCATAAACTTGTCGATGATCGCCAGCAGCAACTTGCGGTCCATGTAATCGAAGCCTTCGCCGTCCACATCCAGCATATCCAGCGCTTGCTCGGCCACCAACTTGGTGATCCGGCCATCGTGTTTCACCTCGGCAAAATCACGCACCCGTCTGAGCAGGCGGTTGGCGATCCGCGGGGTTCCGCGGGCTCGGCGGGCAATTTCCCTGGCGCCGTCAGAGTCCATCTGCAGTTCCAACATGTTGGCAGAGCGGGCAACTATGGTGCTGAGGTCGTCCACATTGTAAAACTCAAGTCGCAGCGGGATCCCGAAACGAGCCCTTAACGGCGAAGTGAGCGCACCGGCGCGGGTGGTGGCTCCCACCAGGGTAAATGGCGGCAAGTCCAGTTTGATGGAACGGGCCGCCGGGCCCTCGCCTATCATGATATCCAGTTGATAGTCTTCCATCGCCGGATAGAGAATTTCTTCCACCACTGGGCTGAGACGGTGAATTTCATCGATAAACAGGACATCGCCCGGCTCGAGATTGGTCAGCAATGCCGCTAGATCGCCGGCTTTTTCCAGCACAGGCCCCGAGGTGGACTTGATATTCACCCCCATCTCATTGGCCACTATCATTGCCAAGGTGGTCTTGCCAAGCCCAGGCGGGCCGTAGATCAACATGTGATCCAAGGCTTCCTGGCGGTTTTTGGCGGCTTGAATAAACACCTTGAGCTGAGCGCGTGCCTCATTCTGACCTGTGTACTCGTCCAGCAACTTGGGACGCATCGCCCGATCGATAAGCTCCTCCTGAGGAGAGCTTTGGGGTTGGATCAGTCTGTCGGCCTCTATCATGCCTTTACCTTCATTCCTCAGTTATCCGCTCCATGTTACAGCATGGATTTGAGTGCGGCTTTGATCAGGGTTTCTGAATCTATGCCTTCAACAAAGGCGCTGGAAACCGCTTTGCTGGCCTGGGCGGGTTTATAACCCAAAGAGAGCAAGGCTGCAATGGCATCTTCTTCAGCGCTGTTGGGCGCTTCTGCCGGGGTAAAGTTGGACTTGAGCACAAACTCACGTTCATTGCCGTTGGAGGCTTCCATCAGGCTCTTGAGCTTATCGCGCATCTCAACCAATAAACGCTCGGCGGTCTTCTTGCCCACCCCAGGCAGTTTGACCAAGGTGGCGATATCGTCGCGCTCGACACAGCTGACAAATTCCTGCGCCGTCAGCCCCGACAGTATGGTCAGCGCCAACTTGGGGCCGACACCATTGGCCTTGATAAGTAATCTGAACAGGGCTCTTTCCTGCTTGGTAATAAAACCATACAGCAGCTGAGCATCTTCACGCACCACAAAGTGGGTATAGAGAGTGGTGCTCTGTTGCAGTTCCGGCAGTTCATAAAAGCTGGTCAGCGGCATCTGCAGTTCATAGCCCACTCCATGCACATCCAACAACACTTCCGGAGCTTGCTTTTCCAGCAATATTCCCTGTAAACGCCCTATCATCTGTATCTTCCATAGCTGCGGGCCGTTGCCCGGCCGCCAAGGGCAACCAGACTCTGGCAAGTATGATAATGACACACGGCCACGGCGAGCGCATCTGCCGCATCCGCCTGCGGGGCGGACGGCAGTTTGAGCAGCTGCTGGATCATGTGTTGTACCTGAGTTTTCTGGGCCCTGCCCGTCCCGACCACGGCGCTTTTGATCTGGGTTGCCGTGTATTCAGCCACCGGTAAATTCGCCACTGTGGCCGCCACTATGGCCGCGCCTCTGGCCTGGCCCAATTTCAGCGCCGAATCGGCATTTTTGGCCAAAAACACTTTCTCAATGGCAAACTGCTCCGGCTGATATTGGCGGATAATCTCCGACAGGCCGTCGAATATCTGTTTGAGACGGGAGGGAAGGTCCTCGCAGCTGGTGCGAATGCAACCGCTGCCGAGGTAAATCTGGTGTCTTCCCTGACACTGGATCACGCCGTAGCCAGTGATCCGCGAGCCTGGGTCAACACCCAAAATAATCGCCATAGTCCGCCTTATCAGCCGAGGCGTTCCATCACATCATCGGCAATTTCCGCGTTGTGATAAACTTCCTGAACGTCGTCGTGATCTTCCAGTGTGTCGATAAGACGCAGGAACTTGGCGGCGGTATCTTCATCCAGATCGGCCTTGGTCGATGGCACCATGGTCACTTCGGCATTCACCGCTTCAACCCCAATGGCATCCAGCGCATCTTTCACCGCACCGAAATCGGCAGGTGCAGTGTAAACATCCACTGAGCCGTCATCATTGCTGACCACATCCTCGGCGCCGGCTTCCAGCGCGGCTTCCATGATGGCATCTTCATCAACGCCCTCTTCGTAGCTGATAACGCCCTGCTTGGTGAACAGATACGCCACTGAGCCGTCTGTCCCCAGGTTGCCACCGGACTTATTGAAGGCGTTACGTACGCCGGTCACAGTGCGGTTGCGGTTGTCTGTCATGCACTCGACCATAACGGCGGTGCCGCCTGGGCCATAACCTTCATAAACTACGGTTTCCAGCGCCTGGCCGTCGAGCTCACCGGCACCGCGCTTAACCGCACGATCGACTGTGTCACGGGTCATGTTGTTGGACAGCGCTTTGTCGATAGCGGCACGTAAACGGGGGTTAGAGTCCGGATCTGAGCCACCTTCGCGGGCTGATACTGTCAGCTCGCGGATAAGTTTGGTGAACAGTTTACCGCGCTTGGCATCCTGAGCGGCCTTGCGGTGTTTGATGTTGGCCCATTTACTATGACCTGCCATAGGTATATCTCCTCTCAATACCGGTTTAAATTCAAACCGGTAAAAAAACAGACCGAGGCTTATGCCCCGGTTTGATTCACACTTTTATGACTTCAAGCTCAGTCCTTCAGACTTCAGCTTTGTCGGCCGCCTTTTCAGCAACCTTGATACCCAATTCCACCAGTTGTTGTGGATTGGCCTCACCCGGTGCATTGGTCAACGGGCAGGCTGCGGTAGTGGTTTTCGGGAACGCCATCACGTCACGAATCGAGCTGGCGCCTGTCATCAGCATTACCAGACGGTCGAGACCGAAGGCCAAACCTGCATGCGGTGGTGTGCCGTAGCGCAGTGCTTCCAGCAGGAAGCCGAATTTTTCTTTGGCTTCTTCATCTGTGATCCCAAGAATCC
Organism: Shewanella chilikensis; assembly: GCF_002836945.1. GTDB lineage: Bacteria > Pseudomonadota > Gammaproteobacteria > Enterobacterales > Shewanellaceae > Shewanella > Shewanella chilikensis. Next base: position 26,525 of record NZ_NIJM01000038.1, read on the forward strand.
GGAATACTGTGGCCTGCATCTCCTGGTTGTGGATACGCACAGAGCCGCCGCCGAGTTCGGTACCATTAAGTACCATATCATAGGCGTCTGATACCGTCTCGGCCGGGTTGGCTTCCAGCTCAGCCGGAGTCACGCCCCGCGGCGCGGTAAACGGATGGTGCACTGCGTACAAACGGCCGTCGGCCTTTTCGAACATAGGGAAGTCCACAACCCACAGCGGCGCCCACTCGCCCTGGAGCAGGTTGAAATCTTCACCCAGTTTCAGACGCAGCGCGCCCATGGCTTCGGCAACCACATTGGCCTTGTCGGCACCAAACAAAATGATATCGCCGCTTTGCGCGCCGGTGCGCTCCAGCAGCGCCTTGACGATATCTTCATTGAGGAACTTGAGCACAGGTGACTGAATGCCTTCCATGCCGGCAGCCAGGTCGTTGACCTTCATCCAGGCCAGACCGCGAGCGCCATAGATACCGACATACTTGGTGTAGTCGTCTATCTGCTTACGGGACAACTCGGCGCCGCCCGGCACCCGGATAACCGCCACTCGGCCTTCAACATCGTTGGCCGGGCCGTTGAATACCGCAAACTCAACATCCTTGACCAGATCGGCCACGTCCACCAGTTCCAGTGGGTTACGCAGATCCGGCTTGTCGGAACCGAAACGGCGCATGGCTTCGGCATAGGTCATGGTCGGGAATTCCCCCAGGTCCACGTTGAGCAATTCGAGGAACAGACTGCGCACCATCTCCTCGGTCTTTTGCATCACCTGCTCAGAGCTCATGAAAGAGGTTTCGATATCAATCTGGGTAAATTCAGGCTGACGGTCGGCGCGCAAGTCTTCGTCGCGGAAGCATTTGACGATTTGGTAGTAACGGTCGAAACCTGACATCATCAACAGCTGTTTGAACAGCTGAGGCGATTGAGGCAAGGCGAAAAACTGCCCCTTGTAAGTGCGGCTTGGCACCAGATAGTCACGGGCGCCTTCCGGCGTAGCCTTGGTCAGAATAGGGGTTTCGATATCCAAAAAGCCGTTGCTATCCATAAAACGACGCACGGCACTGGTGACCTTGGCGCGGAAAATCAGTCGCTGGGCCATTTCCGGACGACGCAGGTCCAGATAGCGATACTTGAGACGCTGCTCTTCGCTGTTGTTCTGGAAATTATCCATACTCAGCGGCAGAGGGTCGGCGGCGTTGATTATGGTCAGTTCCTTACCCAGCACCTCGATTTCGCCGGTACGCATATGAGCGTTGACCTGGCTGTCGGGACGGGCTCTGACCACACCTTTGACCTGGACACAGAATTCGCTGCGCAGTGTGCTGGCGACATCGAAAACCTCAGGCAAGTCCGGGTCATATACTACCTGGATCAGTCCTTCACGATCCCGGAGATCCAAAAACACCACACCACCCAAGTCGCGGCTACGGTTTACCCAACCCACCAGGGTCACTTCTTGTCCAACGTGGGACTTGTTTACGTCCCCACAATAATGACTGCGCATCTGCTTTATATCCTTTATTCCGGCCTGCTGAGCTCTGGAATGATTCAACACGATAAGAGCGGCATTATAGAGAAAATCTGCCACTTACCAAAGTACTTCACTTTCAGACGGTGAAGTATCAAACAGTTTGCTCCCTTTGACCAGTGGCTGAACCAAGGTCAAAGCACGAGCGTTCAAAATAACAACAATCAGGCACTACGATAACAGTTGCCGCCGCCCTTTTTAGCGCGATACATGAGTTGATCGGCCCGTTTGAGCAGTTCGATGGCGTTGTCACCGTCCACCGGATACACGCTGATCCCGACACTGAGCGACAGCTGCACACTGATATCTTGCCACTTAAGAGGCCCTGCCAGCGATTGGATAAAGTTCTCCGCCACCTGGCAGACGGCATCGAAATCCTGAATCCGATTGAGGATCACCACAAACTCGTCGCCACCAAAGCGCACCAGGGTATCAGATTTGCGAATAACAGTAGCCAAGCGTTCTGTTACTTGTAGCAGCATTCTATCTCCTACCTCATGGCCATAGGTGTCGTTAATGGCCTTAAAGCCATCGACACCCAAAAACAGCACAGCAAAACGCTCCTGCTCTCTGGCATGTTGCAAAAACGCCTGCTCCAGCCTGTCATCGAGTAGCGCCCTGTTGGGTAAGCCGGTGAGCGGATCGTGATTGGCCAGGTGTGCCATCTTGAGCTCGGCCTCGCGCCTTAAGCTCATTTCCCGGCTGAGGCGCCGATTGAGCTGCAACACCAGCAGCACAATAAACAGTGCAATCAAGAGTGCCAGTAAAAAATAGCCAAGCCACTCCTTGTATTCTTGGCTCTTATCGGTAATCACAGTGCCAACCCATTTTTGATGGATCCTTTGCCTTTGGCTGTCATCCAGTCCCCTTATGGCTTGGTTAATCAAAGGCACCAGCGACTTATGACCAGGCGTGACACCGATATGACTTTTCTGATCGGCCATATCGGTTATCAGGTTCATCTTCAGCGCCGGATATTGCCCGGTAGAAAGTGCTGAGCCCAGCGATACCACTTTATCGATAAAGAGATCTGCCCTTCCCTGGCTGACGGCCTCCAATCCTTCACGCATGCCGGGCACCAACACCGGGATTATCCCCTGGCTCTTGGCCATAAGTTCACCGGCGAGCTGATAGCCTTCAACAATCGCTACCCGCTGACCATTGAGTTGCCCCAGGCTATAAAGAGTCAGATGATCCACGGTGGAAACCATGGCCCAGGGCGATGGCCAGTAGCCGTCGGAAAAAGCCAGCGCAGCATCTTGTTCATCCCTCGCCGCCAGACTGGCGGCCATCACCACTTCGCCGCTGCCAAGCGCCTTGAGGAGATCGCGCCACTCATCGAAAGCCACGGGCAGCAGTTTAAGCCCCAACTGCTGCGCCACCCTCGTCATCACGTCGGCATTAATTCCGGCAAACTGCCCCTGTTGGTCTTCAAATTCAAAGGGAGGCCAATCCTTGAGATAGCCCACTTTGAGCTCGGGTAAACTTTCAAGATAGCGCTGCTCGGCTTGAGTCAATGGCAGCCGACTCTGCTCCTTGCTGTAAACATGATCATCGCCATTGAGCATCCATTTGTTTTCCAGCGCCGCCAACTCCTCGCGGGTCAACAGGTTAAAGCCTGCGATCAGCCTTTGGGTCAGGCCATGGTCCTGTTTGCGAGTCAACACATAGATATCTGAGCTGAACTGCAAAGCTTTGGCTTGCTGGTAATCGGCCCAGAGTCCATGAGTCAACAGATAATGCTGCGTCCAGGCCGAGGGCGAGACAAAGCCTGAGATATCGCCACGGTCAGCGGCGTTGACCATGGCATCGAGAGAGTCAAAATACTTGAGCTGTACCTTGGGCAAGGCCTGTTTCAGCTCTGTGATATAGGGCGATGATGGGAAAATCCCTAAGCGTTTGCCGGCCAAAAGTGCCAACGAATCCACCACCTGGCCTTTGAGAAACAGACGGCTGCTTTGGGTGTGCAGGTGCCAGGCACGCTTGAGTCCTGAGCTAAGGTCGTCACTTTCAGGGTAGCCAATATGGGCATCGACAATCCCCTGCTTAACCAGCCCTAAAGCGCTATTCATGTTGCCGGCAACAAACTCCACCGGCACCCCGGTTTTGGCGGACCATTTGTGCCAGATATCCACATACAGGCCATGGGGTAAACCATCCGGCCCAAGATCAGAAAACGGCTCCATATTCAGTGGCATGGCAACCGTGATCCCGTGTTGATCGGTACGATACCCCAGCCAGCGCCTTTGGGTTTGAACAATAAACTCAGGAGTGATCTGGGCAAAACCGCGATCGATTTCGGCCACCAAGGCCTGCCTTCCCTTGGCAACAGCCGGTGCCACTTGTGAGTGCTTGATCAACATCCGGTTGGCGGTTGGGTATTGCTGGGCGATACTGCGGGCCAACTGGCGGTCGCGAAGATACCCTTCCATGCCGGCAAACACCTTGATTTCTCCCCGGGATACCGCCTTGAGCAATGCGTCGCGACCTGGGTATAAGGCAAATGAAAGGCCGGGCTCCTGCGCCTTAAGATCCGATTCATGGGATGAGCCTGTGACTATCCCTATCCGATACGGCAGCAGCTTCTGAAAACTGTCCTTGTGCCTCAGTTCAAAATGCAGATAGAGGTAAGTATCAATACGGCTAATAGGCTTGGCAAATTCAAACTCGGCCTCTCGTTCCGGGGTCAAAGCCAACGCCAGATGCACATCCGCCTTGCCGTCTTTGAGTTGCCTTAATGAGTCGTTCCAATGCCGCGCCACTAGTGTGATGGGTCTTTGATTAACCCGGCTCCATTCCTGCCAAAGGTCCACCAATATCCCTTGTGGCTGGCCGGCATCATCAACAAATTGGTAGGGGTAACTGTCCTCCCCCATGACGATGACAAGCGGGGGCGCAGAAGACAGATCTTGGGTGGCCGCTTCCAGCGGCAGACATACGAGCACACACAATAGACTCAAAAGAGAGGTCAGCGATTTCAAGTGCTTATTTCCTGATAAGGCGATGTAATTATTTTGTTACTCCCGCATCATTAGACAAAAAATTTGCGTCAATTACCAGAGCACACTTGCTGCTTTCAGGCGGGATTCGGTAAAATAGGTCACTGATTTTCCCGCACTAGATTTCAGATGAACACTTCTCAAGACACCATATATGCAACTGACTGCGGTCAGGTCTCAGACTTTGCTTTTGATGATAGGGTGGCCGGCGTATTCAGCGATATGATCCGTCGCTCTGTGCCGGGTTACGGTCAGATCATCAACACCATAGGCGATTTCGCCGAGCGCTTTGTGACACAAGACAGTAAAGTCTATGATTTAGGGTGTTCTCTTGGCGCGGCAACTTTAAGTATTCGTAGGCGTATTGAAGGCAAGGGCTGCGAGATTATCGCCGTCGACAACTCACCGGCGATGACCGAGCGCTGTCAGGAGTATCTCAATGCTTATGTCAGCGATACCCAAGTGCAGCTTATTTGTGGTGATATCCGTGATGTCGCCATCGAAGACGCCTCCTTGGTGGTACTCAATTTTACTTTGCAGTTTCTGCCGCCTGAGGATCGCGATACCCTGATCCAGAAAATATATGCCGGCTTACGCCCCGGTGGTGCCTTGGTACTGTCGGAAAAAATCCGCTTCGGCGATGAAGTTATCCAACAAGTACTGGATGAACATCATCTGGATTTCAAACGCGCCAATGGCTATAGCGAGTTGGAGATCAGCCAAAAGCGCAGCGCACTGGAAAACGTGATGAAACCCGATCAACTCGACAATCACTACAACAGATTATCCCAGGCCGGTTTTGCCCATTACGGCGTCTGGTTTCAGTGCTTCAATTTCACATCCATGGTAGCTATCAAGTGATCAGTTTCAGTAATTTCTATCAACAGATTGCCGACTCCAATCTGCAGCATTGGCTGGAAACACTGCCAGCCAAACTCGGCGACTGGCAGAGAGAACACAAGCACGGCGCCCTACCCAAGTGGGAAAAAGTGCTCGCCAAGCTCAACTACCCCGCCCCCGACCGACTGGATTTCAAAGACAGTGTCACCATAGGCTCAGGTGAGCAATTGGCAACAGGGCAGCGGGAAAAACTGGAAAACCTGCTGCAGTTGCTGCATCCCTGGCGCAAGGGGCCATTTCATATTCACGGCATTCATATCGATACCGAATGGCGCTCTGATTGGAAGTGGGAGCGCGTCGCGCCCCATATCAGCCCGCTGGCAGGTAGAACCGTGCTGGATGTGGGCTGCGGCAGCGGCTATCACATGTGGCGCATGTATGGTGAAGGCGCCAAAATGGTGGTCGGTGTCGACCCCTCCTCACTATTTTTATGCCAGTTCGAAGCGGTCAAACGCCTCGCCGGCGACACTCCGCCAGTGCACCTGCTGCCTTTGGGGATAGAAGAACTGCCACCACTGGATGCCTTTGATACTGTGTTCTCCATGGGAGTGCTCTATCACAGACGTTCCCCCATTGATCACTTGTTGCAACTACGTGACCAATTGCGAACCGGAGGTGAACTCATTTTGGAGACTTTGGTCATAGAAGGTGATGAAAATGCCGTACTGCTGCCACGGGATAGATATGGAAAGATGAATAATGTATGGTTTATCCCGTCCGTTGCCGCGTTGCAACTCTGGCTTGAAAAGTGCGATTTTCGTGAGGTTCGCTGTGTCGACGTCGATGTAACATCACTGGCCGAGCAACGCTCCACGCCCTGGATGCGCAACGAATCTCTGGTGGATTACCTCGATCCGACCGACATCAATTTAACAGTGGAAGGTTACCCCGCCCCCAAACGGGCAACCTTTATCGCGATTAAGTAAGTCGAGTTCACCGAACCCTATATAAAAGTGACGCAATCTGGAAAACAGAATACAGGAAGCACTATGTTGAAACAGACGATTTCAATCGCCGTCATGGCCTCCATGGCAACACTTGCCGGCGGCTGCGCCAGCACTCAGGAAGTGGCCAATGCCCCGGTGCCGGTCGACGCCCAGACCTTGCAGTCCAACCTCGCCTCTCAGGAAGCCAGCATAGTCAATGTGATTGCTCAGGCTCAGAATCAACAGCAACAGCATCTGGATGCCCTGAATACTCAGCTTCAGAGTTTGCAACAGCAGATGAAGAAACTGCAGCAGCCCCCCAAGGAAACCATCAAGGAAGTACAGGTGCCTGCGCCCTGCGAAGCCTCGCCCATTGGCGACAAATATATTCTCGGTGAAGTCGAAAGCGTCTTTATCGATGAGCTGAATGCCAGTTTCGATACCCGTATCGATACCGGCGCCGAATCCTCTTCACTCGATGCCCGCAACATTATTCTGTTTGAGCGTGACGGCGCCCAGTGGGTTAGATTCGATGTGATGATCAATGGCGCGGATGCGCCGGGAAAAACTTTCGAATCTAAGGTGGTACGTTTTGTTCGTATCAAGCAAGAGGCCGATGAAAAAGACGATCGCCGTCCGGTAATCCACGCCCACCTCAAAATAGGCAAATATGCCGCCGAAACCGATCTTAACCTTACCGACCGCAGTCACCTCGAATATCCTTTGCTGCTCGGCCGCAAGTTTATGAAAGACATAGCCGTTGTCGATGTAGGCCAAGCTTACCTGCACGGCAAAGCCAAAGACTTAGTGATTTCGAGCCATAAATAGGAGCGGTAATGCATTCACGGAAACCTTTCTACCTGGTGGTAGCTCTGCTGTTTATTGTTGGGCTCAGCGCCAGTATTTATCGTGGTATTGAACACAATGTACCCTTCCTGCCCGGTGAGCAGGTGCAAAGTTGGGCAGTCGATGCCAAAGTGAGTTTTCAGGGTACGGGAGGTCCGGCAGAAGTCTCTTTCTCCCTGCCACAGGATCCGGCATTTGAAGTCTTGATGGAAAATGCCACCTCCCCGGGTTATGGCCTGACTATCAGCAACAATGAACAGGGCCGCCGTGCGCTTTGGTCGATTCGTCAGGCCAATGGCCAACAAGACCTCTACTATAAAGTCACCCTGATCCCCACAGGCCGTGAAATACTCAAGGCTCAGGAAGAACCTCTGCCGCCGATACCTTACATCTGGTCAGCGACCGAGAAAGCAGCCGCCGAGCAGGTGATGGACGAAGCCTGGGCTCGCAGTGCCGGTAACCTCTCTTTTGCCCGTGAGATCATGCGCGCCATTGCCGGCCGCGATCGCAGTCAAAACATAGAACTGCTGCTGTCGGCTAACTCACCCACCAAGCTGTTTGTCCATATGCTCAACAGCCGCGGTATCCCGACTCAGGAAGTCAATGGGCTATATCTGGAAGATCAGCGCCGTCGGCAGCAACTGTCTCCCTTTGTCGAAGTCTATCAGGACGGTCAATGGCACCTGTTCGATCTGGTCAAAGGCACAGAAGGCCGTCCGGAAAACATGGTGCTGTGGGAGCGCAATGGCAAATCGGTATTGGACGTGCTGGGTGGCAGCAACTCCCAGGTCAACTTCTCCATGTTGAAAGACACACGTTCAGCCCTGGCGACCTCCATAGACATGATGGCCAAAAACAGCGCCTTCGACTTTTCCCTCTATCAACTGCCGCTGGAAGAACAGAGCCTGTTCAAGGGTATTTTGCTGATCCCCATCGGAGTGCTGATGGTGGTATTCCTTAGAGTTATCATAGGCATCAAGACGTCAGGTACCTTCATGCCTGTGCTTATCGCCCTGGCCTTTATCCAGACCACACTGCTGACCGGCCTGATAGGTTTCCTGCTGATTGTGGCCTTTGGCTTGATGATCCGCTCCTATCTATCACATCTGAACCTGTTGCTGATTTCGCGAATATCGGCGGTGATCATAGTGGTGATAGGCATCATAGGCCTGTTTACCCTGCTGTCGTACAAGTTTGGCCTCAGTGAAGGCCTGACTATCACCTTCTTCCCGATGATCATTCTCGCCTGGACCATTGAACGTATGTCTATCCTCTGGGAAGAGGAAGGCGCCAAAGAAGTAATGGTACAAGGTGGCGGTTCACTTCTGGTAGCCATTCTGGCTTATCTGGCCATGAGCGCCACTTGGGTACAGCACTGGGTGTTCAACTTTCTGGGTATCCATTTGGTGATCCTGGCGCTGGTGCTGTTGATGGGTCAGTACACGGGTTATCGACTGCTGGAGCTCAAGCGCTTCAAGCCACTGGCAGGAGAATAAGATGAATTTTGCCTGGCCATGGCAGCTACGCCGCGCTGGCGTGCTGAATATGAACAAGCGTAATATCGACTATATTGGCCGCTACAACCCGCGCAAGTTTTACAAACGAGTGGACGACAAGCTCACCACCAAGCAACTGGCGCTTGCCAATGATATTGCCGTGCCCGATCTGATAGGCGTGGTGCGCGAGCAACACGGTATCAATAGCATTCCCGAGCAGGTAAAAGATCGCAGCGGCTTTGTGATCAAACCCTCCAAAGGCTCGGGCGGCAAAGGGATCTTGGTGATCACCCATGTGGAAAACGGTCGCTTCTATAAGCCCAACGGCAATGAAGTCACCCCGAGCGAGGTCGATCGCCACGTTTCCAATATCCTCAGCGGCCTGTTCTCCCTCGGTGGCAAGCCGGATGTAGCTATTATTGAGGGCTTGATTGAGTTCGATCCCGTATTCGATGGCTTCAGCTATGAAGGGGTTCCGGATATCCGCCTGATAGTGTTCAAGGGTTTTCCTGTGATGGGAATGCTCAGGTTGTCCACCGCCGCTTCCGATGGCAAGGCCAACCTGCACCAGGGCGCGGTTGGTGTCGGCTTGGATATCGCCACCGGCCGCGGTCTGCATGCGGTGCAGTTTGACCGCCCGGTCGATTTGCATCCGGACACGGGGCGTAACCTGATTGAAATCGAGGTGCCCCACTGGGATACCTTGCTGCACACGGCCTCGAGCGCCTATGAGATGTGCGAACTAGGTTATCTGGGAACCGATATGGTACTGGATCAAAACAAGGGACCACTGCTGCTGGAGCTCAACGCCCGTCCCGGGCTTGCCATCCAGATAGCCAATGGCATGGGGATATTGCCAAGGCTGCAGCATGTGGAAAGAATGACGGGCAAACCCATGTCAGTGGAAGAACGGGTCGCTTATGCCAAGAAGCACTTTGCCAGCCGCTAACTCCGGCCTGAGTCCATCTCGCCTCAAGTCCAGGCTGCCACTGTCGGTGTTGGCTTCGCTGCTGGCATCGACAATGGCGTCGGGCATTTCCCCTGCCCTGGCCGCGCCTGATGCCGTCCCCTTGCTGACGGCTCAATGTGTCGAATACAGCAGCAATTTTCAACCTGAATTTCAAGATCTGCAGCTGCTGGAGCGACAAACCCTCGGGCTGCACAATATCAATGACCGCCTCGGTTATTATCGGAGTTTTCCCCTGTCAGCGGCGCAGCATGAGCTGTTGTTGCAGTGTCAGTTGAAACTGGCCGACACCATGGATAGATTCCTGAGCGAACCGGCGCTGATAAGCCTCACATCCGAACTGAACCAGAATGATGAGCCACAGCTTCAGGCATTGGCCCAGAGGTTGGACTGGTTGATGCAACAACATCTGGGCATAGAGGAAAAAGCACGCCTTCATGGCGCCCAGGCCAGCATTCGCCAGGGAATGCGCAGTGACGATCTCAAGCTGGAGTTGGGACAATGCGCCCTGCCCGGCATGCAACAGGCTCTCAACCCCGAAGAGAATTCAGCGGAGCAGGAAGCCGCTCAATCAGCCCAAAAGCCCGGCTTTTTTGCAGTCAATATCGCCTCTTACTTGATGCAACAGGCCGATGGTGATTGTCGCGCCAAGGTTTGGCGCACTTATCAGGGCCGCGCCAGATTACGCAATCAACTGCCGCTGTCATCTGTGTTTGCCCTGAGACAAGAGCAAGCCAAAGCGCATGGTTACCCGAGCTACAGTGATTTTATCCTCAGTTCTCAGTTGCTGAGCACCCCAAGCGATGTGGCCAAGTTTCTCGATGCCAGCACTCAAAAACTGGATTACGCCCCTTGGGATCTGGGCCGCGAGTTACAACAGGCCCAGTCAACAGAAATGGTCGCGCTCAAAGACTCTGAAGTACTAAAAGCTCTGTTTGACCATCTCAAACCGCTGGGATTAACCGCAGAGCGGATTAACGACGACTGGCTCAGGGTGTATCACCATGGTCGGCTGTTGGGTGAACTGCTTATCAGCGAAGGTAAACACAACCGCCATAAAATGCTGCGCCGCGCCGTTGTCGGCCAACAAACCGGCCAGAGCGAGCTGGTGCTTAAGCCTCAGCAAGTGAAGCTCAAGGACTATCAGACCGCAGTTTCTTCCCTGAGTGCCGCCATAGCCCAACTCAGTGGCGGCGGCCGTTATTATCTCAATAACAGTCTGGAGTTGCCTCAGGATGGCGCCGGAGTGGGCAAAGCCTGGCTTGAGCGCTATCTGAGCGATGCCTTTGCGTTTTCACTCAAGCCGGCTCCCGGCTCGCGCGAACAACTGGCCGAAGAATACCAGCAGCAGCTCAAGGTGTTTCGTGCCAAAGTGGCCCTCGCCAGCTTTGAAGCCTTTGGCAACAGCCAATACCCACAGCTGCACAAGGCGTTTGAAGCCAGTTTTAATGGCTCCTGGCCCGAAGTCAGTGATTATAGCTACAGCTTTGGCGCCATCAGCGATCAGGGGCCGCTCTATTATCTCGGGCTCTGGCAACAGCAACTTGCCAAAGCCATAGATGTTCACACCCGGGGCTGCAACCCGGCGCAACTATTTGATCTCTTGCTGGTCAACGAATCAGCCCAACCTATGGCCGCCCGTTTGCAAAGCCTGTTTGGCGCTGCCGATGCGGCCACACTCATCCGGAGGATACGCGATGCCAATACTCAAGAGAACCGGTCAACTGACACTTGCCCTCTGCCTGGGAGTGATGAGCAGTACCCTGGCCGCCAAGAGCCAGCCCAGCGCTGATGAGGTTTATCAACGCATTCAGCAGAATCTGGAGCAACATCTCTACCAGCTGCCCCCAAGGGTGCAGGGCCATTACGGGATCCGCCTCTATCGGATGACAGGTGACGAGCAGTACGCCAACGCCGCCTTGGTGGATCTGTTTGCGGTTACTGAAGCGCAAAGCTTCTATGCCTGCCAGCTGGACGACCCTGAATTTGTCAAAAGTGAATCGCTCAAGGCGATATCCCAACTGGGCAATGGCCCCCGGGCCAAGGCACGCAAAAAAGCGCTCAAACCCTTCCCCGAATTTCTGTTTTATACCGATGTGCTGCTGCGCTACGCCAGCCGTATAAATGAGTTTGGTTTTACCGGCCCCTGCCACGACAAGTTGCTCAAAGGGCTCAAGAGTACAGATCTGCAGCACGGCCTGACCGACGAAGCCATGATTGAAGCCTGGGCGGCGCAGCTGATCAATTATGTTTACTGGGCCAAGCAACTTGGCGTTGGCGATTACCTGGAAGACTACAAAGCCGCCTTCAAACGTGTCTACCCGGATGCCGAAGATAGCAAGCTCAGTAAGGCACAATATCGCAATAAGCTCTATGGCCTGACTCACTTTATCTTCGCCGCCAGTGAATACTATCAGCACCCGGTAGATGCCAAGGAGTTCGCCTGGATCCTCGACTACTTCGAAGCCAACCGCGAGCGGATCCTCAGTGATGCCACCAACGATATTATTGCCGAAGTAGGAATAAGCTATCTGCTCGCCGGCAAGGGCAAAGATCATCCCATGGTGAAAGCCACTCAGGCGCACATAATCAACTCCTTCGATCCTGAGGTGGACTTTATTCGCTCCCCCAAAGGCAACCCGGCGCTGGCTCTGGGGGAACACCGTAATGTGCTGGCGATGATGCTGCTCAAATGGCCGGAAAAACTGCATAAAGGCCCCTATTTGAGTGAGCTCAAGGCGACCCGAAAATACCTGCCGATGCAGGTGACGCCACTCGAGTCGGTCAAACAGGCGACCGAGTCGACGAAAAAGGCTAAATAGTTTGAAAAACTGGCAGTTTCCACCCATGATAGGCCGAAATCTGACGAGTTTTTAGAAAATGAACAGACCCAAGTCCACATTGGAACAGTGGCGGATCCTGCAGGCCGTCGTCGACTTCGGTGGTTACGCCCAGGCCGCAGAGCAGCTCAACAAGAGCCAATCATCCCTCAACCATGCTGTGGCCAAGCTGCAGCATCAGTTGGGGATCCAACTCCTCGAAGTGCGTGGCCGCAAGGCCTATCTGACCGAATGCGGCGAAGTACTGCTGCGTCGCTCTCGTCACGTCACTCAGGCTGTGGGGGAATTGGAGCAGCTCGCCAGCAATCTGGAACAGGGCTGGGAGCCAAGTCTGAGCATCGCCAGGGAGTTGGTCTACCCGATGGAAACCCTGACCGAGGCGCTGGCCGCCTTTCTGCCCCAGAGCCGCGGAACCCGGGTCACAGTGCGGGACACAGTGATCAGCGGCACCCAGGAGATGATCAAAAACCATCAGGTAGATATTGCGATTTGCGGTACCCCGCCCATGGGTTATATCTCAGAGCCCCTTTGCGACTTGGACTTCTACCTGCTCTGCCACCCTTCCCATCCGCTGGCGGCCCAAGTGGAAATTGAAGACGACAGAGTGCTGGCCCAACATCTGCAAATTGTGATCAAAGATACCGGCGTCAATAGTCAGCAGGAAATCGGCTGGCTCAAGGCCGAGCAGCGCTGGACCGTCAGCAACTTCCACGAAGCCAAGGTGATCCTGGCCAAAGGCATAGGTTTTTGCTGGATCCCGGCGCATCTGGTCAAGCAGGAGCTGAAAAATGGAGAACTGGTACGCCTCAGTCTCAAAGGCTCCAGCAGCCGCAAGATACTGCTCAGTCTGGTAGTGCCACAGAGAGACAAACAGGGCCCGGCCTGTAAGCTGCTGGAATCACTTATCCTGGCTCAGCATAAATCTGGCTCAGTATAAATCTGAGCTCATTATAAATAGTAAGAAACGGAGCAACTTCATATTTACGCTGTGTCCCTATGGTATGACGTCACGAATATCAGTTAGAAAAAGACTCGAACAGCTCCGGGAGAGCGCGATAACGCTGGTTTTTCAAGCATTATTGAGGTTTTAACAAAAGCCCCTGAAATTTGAAGATAATCTGGCGCATTATTTCTGTAACATCACAGAAAGTATCGTTAAAGTCATATAGATATAAAACACTGTTGGTAGATAATAGGTTTGGAAACCGCGCATGTACGTTTAACTACAAGGGATATTTTGGCTAGACTCTATTATATCTAACTAATACAAAGAGATAGCTATGCGCGTTTACAGCCCTCCGAGGACTAAAACGCGCATGCGCACTATAAGCTGGTATGTTTACGAGAAATCATGAGCACATCTATACACACAATTGATGCACGCGGGCATATTATGCTCGAGACAATGCGAGACTATTTTGGCCTGTCTCCAGAAGTCATGTTTCGAGAAATACAAGGGATGGTCGCAACGACGATCGATATCCTGAATTCTAAAGGAATTAAGTATCAGGATTTAAGAACAGCCTTGGTTCCTAGAACCGACCGATTTGAAGCTGGATTTATTTTTGATTCACAAGATATTGAATCAAGCTGGTATGGCTTAGAAGTAATGAAACAGGTTCTACCGCTTCTTGATTTAAAATCAAATCATAGCGTGCAATGCGGAGACCTGATTGGAAATGATCAGGAATTCATATTCTCGGTTCTTCAGGAGTCATTAGTTCTGTCGAGAGATTTGGAGTTTGTGCACGGGACAGTGCTATATTGTGTTTATATAAATAATTTAACTGAGTCTGGTTTAGAGCGAATTCACAAATCTCTATCGCAGTTCAAACCATATGTTGGGTTTATACCGGGAACTTTCTCTTCCCGTGCTCGCATTTATTTGTCTACGATCCTCGCCAATAGTTTTCTCAAACATGGCAAAAAGGTTATTATGGGGCATGAGGATGATAGGCCAAACGAAGAGAATATAAATATGGCTGGCTATCCTTTCGCAGACTATGGCTTAGAGGTTTATAGCCTCCAATCCATGTATTTTGATGTTCTTTTAAGCTATAAAATTGAGAGGCCTATTTTCAAAGGTTTTGAATCTGACACGGAATTATCACTTAATGCAATATCTGATCAGATATTTCCAATTGATGGATTTGAAATTAAAATTGAAGATGCGAAATATGAATATTTGAAATCTGCCAAATGTGGAAAACTTGAAAAGGCGGGAATCGAATCCTTAGACAAGGAAGATATTTCGGATCTTATTCGCTCGAAGGTTTCTGATAGTTATATATATAACCTGTCGTATTTGCCAGATCATAATGTATCAAAATTTAACGTGATGATTGAGATTCCTAGGCCTGATGGTAGTTACCCAACAAGAGTGGTAACTGCTCTTGAATATAAGCCACAAGAGAAAGTATTGCGAGTGATAACGATGCATTAAAAACATAATAATTTTCCAAAAAATATAAAAATAATATGGAAAAACGAATATAAAAGAATATGAAAAAGAATATGGACTCCCAGCGTTAATGACGCGGAAGTAAACATCCGACTATACTTTGTTTAAGCATTTAACAAGGAGGTTATTATGCCGCGCCCTCGCCGAACTCAA
>NZ_NIJM01000039.1 GCF_002836945.1 Shewanella chilikensis
CTGGCTCACCTGGAAACCGGCAAGCAGGTGAGCCAGTACTTCCTCTTCGCCCAGATCCTGCTGCTTGAAGCGCACGGTTGCACCATCATCGGCGGCAGACTTGAGCTCGGCTTCATCCTGAATGGTGAAGGGGGCAGGGGCATTGCCTTGCTTGAGCCATTCGGTCATTTGCACTTCAATCGGTGTCTTGGTACTCATTGGCACCACAGGCAGGCTGCCGAGCGCTTTACGCAGCAAGGCCAGCAGTTCTTCGGCCTTGGCGGCGCTGGAGCTGTCTACCAGGATCAGTTGCTCATCCAGCAGCAACAGAGCCTTGATTTGGCTGCGACGGGAGAAGGCTCTTGGCAACAGAGTGGTGGTGATTTCATCCTTGAGCGCATCTTTCTCTTTCTTGGTCAGCTTGCGGTTTTCTTCCTCTTCCAGCAGCGACACCTTTTCTTCCAGCGCTTCCTTGATGACCTGAGAAGGCAGCAGCTTCTCCTCTTTGGTGGCACAGATTAGGTGACGGTTGTTGGCGCTGTGAACCAGGGTGTGCCCCAGTTTGCCCAAAGCCTTGGAAAAACCGAACTTGCTGATGTCCTGACTGGAGCAGGGAGAAAAGGTGAAACCCTCAAGGGCAGTCTCCAGTGCCTCTATATCGGTAGAAAATGGTTTGTTGAAACGATATACGGTGAGATTTTTAAACCACATGACAGGCGCTCTTTGAAAAATAAAGCCGCAGTGTAAGGCATGAAATCCTCAAGGTAAACCCGCCCCGTTAGCACAGATTTTTCAACCCGGGAAAGATTTAACCAAAATGTCATATGGCGTATTGCTTGTCGCTAGCCCCCGTGGTTAAGGGCTTTGGCCTTTTTTAAGGAGACTCTAAAGGCATAATGAATCCGGCAGGTTAAAAGATGAAATAAAACTGCAACAGACTCGTTGCACACTTTCGCTCGTTCCAAACCAATAACCAAGACGAAGAGAACGTCGAAAGGAATTAATGATGAATGCATTTTGCAAAACACTACTCGCTTCAGCCATAGCTTCAGTCTCTCTGGCCTCTGCCCACGCTGCCGAGCCGCTGACCGTTTACGGCAAGTTGAATGTTACTGTTCAGTCAAATGACGAAGCTGCTGCTGACGATTCTGAAACCGCGGTTCAAAGCAATGCCTCTCGTTTTGGCGTGAAAGGCGAATTCGATCTGGGTAACGATCTGGCTGCATTCTACACAGTGGAATATGAGGTAGATACAGGTAATGATGCCAAAGATAACTTTTTGGCTCGTAACCAGTTTGTTGGTTTGAAAGGTAACTTCGGTGCTGTCTCTGTGGGTCGCAATGACACCATGTTGAAAGTCGCTCAAGGTAAAGTTGACCAGTTCAACGACCTGTCTGGTGACCTCAAGAGTCTGTTCAAAGGGGAAAACCGTATTGAACAAACTGTAACTTACCTGTCACCTTCATTTGGTGGTTTCAAAGTTGGTGCCACTTATGCTGCGGAAGCTGCCAAGTCACAGGGTGGTGAAGATGGGTTCTCTATTGCTGCCATGTACGGTGACAAGGATCTGAAAAAGAGCGCAGTATTCGCCTCTGTTGCCTATGACTCAGAAGTTAAAGGCTATGATGTCCTGCGTGCTACAGTGCAGGCCAAGTTGGCCAACTTCGTTCTGGGTGGTATGTTCCAGCAGGAAGAGAAGTCTGTCGATGGTGACAGCAAGAACGGTTACCTGCTGAGCGCGGCGTACAAGATTGATGCGGTGACTCTGAAAGGTCAGTGGCAGGATATGGAAGATAAGGGTGATTCCTGGTCTATCGGTGCTGACTACAAGCTGGGTAAGCCGACCAAGCTGTTTGCCTTCTACACCAATCGCTCCATGGAAAATGTGGATGATGATGACAAGTACATAGGTGTTGGTCTGGAGCACAAGTTCTAAGTCAGGCCCTGATGCATTGAAGGAGAACCTGGGCTCAGTGTTGAGCATTTAAACCAGGATCTTATGAAAAAGCTGAAAATCCGATGACCAATGTCATCGGATTTTCTATTTCACGAAGCAGCCTTCATATCAACCGCGCAACAGGCACATTTGCTCGGTGAAATCGTTGTTTCAAGTTGAGCTGAAAACTGAAATTCAAAGGTTTAGTTTGCCAACGCCTTGAGTTTATAGATTAGGTCCAGCGCCTCTCTTGGGCTGAGTTCATCCGGGTTCAGCCTGCCAAGCAGAAGTTCAAGCTCAGATGGCGGTGTTTCCAGTTGCAGTGTGGCCTGTGCCTGAACATGGGGGGCCTGACCGTGATCGCGACTTTCAAGTTGTTGAAGTTTCAATTTGGCGGCCTTGATCACTGAGGCCGGAACACCAGCCAGTGAAGCAACCTGCAAACCATAGCTCTTGCTGGCGGCCCCCTCCTGCACTGCGTGCATAAAGACTATGCTGTCGCCATGCTCCATGGCATCCAGATGCACATTGGCAACCTGGGGCATCAATTCTGCCAACTGAGTCAGCTCGAAATAATGGGTGGCAAACAGTGTCATGGCGCCGAGTCGCTGGGCCAAATACTCTGCCGCCGACCAGGCAAGTGACAAGCCGTCATAGGTGGAGGTGCCGCGGCCAATCTCATCCATTAGCACCAGGCTCTCTGCGGTCGCATTGTGGAGAATATTGGCCGTTTCTGTCATTTCCACCATAAAGGTGGAGCGGCCCGAGGCCAGATCGTCCGAGGCGCCGATACGGGTGAAGATCCTGTCAACAGGCCCCAGAATCGCCTTGTCTGCCGGCACAAAGCTGCCGATATGCGCCATCAGGGTGATCAGTGCCACCTGACGCATGTAAGTGGACTTACCGCCCATATTGGGGCCTGTGACCACCAACATTCTACGCTCAGGGCTAAGGGTTACCGGGTTGGCGATAAAGGGAGCCTGGCTGACTCGCTCAACCACTGGGTGACGCCCGGCTTCAATATGTATGCCCGGCTTATCGCTCAACTCAGGTTGGTGGTAGTTGAGGCTGTCGGCCCGCTCGGCAAAGTTGCTCAGTACATCTAACTCGGCCGCTGCCATGGCAAAGGCCTGCAGTTCGCTGAGCTTGGGTAGCAAGAGATCGAACAGTTCGTCCCAAAGCTGTTTTTCCAGTGCCAGCGCCTTGCCCTGACTGGAAAGCACTTTCTCTTCATACTCTTTCAGCTCGGGGATGATATAGCGCTCGGTGTTTTTCAATGTCTGGCGTCTTTGATAGCTCAGGGGCACCAGTGCCGATTGTCCACGGGAAACTTCAATATAGTAGCCGTGTACCCGGTTGAAACCGACTTTCAGGGTGGCTATTCCAGTTTGTTCTTTTTCCCTGACTTCCAACTGTTGCAGATAGTCACTGGCGCCTTCACTGAGGCGGCGCCATTCATCCAGTTCGGCATGATAACCATCGCGGATCACGCCGCCATCACGAATGAGTACCGGCGGGTTGTCGACAATCGCCCGCTCCAGCAGCGCGAGCTCTTCAGGGAATTCACTGAGCTGGCGTTTCAAACGGCCAAGCTCGGGGCTTTGGGTGTTTGCCAATAGTTGCTGTAGTTGCGGCAACAGCGCCAGCGCTTGTCGCAGACGGGCAAAGTCTCTAGGGCGGGCGCTTCTCAGGGCCAGGCGCGCCATGATCCGCTCCACATCACCAAGCGCCTTGAGGTCGTCATGTAACGGTTCGAACAGGCCGCTGGCAATCAACTCTGCCACCGCGGTTTGCCGCAGGCCTATCTGTTGATGATCCCTGAGTGGCTGATGGATCCAGCGCTGTAACATCCTGCTGCCCATGGGGGTGGCGGTTGCATCCAGCACAGAAGCCAGAGTATTGTCCCGGCCACCGGCAAGATTCACTGTCAGTTCCAGATTCCGCCGGGTGGCGGCATCCAACACTATGCTGTCGCTCTGATTAAAGCGGGTAATGGCATTGATATGGGGCAGGGCGGTGCGCTGGGTATCTTTGACATACTGCATCAGGCAGCCGGCGGCCTGCAGTGACAGCCTGGCGTCTGTTATGCCAAAACCACGCAGATCTTTGGTGCCGAATTGATCCAGCAACAATCGCATGCTGGTATCCAAGTCAAACTCCCACTCGGGACGACGGCGTTTGCCCTTGATGCCGGCAATCAGGCTTTGTTGGGAAAAGTCTTCGCTGTAGAGCAGTTCGGCCGGTTTGGTGCGTTGCAGCTCGGCCTCCAATGATTCAAGGGTGGCCAGTTCGGCAATCATAAAACGGCCAGAGGCAACATCCAAGGTGGCGTAGCCAAAACCGTTCTTGCCTTCGTAGACGGCGGCCAGCAGGTTATCCTGACGTTCTTGCAGCAGCGCTTCATCGGTGAGGGTTCCGGGAGTCACTATGCGCACCACTTTGCGCTCGACCGGCCCTTTGGATGTGGCCGGATCACCAATCTGCTCACAGATGGCAACCGACTCACCGAGCTGCACCAGCTTGGCGAGATAACCTTCCACCGCATGATAAGGAATACCCGCCATAGGAATAGGATCGCCACCACTCTTGCCTCTGGCCGTCAGTGAAATACCCAAGAGCTCGGAGGCTTTTTTGGCATCATCGTAAAACAGCTCGTAAAAGTCCCCCATGCGATAAAACAGCAGCATTTCGGCATGCTGCGCCTTCATCGACAGATACTGGCGCATCATAGGGGTGTGTTTTTCCAAATCCGGGTTATCCATAGGCGTAATCACTGCATTCATGGGAGCTTTCAGATATTTCCTTGACTGTGTTTCCAAGAGCGGTTGCCCTTTTTCAATGGCGCCAATAGTATCAGTTATTCATCACTGAGCCAGTCGTGGGCGGGGAAATTTTACGCCTTCGGTTACAAGTGATTGATCAGCAAGCGGCCTTTAAATAAATTATCGCCAGCACTTGATACTGTATGATTGTACAGTATACTAGGTGGCAGATTGGTATTTAGCCCAAAGCTCTGGATAAAGGGGCGGCAACATAGATTTCAGGCGAAGCATTGCGTCGCAATTAAGAGGGAACAGGAATGAAAATAGATCCAAACAAAGAGAAGGCGTTGAACGCAGTTCTGGGACAGATAGAGAAGCAGTTCGGTAAAGGTTCTATCATGAAACTGGGTGAAGACAGAACCATGGATGTCGAAACCATCTCTACCGGTTCGCTTTCTCTGGATGTGGCTTTGGGGGCCGGTGGTCTGCCAATGGGTCGTATCGTTGAGATCTATGGTCCTGAATCTTCTGGTAAAACAACTCTGACACTGGAAGTGATTGCCGCGGCGCAGCGTGAAGGCAAAGTCTGTGCCTTTATCGATGCCGAACACGCGCTGGATCCTATCTATGCCAAGAAACTGGGTGTGGATATCGATAATCTCCTGTGTTCTCAGCCAGATACGGGTGAACAGGCGCTGGAGATCTGTGATGCGCTGACTCGCAGTGGCGCCGTCGATGTCATCATTGTTGACTCAGTGGCGGCGCTGACGCCCAAGGCTGAAATCGAAGGTGAAATCGGTGATTCCCACATGGGTCTGGCGGCTCGTATGATGAGCCAGGCAATGCGTAAGCTTGCCGGTAACCTCAAGCAGTCCAACACTTTGCTTATCTTCATCAACCAGATCCGGATGAAGATTGGGGTCATGTTCGGTAACCCTGAAACCACCACTGGTGGTAACGCCCTTAAGTTCTACGCCTCAGTTCGTCTCGATATCCGCCGTACAGGCGCTATCAAAGAGGGTGATGAGGTTGTTGGTAACGAAACCCGGGTTAAAGTGGTTAAGAATAAGATTGCCGCCCCCTTCAAACAAGCCGATTTCCAAATTCTCTATGGTCAGGGTATCAACCGTACCGGTGAGCTGGTTGATTTAGGCGTAGCCCACAAACTGGTGGAAAAATCCGGTGCCTGGTACAGCTACAAGGGTGACAAGATAGGTCAAGGCCGCGCTAATGCAGGTAAGTACCTCAAGGAACACCCTGAAGTGGCAGCCGAAATCGAAGCGGCACTGCGTGCCAAACTGCTCAGTAAAGCAGAAGCGGCTCCTGCCAGCGCCGAGACAGGTGAAGGCAATATCGACTTGGAAACCGGAGAAGTCTTCTGAGCCAGTCGGTAATGGATGTTGCGGTCGCGCTGTTGGCGCGCCGCGACTATGGCCGCGAGCAACTCAAGAGCCGCTTACTGGGCAAGGGCTTTGAGTCGAGCGAAGTTGAACAGACTTTGGATAGTCTGGAAGCCAAAGGTTTTATCGATGATCAGCGTTTCGCTGCAGCCTTGCTGCGCAGCCATATTGCCAAGGCCCACGGACCGGGAAAAGTACGTCAGGCACTGATGCAAAAGGGCTTAAATAAACAATGTATCGAACAAGTCTTGGATGCCAGTGATTGTGACTGGTTTGCCTTGGCCCGCACGCGCGCGCTGAAGAAATTCGGCGATAGTCCCGCAGATGATATGAAAGAAAAAGCTCGCCGAATTCGTCACTTGATGGGGCAGGGCTTTAGTTATGATCAAGTGGCATACGCCCTTGAATATGACCCTTATGACTGATTTTTCTCTATCACTAAAGCTCCTTTCATAACCAAGTTTAATACTGCCTAATCTCTGTGACTGACTTCATTTTACAAGCCCAAGCTTCACTCTTATTAAGTTGTTAGTTCTTGTGCTTGTCGCCTATGGTTATATATCCCGCTAAAGCCGCTATATCTTGGTTTACTGGCGCAGGTTTTTATATCCGCTGAGTAATTCAACATCTATGGCAAATAGCATTTGCCTGCCCAGGTAATCCGGTTTCGGCTTATGCCGCTAATGCTCTCTGTACCTCGGCTGTATCAGGCATCATACCCTGCGCAATCTAATTGGTATTCTGGCGCTGCATGCTTATAATGCTTGGCAAAAGAGCGCTCGAGTGGCCGGGCCAAGCACGCCTTTAGACCACTTTTTATACATTATTCAGGCTTAAGTAACTCAGGACGATTTATGTACCAAACCACAGCAGCACTTAGAAGTGCTTTCCTGGAGTTTTTCCGCAAGAATGGCCATCAGGTAGTCGACAGCAGTTCTCTGGTGCCAGGCAATGACCCCACTTTGCTATTTACCAACGCCGGGATGAACCAGTTTAAAGACGTATTCCTCGGTATGGACAAGCGTAGCTACAGTCGCGCTACCACTTCGCAGCGTTGTGTTCGCGCCGGTGGTAAACATAACGACCTGGATAACGTGGGTTATACGGCCCGTCACCACACCTTCTTTGAGATGCTGGGTAACTTCAGCTTTGGTGATTACTTCAAAGAAGATGCCATTCGCTTCGCGTGGACCTTCTTGACTGAAGAGCTCAAGCTGCCCAAGGAGCGCCTGTGCGTTACCGTTTATCAATCCGACGATGAAGCCTTTGATATCTGGAACAAGCAGATAGGTGTTCCCGCCGAGGACATTATCCGTATCGGCGACAACAAAGGTGCACCTTATGCTTCAGACAACTTCTGGCAGATGGGTGATACAGGCCCTTGTGGTCCTTGTACTGAAATTTTCTATGACCATGGTGATCATATCCCAGGCGGCCGCCCAGGTACGCCGGAAGAGGATGGCGACAGATTTATTGAGATCTGGAACATAGTCTTCATGCAGTACAACCGTCAGGCCGATGGCGTGATGGAACCTCTGCCTAAGCCATCTGTTGATACAGGTATGGGGATAGAGCGTATTGCCGCCATTCTGCAAGGCGTGCATTCCAACTATGAAATTGACGTGTTCCGCACTCTGATTGCCAAGACGGCCGAGATCATCGGCGTGACAGATCTGGAAAATAAATCCCTTCGGGTTATTGCCGATCACATCCGCTCTTGCGCCTTCCTGATTGCTGATGGCGTAATGCCATCCAATGAAGGTCGGGGCTATGTGCTGCGGCGTATCATCCGCCGCGCCGTGCGTCATGGTAACAAGCTGGGCGCCACAGATACCTTCTTCTACAAGTTGGTGCCCGCCTTAATTGATGTGATGGGTGATGCGGCCAAGGGCCTGAAGGCGACCCAAAACATAGTGGAAAAGGCGCTGAAAGCCGAAGAAGAACAGTTTGCCCGTACACTTGAGCGTGGTCTGGGTATTTTGGATGCGGCTCTGTCTGAGCTCAAGGGCGACACTCTGGATGGTGAAACCGTATTTAAGCTCTACGATACCTATGGTTTCCCTATGGATTTGACCGCCGATGTTTGCCGCGAACGTAATATCAAGGTCGATGAAGATGGTTTTGATGCGGCGATGGCCGAGCAGCGTAGCCGGGCTCAGGCCGCCGGTCAGTTTGGTGCCGATTACAACGCCGGGCTGAAAATTGATGTCGACAGTGAGTTCTGTGGTTACAGTGAACTCAGCGGTAAGGGCAAGGTTATTGGCATCTATGTCGATGGTCTGGCGGTCGATACGCTGGATGCCGGTCAGCAAGCGGTTATTGTGCTGGACAAGACTCCATTTTATGGCGAGTCAGGCGGCCAGGTAGGCGATAAGGGCCAATTGACAGCCGAAGGTTTGCTGTTTGAGGTGAGTGACACCCAAAAGTATGCTCAGGCCACAGGTCATATCGGCCAACTGAGCCAAGGCAAACTGACTCTGGGTCAGGAGTTGCTTGCGCAAGTTGATAAGAAACTACGCCATCGCACCCAACTGAACCACTCAGTGACTCACCTGCTGCACGCCGCACTGCGTCAAGTATTGGGTGAGCATGTGACCCAGAAAGGTTCATTGGTGGAGCCTGAGCGTCTGCGTTTCGACTTCTCTCACTTTGAAGCGGTTAAGCCTGAAGAGCTCAAAGCGGTTGAAGATATGGTCAATACCCAGATCCGTCGTAACCACGAGCTGAAAACGGCTGAGATGGACATAGAGCAGGCTAAAGCCAAGGGCGCCATGGCCCTGTTTGGTGAGAAATACGACGCCCAGGTTCGGGTTGTAACCATGGGTGACTTCTCGATTGAGCTTTGTGGTGGTACCCATGTGGGCCGCACCGGTGACATAGGCCTGTTCAAGATCACATCAGAAGGCGGTATTGCCGCCGGCATTCGCCGTATTGAAGCGGTCACAGGTGCTGCAGCCATGGCCTTTGTGGCCGAGCAACAGCAAGAGTTGAGTGATGCCGCTAACTTACTGAAGGCCGACAGTCACTCAGTGGTCGCCAAACTTAAGGCGCAGTTGGAGCGTAGCCGCCAATTGGAAAAAGAGATTGCTCAGCTCAAAGATAAACTGGCCGCCGCTGCCAGTGCCGATATGGTTTCCGATGCTCAGGAAATCGCCGGAGTCAAGGTGTTGGTGAAACAGGTCGAAGGTATTGACCCTGGTTCTCTGCGTGGTCTGCAAGATGAGCTCAAGCAGAAGCTACAATCTGGCGTAGTGGTGCTGGGTCTGGCTCATGGCGACAAAGTAAACCTTATCGCCGGGGTGACTAAGGACTTGACCGCCAAGGTGAAGGCCGGTGAATTGGTGGCCATGGTGGCCGCGCAGGTTGGTGGCAAGGGCGGTGGCCGTCCCGATATGGCCCAAGCCGGTGGTAGTGAAGTTGCCAACTTGCCTCAGGCATTGGCATCGGTAACGCCCTGGCTGACTGAACGTCTGGCATAATTTCGCCACCAACGAGGTCTATGTGACACAAGAAGTACGTTCAGGCAGTAACGAGCGACTGTATGTCAAAAAGTTCGGTGGCACCTCGGTGGGCTCGATTGAGCGCATCGAGGTGATTGCCGAGCAGGTTGCCAAGGCGCAACTGAGCGGCGAGCATCAGGTGTTGGTGCTCTCCGCCATGGCCGGTGAAACCAACCGCCTGTTTGCGCTGGCGGGGCAGATTGACCCTGAAGCCTCGGCGCGGGAGATGGATATGCTGGTCTCCACCGGCGAGCAGGTGAGTATTGCCCTGATGGCGATGGCACTGGCAAAACGTGGCGTCAAAGCCAAGTCGCTCAACGCCGCTCAGGTGCAAATCCATACCAATAGTCAGTTTGGCCGTGCCAGTATCGAACGAGTGGATGTTCAGTACCTGCAGGAGTTGCTGGCCCAGGGAATTATCCCGATAGTGGCTGGCTTCCAGGGGCGGGATCAATTCGGGGAAGTGACCACTCTTGGCCGTGGTGGCTCGGATACCACGGCGGTGGCTTTGGCTGCGGCGCTTAAGGCGCAGGAATGTCAAATTTTTACCGATGTGGCCGGTGTTTATACCACAGATCCCAATATCGAGCCGAGCGCCCAGAAGCTCGATGCCATCAGCTTCGAAGAGATGCTGGAGATGGCTCGCTTGGGCGCCAAGGTGCTGCACCCGGATTCAGTCTCTTATGCCGAGCGCTTTCGGGTTCCCTTGCGGGTGCTTTCCAGCTTTGAGCCCGGCAGTGGCACATTGATCCGTTTCGATGCCTGTGAAGACAAGCGTAATCAAGTGGCCGGTATCGCTTGCAGTAAAGGGCAGGCGATGCTGA
Source organism: Shewanella chilikensis (assembly GCF_002836945.1). Classification (GTDB taxonomy): domain Bacteria; phylum Pseudomonadota; class Gammaproteobacteria; order Enterobacterales; family Shewanellaceae; genus Shewanella; species Shewanella chilikensis. The sequence continues at coordinate 10,402 of NZ_NIJM01000039.1, forward strand.
GTCTGAGCCGCTCTGACGATTCACCAGACCCTTTTGCGGCAGTATTTTCACTGCTGGCTGAAAACGGTGTTGAAGTGGATCTGGTGACCAAGGCGGGGATGGATGACGGCGTTAGTTTTACTATGGATGCCGACAGGCTTTCTTGGGCGCTAAAGGTCCTTGATGAGGCGGCTCTTGGCCTGTCGTTGGGGCCATTGATGTTTGAAAAATCCCTGGCCAAGGTCTCTGTGATAGGTGCCGGCGTGCATCGCAGAGCCGAGGCAACCGCCAAGGTGTTTGATATCTTGGGGAATGAAGGAATTCATGTTAAGTTGATGGCAACATCAGAGATAAAGCTGTCTTTGGTTATTGATGAAGCGGATTTATACAGGGCAGTTCGAGTTCTACATCACGCTTTTGAACTAAATAAGGTGTAATTAAACAACGGATTTAGTATTGAATACTATTAATTTGTACTAAGCTCACCTTATAATAATGGTTACGACGGATGAGCGCCGTGTGTAGAAAATATGGAAACTAGAGGAGCAATCGAATGCTGATTTTGACTCGTCGTGTTGGCGAAACACTGATGATTGGTGACGAGGTCACAGTGACAGTGCTGGGTGTGAAGGGGAATCAGGTACGTATAGGTGTGAATGCACCCAAAGAAGTTTCTGTGCACCGTGAGGAGATTTATCAGCGTATTCAGTCTGAGAAAACCGGAACCCCTTCTGAAGGTGGTAACTTCTGAGACAACACAAAGTGAACCTCCGTCAGGAATAGAAGAGTCAGTTTTTAAACTGGCTTTTTTATTTTCTGGCGCCGGAAAACCCTTGATAGCACAGGATTTGCGCGTTATTTAGGTCAGGTGATTAAAAACAGGACAAACGGAAAAGGTTTAGGAAAAAGGGTTTGACTTATTTTCTTCAAACAGTAATATGTGCGCCAAGAAAACGGAGAGGTGGCCGAGTGGCCGAAGGCGCTCCCCTGCTAAGGGAGTATGGGCTTTATCTCCCATCGAGGGTTCGAATCCCTCCTTCTCCGCCATTTCTTAACGTAAAATATGCGCATGTAGCTCAGCTGGATAGAGTACCTGGCTACGAACCAGGCGGTCGGAGGTTCGACTCCTTCCATGCGCACCAATTTACGCGGAGAGGTGGCCGAGTGGCCGAAGGCGCTCCCCTGCTAAGGGAGTATGGGCTTTATCTCCCATCGAGGGTTCGAATCCCTCCTTCTCCGCCATTCTTTACTATACTCTGAGAGCCAAGCTTTCTGAGTTCCGGATTAAGCGCATGTAGCTCAGCTGGATAGAGTACCTGGCTACGAACCAGGCGGTCGGAGGTTCGACTCCTTCCATGCGCGCCAAATAGCAAAGAAGTAAGACGCCCCGCAATCGCGGGGCGTTTTGCTATCTGACTCTTACCCGCTTGTAATTACTTTCCTGTGGCGTCTTATCCGAAAACTTGTCCGCGGAAATACAGATTCGCTTGAGTCTTGTGATAAAGCCCGCCTCTATAGTTCAACATCTGCCTTGCTTATTGTATCGCTGTCGCTTCAGGCTGTGGCTGTGAGCCGGGGTCTATTGATTTTTAAGGGGAGCCATCACGGACAACTTAATCGCTGGAAGCGAACTTATCGGATCAAACTGACGGCTTTCCATTTATATTCATGATACCTCTATGCTGAAACTCTTTCGCCTTACAGACATTCTATATCAGTTTTACTTCATGTTGACCGGGTTGTTGTCTTTTCCTTAAAAAATCAAGATGAATATTTATGAATCATCATCCTCATTGAGATTTTATTGATTTATTTTGGTATGACCAATTTACATTGGTGGGGGTTATTTGTTATAGATTGGTTATTGCTTTTGACCTAAGTCACATAGTCTGGCAGAGGCAGGCCTGCTAGGCTAAAACATCTAATGACTGAAAATCACATTTTTTAGCATATTTATTATTGGTGTACGCTCCCGAGATTGTGAGCGTTATCGCCCTAAGCAAGTCATAGACAGGAAAATGCCTGCCAATCTGTTAACAAAATGAGGAAGAGATGATGTCGCTTTCTGAGCAACTCTTGGAAGCAGTGGGGATTATGCTGCTCGGTATGGGGCTGGTTTATCTGTTTTTGGGGCTGCTGATCTTGGGGCTCAGAATATCGGCCCGCTATTTGGCACCCAGACCCAATTTGGAACAGAGTCAGCCACAAACTCAGGGCATGGGAGGCGCGCAACCCACAGTTGTGCCCCAGACCGGTGCGCCTACGCCGCAACAGTTGGCAGCTATTAGCTGTGCCATTCACCAATATCGCAAACAGGCTTAACTGCCGTAATCTGATGGATAAGAAAGATGAGTAAAGCTTTAGCATTAACCGACGTTGTCCTGCGGGATGCTCACCAATCATTATTGGCAACCAGAATGCGTATCGACGATATGTTGCCAATCGCCGCCAAGTTGGACAGTGTTGGCTTTTGGTCCCTGGAGTCTTGGGGCGGTGCTACCTTCGATGCCTGTATCCGTTATTTGGGGGAGGATCCCTGGGAGCGGATCCGGGCGCTGAAACAAGCCATGCCCAACACCCCGCAGCAGATGTTATTGAGAGGGCAGAACTTGCTGGGTTATCGCCATTATAGTGACGACCTGGTGACTCGGTTTGTGGAGCGCGCCCATGAGAGCGGGGTCGATGTATTCCGGGTGTTCGATGCCATGAATGATGTGCGCAACTTGCAAGCCGCGCTGAAAGCCGTGATTGATGTCGGTGCCCATGCCCAGGGCACAATTTCTTACACCACAAGCCCAGTACATACACTGCAAACCTGGCTGACCATGGCCAAACAGCTGGAAGATATGGGCTGCCATTCACTCTGTATCAAGGATATGGCCGGTTTGCTCAAGCCGATGGAGGCATTTGAGCTAATAAGCCGCTTGAAGTCGGAAACCGATCTCTTGATCACCATGCAGTGCCATGCCACCACAGGGTTATCGACTGCCACTTATCAAAAGGCGATTGAGGCCGGGGTCGATGTGCTGGATACGGCCATCTCTTCCATGAGTCAAACCTATGGTCACAGTGCCACAGAAACTCTGGTAGCCATGGTTGAAGATACCGATAGGGCGACAGGCTATGACTTAGCGCTGCTGGAGGAGATTGCTGCCTATTTCCGTGAAGTCAGAAAAAAATATGCCCGTTTCGAAGGGGCACTAAAGGGCATAGATTCACGCATTCTGCGGGCTCAGGTGCCGGGGGGCATGCTGACCAATATGGAAAACCAGCTCAGAGAGCAGGGCGCCGAGGATAAGCTGGATCTGGTGCTCGAGGAGATCCCAAGAGTGCGGGAAGATCTGGGTTTTATTCCACTTGTGACCCCCACCTCCCAGATTGTCGGTACTCAGGCAGTAATCAATGTGCTGATGGGCGAGCGCTATAAGTCGCTCACCAAGGAGACGGAAGGCGTGCTCAAGGGCGAATATGGCGCCACCCCGGCCAAGGTAAACAGTGAATTGCAACAGCGGGTGTTGCAGGGGGCCGAGCCTGTCAGTTGCCGTCCGGCCGATCTGCTCGCGCCTGAGCTTGAACATCTGCGGGCCGAACTGGCCGAAAAAGCGTTGGCACAAGGCCTGAGCCTCAGCGAAGAGCGCGACGATGATGTGCTGACTTATGCACTGTTCCCGCAAATTGGCCTGCAGTTTATTAAGAACCGTGGCAATCCTGCGGCATTTGAACCCAAGCCAGAGTTGGAAGCTCCTCAGCCACAAGCAACTCAAACCAAGGCAGGTGGTCGTCAGCCGGAGGTTTATACCGTGGATGTACAGGGGCAGCGCTTTGTGGTGCAGGTCAGTGAAGGCGGTGATATCAATCAGATAGCGCCTTTGCCGGTGGCAGAGCCCCAGGCCTCCCCTGTGCAGGCTCCTGCTGTCTCTGGCCCGGAACTGGAGATGAGCGCGCCGCTTTCCGGCAATATCTTTAAGGTACAGGTGGTCGCCGGAGACAGCGTTCGCGCCGGTGATGTCGTTATCATCCTCGAGGCGATGAAGATGGAAACTGAGATCCGGGCTCAGGCCGATGGTGTGGTCAGTCGTATTCTGGTCAAGGAAGGCGATGCCGTCAGCGTTGGTACCAAGCTGTTGGCGCTGGCCTAAGGAGCGATTATGGATGGTTTACTCGCTTTTTGGTCCGCGACGGGAATAGCGCATTTTACCTGGCCACAGGCCTTGATGATGTTGGTTGGCGCCTTGCTGTTGTATCTGGCAATAGTACGCAAGTTTGAGCCATTGTTACTGCTGCCCATCGGCTTCGGCGCCATTTTGGCCAATATCCCCAACGCAGGTTTTACCGAGGAAAATGGGCTGCTCTACTATGTTTATCACGTGGGCATAGATACCGGCATTTTTCCGCTACTGATCTTTATGGGGGTCGGAGCTATGACAGATTTCGGTGCCCTGATAGCCAACCCCAAGACGCTATTGCTGGGCGCGGCCGCTCAGTTCGGGATCTTCGCCACCCTGATTGGTGCGATAGCCCTGAACCTGGTACCCGGGTTTGAGTTCAGTATGCAGGATGCCGGTGCCATTGCCATTATAGGCGGCGCCGATGGTCCAACGGCCATTTTCCTCGCCTCCAAACTGGCGCCTGATTTGTTAGGCGCCATTGCGGTGGCGGCATACTCCTACATGGCCTTGGTGCCGCTTATTCAGCCTCCCATCATGCGAGCTTTGACCACGGAAGCCGAGCGGCAGATCAAGATGGAACAGCTACGGGAAGTCAGCAAGAAGGAGAAGATTATCTTCCCCCTTATGGTGCTGGGAATGACTATATTGTTTTTGCCGACAGCGACTCCCCTGGTGGGCATGTTCTGTCTCGGAAACCTGATGCGCGAATCTGGAGTGGTGGATAGACTTTCCAACACGGCGCAGAACGAACTTATCAATATCGTCACTATTTTCCTCGGATTGGCGGTGGGTTCCAAGCTCTCGGCCGAGCAGTTTCTTCGGGTCGAAACGCTGGGGATCTTGCTGCTCGGGGCGGTGGCTTTCAGCATTGGCACCGCTGCCGGGGTCTTGATGGCCAAGCTTATGTGTAAACTCAGTGGCGGCAAGGTCAACCCCTTGATTGGTGCCGCCGGGGTCTCGGCTGTTCCCATGGCCGCCAGGGTGGTGAATAAGGTTGGGCTAGAGGCCAATCAGCAAAACTTCCTGTTGATGCACGCCATGGGCCCCAATGTGGCCGGTGTGCTGGGCAGTGCGGTCGCTGCCGGTATTCTGCTGGCGGTATTGGGCAACTGAGTGCTTTAAGCGCTGAATAGCTGAGTGCCATGACGTTAAAAAATAACCGGCGTAGCCAGTGGCCGCGCCGGTTATCGGTTTTAAGGCTTGCTAGCGGGCAATCTGCAACGCGCGGGTTTTGGTGCTCTCTGGGTTAGCTCAAGCAATCATTTCAAAGGCTCATTTCAAGGGCTTATCAAAAGCTCAGGCCGTCAGCCAGATGGCCAGTGACAACAGGGCTATCAAGGTGCCACTGACGCCAATTATCCAAATAAAACCGCGTTTCCCCTGCGCCAGAGGGACTCTATTAAAGTGTAAAAATGCTATCCAGAATAGGGACAGGATAATAGGCAGAAACAAAAGACGGGCCATGATTGCTCACTATTCAAAGAGATATGGCTTAATCATAGACTGGGATGCTTACGGAGTACCAGTCAGATGCTTTAATATTGCTCGCTGCAATGCCTTTATCCGCCAGCACCTGAATTAACATCTGCCTCAGTTTCTTGGCTTGGGCAATGGATTACTCGACTTGCGGCAGACTCAGCTGGGCAAGGGCGCCATTTTCTTATATCTTTCAGCACTAAAAAATCAGTATTTATCCATTTATCTTTAAAGTCCGCCTGGCCGGGCCTTTGATTCAAGCAGTATGCAGGAAGGTATCATATGTGGGAACTCTGGCTGATGTTCAGCGGCGCTTTTTTGGCGGCGACATTGCTGCCTGGAGGCTCGGAAGTCTTGTTGCTGGCTTTGCTGGACAAACAGCCGGAGATGGCATGGTCGCTGCTGCTTAGCGCCACTATAGGCAACACCTTGGGGGCCTTGAGCAGTTATCTACTTGGGCTCTTGGGGCGCAAGGCGATCACGCCCGAGCAACTCGACAGCGGTCGCCACAAGCAGGCGCTGGCGTTGCTGAAGCGCTACGGCTATTGGGCCTTGTTACTTTCCTGGGTGCCGCTGATTGGCGATATTCTGTGCCTTTTAGCAGGTTGGATGAAACTTCCTCTTACAAAATCCACTCTGATGATTTTGACAGGCAAGGGCCTGCGCTATTTGATAATTGTGTTGTTGGCTTTAGAGTGGCTGCAATGAGTTTTTTGAGTTTGGTTTCCGGTTGAAGGAGTAACATTTTGAAGAAATGGTTATTGGCGGCGGCGATTTCGGCCGCATTGGCGGGTTGCTCAGTGCAAACCGACACAGGATTGGCTGAGGTTTCCTCGGTACAACTGCCGGCAGGAGTGACTCTCATCGAGTCGGTCACCCCCAAGGCCGGTGAAGTCGGTATCCCTTACAGCAAGTATCGCTTGGCCAACGGCCTAACCGTGATACTGCATCAGGACAATTCTGATCCTCTGGTGCATGTGGATGTGACCTATCATGTGGGCTCGGCCAGAGAGCAGGCGGGGCGCAGTGGTTTTGCCCATCTGTTTGAACATATGATGTTCCAGGGCTCTGAAAATGTGGCTGATGAACAGCATTTCAAGATAGTCACCGAAGCCGGCGGCACCTTGAACGGCACCACCAACACAGACCGCACCAACTATTTCGAAACTGTTCCCAGTAATCAGTTGGAAAAAATGCTTTGGCTGGAGTCGGACCGCATGGGCTACCTGCTTCCGGCCCTGACCGACAAGAAATTTGAAGTGCAGCGGGAAACCGTGAAAAACGAACGGGCCCAGCGCATCGATAACCGTCCTTACGGGCGGATGAATGAACGCTTCAATCAGGCGTTTTATCCCGCCGGTCATCCTTATTCCTGGCCTGTTATCGGTTGGCCCGAGGATCTCGACCGCGCCACGCCTGATGATGTAAGACACTTCTTCCAACGCTGGTACGGCCCCAACAATGCCACCCTGACCATAGGCGGTGATATAGATACCGCGCAGACATTAGCCTGGGTCAGCAAGTACTTTGGCGATATTCCCAAAGGGCCTGAGGTGGCGACCGATGCCAAGCCTTTGGTAACGCTGGACAAGACTCGCTATATCTCGATGGAAGATAAGGTCCATCTGCCACTCATCCGTATGGCTTTCCCAACCGTTTATGCCCGTCACCAGGATGAGGCCGCGCTGGATCTGCTGGCCAATATTCTCGGCGGCGGCAAGACCTCGCTGGTTTACAAGAATCTGGTGAAAGATGGTTATGCGGTGCAGGCCGGGGTCAGTCATCCTTGCCAGGAGCTGGCCTGTCAGATGTCCATCTACGCTTTGGCCAATCCGGCCAAGGGCGGAGCACTGGCGCCGATAGAGGCCAAGATCCGCGAATCGATCGCCGAATTTGAACAGCGGGGCGTCACAGATGAAGATCTGCAGAAGGTCAAGGTGCAGTTCCGCGCCGACAGTATCTTCTCGCTGCAGAGTGTCTCGGGCAAGGTGTCCAATCTGGCCTATAACCAGACATTCGCCGGTGATCCCAATCAGATAGCCAAAGATTTGGCCCGCTATGATGCTGTGACCAAAGAAGATGTGATGCGGGTATTCAAGCGCTACATCAAGGATAAGCCCAGTGTGGTGATGAGCGTTGTGCCCATGGGCGCCAAGGCGCTGGTGGCCAAGGCCGATAACTTTACCCCGCCTGAGCCCAGGGTTGCCGCCGAAGCGGTTGCCGGGTTGCAGCAGGCAGTAATCGCCAACAGCAGTTTCGATCGCAGTAAGATCCCCGCTGCCGGCAAGGCGCCCTCCATGCCGGTGCCCAAGCTTTGGTCGGCCCAGCTGAACAACGGTATCAGTGTCATGGGCACCGAAAGCCATGAAACGCCTACTACCGAGCTGGTCATCTATCTCAACGGCGGTCACAGACTGGTGCCGGTGGAAAAGGCCGGGCTCGCCGGTTTGACTGCGGCCATGCTCAATGAGTCCAGCGCCAAACGCAGCAGTGAAGAACTGGCCCAGGCGTTGGAGCTGCTGGGATCTTCCGTGGTGTTTGACAGTAGCGGCTATCAAAGCAGCATCCGGATCTCAGCCTTGACCGAAAACCTGGATAAGACCCTGGCAATAGTCGAAGAAAGGCTGTTTGAGCCAGGCTTCAAGGAAGCCGATTTCGAGCGGGTAAAACAGCAACAGTTGCAGAGTCTGCAACATCTGGCATCGGATCCAAACTATCTGGCCGAAGAGGGGTTCAGCAAGTTGCTGTATGGCAGCCAGACCAGTCTCGGTGTCAATGATAACGGCACGCTTGAGAGTGTCAGCCAGCTGACGCTCGATGATATCAAGGCTTTCTATAAGGAGCAGTATCGTGCCGGCAACGCCCAACTGGTGGCGGTAACCGATCTGCCACGCGATCAGCTAATCGGCAAGCTAAAAGGATTAGAGCCTTGGGGCGGCCAGGCAGTGTCTCTGCCGGCCTTGAGTGAGCTGCCCGAGAGCAAACCCGGAGTGGTATTCCTTATCGATAAGCCGGGAGCGGCCCAGTCGGTTATCAGCATAGGCAAGCGCGCCCTGCCTTACGATGCCACGGGCGACTTCTTCAAGGCTTACCTGATGAACTATCCCTTGGGCGGCGCTTTCAACAGCCGTATCAATCTTAATCTCAGGGAAGATAAGGGCTACACCTATGGTGCCCGCAGCTTCTTCAGCGGGGGTATTGAGCAGGGCTACTTCAAGGCGGGCGTCAGCGTTCGCAGTGATGTCACCGACAAGGCGCTGGCCGAGTTTATCAAGGAGCTTAAGGCTTATCATGATAAGGGGATGACGACACAAGAGCTTAGCTTTATGCGGGCTTCTATTTCTCAGGGGAAGGCACTGGATTATGAAACGCCTTACCAAAAGGCCGGTTTTATCCGCATGATCCAGAAGTACGGCCTGAGCGATGATTTTACCGCCCGTCAGGATGAGATTATCAAGGATGCCACGCTAGACAGTCTCAATGAACTGGCCAAAGAATGGTTGGACCCTGCAAGCATGCAGATATTGGTGGTCGGGGATAAAAATCTTATCGAACCCGGGATTAAGGCAATGGGTTATTCAGTGATCAATCTGCCCTTGTAAAACGGCCACTTTGACCCCATATTGTTCTTAACCGCAGCGGGTTACGACTCGCTTGCCACTATGCAAGGCGGTGATGCTTGAAAGAGCATCACCGCCTGTGTCTTTTAAATTACACTTGCCTGAAAGGCCGCTTAGGCTTTATTTTTGGGCAACCGTCACACAGAGCAGTCCTGTGCCTTTTGGTGCTGATACCAAAAGATGAAAGCGGAGCAGGTATGCCCGGGTCTATTGGCCAGATAAAGGCTTAGGCCGCCAAGCAGAGAACAAGAATTTGAAGTCATTTACCGAATCTGTCGCAATGCTCAAAGGAGCCGAAGGTCGCGCCGCAATTAAGGATATGCGCCGTGGGATTGAGCGAGAAGCCTTGAGAATTGATGCCAGCGGGCACCTGGCTATGGATGGTCACCCCAAAACCTTGGGCTCGGCCCTGACTCACTCGAGGATCACAACCGATTACAGTGAGGCGTTGCTTGAGTTCATTACGCCTGTTACCCACAGCATAGATGAGCTGCTGACCGGTCTCACAGAAACCCATGCTTTTACCCTTAATCAGCTTAAGGGACAACAGCTTTGGCCTGTGAGCATGCCTTGTTATGTGGGTGACGAGAAAGATATTCCCATTGCTCAATATGGCAGTTCCAATGCGGGGCGGATGAAGACGCTTTATCGTAAGGGCTTGACCTACAGATACGGCGCCTTGATGCAGATCATTTCAGGGGTGCACTTTAACTTCTCGGTTTCTGATGAGCTTTGGGATCTGCTCTATGCCCAGAGCGATAAGTCTGTTTCCCGTTGTGATTTTATCTCGGAACGTTACTTCGGCCTTATCCGCAACTACCGCCGTTTGGTGTGGGTGTTGCCTTATCTGTTTGGTGCTTCGCCGGCGTTGTGCCACTCTTTCATCAAAGAGCAGCAGACAGAGCTGGATTTTGAAAAGATGGGCCGTGGCACCCTGTATCTGCCCTGGGCCACCTCACTGAGAATGAGTGACCTGGGTTACACCAACAAGGAGCAGGAGCGGCTCAGTATCAGTTATAACTCGCTGGCCGATTATCTCAAGGGGATCCGTGCCGCCATCAAGATGCCTTCGGACAACTTTGCCAACATAGGGGTGAAGGTTGATGGCGAATATCGCCAGCTCAACGCCAATGTGTTGCAGATAGAAAATGAGTTCTATGCCCCCATTCGCGCCAAGCGGGTGACCCGTAGCGGTGAAAAACCCTCCGAGGCGCTGGCGAGAGCCGGGGTGGAATATATCGAAGTGCGGGCACTGGATGTAAACCCCTTCAGTGCCATAGGTATTGAAGCCTCTCAGGTACGTTTCCTGGATCTGTTCCTGCTCTACTGTCTGCTGAGTCCCTCGGCGACCACTGATGCCGCCGGTGAGCAGGAGATAGCCGCCAACCTCAAGGCCGTGGTGCTGGAAGGGCGTAAGCCCGGCTTGATGCTGAGTCAAAATGGTGTGCCTGTGGCGCGCGAGCAGTGGATGCTGGCACTGTTTGCCGAGCTGCAGCAGTTGGCCAAGCTGCTCGATGGTAAGGATGACGACCAATATCAGCAGGCGCTGGCCAAGTGGCATCAAGCCGTTATCGACCCGAATGAAACCCTGTCTGGGCAGGTGATGAAGACCTTGGCGGAAAAGGGGCTGGATCACGGCGCTTGGGTAATGGCATTGGCGAAAGAATATCAGCAGCAACTGCTGGATTATCCGCTGAGTGCCGCGGCGCTGGCTTCCTTTGAAGCTGAAGCACAGGCCTCAATCGAGAGTCAGTTGCAGCTGGAAGCCGCAGATCGTTTGAATTTTGATGATTTTCTGGTTCAGTACTTTGCCGATGAACCAGCCAAGGAAGCAGTCAGTCAGTGAAGTCTTTGTTGTTAATCTCGGCCGCAGCTGTGTTGCTGTCGGCCTGTGCCAGTGCTCCTGAGCCCGGGCGCGAATGTGGTACGGTTTCAGGTTATCTGGAGCCGGATCGGGAGCAGCAGTTTTATCGTCTGGTGGTCACCCATCTCGATGGCCAACCTGTGATCTCCAAACCCAACTATCAGTTACCACCGGGTGAACACAGCTTTACCGTCTCTGAGCTGATAGATTCACCTGAGCTCAAAGTGCGACTGTCGGCCCGCACCCCCAAGGAACTTAAGTTGCAGGTGGAAGCCGGACAACGTTATCACCTGGCGGCCAAGTTCAATACCGACCGGCGCTATACCGGCAAAGATACCGGCTACTGGGAGCCAGTAGTTTGGCAGCAGGAAGTTCATGAATGTGAACTGCCTAAGACGCAATAAAGCTCACTTTTTCAGAGGCTCAGGTTGCATTTGATGTTTGACTCGGGCGACACTGGGCCCAAGTTCAACCAAAGGCCTGGCCTTTGAAAGCCGTGAGATTCTCGTGAAGCAACAGTTGCTATCCAAATTTGCCCCGGCGCTTATTTTTGCTGCCTCCCTGTTTTTGGGCGGCTGCGCCACTTCGCCTCCCAAAGATCCCGATAATATCTGCGCCATCTTCAAAGAGCACAGATCTTGGTACAACGCCGCCAAGGATGCCCGCGAAAAGTGGGGTGTTCCCGTGCATGTGCCCTTGGCCATGATGTATCAGGAGAGCTCCTTCAAGCATAATGCGGCGCCACCTATGGAATATTTCTTGTGGATTATTCCCATAGGGCGCGCCAGTGATGCTTATGGTTATGCCCAGGCCAAGACCATGACCTGGGACGATTATGTACGTGAGACCGGCAACAGCTGGGCCAGTCGCAGCGATTTTGATGATGCAATGGATTTTATGGGCTGGTTTATCTACAAGAGCCATAAGATCAATGGCGTGTCCAAGTGGGATGCCCGCAACCAGTATCTCAATTATCACGAAGGCTGGGGCGGCTACAAACGTGGCAGTTATCGCAGCAAGGCCTGGTTGGTGCGGGTGGCAGATAAGGTAGACAATCGCTCCCGCCGTTATGCGGCGCAATATAATCAATGCAAGGAAGATTTGGACGCATCTTGGCTTTGGCGCCTGTTTTTCGGTTAACGCCCTGAGAATAAGAGACGATAATCATAGCAACGGAATTGACCGCTTATCTGGATTACTGCAAGCGTTTGCTATAACACAAGAGAACCCAGCTTAGCTGGGTTCTCTATTTGGACAGGTTATAGCATCAAGTGTTTTCCATGTCATTTCTCAGCCTTTACTCTTGCCGAGACTTCCTTCTTTTTCAGACCTTGAAGACACTTATCTGTTTTTTCAGTGCGGCGGCCAACTCTGTCAGTTCTTTGGCTGAGGTGACTGTTTCTGTGGCACGGATATCGCCTTCACGGGCCAGATCGGTTATCTGATGCAGGTTGCGGGTCACTTCCTCGGCTACAGCACTTTGTTGTTCGGTAGCGCTGGCAATACTGCTGACAGATACGGCTAGATCGGCAATTCGCTGGGCAATGGCAGTTAACTGATTGTTGGCTTCCTCTCCCTGCTCGGCGGAGCGATTACCCAACTGATGGCTTTGATCCATACGCATAGCCGTATCTTTAACCTTGGCTTGCAGCGAAGTGATGGTCTGACCGATTTCCGAAATCGACGCCTGGGTGCGGCTTGCAAGGGTACGCACCTCATCGGCCACCACTGCGAAACCGCGTCCTTGTTCACCGGCACGGGCGGCTTCGATGGCGGCGTTCAGTGCCAGCAGGTTGGTTTGCTCGGCGATACCATTGATAACCTCTGTAATGGTGTTGATGGCTTCACTCTCTTTGGCTACACCTTCGACAGCGATATGACTTTCACTCAGTTGTATGCTGAGAGTTTCCAGTCCCTGTACTACCTGAGTCAGTTGCTGGTGACCGGCGCGGGAGGCTTCATCCACCTGTTGGCTCTGGTTGGCGCTTTCTCCGGCGTGATTGGCGACATCGCGTATCGAGGTGGACATCTCCTCGATGGCGGTAGCTATTTGATCGGTTTGAGCCATAAGCGCTTGGGCTTCATCGCCGTTGAGACGGGCGACTTCCTGGGCTTGTTCTGCCTGGTATTCCAACGTCTGTACCGAGCCTTGCAGTGCCTGAAGCAGTTGCTTGAGCCCCATGGTCATTTCGGTGACACTGTTGCTTATCCGCACTACTTCGTTTTCGCTGCGGCTGTCGAGTTTTGGCAGTGCTTGGCTGAAATCGCCTTTGCCCAGGTTTTCCATATGACGTTGCAGAGTTTGCAACGGCTTGACGGTGCGTACCAGTACAACAGAGAGCAAAATAGTGATAACCAAAATGCCAACCACGGCGACCATGGCATTGATCAGCAGCAGAGTCTGGCTCTCTTCATTCAGCTCAGCAGCCTTAACCTGACCAATAAGCTCCCAGTTCCAGCCGGGGATAGTGGCACTGTAGGCAATCATCTCCACGCCTTTGCCATTGAGGTAGCTCTTGACTCCTTCACTGTTCATTAGTTCATCAAGCGGCATGCCGTCCAGCTCGGCCTCTGTGATGGTTTGCCCCTGAGGCAAACTTGGATGAGCCACTACCACTTTGTCGGCGCGGCGCAGCAGCAGATAGGTGCCACTTTCCTCCAGGCGTAACTGTTTGACCGATTGCTGCAGCTGAACCAGGGAATCGCTAATGTCGAAACCTATGTAGAGAATACCTATCACCGAGCCCTGAACGTCCTTGACCGGACGGTAAACTGTCATATAGTCGCGGCCGAACAGCTTGGCATAGCCCTCATAGTCTTGGCCCTGAATAAGTTTTTGATAGCCCGGGTGTTTTGTGCCTAGGTAAGTCCCCAGAGCGCGGCTGCCATCGGCCTTTTTCAGTGAGGTTGCTATACGAAGGAAGTCATCGCCGTCACGAACGAACACTGTGGCATTACCGCCGGTGAGGTTGGCATATCGGTCAACTTTACTGCGGGATGAGTTGAGCTGTTCCTTTTCATGCATTAATGCCGGGGTATCCATTCCGAGAACTCTAACTGTCTTGTTTTCCGGTTTATGGAATTGGCCCGGATACATGGCCCTGAATACATCGGCATTGCGATGAGCCAGGGATAGCAAGCTCTCGTATTGCAATGCCAGCAGATCATCGACCCCATGGACCTGTTGCTCCATGGCGGTTATCGCTTTCTCTTTCAGGGTAGATGAGGCTGTCAGGTAGGAGATGCTACTCAGGACGCCAAACACCAAAATTGTCAGCACAAAAGCCAGTGTGCCGATCTGTTTGGCGATAGGCCAGTTGCGGTAATTCATTATCGTTATTCCTGTTTGACCGGTTTGTTGAACTTTATCTCATTCAGGTTAAACAAGTTTTGACCTGAATCTAACTATGGACCCGACCTTTTATTTTAGAAGATGCTTTACTATAGCGGTACTGCGGGGGATAACTTTATGTTTTTTATATCATATTTAAAAAAATGTGCTTTATGACGCTTGCAGTTTTGTTCGCGCTCTTGATTAAACCATAAAGTGGGTAAATCAGATGATGGGAAATAATTTTTTATAAGCGTCTGATTATTATTGGTAAACTTGAAAAATTACGCATATTCCTCATGGGGAAACATATATTCTTGTCTGCAGAGGCTTGGGTGAGGCTCGAACAGAGTGCTGCAAAGCAGTTTGAGGAGCAAGCGGGTTGATACTAGGGCGACTCGCGCAACACCAATACCGACGATAATCCGGCCTGCGCTTGTCTTTTGGGGTCAATATTCATTTTTCAGGGGCAAGTTGCGGGAACACTCGGGCTGCGGCTTCAACCACAGGGAATAGACCACAGGCACCCAAACCAAAGACAAGAGGGTGGTCAGCGCCGTGCCTCCGGCAATGGCGATGGCAAAGGGCGGCCAAAAACCACCGCCGGCCAGGATCAGCGGCAGAAAGCCGCCTACGGTTGTGATGGTGGTCGAAGCGATATGACGGCTGCAGCGCATGACCCCGGCAAGAATAACGTTTGTGTTGTCCAGGCGCGCCAGAGGCTCGGACTCGAGCTCCGCCAGGATCACTATTGCGGCATTGATGGCAAGCCCCATCAAGCCCAGCAAACCTATTATCACGGTAAAGCCAAAGGGATAACCCAGAGCCCAGACAGCCAGCAGCCCGAGCCCCGCCGATTGCAGGGCGCTGAGCAGAATGATCCCCGTCAGCCTGAAGGAGTTGAAGGAGAGCACCAATACGCTCAGCAGCAAGGTGATTACCAAGACGATATTGGAGAGTAGATTACCCACGGCTTCATCGCGTTTGGCACTCTCACCGCCTATCTCTATTCGGTAGGAGGCGGGCAGTTTAAGCTCGGCCAGTTTGGGTTTGACTCGCTCCAGCACTTTTTGCGGCAGCACGCCGGAGGCGATATAGGCTTCGAGTATATTAACCCGTTGGCCATTATAGTGAGGAATGGCGCCGCGACTGGCATTGACATGGCTTTGACTCACGGCCGAAAGCGGAATCGACTCACCATTGGGCGACAGCAGACTTATTTGTGACAGCCTCGATTGCTGCTCGCCGACACCGGCGCCGAGCTTGACTCTCACCGGCAGCGATTCGGTTTGCTCCAGCAAACTGCCGCCGGTGATGCCTGTGGTGGACATCTGGATCTGCGAGGCAATCTCACTCAGACTCAGGCCGGCCATCAGGCTGGCATCTTCATCGAGCAGCAGCCACACCTTAGGTGCCCCCGGGCTCAGGGTCGCCCGGGTATGGATCACATCCTGGGTCTCGGCCAGCAATCGCCGCACCTCATCCCCAAGCTCGGCCAGGCGGTCGAGGTTGGGACCATAGAGTCTTAACTCCACCGGGGCGTTGAAAGGAGGGCCCTGCTCCAGTTTACGCACCAGGATCTGCGCATCCGGATAGTCCTTATCCAGCCGCTGTTGCAACTCGGGGATTAAGCGATTGGCGGTGCGAAAGTCGCGGGTTCTTATCATCGCCTGGGCGTATTGGCTGGCGCCTTGCTGCTTTTGAGTCAGGTTGTAGTAGAAGGAGGGCACGTTCCCGCCTATGACCCAATTGACACTTTCTATGCCGTCAGTACTGCGCAGCTCTCTATCGAGCTGTTTGACTCTTTGTTCTGTCCTCGCCAGGCTGGCATGGGGCGAAAGGTAGAGTTCCAGCTGGAACATGTTTCTGTCCGATGGCGGGAAAAACTGCTCTGTCATCTGCCCGGAGGCCACAAAGCCTGCCAGCGGCAAGATACCGATCAGCAGCGCGGCAGTTTTCGGGTAGTTGAGCGCCAGTTGCAGAGTCTGGCGATAGGTTCTGGCAAGCCTTGGCAGATTCACTCCGTGGTGATACCAGCGGTTGTCGTCCTTGGCGCGGCTGAAACGCCCGGCGAGACCGGCTATCAGGGTGTGGGAGATGAGGTAGGAGCCGAGCAGGGCAAAGATCACTGAAATGGCGATACCGCTGACAAACTCTCCGGCGGCGCCCGGCATCAGCACTATCGGTGCGAATGCTAGCATGGTGGTGACAGTAGAGCCGGCAAGCGGCAGCCAAAGGTGCCTGATGGTGGTATTGACCGCCTGCAGCTTACTCATGCCCTCGCGGCGGCGCTGGGCAATGGCATCGACAATCACAATAGCGTTATCCACCATGATCCCCAGCGCCACCACCAAGCCGGTGACCGACATTTGATGAATGGGCAGGCCGGTAAACTTCATGCAGGCCAGGGTGAACAGCGCCGTCAACGGCAGTGACAAGGCGACGATAAGCGCATTGCGCATGCCGACAGTCACCAGCAGCACCAAAAGAATCAGTACAAACCCCTGCAGCAGATTGAACAGCAGTTCCTGCAGGCGCTCGTTGGTGTAGCCTTCCTGTTCAAATAGCCATTGCATGCGGATATTGGCGGGAAAACTTTGCTCCAACTCGGCTGTGATCCGGCGCACTTGTTCACTCCAGATATCTACTCGAGTGTTGTTGAGCATGCGGGCGGCCACCATAATACCTGGCTCACCGTCAAGCAGCGCCAGATTATCCGGCGGATCCTTGGGCTGGCGATTGATTGTTGCGATATCGCCAAGGCGGATCAGTTGCCCGAAACTGTCGGTCTTAAGCGGCACTTGACGGATACGCTCCAGCGAGTCCAGCTCGCCGGAAACCTCCACCAATGCCCGGAAGCTCTGGTTGTTGATTTCACCGGCCGACACCTTGGTATCGGCCTGATTGAGAATGTTGGCGACGGCTCCCGGTGTCAGTTCGAGCCGATTGATACGCTCGCCATCCAGCGTGACCAGAATTTCCTCCGTCGGCGCGCCATAGAGTTTGACAAAGTCTGTGCCGCTCAAGAGCCGCAGTTTGCTTTGCAACTCTTTGGCGTAACGGCTGAGAATGTCAGGTCGCGCTTCACCGCCGCCGTGCCATCCCAGGCCTATGATGGCGGTATAGGCGTAACCCAGCTGATCGTCGAGCACCGGCGGATTGACACTCTGTGGCAAGCGGCCGACGCTATCGGCCAGCAGATCTCTGGCTCTCGACCAGACTGGTTCGGTTGCTGTTACGGTATCTTTGAGCTCGAGTTGAATCACCGAGACCCCGGGTCTTGAGGTGGACTGGACAAGCTTGAGCTCTTCCAGTCGTCTCAACTCATTTTCCAGTACTTCAGTTACCAGAGCCTCGACCCGTTCGGCGGAAGCCCCAGGATAGTTGGTGATCACAGAGGCAAAGCGGTTGGTGATATGAGGGTCTTCGGTGCGTGGCAGGCTGGAAATGGCGCCGAGCCCGGCAACCAGCAACAGGGCTATCAATAGGCTGGCGAGACGACCATTCTCGACGAAAGCCTTGATGAGAGGGTTCATTGACCACCTCTAACCGCCAATGCGGCGCCTGGCACGACTCTTTGCCCGGCAACCAGTTTGTGCAGGCCCGTGGTAACAAACTGCTCTCCAGGGCTGATGGCGCCGCTGATAAAGGCGTTGTCGCCCTCGGTATAGACAATTTCCACATCGCGGCGCTGCAGTTTAAACTCATCGGCATCTTGCTTGAGCACATACAGATTCCACAGACCGCGAATACCGTCGGTGAGCGCCGACACCGGGACCCAGTAGCCTTCACGGAGAACTTCACGGCGGTATTGCAAATAAGCCAGTTCGCCATTGATTGGTGTCGTTTCCGATGTGGGGGTGATGCTGAACCTGAGCTGCACTGTGCGGGTGACGGGATTTATTTGGCCGCTGATCCCTTTTAATTTGGCTTGGTAATAGTTTTCGGCGACTCTGAGCTTGAGAATGACACCGGGTTGCAACTGCTCGGCAATATTCAGCGGCACCCCTATCAGAGCCTGCAGATTGTCGCTCTGCACCAGGGTAAAGACCGGGCTGCCCAGGGCGATGACCTCGCCGAGGTTGTGCTCTCTTGCGGCTACCACCCCGGCAAAGGGGGCGATGAGAAGCGATTTCTGCCGCTTAAGTTCATTGGCCTTCAGTGAGGCTTCCAGCCTAGCGTGCCCGGCTTCCAGGCTGGCCAGCTTGCCTTTGAGCTCGTCGAGTTGCTGCTCGGAAAGATATTGTTTGGCACTGAGCTCCAGTGAGCGTTTTAATGTTGCTCGGGCCAGCGAGATATCGGCTTGATTCTGATCCAGCGCTGCCAGTAACTCGGTTTGCTCGGCTTCCAGTAAGCTGCTATCCAACTGTGCCAACAATTGTCCGGGTTTGACCCTGTCACCAGTATCTACCAGAAGTTTTTGCAGTTTGCCTGGGAGCTCGAAACCTATGCCCGTGGTATTACCGGCTCTGATACTGCCACTGAATTGCTGTAACTTGGTATAACTAGGCTTAAGCACAAGATTGGCACTGTTGACCACTGCGGGCTTGATTTCACTTTGCTCAACGGGCTGTGGATGGCAGGCGGATAGGCATAACATCAAGGTAAGGGCTGCCAACAGCGCGCTGCGGCCCGAACCTTGGGGCTGGGTGAATTTGATTTTCGGCCCTGAAGCGTTTGTTTTTTTAACTTCCTTGATGCGCTGTTGCAATGACTTCTCCCTATGCCGATCGCCGCTTGTTAGCAATAAGTTAAACTGGACTTGCTAGTCTAATTTGGCTGAACTGGACTGTCTAGTCTATTTTGTGCTCTAATGCCTTTCAAGACGTTGCCGAACAAGGTGTAAGTCATAAAGTTATGAATAATCAGCAATTAACGCGTAGCGAACAGAAGAGGGCTCAGATACTGGAGGCCGCTATCGAACTCTTCTGCGCCCAGGGATTTCCTCATACCAGCATGGATGAAGTGGCTAAGACTGCCGGGGTATCGAAACAAACGGTTTACGCTCATTTTGGCTGTAAGGATGAGCTGTTTGTGGCGGCTATCGAGTCCAAATGTGTGGTGCGTCAGGTTGCCGAAGAACTATTGGCCGACGCTGCCCGGCCCGAGCAGGCGCTGGCGGTGTTTGCCGAGTACTTCGGCGAGCTGATCGTCAGTGAGGATGCCATTACGGTTTATCGCGCCTGTGTTTCCCAGGTCGATACCCATCCGGAACCTGCACAGCTCTATTTTGATGCCGGTCCTGAGTATATGTTGGGGTTGCTGGTGGACTTCTTTACTCAGGTTGAGCGTCATGGCGGGTACCACTTCGGCAACAAGCGTCAGGCCGCGGTGAGGCTGAGCCTAATGTTGTTTGGTGAGCTGCGGCTCAGAAAAGAGTTGGGGCTGAACACAGGGCAACTCGAGGCGCAGCACAGGGATTATTGCGTTGAGACGGCCGGATTGTTTCTTAAAGCGCATAGGTTGGGGTAGCGTACGGTTATAATTGAGTTTTTATTTGAACGGCAAAAGGACATGAGATGAACAAAACGGCTACAGTTATCTTGCTGAGCACTTTGAGTGCCAGTGCAGGGTTGCTTGCCGCAGAGGCTTCGACATCCCGCTATAGCCTGAGTTTGGCCACTTTTGAAAATGCTGACTCGGATATTGATGGTGGCGGGGAACTGGGGCGTCGCAGTTATCTTCTGGGAGCGCGGGCTGACTGGCAACTGGATAAACGTTGGGGGCTGGGTGTCAGCCTGGGGTATGACAAACTGGACTGGGATTTTTCCGATTTACCTGGCAATAGTGTTGCCGATAGAGTTTTTGCTGCCAGCCAGTTTGACTCGGCCCAGCGTTATTCGGCTTCCATCAGCCTGAGATATAATCTGAATAGACACTGGAGCTTGATGCTAACGCCTCAGTTACAGTATGCCTACAGTGATGAAGTTTCCTCTTCGGATGCCGAAAGTTATGGTGTGATAGCCGGTGCCATTCACAGGTTCAACTCGGGTAATATGTTGGGCTTTGGTATTGCATATCTTAATGATATCAGTGAGGTGCGTACGGTTCCTTATCTGCTTATCGATTGGCAACTCAGTGATAGATGGCGGGTGGGTAACCCGTTTCAGGCGGGTTTTACCGGTCCGGCAGGGATAGAGTTCAGTTATCGGATCTCACCGGATATGGAGTTGGGGCTGGGAGCATCCCATCGCACCGAGCGGATCTTGGTTGGGGAAAATGAGCAAACGCTGGAACTGACCGAAGTCAGCAGTTTTGCCCGTTTGGGCTGGCAGTTGGGACAAGGATTCAATCTCAACGCCTATGTGGGTTACTTCATCAACCCGGAACTTGAGTTGAGTGAACCTGAGATCAAGCGCGAGTTGGATAACTATCTGGCAGGCGCTGTTCATCTTAGCTATCGTTTTTGATTGACTTGCCCGCCGTGGCGGGCAACTTCTCCCTTTCGATTGAGCGATTCTCTGGCTGAGGAATTCAGTCGGCCAGCATCGCTTTTTTCAGGCTGCTCTGCGCCGGTTCATCGCCGAGCCAGATATTCAGCAGCGCGCGGCGAAAGTTCTCTCCGGTGATGGTGTCTTGCAACTCACCGTTCTTGTAGGCACTGACACCGTTTTCCTGGCTGGTATACAGGAGGAAGCTGTCGCCTTGTTTGATTTCTTCCTGAAACAGGCTCATAAATCGGTCGATATCGGCCTGTATGGCTTCGGTTTTGCCGCCTGTAGCGTCATCGAAACCTTCAGTTATCGCCGAGCGCATCTTATCTGCGGTGATAAGACCCGAGACTATTTTCAAGCTGACCGCCGCTTGAGGCTGCGCCAATACCTCGGCTGCTGTGGTCGCTTGTGTTGGCAGATAGAGACTGCCGATGTAGAGATCCATAAAGAACTTGCTGCGTACCCCGGCTCCATTGAGTTTAAGCGGCGTTGCCGCCTGAATGCTGAGGGTCTCTGGAATATTTTCACCGGCAATTTCACGGGCATCCACAGTGGCAGACAGCGATAAGCCCAACAATAGAGCGGTTAAGGTTATTTTTTTCATCTTGTTCTCTTGATATTGGTCGTTCTGAGTGGCTGAACCGGCAAGGTTTTTCTTGTTCACTGAATGTTTGCCAAAAACCTTCCTTAGCCCCGTAGACCCATTTTGAAGTTGCCATCTTGACTAAACCAAACGGCTTGCTTGTGTTTGGGGCTTATCAGTAAGGGACCATCGTCGAAAAACAGAAAGCATTTCCAGTTACGGGCAAAGATTTCCCAGCGAGTTTGGATCACCTGATACTTTTCATAACAGAAATATACAGGGGCATCCGCGGGCCAATCGATGAAGTCGGCCAAAGGTTCCGGTAGGCTGTTGTCTTCGCTGTCCCAATGGCTTTGCCAGTGTTCGGTCTGGTGCCAGGTGGAGCTGCGGCTGGCCCAATCGCCCTTGGTAAAGTCTTCGGCGCAGCTGCTTTTGTTGCTTATCCAGCGATTCCACACTTCCATGGCGCTCTTTTGATCCAGCGGCAATATAGCCGTCTTATCCAGGTCACTGACCGGCAGATCCTTATGGTTGAAGATCCATTTACGGCGATACTGATCGAGTGGAATATAGCTGTGATTCAAGTTTTATTCTCCGGAACTGCGCTTATTTGCCGGGGCATTATAACGGTGGCGAAAGGGGAAAAGAAAGGCCGCATGAAACGGCCTGGGGAAGGCGCACCACTTGCAAAGGGCTTGGGCCATTTGCTGCGAATCATGCCTTGCACCCTATCCTGTAAGCCGACGCAGAGCACATATGGGGCTTGATTGTATCTTCGCTAATTCTGGGTTTGCAGTTCGGTTAATCCCTGCTTGGCGCTGAGATTATTCGGGTCGAGCTCCAGGACTCTGGAAAATGCGGTGATGGCGGCTTCATTTTGTTGCACCGCGCGCATAAATAACGCCAGTTTCAACCATACCTGCAAGTCTTGCGGATATTTGCCGAGGTAATCCAGATAGGTTTCAAGCGCCTGCTGTCCTTTACCACCGAGGCGTAAGACATGGGCATACTGCGGCAGAAAACTGTCGTTCAAGCGGCTCAACTCAGCTAGGGTGGTTTCGGCCAACGGCAGCATATTGAGCTGTAGCGCCAGTATGGAAATCATTCTGAGCTCGGTTTCGGTTGTTTGTTCCTGATTGTCATAGCTTTCTGTCGTTTAGGATGGTTACTTTTGTTGGGTTTATTTGTGATTTGAGTCAAAAGGTTGATTTGATGTGATTGTTATCATTGCGCGCCGTGAGGCTCGGCACCGAACCACACCTCTTTATTTGGGCTGACTGTTTCGGCTCAAGTGCATTCCAAAGGAAATGACATGCGACTTAAATTCAGATTTATCAAGTTGTTATTATGCTCTGTGCTGGCGGTTCCTGCTGTTGGCATGGCGTCTGAGCTCGATCGCTTTGAAAACTTGTCCGGTACCTTGAACATTGCCGGTGGTACCGCGCATATCCCTGTGATGAAGCAGGCGGCAAAAACCATTATGTCTGCCAATAACGACATTCGCATTACTATTGCCGGTGGCGGCAGTGGCGTGGGTGCTCAGCAGGTTGCCAAGGGACTGGTTGAAATCGGTAATACCGGCCGCCCTCTGAAGCCGGGTGAATTGAAATACGGTCTGCTTTCTTTCCCATTTGCCATCGATGGCGTTGCGGTTATCGTCAACCCGGCCAACCCCATTCAACAGCTGAGCTCGCAACAGGTGATGGATATCTATTCCGGTAAAATAACCAACTGGAAGAGCCTGGGCGGTGAAGATCGGCAGATCAATATTTTCACCCGTGATGAAGCCAGCGGTACCCGCTCGGTATTCGTTAAAAAGTTGCTGAATAAGTCGCCGGTTTCGGCTCAGGCCAATGTTGTGCCTTCCAATGGTGCGATGAAAACTGCGATTGCCCGCGATCCCGGTGCCATAGGTTACAGCAGTGTCGGTTATATCGATCAGACAGTGAAAGCGCCAATATTGGATAATGTGCTGCCCACCAATGAAGCCTGTGCTTCCGGCGAATACCCTGTAGTGCGTAAGTTGTATATGAATACCAAGGGACAACCTCAGGGGCTGACCCAGGCGTTTATTGACTATATCTATGGTCCAGACGGCGCTGAATTTATCCGTGAAGCCGGATATATTCCTGTCGGACATTAATGACTCATGACCACACAGATCTCCGCTGAGCGGATACTGCAACTTCTGGCCGCATCAGTATTGTTGCTGATAGTGCTGCTGTTTGGGTTTCTGATGTGGTTTGCATTGCCGGTGTTTTTCAACCCGCAAACCAGCGTGTTGTCGTTACACTGGCAACCGGAGCAGGGGCAATTTGGCATAGTTGCCATGATTGCCGGCTCCGGTTTGTTGGGACTGCTGGCCTTACTGTTGGCATTTCCTATCGCCCTTGGCATCACAGGGTTTTGTTTATTACCTCGCTATCGAAGGCCAGCGCGCTTTATCCGGGCGCTGATCCGCTTGATGGCCGGGATCCCGACCGTGGTGTATGGGTTGGCCGCTGTATTTTTGCTGGTGCCGCTGATCCGAGAAACCTTTCGAACCGGTTCGGGGTTCAGCCTCATCAGTGCCACTCTGGTGATAGTGCTGTTGATCTTGCCTGTGATGGTGATGATGTTGGACAGCCAATGTCGCCCTTTGGCCAAAGAACTCAGAATGGTGTCTGCTTCTCTGGGGTTCAGCGATCTCCAGACCCTGTATCATCTGGTATTACCCAATGCCCGCCGCGCCATGGCCAGCGCCGCCTTACTCGGTTTTGGCAGGGCCATAGGCGATACCTTGCTGCCTTTGATGCTGGCCGGCAATGCGCCGCAGCTTCCGGACAGTGTATTTGATTCGGTTCGCACCCTGACGGCGCATATTGGCTTGGTGCTGGCCACGGAAAATGACAGCGCCATGTACAACTCACTGTTTGCCGCCGGTTTGTTGCTGCTCACTATCAGTGTGCTGGTGACTCTGTTGATCCGCTATATGACTTCGTCTGCCAAGGCCACCACCGAGGGTTCTGGGTCTTGAAAGCCAAGTGTTTCCATTATTGGTGTTTATTCTGCAGCGCCACGCTGTTGCTGTGTCTCTTGTCACTGCTGGGATTTATTCTATATCGAGGCGTTCCCACACTCAGCCTGTCACTCTATTTTGGTGATACTGAACCCTTAAAAGGTTTCTTGGGACAGGCGCCTATCTGGGATGGTATTTGGCCTGCCTGTGTCGGAACCCTGGCGGTGGTTGCCAGTGCTTTGATGATCGCCTTGCTGCCCGGACTGGCAACCGGAATCTGGCTGGCAACGGCGAAAACATCCAAGACAAAGGCACTATTGGAGCTGGCGGTCGATATCCTGGCAGGCGTTCCCTCTATATTGATGGGCTTGTTTGGCTTTACCCTTATTCTGTTACTGCGTAACACCTTGCTGCCTTCTGCCAACACCTGTTTGGCACTGTCGGCATTTTGCCTGGCGATGTTGATCATTCCCTATCTGGCCGTTTCTACCCGCACGGCGCTGCAGGCGCTGCCTGTGTCTTTGAGTTTAACCGCACTCTCGCTCGGCATGACACAGTGGCAAGCTTTGCGCTTTGTATTGTTGCCCCAGGCCGAGCGCGGGATCCGCGGCGGCATCATGTTGGCCATCGGCCGGGCCGCAGAAGATACCGCGGTGATCATGCTGACCGGCGCCGTTGCCAATGCGGGGTTACCTGGCGGGATCTTTGAACGGTTTGAAGCCCTGCCTTTTACGATTTTTTATTACAGTGCCCAGTATCAGAGCGAGGCCGAATTGCAGATGGCGTTTGGTGCCGCGCTGACACTCCTGTGTTTAACTGCCACGGTATTTTCCATGGCCAACTGGGTGACACGTTTTCCCGGAAGGAATCATTAGTATGGCGTTATCAAAGGCTGCGGATGTCGCGGGCACTGTGTCTAACCTCAGTGTGTATTTTGGTCAACAAGCGGCACTCGAAAACATCAACATGCAGATCCATCGGCGGCGGATCAATGTGCTCAGCGGGCCGTCAGGCTCGGGAAAAACCACCCTGTTACGGGCGCTCAATCGCCTCAATGACGAATATCAACATAGTCGTACCCGGGGTGAGATAACGCTTTGCGTGGCAGATAAGCCGCTTTCGGTCAATCAACTGAAAACCACAGAGTTACCCTATTTGCGCCGTAAAGTCGGTATGGTGTTTCAACATCCGCAATTGCTTCCCGGTAGTGTGGCGCAAAACCTGTTACTTCCCTTGAAAGTGGTCGGTAACCTGCAGGGGGAGGCCGCGCTGAAACAGATGCAGCAAGCCTTTGAACAGGCGGCATTGTGGGATGAGGTCAAAGATCGCCTGTCGGCACCGGCCTCAACCTTATCCGGCGGGCAACAGCAGCGCCTTTGCCTGGCCCGCACCCTGGTTTTTGAGCCGGATATCTTATTGCTCGATGAGCCTACCTCTTCACTCGATCCCGAAGCTACTGCACAAATTGAAGCCTTGATAAAACGCCTCGCAGGTCATTGTACCCTGGTGATGGTATCCCACTGCGAACATCAAACGGCCAGATTGGCCGATCATCTTTATCGTTTTGAGTACGGGAGATTACGACCCGAGTCGGCATGAGTGCGCCGAATCACTCTTTGCCTGGCTTAATCAAAGAGTGATTCGGACTCGCTTTTGCAATTGCTCGGCTTAATCGTCGAGATACTTGGTCTGCTCGGTGTAATTCGGGGTCAGCAAGTTTTGATACAATTTGGGGTTCATGTTGAAACCGCCGAATTTGCTTATGGTGTAGCAAAGGACTTTCAGCTTGAGCTTTCTGAAGCTGGGAGGGATAGGTTTAAGGAACGTACAGCAATCGATACTCAAGCGTTCCAGTTTCTCAAGCGCCAACATGGATTCGGGCAGAGACTCAGTGACAAAGTCCTCCAGAGATAAGGTATCCAACTCGGTAAACTCACCGATAAAATCAGGGATAACCTTGATATCGCCGCCTCTCAGAGAAAGCCGCTTTAACGGCAGTGCTTTAAGCCCCATGGGGAAATGATCCAGGCTCTTGTGCATTCCCATCAGTTTAAGGTGATGCAAGCGGGTATATTTCACCAGGGCCTTGGTGGCCTCCAGACCAAACTCATAACACAGGGCCAGTTTCAAGGTTTCCAATGCCGGCGCATCGAGTGAAACCAGGGTTTTAAGATCACTGCGTGAAATCAACAGGGTTTTCAGCCGTGGCAGCGAAACATTGGCAGGGAAATTGTCGAATTTGTTGAGTTTAACTGTCTCAAGCTTGGGGCTACTCGTTAGCAATGGGCCAAGGGTAACGACGTCTGTATTGTGCAGCTCCAGCGAGGTCAACTGGGTAACGGCGGGGCAATTCAAACTAGGTAAAGTCTCCCTTTGGTCTGCGTATCCATCCTCACGCTCAGTCTCAGTCTCAACTTGGGCCGGGTCAATATTGAGCGACACTAGATTGGGGCAATGCATTAATAGATCGGCGATTTTAGCTGTCGCCAGTCTAGTGGTGAAGGAGGTGAGCCGCTCTGGCTGAGGCAGGTATTGAGACAGCTCTTCCCCCGTGTCCGGCGTGTCATCGTCAGGGTAGTATTTCATCACAGCTGTAGAAATATTGCTGAACAGCTGCCGTTCATTGTCCACCGGGCAATGGTTTAGAATGAGTTCATCCAGGGTTAGTCTCTCGGTCGGTGCAATAAGGCGATGACAGCGGTCGATTTCCAACTTTTTGATTTTTCGTGGCAACAATGACGCATCTATGGTGAGTTTTTGGCCGTTTATTATGCTGAGGCTGTCCAGCGCCGCTATCTCTTTAAACGACTCGGGTATGGTTTCCGAGCTGGTCGAATTAAAACTAAGATTTTTAAGGCTTTGACATAGAGACAGTTCATCCCAGAAGCCGTCGTCGCCGAAATCTGCCCCCCAGATGCTCTCCAGTTGCGAAAACGCCTCAAAAGGGAAGCGAATGCCGGTTAAGTCTCTGGTATAACCCAGGTGCAACTCTTTGAGATTAGGAAAACATGCAGCATGCTCACAGACCAATGCCAGCAGTTTCTTTTCTTGGATTTTAAGCCGGGTTATATCTTCATATACCTTTGGGGCAAAGCGGATATCTATGCCATTAGTGAAAGATGTTTTTTGATTGCCAAGCACCGTATTGGCATGGATTGAACTCAATAACGGGTTTTTCCATAGTGTCAGCTTATTGAGGTTGGCTAAGGTCAGTTGCTCATCAATAGATGCAAGTTGGGGACAGCATGAGATTTTTAAGTGTTGCAGCTGTGGCAGCTTATCCAAGTTAGTGCCAAGGCGTTGTAAATCAGGGATTCGGCCCAGATCAATCTTGGTCAATCCGGCCGGTAAATCAAAAAGCTCGGCGCCGCAGATAGGGGTATCGTACCAGGTTAGGCTGCTGAGGTTTGTCAGTTGGCGAAAATCAAGATCCAGACTTTCCAGCGGCACTGAGTCAATTTTAAACTCTTGCAGTTTCTTTAGATTTTCAATGCTCT
This sequence comes from Shewanella chilikensis, assembly GCF_002836945.1. Taxonomy (GTDB): domain Bacteria; phylum Pseudomonadota; class Gammaproteobacteria; order Enterobacterales; family Shewanellaceae; genus Shewanella; species Shewanella chilikensis. The sequence continues at coordinate 38,353 of NZ_NIJM01000039.1, forward strand.
TGGGCAGTGTCTTGTAATCGCCTTCAATGTTGAGCTTTTCAAGCAGTGGCAGGCTACCGATACTTTCCGGCAACCGTTGTCCACAAAAGGGCACGTCTTCGATGGCCAGAAAAGTCACCGAGGGGAAACGCGCCAACAGCTCGGGGCGCTCGCAGAGTGCCTCCAGTGACTGACCGGCTCGAATATCTATGATGGTATATCCAAGCCTGGCATAGAGGTAATCGACATCCAGCTCGGCCGACAGGCTGGCATACTCGCAAAGGACACAGAAGACATCTCTCATATCCGGCTCTTTCTCGCCTTTAATCAGTTTCTTGCGGCACTTGAAGGCATTCTGAATATCCTGGCTCGCATGCTGTTTCAGCAGTTGACGGATCTCTTTCACGCAGTCGGTATCTGCGCTGCATTTGCCAATCAGGAAAAGGTCGTTGATGAATTTCTCAGGAAAGCCGGCACTGTTTTTAACAGCATTAAAGTAGTCGGGGAGGGATTCTATAAATTGGGACATAATATAAACAACTTATTGTAGGGTATAGTTACTAAGCCTGCTGGCCGCTGCAGATGCTTAACGCTGTAGTTTTATCGTTCTGATTAACTTGAGCTTAGGGGGACACAGGCCCTGGATTTGGCCTGTGTCGCTGTCGATAGTGTGTGCCGGAAGATGTGGAACGAAATGGATTGCAAGATGCCCGGTAGAGTGCATCGAAAAGTGCACCGAATATGACATCGACAATTACAGATGGAGTAGCAGCATAAGATGCTGCGCAATGCGAAGAGCTGACTAATTCCATTTACCGATTTTCCTTCCAGTGACCACAAAAGTGGCCCGCACTCAAGCTTGCTACCGTATTTTACAAGAGTTGAAGGCCCTGTACAATCAATGGGATAGATATAGGCCAGCAATACTGGAATGATGTTTATGCAGATAACAGCCTTACAGGTGGTGTGACCGAAAAATCCAGTCAGCGCAGCTTCTAGGACCGGATAACTGAAAGAGCGGGACTGCAGGCAAAGGCAAGGGCAAAAGTGTCACCATTCATGATCTGCGTCGGTCGATCACCAGTTGGAGCGTGATGCGCGGCGGCTGATGTTGAAACCACGGGCAAATCACCAGTAGGCTGCTAGGCCACAGTGACATTAGCATTACCGCCAGCACCTATGCCCACTTGGAAATAGAGCAGGTAAGAAGAGAGCTTGGGATTACTACAGCGGCTTTGTTGGGGGTGGGAACTGAGGTTGGCGAAGTCATGAAGGAAAGCAGGGTAGAGCGGCTGATAAGGGAGATAAAGGAACTCTCGCCGGAAGAGCGGCGAGAGTTGATGGAGCAGATAATACAGGACGATAATACAGGACAGCCATACCTTTTTGATGTTTCGCTCAGCTTTGACTAGACTTTGAAATACCCATCAAAGCTCAGTCGAGGTTGGTTATGACCACCGCCCGTCGCCAGTTGATAGATGCTGAAAGTACACCCTTTTACCACGTGATTAACCGTTGCGTGAGAAATAGTAATACAGGACAGCCATATCTTTTGATGTTTCGCCCAGGCTTGACTAGGCTTTGAAATACCCATCAAAGCTCAGTCGAGGTTGGTTATGACCACCGCCCGTCGCCAGTTGATAGATGCTGAAAGTAC
>NZ_NIJM01000003.1 GCF_002836945.1 Shewanella chilikensis
ACAGTGGCATGAGTGGCCGATGGGATGCCATGTGTGCGATGAAGGCCAAATATGGCGGTAAATGGTGCCGAGGTAAGCAACAAAGCCAAGCAATACATCCTCATTAACCTTAAACCCTTGGTGATTTTGCAGAAACAGGCTTAAGCCTGCCGCAGCCATGCCTGGCAACCGCAGTTTTTGTATGAAGCACGCAGATTACTCGTCTCAGAGAGCCTACTTCCAAAAATCCGTCGTTATTTATCAGAGACTGCCCCCTGCAACGAGCTTCTTTGCAGCTCAGAAAGTGTTTAGGATGTCCTGTATATCATGTTCAAGCCTGTGGCATCGATAACGACATGGGCAATCGGGCCATGACTCGGCGTTCGATAGGCAATTTTCACGGTTTTAGCTCGCTTGCTGAGGCAACTATAGTCCGGTGAGGTCAAGGGAACATCCATCAGCTCAAACAAGGAATTAATGACCCCCTCTGTGGCGCGCAACGACAAGCCAAAAACGCTTTTCAGCATCAGAGCGACTTCAATCGCATGGTCAGTAAACTGAAAACCGCGCCCCCGACCACCATGATGCTGATGGCATAACCAGCCCTTAATGGCTGCGTCATCCATCCAAAAGGTCAATGAACCGCGATTGCGCAAACTCTGGTTGTACTCAGGCCAGTTAATGATTTTGTGCTTGGCTTTACCCATGATGATGACTCTGTCAGTCTGTGCTGAAAGATCTGATCACCGGCGGCTGAAATGGTTCAAAAAGATTTAATCAACAACGCCCTCGGAGGTTACCAAAGGTCGCATAGTGGTCTGTCACACTGGATTCACTAGCTTCTCTCTGCGGATAGTTTTTCGGGTTGAACGACATGGTGAGCTCAGTTGGCTGTCGATTCTTGTTACGTCCTTGCATTTATCTTTCACAAAGCCATGATGGCCTATGCCCTGAATCAAAATGTATCGAGGGCTAATACTGGATTGTATCTGTGGGAGTGCCCTAATTTGTTGTGTTCACTCGCGTGCATTGCGCACTTTTAAGTTGACTAGACCGCTTATCAGAGGCACTATCCTGTCCGCACAAGTACGCACTTTTACTCACTGTATATATAAACAGATATGAATACTAAAAACAGAAAAATAACCGTTTTACTTGAAGAGTCACAATTTGAAAGGTTTGACTCTTATTGTGATAAAAATGGTTATAAAAAGAGCACCTTGATTTGCAAGCTCATAGGTGACTTTTTAGAAGCTAAAGACACAAATGGAAATCTCAAATCATCAATGCAGAAATCCTAAAGCAGAGCCAATTAAATGAAAGAAAAACAATACTTTGATGATGCGAAAAAGTGCTTGGAAAAGTGGAAACCTCTAAGTTCTTCTAATGACGAACATGAGATACAAGTTATAGATCTATTTTGTGGCGCAGGTGGCATGTCACTTGGGTTTGCTGCTCTAGCTCAAACAGAGGGCGTATTTAAAGTTATTGGAGGTGGGGATATCAATAAGGTTTCCTTGTCAACCTATAGCCACAACTTTAATGTGCCAGGGGTCGAAATTGATGTTCAGGAACTAGCATCAAGTGAAAATAAGTTAGAACTATTTCTTGAACAGTTAGATGGATATGACCCCTCAAAGAAAACAGTTTTAATAGGATGCGCTCCCTGCCAAGGATTTAGCGCTCATAGAAAGAAAAACTGGGACAATCCAGATGACAGAAACGGTTTAGTTGAGGCATTCGCAGAAGTTTGCAAGATGATACAACCGGATTGCGTAATAATGGAAAATGTACCTGAACTGCTATCTGGAAGATATTGGCACCACTTCGAAAATTTTCGAGATAAATTAACATCTCAAAACTATATTGTTAAGCAGGCAATTCATAATGCTGCTGCTCAAGGTGTTCCCCAAGAACGCTTTAGAGCGATCGTGATGGCTATGAAGTCTGATTTTTCATTACCTACAGACAAGCTAGCTCGGGGGAAATTTAAAACTGTTAGATCTGCTATCGGCCAATTACCGAGAGTAGAGGCTGGTAAGCCATGTGAAAAAGACTCTATGCATAAAAGCGCTTCACATAGGAACTCTACAATTGAAGTCATAAAGGCTGTGCCATTAGACGGTGGAAGTAGACCGAATGGAGTGGGTCCTAAATGTCTCCAGGATTTTAAGGGTTTTGCAGATGTCTATGGACGGCTTAGCTGGGACAAACCGGCAATTACAATCACCCATTACGCCAGAAATCCCGCTAGTGGAAGATTTGTTCACCCAGACCAGCATAGAGGTCTAACAGCACGAGAGGCGGCTCGCTTACAAAGCTTTCCTGATGGATTTGAATTCAAAGGTGGATTCGACGATATATTTAGGCAAATTGGAGAGGCTGTGCCTCCCCTGCTTTCGCTAAGCGTAGCATCCGTAACTCTAGCTAATTTCAGACGAGAAACATCACCTAGCAAAGATAACATTGTTGAACTGCCAGTTAACGACTCCTTTGCAGGCGTAATAGCCGGAATAAAAAACGGAACAAAATGAAAAAGTTTACTGCTATTGACGCTTTCTGCGGAGCTGGGGGGCTTTCCCTGGGACTTAAAAATGCTGGTTTTGAAATTTTGTTCAGCTTTGACAGTGACCCTCTCTGCATTGAAACACTAAAAGAAAACAAAAAGTATCATGATCATAAATGCTATTCTTTAGATGTAAAGGATTCACTAAATGATCGGGTTCTTAAAATTGTAAACCTCAAGAGAGGGGATCTAGACCTTTTAGCTGGAGGCCCACCATGCCAAGGATTTAGTATTCAAAGGACGGTGGGAGGTGATTTTGATGATCGAAATTTACTCGTGGACGATTACGGCGATTTAATAATTGAAGTATATCCAAAGTTTTTCTTACTTGAGAATGTAACAGGGATCGGTGGAAAACGCGGGCGTGAAATTCTGGAAAAGTTTAAAAAAAGAATGGAGAGCCATGACTATATATGCCATGAAAGAATTCTGGATGCTAAGGACTACGGCGTTCCTCAACGTAGGAAGAGGTATATTTTGGTTGGCGAGAGAACATCTTCAGATTCACACTTTTGTTGGCCGAAAGCAAATCAGATAAAAGTTAAAACAGTACGAGATGCAATTGCTCATTTACCACCTATTCCAAGTGATGGTAAGCCGCACCCTGATATTCCTATGCATAGAGCTGATAAGCTATCAGATAAAAATTTGGAGCGAATAAGGGCAATTAGTTCCGGTCAAGCTAGAGAGCACCTACCAAATGAGTTGCTGGCTGAATGTCATAAATTAAGTGCTGATAAAATAGGGCATAGAAATGTTTATGGAAGAATGGAATGGGACCTTGTGGCACCTACAATAACAGCCAAGTTTGACTCATTTACCAGAGGAAAGTTTGGTCATCCAGTTCAAGATCGGAGTATATCACTGCTTGAAGGAGCTTTGCTTCAAACATTTCCAGAAGATTATGTTTTTTTAGGAAATAAAATTCAGGCAGCAAGACAAATCGGAAATGCTGTCCCTCCATTATTGGCCGAGGTCATTGGTAAGGAAATAATAAGAGCACTAAAAAATGAGTTTTGACAAAATTACAGAAAGCTACTTAAAGAGCTTCCAAGAAGTCTGCAAGGCGACATATTCTTCTGGGGTTAACTCAATTGAGCTTGCATCACGACCAGTAGTTCATCGCTATATCGAATCGCTAATCAATCTATTTAAATCAGATTTCTCCGAGATCGTCATACATCATGATGTTAACTATACAAAGCATGATCGTCCTGATTGGAGACTGGAAGATCCAAGTACATTTGGCATTTATTGTTTTGGAGACCATAAATCTCTTTCGATCGACAAAGAGTTTTCACTAACTAAGTCTGAAAAAAAACAAATTGAGAGATACATAAGTCTTGGCAGACCTGTTTTTGTTTTTGATGGCCTGGAATTTTTGTTTTTTGAAAAAGATATAGAAAACCCAAAGAGAGAGCAGCTGATACCCAAACCTGCCAATTTAAGTTCTGACTGGGACAAGATATCTGCAAACCCTTCTGTTGAAATTGAATTTCGTAATCTGATTAACAACCCTGGCTATAGGCGGTGGACGGAATCACAATTAATCGAGCAGCTCGCTGTAAGAGCTAGAACGCTATCAGAAGAGTTAAAAGACCTACTGTGCGCACCAATAGGAAGTGGAGCATCGACTGCCGAAGAACATCTAATTGTAGCGTTACATAGCCTAAAAGGTATTATAGAAAAACATCATGACCCATCACTTTCAGATATAAACTCATGTTCCGATTTTATTGCTCAAGTACTAACCTTTGGCCTTTTCTATGCACATACAAGAAATCCGATTAATGAATCATCACCAAAGGAAAGAAGGGTTGCAATAGGCGAGTTTTGGAACTCATCAGCTACTGATGACGCGGCGTCTAAGCTACGCCCGTTTAAGTCAATAATTGACGAGCTATCGGGTGTAGTCAAAGGTCAAAATATACTATCTGATTGGTATGCAGAAGTATTAGGGGTTTTGGCTCATGCTGAATTCATGGGGACGGAAAAAACAGAACTTGACTTTCACGCTCTATTTGAGACATTCCTTGATAAGTTTGATTCAAGAACTAGATTTGACCGAGGAGCATTTTACACTCCATCAGTTCTCTCAAATTGGACTGTAGAGTTTACAAAGCAATTGTGCGAAAAACACTTTTCCGGCAACATCTTTGAAATTGCAGACAAAATAATTGACCCTTGCTGTGGTACTGGTAGCTTTTTAGAAGCTTTATTTCGCGAAAATAAGGAAGAATCTAACTGCAAATTAGTCGGTTTGGAAATACTTCCTGCACCCTACGCATTAGCTCACTATAGAATGTTCGAGGTTGAGAAACAGTTAAGCAGCAAATTAAATATTGAAATACTTCTTACAGATACGCTGTCAGACTATATATTGGACAGCGCCACTAGTATAGATGAAGGCTTTTCAAAAGAAAGAGAGCGAGCTGCAAGTAGCTGCAAACCTCCAATAAAGATTGTAATTGGAAACCCTCCATCATCTAATCATCCAGCCAATAGCGCTCCGAGAACTAAAATTGATTCCTTACTGAATGACTTCAGACCACCTAAGTCTGAAATAAGTGATAGACAAAATATTCAAAAAGCACTAAATAACGAAGCATTTCGCTTCCTTCGCTGGTGCTGCGAAAGAATACTTGAAAATGGTGAAGGTATAGTTTCATTAATCCTACCCGGAGCATTTACAAGAGCAATATCTTTTAAATATGCTAGAAAATGGATCGCTGAACAATTTGACCATATTTATGTTTTTGAAATTGATGGAGATGCGCGAACGAACGACGCAATCCAATCAATTTTTTCAGTATTACAAGGAAGAATGGTTTTGTTCTGTGTCAAAACCTCTGAGTCAGCAAACTTCAATTTGATTCATTACAAAGATATCACCGAAAAATCAAAAGGTGATAAGCTGCGTTTTTTACAATCAACTCTGGATATTGATACGTTAGATGTATTTAATGTATCAGAAGAAAGCTATGCCTTTGCCCCGTCAAAAAAATACCCCAAGGAGAAGTGGGCTAAATATTGGCCGTTGACTAAAACTTCATGCTCTGAAGGTATTTTCAAAGTCAAATGCTCTGCTGTCAAACTCGCTCCAAGTGCTATGCTCTTTCATACTTCGGAACCAATGCTTCTTAGAAGAACGCAAGAACTAGGAAATGCTAAAATTTCAAATAGTGTTCTTATTAAAAAATGGTTTTCCGGTCAAAAACGACCTCCCTCTTCAGCCAAATTAACCGTAGACGTGAAAAGCAAACTACTTAAAGCAGCACAGAACAAAGTTGTCAGTAGTTATAACTTTCGTCCATTTGTTTATGGAAAAGTATTAAATGATGACGATCTGTTTTCTGCGTTATCTGCAGCACCTGGTGGTGGTACTAGAGCTCGGCCTGAAGTAAGAAAAGCATTTATGGAAGGAGCTGTAGGAATCTCTTTTTCACCCTCTACAATCGACCTCGGTTCTACATTAACAAGGTTTTCTAGCTTCTCTTGGGCGCTTCCAGATAATGACATCGTAGCTCGAGGCAATGCTATGATATATTGCGACCAATTTTCATTTAGAACTAAAAGCGGTGACCTTGAAGTTTCATCAAATTTAAATCCGCGTGTAGAGTCTTTGTTTTATTTTTCAGAGAACGTCCAAAGATCAGCGCTTTACTATATATATGCTGTTTCAAGCTCATCTAGTTACTTAGATTCATTTGAGGGTGTACTTTATGGACCATCAAATCCTGTGTCACCACCAAGAATTCCAATTGCATCAGATTTACAGATTCGAAAGATGCTGACTATGCTGGGTGAAGAGCTCGCACTACTCGAGAATCCAGATTATTGTCCCGAACATTCAAGGACTTTGTCTCCTGTGCAGCCTATTCCTGCTAATTTTAGATTAAATAGGCATTCATATGATGCAAGCACAAACTCTTTGTTACTGATTGGAGAGCAAGGAACAATAACGATAGATAATGTTCCTGAATTTATTTTTGGTTTAAAAATTTCAGGTCATAATGTCGTTGACAAGTGGCTAAGAGAAAAAAATACCAACTACTTCCGTAAAGACTTTGGAAATATTGAATTAGAGGAGCTCATTAGTTTGCTTAACAGAGTTGAACTACAGTTTGGAGTTTTAAGTAAGATAGATCCAATTGTTGAAAAAATGATTTTGGATGACAATGTCATCACTTCAAGTCCACTTTGAAGTGTGAGACTGTGGAAGTAAACTTTTGTCCTTACACCTCGGTCAGGGCAACTTCGGCATCGTCTTTGTCTTCGTAAGTGTTGAGAAGTTTCATAAAGATTTCGGTACTGGATTCTTTGGAAGCGGACATAGAGCATCCCTAAAGTTCTTGATGAACCATTCACTGGGTTTGTTGCTGTAGTTTCCTTGTATGAGTTTGATGTTGTTGAAAAGGCGTTTACCACCTTTGGAGCGGATGTAGTCGACAAAGTCGAGGAATCCTATACGAAGTAGCTCATTATGGATAGGGATGGCTCGTACTGCGTTTGGTGTCTTTATGTATTGGTCATCGGTAGAGCGTTCAACCACAAAGCAATTTATCCCGCTTATTTGGCGTATGTTGCTTACTTGAAGTTGAGATATCTCCCCCAAACGCATACCACTATAGGCCGCGATAAGAGGTAGCCAGAAGTGGCTGGCATGTTGGATTTGTTTAGTCTTAACCCCTCTCTGCTCAACAAACAGCCGGTGTGAAAATATCTGCTTAGCTTCATGGTCTGTTATCGGGTCACGCTTAGCTATCTTTGCTGATTTAGGTGCCGGCAAGTTGTCATCCGGTAGCGGATTGCGTTCAATAAATCCCATGGATTCACACCAACGGAAGAACTCCCTGAGGCGATTCATATGATTGTTGGCTGTGGTTACCGAGATCCGGTGTGCGTCATTGTCTGTGAGGCAAGCCATCAAGCCTTTTGCTGTGATATCAGCTTGTGTTTTGCCTTTGGCTAACCGTACCAGTGTAGCCCTGAGTTCACGGCCCTGAGTGCGATTCAGGCTGCTTACTGGACCATCACCCAGGTGGTGAAGTGCGATGAACAACGAGTGTTCGTACTGTTTGATTGTTCTCATTTTCCAGCCTTTCAGCTGGTTTTCCGACAGGTAAGCGTCCATAAGCTCAGAGAGCACTTTTTCGGACGCCGGTTCAGTTCCCTGTTTGGGAGTTGGTTCTGCTACCTGTAGTAGTTCCTCAATGGATTCCAGTGGTTTGTTGTTCAATAATGCCTGATAGATGGAAGGCACCAAGTCACAAACTTTCCTTACTAGCTTATCGAGAGTAGGGGGAGACGGTGGAGAGCTGGTGGTATCTTCGAAGTAATCCTGAACCAACTGTTGAGACTGTGTCAGGTCATTGAGCCTAGACGCTTCTATTGCTTGGCTTTTGAAAAGATGTAGCAGATCTATCCATAATTCATATTCACTCATGGTTCTTGGCCTTGATTGCCAATCGGCCAGTTCCATACTGTGGTAATGATGGATTATCTTTCTAGCTTGATTTTTGATCGTTTCATAAGTAGATACCATCTGAGATTCCTCATGTGTTGACTTTGGGATGGTCTCAGGTCCCGAGAAGTAGTCATTGGGTTCAGTAGGCCCAGTAACTCCACCTAATGCGGTGGCAACATGATGTGTTCTCAAACAGTTACCGATCAAATCGGCAGTTCGTCTGCGAATGAAACTATTGAGTAGTACTGCCAACGTTCTAGCCTCTGTAACATCGGCAGTTCGAAGGGAAACTCTCAACGTCCTATTTATACGCCTATTCGGGAGTCGTTGTCTATACCACCAGATTGCATTTCTTTGATAAAGATAGGTGGGGAAAAGGGAAGCCATGTAGCACACTCCTGTAGCACAGAGGTGTCAGGCTTAGATAAGAAAAAAGGACTGAAACCTTAACGGAATCAGTCCTTTTGAGAGTTGGTGGAGGCGGCGGGACTTGAACCCGCGTCCGAAAAACCTACGCTCAAGGCGCTACATGCTTAGTCTCTCTTTTATTTAACCGGTTGAACTCCGAAAGACAGGATTCCAAACGGTGAGCCTGGTACTGTTTCGCGGTTCACCCCCAGACAAGGTTCCCTCGCTAGCACTATGTAAGGTGACCATCAAATCCACTGCCCATGTGCGAGACCTGTGGTAGATGGCTAGCGGCCTTAAGCTGCTAGAGCGTAGTTATCGTCGTTTGCAACTATAACTGTGCGGCTTTTTACGAGGCCAACCGCCCCTCGGCATGCTCCCGGAGTTTCGCGAATCCCGTCGAATCCAGAATCGCCCCCGTGATGTGTTGATTGTAACCTCTTTGCCACCTGCTTACCAAGGCTTTAATTAGCAAAGGACAATCACTTGCTGGTTATCCGTACAATTGGTGTGCGAAATAACAACAAATATCAGTTACTTGCTCTTCATGACCCGGGCTTTTTCGATAGCCCAGTCACGTTGTTTAATATCGTCGCGCTTATCGTGGGCTTTCTTGCCCTTACCCAAGCCTATCTCAACCTTGACCCAGGCACCTTTGCGCCAGTACATGGAGATGGGCACTATGGCGTAACCCTGCCTTTCAACCAAGCCGGCCAGACGGTCCAGCTCACGGCGATTGAGCAGTAGTTTACGCATGCGGGTTGGGTCGCAGACCACATGAGTGGATGCCGCACTGAGTGGGGTGATATTACAGTTGTGCAGGAAGGCTTCGCCATTTTTCAGCATGACAAAGCTTTCCGACAGATTCACCTTGCCGGCGCGGATGGATTTGACCTCCCATCCCATTAGGGACAGACCCGCTTCGAATTTTTCATCAAAGCGATATTCAAAGGTCGCACGCTTGTTCCGGGCAATGGTTGCCGGAGCGTTTGCGGATTTTTTTGCATTCTTCTTAGCCATAGGCTGGCTATTATACGCAGCAGCAGCCAATTTGGAATTGGCCTGGAAGAATATTTTGAGTTGTGGGCAGTAGCTTAGGGTTTTGTTGCTGGCTTTTTGAGCGCTTACAGAGGCAGGACTCATTGCGATGGAACAAAGGATGCGTTTTTTGACCGGCATGCTAAAATCCGGGTCTGTTTTTGAGTCAGCCAAGAGTATCAACCAACGGATGCCACAGATTTCCCGCAGTGTTCTGGTGCGTTACAGTGCGAAGCAGATGTACCAGCTAGTCAATGATGTTGAGTCTTATAAAGAGTTTCTCCCTGGTTGCGTTGGCGGCAAGGTGTTGGAGTTTGATGGTAAAACCATGCTGGCGTCGGTAGATATCAGTAAGGCTGGGATCAGCAAGACCTTTACCACACGTAATCAGGTGGTGGAGGGGAGGAGTATTGAGCTGCAACTGGAGAATGGTCCTTTCAAGCATTTGACCGGTCATTGGTATTTTACCGAATTGGCCGAAGATGCATGTAAGGTGGAGTTTGAGTTGAATTTTGAGTTCTCCAGCACTTTGGTGGGTATGGCATTCGGCAAGGTATTCAAAGAGCTGGTTACCTCTATGGTTACGGCTTTTACTCAAAGGGCGAAGGAAGTATACAGTGGCAAGTGAACAGGAAAAATTCAGTGTCGATGTCATTTATGCCTTACCGACACAACAGAAGGTGATCAGTGTTTCCGTGACGCCGGGTACCAGTTTTATCGAGGCTGTACGTCAGAGTAACATCCAGGCTTTTTTCCCTGAGATTGACTTGGAAACGGTGAAACTCGGAACCTTCAGTCGTCAGGTCAAACATGATGACGAAGTTGAACCCGGGCAGAGAATTGAAATCTATCGTCCTTTGATTGCCGACCCCAAAGAGGTTCGCCGTAAGCGTGCCGAGAAGGCTGCGGAAGAAGGGCGGATAAATAAAGTAACCGGCGCCAAAATAAGCTGAGTTACTTTGCTGAACCCAAGATCTTAAAAAAGCGCCTGTTGGCGCTTTTTTAAGATCTTGGGTTCAAGCTTAGGCCTAAGCCGTTACTTACGGTCCTGTTCGTGCTTGTTCATCTTGGTTGGATCCTGCTCTTCAACCAAAGGTTTTTCATCGCCGCGCTGCTGAGGGATCTGCGGCGTTAGCTCAGGGCTGTTGGCCATTGGCAGGCTACTTTGTTCCAGCGGGGTATTGAATTCATTGCTTAGTTCGTAATCCCCAGTGACCTTGGTCAATTGATCGCCGCTAAAGTGCAGGATCAGTTCTTTGTGGGTAATGCTGGCATCACGACCACTCTTGTAATGGTATACATAGTACCAGGTATCATCCTTGAAGCTGTCCCGCAGTACAGGACGCCCAAGCACAAATTCCACCTGTTCCTTGGTCATGTCGATGCGCAGCTTTTCCACTTGCTGAGGCTCCATATAGTTGCCCTGTGGAATATCAGGCTTGTACACCAGCCAGTCAAAGACACTGCAGGCACTGAGTGAGAGGGTGAGCGCACTGACGCTCAGCAGGGTAAGACTTTGCTTTTTAATTGACATTGAATGTGCTACTTCATGAAAAACTGTCGGCCATAATACCCAAGCCCAGCCCGTGCTGACAAGGGCTATTGACTTGGCGCTTGAGGCTTCGACAACATAAAAGTGACTTGGTTCGTCTCTCTGTTGCCAAATTGTTGTCTTGGTTCAAATTAACTCCCGGCAAATAGAATAAGTTGGGGCGGCGGCTGATTTTAGTTGTTTCAGTTAAATGGGTTCCAGTTAGACTGCCAAGAAATTTGAAATCGTTTTGCCGGCTTGCAATAAGCCTGCTGCATCATTGAAAACCATTTGTATTTAAAAGACTTATTTTTAAATAGGTTCAAAATTTCGGTTATCAAGGCCTATAAAGCTGGCTATACTGAAACTCCCGTGATAGGCCCGAGTCAAACTTGCTTTGGGCCATTTAGATCATCCATGCCTTTTATCCCTGTATATAAGTGTGGCAAACAACAGCCTTCTATTGCTATTTGTTAAGGAGTCTCGATGGAACAGGCCGGCATTTTTACCTCTGTGCTCATGTTTTTGCTCGCTGCCGTGGTGTTGGTTCCACTTGGCAAGCGCTTTGGTATAGGCCCCATACTTTCTTACCTCGCCGCCGGAGTATTGCTTGGACCGGGCGGTGTTGCTGTGGTTTCCGAGCCGGCTGCTGTGCTTCATTTTGCCGAGCTTGGGGTGATCCTCATGCTGTTTGTCATGGGGCTGGAGTTGACCCCAGGCAAACTCTGGGAACTTCGCAGTGCCATATTTGGCCTAGGCAGTGGTCAGTTACTGCTGTCCTGGGCAGCGGTCAGCGCTTTGGCATTCGGTGTCGGGCTTTCCATTGAAGCCGCTATCATTGTCGGTGCAGCTCTGTCGCTGTCTTCTACAGCATTTGCGGTGCAATTAATGAATGAGCAGCGACTGCTCACTACACCAGTGGGGCGTGATGCCTTTGGGGTATTGCTGATGCAGGATCTGGCGGTGATCCCCATGATGCTGCTGATTGCTTATCTGTCGCCAAGCGGCGCCGATCCGGCTCATCATGCCGTACCCTGGTATTGGACCTGTGTAGCTTTATTGGGATTTTTGCTGGTGGGTAAATATCTGCTTCCCAAAGTATTGCAGTTGGTGGCGGCCAGTGGGGTGCGCGAAGTGCTGACGGCGTTTTCGCTATTGCTTGTGATGGGCAGTGCGGCGTTAATGGCCTGGCTCGGGCTGTCGGCCGGTATGGGGGCGTTTTTGGCCGGTATCATGCTGGCCAACTCGGGTTATCGCCATCAGCTTGAAACCGATATTGAACCTTTCAAGGGTTTGCTGTTGGGGCTGTTTTTCATGGCCGTAGGCATGACCATGGATCTTGGCTTACTGCTGAAGGAGCCTTTGGCGTTGTTGGGGATCCTCTTTGGCATGCTGGCGGTGAAGACTTTGGTACTTATGTTGCTTGGGAAGTTTAGACACCATACCTGGCGCAGTGCCATGGTGTTGGGGTTGATCCTGGCCGAAGGCGGTGAATTTGCTTTTGTACTGCTTTCCCAAGCGCAGTTGTCAGGGCTTTTATCCGAAAAAATCAGCCAGATGTTGGTGTTGGCTATAGGTTTGTCGATGGCGATAACGCCTTATTTGTTGAAATTGTTCAGGCTGCTAGGCAAACCGGCAGAAGCGAGCCGTTTACCTGATGTGATAGAAGCGTCAGAAAGCGAGGTGGTCATCGCCGGTTTTGGCCGCATGGGACAGATAACCGGCCGTATTTTGGCATCCTCGGGGATCCCGTTTGTGGCGCTGGATAAAGATGCCCGCCATGTGGATGTGGTGCGCCAGTTTGGGGGGGAAGTGTATTTTGGTGATGCCAAGCGGCTCGATATGCTGTTTTCGGCCGGTTTGCCCAAGGCGCGGGTGATCCTGGTAGCGGTCAACAATGTGGAAGATTCATTGCAGATAGTGACTCAGGTGAAGACGCACTTTCCCCATGTAGCCGTGGTCGCCAGGGCCCGTGACCGTAACCATGCTTATCGTTTGATGAGTCTTGGAGTGACGTCGGTATTTCGGGAAACCTTCGGCTCGGCCCTCAGTGCCAGTGAAAGTGTGTTGCAAACACTGGGACTCAGTCAGGTACAAGCCAATGAGCGGGTGAAGATATTTGCCGAGCACGACAAGGCACAGGTTGAAGCCGGAGCCAAGCACAAGGACGATCTTAAGGAGCTTATTCGCTTGTCCAATAAGGGCAGGGCAGAGCTGGAGTCCTTGATGCGAGCTGATAAAGACAAGGGGCTATAATGGAAGGAGCGAACAAGTCCCATGTGTGGTCTGGGGCGGCTTACTAACCGGCAAGCTAAGCTCTACAACAGAGAACACCACGGGGAATTATTCGCATCTTTTTAAGCGTGGTCGGATAAATGAGAGCTTGTCTTACGTTTCTTGCTTGGATGTTTGATCTAGGTTTTGGGCAGTTTTTATTCGGCTTATGGTGAGTTTAGCTTTATAAGCCAGGTTCTATACCCAATCATCATTATCTCAAGCCTTATAGGAGTGACTGTTTCAAGCGCACAACAGGAAATTGAAGTGGTTGCAGTTTGCTGAGGATAAAGGGCTGATAGATATTAAAGAGGTACAAAAAATCCGATGACCAGAGGTCATCGGATTTGGACTTTAAACACTTAGATTTAACGCTTGTCCAGTTCCACGAAGTCGCGGGAAGTCGCGCCTGTGTAGAGCTGACGTGGACGGCTGATCTTGTGACCAGGCTGATCCAGCATCTCTTTCCAGTGGGCAATCCAGCCAACGGTGCGGGCCAGGGCAAAGATAACGGTAAACATGGAGGTTGGAATACCAATCGCCTTCATGATGATACCTGAGTAGAAGTCGACGTTTGGATAGAGCTTCTTGGAGATGAAGTATTCATCTTCCAGGGCGATACGCTCAAGTTCCATGGCAACATCCAGCAGAGGGTCGTTAACCTTGAGTTCGGCCAGCACTTCGTGACAGGTTTCACGCATCACTTTGGCGCGTGGATCGAAGTTTTTGTAAACCCTGTGACCGAAGCCCATCAGACGGAAAGGATCATCCTTGTCTTTGGCGCGTTCGATAAACTCAGGGATGCGATCCACAGTACCGATTTCTTCCAGCATACGCAGACAAGCTTCGTTGGCACCACCATGGGCAGGTCCCCACAGCGAAGCGATACCGGCAGCGATACAGGCAAATGGGTTAGCACCTGAAGAGCCCGCCAGACGCACGGTTGAGGTTGAAGCGTTCTGCTCGTGATCGGCGTGCAGGATAAAGATGCGATCCATGGCACGTTCCACAATCGGGTTCACCTTGTATTCTTCACAAGGTACAGCGAACATCATCGACAGGAAGTTACCGGCATAGCTCAGGTCGTTGCGTGGGTACACGAACGGCTGTCCTATGGAGTACTTGTAGCACATGGCGGCAATGGTTGGCATCTTGGAAACCAGGCGGAAGGCTGCAATTTCACGATGACGGGCATCGTTGACATCCAAAGAGTCCTGATAGAAAGAAGACAAAGCGCCTGTCACGCCACAAAGCATGGCCATTGGGTGAGCGTCACGACGGAAGCCTCTGAAAAAGAAGGCCAACTGCTCATGCACCATGGTATGAGTTTTAACTGTGTAGGCGAATTTTTCATACTCTGCCTTACTTGGCAGCTCGCCGTACAACAGTAGGTAACAGAGATCCAGGTAGTCGGATTCTGTCGCCAGTTGATCTATCGGATAGCCACGGTGTAACAATACACCCTGCGCACCATCGATATAGGTAATTGCAGATTCACAGGAGGCCGTCGCGAGAAATCCTGGATCAAAGGTAAAGTAGCCTTTACTGCCGAGTTTACTGATATCGATTACGTCGAAACCAGCAGTTCCTTGTTTCACTGGCAGTTCAATCGAGTCGTTCCCTGGTAATTCCAATTTGGCTTTTAAATCAGCCATACCCCGTTCTCCTTACTTCATTCTTATGTGAGTGCGGCATGTCAAACGGCCATTACTTTACAGCCAATCCAGATCACATTTCAATTTAAATAAGCGTTTAAATTCGTTAGACCATGGTATAGGTAAGACCAATTTCCCTGATAACACCAGCACTTATCCTGTAAAAAGGGCAAAAAAACAAAATTTGGATAATGTGATGTTTGTATTTGACATTTACGACGAGTATACTTGCTGCGGCTCGCAAGAGCTACAAACGGCGGGCTTGGTTAGCATATCACTAATTAACTAATTTTGTGTGTTGTCAACAAGTTAGCTTTTTGTTTCAACCTTCTATTGTGAAACCCTTCTCTGTGACTTCAGTCACAGAACTGTGTAAGAGCAAAATCGGTTCACATAACAAAAAAAATGCTCAATGGAGCTGAGTGAGCAGAACGTGAAAAAGCAAAGACCTGTCCATTTAGATCTGCAGACCATTCGCTTCCCGGCGACTGCAATTGTGTCCATTCTACACCGGGTATCCGGTGTCATCATGCTGTTCGCTGTTGGTATACTTCTCTGGTTGCTGAATGCCTCGCTGGCGTCGGCCGAGAGTTTCCAAGGCGTACAATCTCTGTTAGACAACTTCGTGGTGAAGTTTATCCTGTGGGGCATTCTGACCGCACTGGCTTATCATTTGCTGGGCGGCTTGCGTCACCTGGTAATGGATACCGGTCGTTGGGAAGAGTTACCTTCGGGTAAGGCATCGGCCAAGGCAGTATTTGTCCTGACCGCAGTGTTTTCTGTATTAGCGGGGATCTGGGTATGGTAACCAATGCAGCGAGTTTTGGACGCAGTGGTGTTCATGACTTCATCCTATTACGCGCAAGTGCTGTCATTCTGGCCGTTTACACTATATTCCTGGTCGGATTCGCAGCTTGCAGTTCACCTCTCACCTACGACGTCTGGCATGGGCTGTTTGCTTCACTGCCGATGAAAGTCTTTACTCTGCTGGCGCTGATTGCGTTGCTGATCCATGCCTGGATCGGTATCTGGCAGGTACTGACTGACTACGTCAAAAACGTAGCACTGCGTGGGGTTTTACAGTTTGTCTTTGTCGTGACCGCCTTTGCTTATCTGGCGTCGGGCATAGTAATAGTGTGGGGTGTTTAAGTGGCTATTCCAGTACGCGAGTTTGACGCTGTCGTGATTGGTGCCGGTGGTGCCGGCATGCGCGCAGCACTGCAGATTTCTCAAGAGGGCAAGAGCTGTGCGCTCCTGTCCAAGGTTTTTCCTACACGTTCTCACACGGTTTCGGCTCAGGGCGGGATCACTGTTGCTCTGGGTAATGCCCACGAGGACAACTGGGAACACCATATGTACGACACGGTAAAAGGTTCCGACTTCATCGGTGACCAGGATGCCATCGAGTACATGTGTCAGACTGGCCCCGAAGCGGTTATCGAGCTGGAGCAGATGGGTCTGCCATTCTCCCGCTTTGAAAACGGCACTATTTATCAGCGTCCTTTCGGCGGTCAATCCAAGAATTTCGGTGGTGAGCAGGCGGCCCGTACCGCGGCTGCTGCTGACCGTACCGGCCACGCTCTGCTGCACTGCTTGTACCAGCAGAACGTCAAGAACAAGACTCAGGTATTTTCCGAGTGGTATGCCTTGGATCTGGTTAAAAACGAAGACGGTGCCATCGTAGGTTGTACTGCAATCGAAATTGAAACCGGTGAAATTGTTTACTTCAAAGCCAAGGCCACAGTGTTGGCTACTGGCGGCGCCGGTCGTATCTTTGCTTCTACTACCAATGCTCACATCAACACAGGTGATGGTGTTGGTATGGCTGCCCGTGCCGGGGTTCAGCTGCAGGACATGGAAATGTGGCAGTTCCACCCAACCGGGATTGCCGGTGCCGGTGTTCTGGTGACTGAAGGTTGTCGTGGTGAGGGCGGTTACCTGCTCAATAAAGACGGCGAACGCTTCATGGAGCGCTATGCACCCAACGCCAAAGACCTGGCATCCCGTGACGTGGTTGCCCGCTCCATGATGACAGAGATTCGTGAAGGCCGCGGTTGTGAAGGTCCTATGGGCCCACACCTGAAGCTGAAGCTGGACCATCTGGGCAAAGAAACCCTGGAAGCGCGTCTGCCTGGTGTATGTGAACTGTCCCGTACCTTTGCTCACATAGACCCCGCCGATGGCCCAATTCCGGTTATCCCGACCTGTCACTATATGATGGGTGGTCTGCCAACCAAGGTATCCGGTCAGGTGATCCACAAGAACGCCGATGGTACTGAAGAAGATATCAAGGGTCTGTTCGCCGTGGGCGAAATTGCTTGTGTATCTGTTCACGGTGCCAACCGTCTGGGTGGTAACTCACTGCTCGACTTGGTAGTGTTTGGTCGTGCAGCCGGTCAACACCTGGGTAAAGCGCTGGATGAAACCGCAGATCCCAAAGCTGCGACTGAAGCCGATATTCAGAAGTCTCTCGAGCGCCTGAATCGTTGGGAAAGCAATAAAGACGGCGAAGATCCGGCGGTTATCCGTAAAGATCTGCAGATGTGTATGCAGCTGAACTTCTCGGTATTCCGTAGCGGTGATGCCATGGCCGAAGGCCTGAAAGAACTGCAGAAAATCCGTGAGCGTTTGGCCAATGCCAAGCTATCTGACAACTCCAGAGAGTTCAACACTCAGCGTATCGAGTGTCTGGAACTGGATAATCTGATGGCGACAGCTATCGCATCTGCTTACGCAGCCAACTTCCGTACCGAGAGCCGCGGTGCTCACAGTCGTGAAGACTTCCCTGAGCGTGATGACGCCAACTGGCTGTGCCACAGCCTGTTTGATCCAGTTAAGGAAACCATGTCCACCCGTGAAGTGAACATGGCGCCCAAGACACGTGAAGCCTTCCCGCCGAAGAAGCGTACCTACTAAGGAGTTGCGAAGATGAAATTGGATATTGCAGTTTATCGCTACAATCCTGATGTAGATACTAAACCCTACATGCAGGATTACAGCCTGGAAGTGACTGAAGGCACCGATATGATGGTGTTGGATGCCTTGCTCAAGCTTAAAGAGCAGGACCCAAGCCTGTCTTTCCGTCGCTCTTGCCGCGAAGGGGTTTGTGGCTCAGACGGCATGAACATGAACGGTAAAAACGGTCTGGCCTGTATCACGCCTGTGTCTGCCTTCAAGGGCAAAAAGATTGAAATCCGTCCTCTGCCCGGTATGCCAGTAGTGCGTGATCTGGTGGTTGACTTGAGTCAGTTTTACAAGCAATACGAGAAGATCAAGCCGTACCTCATCAATGATGAGAAGAAGCCGGCCCGTGAACATCTGCAGTCACCGGAGGAGCGTGCTCACCTGGATGGTCTGTATGAATGTATCATGTGTGCTTGTTGTTCTACGGCTTGCCCATCATTCTGGTGGAACCCGGACAAATTTGTTGGCCCCAGTGGTCTGCTGCATGCCTATCGCTTCCTGATAGACAGCCGTGATACTGCGACCGAGGAGCGTCTGAGCGAGCTGGATGATGCATACAGCGTCTTCCGTTGCCACGGCATTATGAACTGTGTGGATGTTTGTCCGAAAGGCCTGAACCCAACCAAGGCCATCGGACACATCAAGTCCATGTTGCTGAAGCGGGCTGTATAAATGCAAGACGACGAGCTTAATCCAATAATTACATAGGCTCGTGGGGAGTCACTTTCTCTGGGCAGAAAGTGGCTCTTTGTGTGTAAAGGACTACAAAAGGCCGTAACATCCGGATGTCCCAGGGGCGGCTGAGACCCTGCCTAGGCAGGGAAAATATGGCTAAGCACGTGTATCAAGTTTGAAAGGATAAGAAATGCACCAAGGCAGCATGAAAGCCTGGCTCGAATCATCTCACTTGAGTGGGGCGAACTCGACCTACGTTGAAGAGATGTATGAAGCCTACCAAGAAGACCCCACCTCGGTATCTGACGACTGGCGTGCGGTGTTTGAGCAACTCCCTCCCGTGAACGGTGCCTCTGCTGATGTACCCGAAGCTTCTCACTCCAAGATCCGTGACTATTTTCGCTCCCTCGCACAGGAAGGCCGTAGCAAAGGTACCAGCCGCGTGTCCGATCCTGATGTCGACGCCAAGCAGGTAAAAGTTCTGCAATTGATCAACGCCTACCGTTTCCGTGGTCACCAGAGTGCCAATCTGGACCCGTTGGAACTGTGGAAGCGCGACACAGTTGCTGAATTGGATCCGGCGTTCCACGGCTTGACCAGCGAGGACATGGAGCGGGAGTTCAACACAGGTTCTTTTGCTTATGGCGGTGATACCCTGAAACTGGGTGAGCTGGTGAAGGCGCTCAAGGCGACCTATTGCGGCTCTATCGGCGCCGAATATATGCATATTACCGATACCGAAGAGAAACGTTGGATCCAGCAACGTCTCGAACCTTCACTGGGTAAGGGCAGCTATGATAAGGCAGTCAAGACCCGGATCCTTGAAGGATTGAATGCCGCCGAAGGCATGGAAAAGTATTTGGGTGCCAAATTCCCCGGTGCCAAGCGCTTCTCCCTCGAAGGGGGCGACTCGCTGGTGCCCATGATGCGCGAAATTATCTATCGTGCCGGTGAAGCGGGTACTAAAGAGATAGTCGTGGGCATGGCTCACCGAGGCCGTCTTAACGTTTTGGTTAACATTCTGGGCAAGCGTCCTGCCGAACTCTTTGATGAGTTTGCCGGCAAGCATCATGAGACGCTGGGTTCAGGGGACGTTAAGTACCATCAGGGCTTCTCTTCCGATTTTGAAACGCCCGGTGGCAATGTTCACCTGGCATTGGCGTTTAACCCTTCACACCTGGAAATCGTTAACCCGGTAGTGATGGGCTCGGTGCGCGCCAGACTGGATCGCCGCGGTAGCGAAGATGGCCTGCAGGTCATGCCAATTACCATTCATGGTGACTCGGCCATTGCCGGACAGGGTATTGTGCAAGAGACATTCAACATGTCTCAGACCCGCGGCTTTAAAGTTGGCGGCTCTATCCGCATCGTGGTCAATAACCAGGTGGGCTTTACTACCTCCAACCACCAGGATGTGCGTTCTACCGAATACTGTACCGATATCGCCAAGATGGTGCAGGCGCCGATTTTCCATGTTAATGCCGACGATCCTGAGGCCGTGGCTTTTGTCTCTCAGTTGGCTGTGGATTACCGCAACACCTTCAAGCGCGATGTGGTTATCGAATTGGTATGTTATCGCCGTCACGGCCACAACGAGGCCGATGAGCCCAGTGCGACTCAGCCACTGATGTACGCCAAGATCAAGAAGCACCCAACGCCACGTAAGATCTACGCCGACAAGTTGATTGCCGAGAACAGCATTGCGGCCGACGATGTCACCGCCATGATCAATAACTATCGTGATGCGCTGGATCAAGGGGATTGTGTGGTCAAAGAGTGGCGTCCAATGACGCTGCACACTGTGGACTGGACTCCTTATTTGAACCGCGAGTGGGATGAGTCTTTTGAATCCGGCATGACCCGCGAACGTCTGCAGAATCTGGCCGACAAGATAAGTTATGTGCCGGAGAGCCATAAGCTGCACTCACGGGTTGCCAAAATATACAACGACCGCGTCGCCATGGCCAAAGGCGAGAAGCTAATGGACTGGGGCTTTGCCGAGACTCTGGCCTATGCCAGCATCCTCGAAGACAAGCAAAGAGTCAGGATCACGGGTCAGGACTCGGGTCGTGGCACCTTCTTCCATCGCCACGCCGTGCTGCACAACCAGAACGATGGCACGACTTATCTGCCGCTGCGCCATGTGGCCGAAGAGCAGGGCCCTATCGACATCACCGACTCAGTGTTGTCTGAAGCCTCAGTGCTTGCGTTCGAATACGGTTACGCCACAGCTGAGCCAGGCGGCCTGACTATCTGGGAAGCCCAGTTCGGTGACTTTGCCAACTGTGCCCAGGTGGTGATTGACCAGTTCCTGTCATCCGGTGAGCAGAAGTGGGGCCGTCTGTGCGGTTTGACCATGTTGCTGCCACACGGTTATGAAGGTCAGGGGCCTGAGCACTCAAGTGCTCGTCTGGAGCGTTTCTTGCAACTGTGCGCCAATCACAATATGCAAGTGTGTGTGCCTTCGACACCGGCTCAGGTCTATCACATGCTGCGTCGTCAGGTAGTGCGTCCAATGCGTCGTCCGCTGGTGGTTATGTCTCCCAAGTCGCTGCTGCGTCACCCGCTGGCAGTGTCTTCCCTGGACGAGCTGGCCAACGGTCAATTCCAGAACGTTATCGGTGAAATCGATACTCTGGATGCCGCCAAGGTCGATCGCGTGGTGTTCTGTAGCGGTAAGGTTTACTACGAGCTGCTGGAACGTCGCCGCAAAGAGAATATCGATAATGTCGCTCTGGTGAGGGTAGAGCAGTTGTATCCCTTCCCACACGAAGAGATGGCAGTTGCCCTGAAAGATTATCAGCATGTGACCGACTTTGTTTGGTGTCAGGAAGAGCCTCAGAACCAAGGTGCCTGGTATTGCAGCCAGCATCACTTCTGGGCAGCCATTCCAAAAGGTGCCCAGCTCAGCTACGCTGGCCGTGACGCCTCTGCAGCGCCGGCTTGTGGCTATCCTGAGTTGCATACGCATCAGCAGGAATCACTGATCACTAGCGCATTAAAACTGAAGTAATAGAAATTTATACAAAAAGGAAAGCTTTCCATGAGTATCGAAATCAAGGTACCTGTACTGCCCGAATCTGTTGCCGACGCGACTATCGCCACTTGGCACGTTAAGCCTGGTGAGCCGGTTTCCCGTGATCAGAACCTGGTTGATATTGAAACAGATAAAGTGGTGTTGGAAGTTGTAGCACCCGAAGATGGCCAGATCAGCGAACTGTTGTTCCAGGAAGGGGATACCGTCCTGGCCGAGCAGGTTATCGCCAACTTCGTTGCCGGCGCGGTTGCCGGTCAGGAAGTGAGCAAAGAGCAGGCCGAAGCCGCTGTGCCTAAGGCTGAAGAAGCCGCGGCAGAAGGCAACGATGCCCTGAGCCCATCAGTACGTCGCCTGATCGCCGAACACAACCTGGACGCGGCTCAAATCAAGGGCACAGGTGTGGGTGGTCGTATCACCAAAGAAGATGTGGAAGCCTTTGTTAAGTCAGGCTCTGCCAAGCCTGCCGCTGCTGCCACAGCACCTGTGACTCTGGCGGGCGATCGCAGTGAGAAGCGTGTACCTATGACGCGTCTTCGCAAGACTATCGCCACTCGTCTGCTGGAAGCCAAGAACTCCACCGCCATGCTGACCACCTTCAACGAGGTCAACATGAAGCCTATCATGGACATCCGTAAGAAGTATCAGGAAGTCTTTGAGAAGAAACACGGCATCCGTCTTGGCTTTATGTCTTTCTATGTGAAAGCCGTAACCGAAGCGCTGAAGCGTTATCCTGAAGTCAACGCTTCTATCGATGGCAGCGACATCCTGTACCACAACTACTTCGATGTCAGCATCGCCGTTTCCACGCCTCGTGGCCTGGTAACGCCTGTGCTGCGCGACACAGATACCATGAGCCTGGCCGATATCGAGAAAGCGGTTCGCGAACTGGCTATCAAGGGCCGTGACGGCAAGTTGACAGTGGAAGATATGACAGGTGGTAACTTCACTGTGACCAACGGTGGTGTGTTTGGCTCCTTGATGTCGACGCCTATTCTTAACCTGCCACAAAGCGCAATCCTCGGCATGCATGCCATCAAGGATCGCCCAATGGCAGTCAATGGCCAGGTGGAAATCCTGCCCATGATGTACCTTGCTCTCTCATATGACCATCGCATTATTGATGGTCGTGAGTCAGTTGGCTTCCTGGTGACCATTAAGGATCT
The DNA here is from genome assembly GCF_002836945.1 of Shewanella chilikensis. Taxonomy (GTDB): domain Bacteria; phylum Pseudomonadota; class Gammaproteobacteria; order Enterobacterales; family Shewanellaceae; genus Shewanella; species Shewanella chilikensis. Next base: position 22,758 of record NZ_NIJM01000003.1, read on the forward strand.
GCTGGAAGACCCAACTCGTCTGCTGCTGGACTTGTAAGCGCCGCCAGACAATAACCTCGTGACTGGCCCTTCGGGGCCGGTTGGATTTAAAACGTAGTATACGGATAGATCATCATGAATTTGCATGAGTATCAGGCAAAAGCCCTATTTGCCGAATATGGTTTACCAGTGTCAGAAGGCTATGCTTGTGACACAGCTCAGGAAGCTGTTGAAGCAGCCGGTCGCATTGGCGGAAACATGTGGGTAGTCAAGTGCCAGGTGCACGCTGGCGGCCGCGGTAAGGCAGGTGGCGTTAAAGTCACTGGCGACAAAGAAGAGATCAGAGCCTTTGCCGAACATTGGCTGGGCAAGAATCTGGTCACTTATCAGACTGATGAAAAAGGTCAGCCGGTTGCCAAGATTTTGGTTGAAAGCTGCACTGATATCGCCAACGAACTCTATCTGGGTGCCGTTGTCGACCGTGGCACTCGCCGCGTCGTGTTTATGGCTTCTACCGAAGGTGGTGTGGAAATCGAAAAGGTGGCTGAAGAGACCCCTGAGCTGATCCACAAAGCCATTATCGACCCTATCACAGGTCCTCAGCCTTACCAGGCGCGTGACCTTGGCTTCAAGCTGGGTCTGAACCCAACTCAAATCAAGCAGTTCACCAAGATCTTTATGGGTCTGGCGACCATGTTCCTGGAGCATGACTTTGCCCTGCTGGAGATCAACCCTCTGGTGATCACCACCGAAGGCAACCTGCACTGTCTGGACGGCAAGATTGGCGTAGATGGTAACGCTTTGTTCCGTCAGCCAAAGATCAAAGACATGCATGATCCTTCTCAAGATGACCCACGTGAAGCCCACGCAGCCAAGTTTGAACTGAACTATGTGGCTCTGGACGGTAACGTAGGTTGCATGGTAAACGGTGCCGGTCTGGCCATGGGTACCATGGATATCGTTAACCTACACGGTGGCAAGCCAGCCAACTTCCTCGACGTAGGTGGCGGCGCGACCAAAGAACGTGTTGCCGAAGCCTTCAAGATCATTCTGTCTGACAGCAATGTGAAGGCCGTTCTGGTGAACATCTTCGGTGGTATTGTGCGTTGTGACATGATCGCCGAAGGTATTATCGGTGCAGTGAAAGAAGTCGGTGTGAAAGTGCCTGTGGTTGTGCGTCTGGAAGGTACCAATGCCGAGCTGGGCTCTAAAGTACTGGCCGAATCAGGTTTGGATATCATTGCTGCTACAAGTCTGACCGACGCTGCTCAGCAAGTAGTTAAAGCTGCGGAGGGCAAATAATGTCTGTTTTAATCAACAAAGATACCAAGGTTATCTGCCAGGGTTTCACCGGCGGTCAGGGTACTTTCCATTCTGAGCAGGCGATTGCCTATGGTACTCAAATGGTCGGCGGTGTGTCTCCAGGTAAAGGCGGCACCACTCACTTGGGCTTGCCAGTATTTAACACTGTGAAAGATGCTGTTGCCGCCACCGGCGCCACTGCATCTGTTATCTATGTACCTGCGCCTTTCTGTAAAGACGCTATCCTGGAAGCCATAGATGGCGGCATCGAGCTGATCGTATGTATCACCGAAGGTATCCCAACTCTGGATATGCTGCAGGTGAAAGTGAAGCTGGAAGAAACCGGCGTGCGCATGATTGGCCCTAACTGCCCAGGCGTTATCACTCCAGGCGAATGTAAAATAGGCATCATGCCAGGTCACATCCACAAGCCGGGTAAAGTGGGTATCGTTTCCCGCAGCGGTACTCTGACTTACGAAGCCGTTAAGCAGACTACTGACGAAGGTTTCGGCCAGTCTACCTGTGTCGGCATTGGTGGTGACCCAATCCCTGGTACCAACTTCATCGACGTACTGGAAATGTTCCAGAACGATCCTCAGACTGAGGCCATAGTGATGATAGGTGAAATCGGTGGTACTGCCGAAGAAGAAGCGGCGGCTTACATCAAGGCCAACGTCACCAAACCAGTGGTTTCTTACATTGCCGGTGTGACAGCACCAGCAGGTAAGCGTATGGGCCATGCAGGCGCCATTATTGCCGGTGGTAAGGGTACTGCCGCCGACAAGTTCGCTGCTCTGGAAGCCGCAGGCGTGACTACCGTACGCTCGCTGGCCGAAATCGGCAGCGCGCTGCGTGAGAAGACCGGCTGGTAAGCACAGTCGTTAAGCTCACAAAAGGCGCCGAGAGGCGCCTTTTTTATTGGCTGCTGTGATGAAGCTCTGATGCCCCCGGCTGGATATTTGATTGGGAAAAGGTTAGATTGGGGTCTGGTTATTCCTTCGGGGAGTCTTGGTGCATTAATGCGCTAAAAATATAAAAAATTCAAATTGTTATCAATCATCCCTCTTGGGGTTGTCGGTTTGTTGTTATCTGGAGCCGAGTAGTGGGCTGCGCCAAGACAGCCACTGACGCGGGTATCCGAGTCAACTCAGAGGGTTTGATGTCGTGTTAACACCATTTCAGCGCCGTATTGGTTAGCCCAATGCGGCGCTGAAGTGCAATTCGGGGGCGAAAGCGTCCGAAGATCAAGCTGAATTTGTCTGAAACGCCTGTCAGGCGATTTTCAGCGATTGGGTATTGGCGTCAACCCTCAATGGGGGAAGGGATGACCCGATGTGGGGCCGCTCAGGCGGCTTTTCTGAAAAGTAGAGGATTGCTGTGAGTACACAACCTAATATCGTAATTTCTGAAGTGGATATGGATCGCCTGGAGCGTTTGCTGGAGTCATTGCCGGCGAATGCCTTTCCCGGCCATCAAGCACTCGAGGCTGAACTGGAGCGGGCAGAAATCAGGCCATCCAAGGAGATGCCGGATAATGTGGTAACCATGAACTCTGAAGTTCGTTTTCGTATGTCTTCCTCCAATGAAGAGTTCACCTTGCGCCTGGTTTATCCAAAAGATGCCGATGGTAGTGCCGGTAAAATTTCGATTTTGGCACCTGTTGGCGGTGCCCTGTTGGGCTTGGCTCAGGGGGATGAAATCGAATGGCCGGGTCCGGGTGGCGGCATGGTGAAAGTGCGGATTGAAGAGATCATCTATCAACCGGAACGTTCAGGTGATTTTCACCGCTAGGCGCCGGAGCCGGTAAGGCTTTGGACGGACACGAGAGTGACAGATCTTTAGGTCATTCGAAATGCACCAACGACAGGGAAAGGAGATAAAGATGAAGCAGTACTTTGTCCACAATGGTTTTTCTGCCGGCAGCGGTAAATTACCGGCGGATCCACAGTTGATCAGTGAACATGATGCCGACAAGCTGATGCAGTTTGCCGGTCTGGAACCCAAGCATGTGAGTAATCTGACGCCTCCGGCGCAGTTTGCAGAAGAGGGAGACTGGTTATTTCGGCTTTTCGCCAATAATCGTTTCCTTTGTTATGCGGACCCGATGCTTTTCAATCATGCCTGCCCAAGGAAGAAGGGTGAGCCTTTGGCTTTGAATTGGTAATTCCAAGATTACCGACAATAAAAAACCAGCGCTTGGCGCTGGTTTTTTTAATTATCACTCTTGGCCGTGATCGCACTTGTCGTTGGTGCAGACACCATAGAGGTAGAGGCTGTGATTGGTGAGCTTGATATTGTGACGCATGGCAATTTCATGCTGACGACGTTCTATAAGGTCATCGGAAAACTCGATCACTTTGCCACAGCTCAGGCATACCAGGTGATCGTGATGATGTTGGGTGGAGAGTTCAAATACGGCTTTACCACTTTCGAAGTGGTGACGGCTGACAATACCGGCATCGTCAAACTGATTTAATACCCGATAAACGGTAGCTAAACCTATCTCTTCGCCGATATCCAGCAATTTCTTATATAAGTCTTCGGCACTGATATGCTGGTTTTCCGGTTCTTGCATCAGCTCCAGGATTTTGACTCGTGGCAGGGTGATTTTCAAACCCGCTTTTTTCAGCGCTTGATTTCCATCTGTCATGGCTAATCTCTTGATTGCAGAACCCTTGGTATTACACATAGGTTCGTCCGTGGATAATAGACCCCATTATATGTGTACTGTTCTAAAACTTAAACCTCTGATCCGGCTTTTGGTACTTCTGTGGGGCAACTTAGCTATAATCGGCATAATTTTGAATAAAAACAAGCAATTTAAGCATACATTTTGTATGGTTATACCAAGGCATAATTGCGCTGTTGAGTCGCTATTGGCAGGATGGCAGAAAAACAAAAGGATACCAGATGCATCGTCGAATCGTGATTTTAACCGGCGCCGGGATCTCTGCTGAGTCCGGTTTACGTACCTTCAGGGATCAAGATGGTCTGTGGGAAGAACATCATATCGAGGATGTGGCCACTCCTGAAGGTTATGAACGTGACCCTGAACTGGTTGAACATTTTTACAATGGTCGTTGGCAACAGCTGCACTCGGGCAATATAGAACCCAACGCCGCCCACACGGCGCTCTCTCGCCTCGAGCAGGAATTTGAAGGTGAGCTGCTTATTGTCACCCAAAACATAGACGATCTCCACGAGAGAGCTGGATCCAGGCGCTTGCTGCATATGCACGGTGAGCTTTCCAAGGGGCGTTGTCCGCGCTCGAGGCAAACTTTTACATTGCACGACCCCTTCGGGCCGGAGAATACCTGCACCTGCTGTATACCGGCGCAGCGATTGCGGCCTCATGTGGTTTGGTTCGGTGAAATGCCTCTGGGAATGGATAGAATTCACGATGCGCTGGATCACTGCGATCTTTTTATTGCCATTGGCACTTCTGGCACTGTCTATCCCGCTGCCGGTTTTGTCGACAGCGCCAATCATCATGGTGCGCTCACCGTTGAGGTCAATCTGATGCCGGCAGACAGACACAGCCAGTTTCAGATCCATTTGCAAGGAAAGGCCAGTGAGATGGTACCGCCATTGGTGGAGCGTATCCTTGCGGGTCAGTCTATTTGTAACCAAACCGGCCATAACTGATGCCTGAGCCCCGTACTATCGATGGTAACAGTCGCTTGGCGATCATCATGCGCGGTCTGCCCGGTAGTGGCAAATCCTACTGGGTTCGGCAGTTTATCCAGGAGCTATCTGTAGAGCTTGTACAGAGTATTACTGAAAAGGGCCTTTGCTCAACCGACAGTTTCTTTTATCGAAATGATCGTTATTTTTTCGATGCTGCGCGTTTAGCGGAATTTCATCAGCTTAATCTGAGTCGCTTCATAGAGGCGTTGGCAACGGGTGTGCCTGTGGTTATCTGTGATAATACCAACATGGCGCTGTGGGAGTTCGCTGCCTATCAAGCGGCTGCGAAGGCCTTGGGTTATCGGGTGCATATTCAGCAAATTGGCGATGTACGCAGCAAAACACATCTGCATGAATGTGCCAAGCGAAATAAACATGGTGTTAGTCTTAAATCCATTCAAAGAATGGCCAGCCAATTTCAAACAATTGAAGAATAACTTCTTGATGGAAATTAAAATGCCTGATTTCAGAAATTGCAATATATCGGTATAAAATGGTTCTACTAAAGAAATAGCCGAGTTGACTCTTATTTAAAATAAAGGCAGTGGTTAATATTGTTTTGTTTTTAAGGTTGTTTTAATAATTATATTCGTATTAATTTGTTTCCTTGTTATATCTTGTGTCTTTGGTCACTCTTTTGTTTTATTTTTGGTCATATTATTTCCGCGGGTCAGGATAGACCCCCTTAATCATTATTATAACTTTCGCTTAAGTTTCGGGAGTCGAGATTGTTCGCCATAAAATAACGGCCGAGCAAACAGTATGCCTGTGCTTGGGCAGGAGAGAAAGATGACCATATTGAAAAAGAAAAGAGTTGCTTTGATGGTGATGGCGATACTGCTTGCAGGCTGCAGTGATGGTGATGACGGTCGAGACGGTGCGCCGGGCGAGCCAGGGAAACCGGGGGAACCGGGAAAACCCGGGACAAATCCTCCTGTAACCCAATCGGTTGAAACCCAAGTTAAAGTGATTAATTACACTTTGGGCGAGGGGACAATTACCTACGAGTTCGAAGTGACAGATGAAAATGGTAATTTAATTAATGACCTTACCGATGTTCAGGCAAAAGTGGCTGCTTTGACTGCCAAAGGTTTTATTCTTAACCGGGACGAAAACCCTATTAATAATGTAGAGGACAATGTTCATATCGGTGGCGCAGTCACTCAGGCGACAGAAGGTGCCAAGTTAACTCAAGTTGATGATGGACATTATATATTTGAAGCGCCGATGGCGGGCGTTAATGCGGCTACTGAGGGTATTGTTTGGCTGCGTGTTGGCGGTAATGATGCCATTGCCCGTTCCAAGGCATTGGTTGTCAATAAGCCGGATGGTCAATTCAGCACTACCACTGAAGCCTGTTATGCCTGTCACGTGGATTACTCCCAGAGCCCACGTCGTCACGCCGGATATGTGGCTGAAGGCATGGACGGTGAAGTAGATTTTATTGCCGGCTGTTTGGTTTGTCATGGCTCAGTCAGCAAGACAGTGACCAACGATGAGGGATTCTCTATCGGTGGTTATGCCAGCAATACCTTATCCAAGATAGGTCATATCAATCACAGGGAGTTCAGCAAAGACTTCAGCGTGCTCAACTGCAGCAGTTGTCATACAGATGCGCCTATTAACAGCAACTTTACCGGCCCTGGTTGTATCGATTGCCATGGTAAAGAAGGAACCCCGATAGGCGATATAGTGCCTTCAAATGGCCTGGATTTCCGTGAGCTGCATGAGCAGAAAGCCGGGATCACCAAGTTGCAAGCGCTACGTGCGGCTTACACAGTTGAACTTTCTACCCCTGAATCCGATGGTGCCGGTGGTTGGTGTTCTACCATTAGTGTCAAGGATAATGAGGGTAATCTGGTCAATATCGGCAACAACTATAATGCCGACCCTGCCGACGCCGGTTATGTTGCCGCCAAGCCGATAGTCTATGCCGGCGCATATCTGCATGCCTATGACAACCATGGCCTGGTGGGCCGCCCGGGCGCCCGTAACTCAGAAACCAAGACGGACAATGCCGATGGTACCCGCACTGTGTGTTATGCGGCGGCCAACATAGCCGCAGGTTATGAGAATGCCGGTTATATGTTCTCGGCGCGGGTGACTTTCTCCAGCGAAGGTTGGCAGGCGTATGATGGCAAGGTGCGTGGTCAAACTCGCGATCGCATTCGTGCCAATGGTTATGACGGCTCCATGGGGGTCTCCTTCACAGCTTACTCAGATGTCGTCAATCCGGCCGATGGCAGCAAGATCTCCGGCTTTGATCGGCGTCAGGTGGTGGCCGACAGCAGCTGCATTACCTGTCATAACGATGTGACTGCCTTCCACAAGAACGGTGAGTTCGATAACGGTGGTAAGGGTTGTATCGCTTGTCACGGCAACGGAATGGCCCGTACCAGCGCCGATTATGGTGCCGGCTTCGGTCCCATGATCCACAGCTGGCACTGGGGCAAGGGGGCAACTGTCGGTGAAGTGGCTCAGGATGCCGATGGCAACTGGAGTCAGACAGGAAAAGCCAACGGCGCCGCAGCCATAGCTCCGGCCAGCAGTTGTGTGGCCTGTCACCAGGATGGCCTGTCGCTGGCCGCTGTGCCCAACCAGTATATTCTGGAGCCCGGCAGCAAGATGACCAGCCCGGTCACCGCAAACTGTTATGCCTGCCACACCAGTGATTCAGCCAAGGCGCATATGAGTCAAAATGGCGGTGATATCAGTGTGGATATCCCGGCTGTTGAGTGGTTCAAGCAGCCAAGTGCCGAATCCTGTGCGACTTGTCATGACACAGGCAGAACCTTTGGTATCGATAAGTACCATAAGTTCTAATTAGTGTTTTATTGAGTAAACATTCCCTGCAAGGCTTGGTTTACCTCAAGACAAAGCGGCTCATTTGAGCCGCTTTTTTTGCTGTCCTGAGTAGAGTTGAGGTGTTCTAGGCTCAGCCGTGGCTGACGAAGGCGCTGTCATCTGCTGCATGCTCGCTCGTCAGTGCGGCCACTTCCAGCATGGCCCGGCTCAGGCAGCTCAGCTCTTCTGCGCTGATACCATAGGGCGGCATGATATAGATGAGTTTACCAAAGGGGCGGATCCACACGCCACGGGCAACAAATTCGGCCTGCAGCGCCGCGGTATTGACCTGTCTGTGCATCTCCAGTACGCCAACGGCGCCAAGCACCCGTACCGCTTTGACTCCCGGCAGGGCCGCTGCCGGTGCCAGTTCCTGTTTAAGCTGAGTTTCAATGGCCTTGACCTGAGCTTGCCACTCACCGCTTGCCAGCAGGGCCAGGCTGGCGCGGGCGGCGCTACAGGCCAGAGGATTGGCCATAAAGGTTGGCCCATGCATAAATACGCCGGCAGGGGAGCTGTCTATGCCCGCCGCCACTTTATCGCTGCACAGCGTCGCCGCCAGACTGATATAGCCGCCGGTGAGCGCCTTGCCGACACACATGATGTCCGGTGCTATGTCGGCATGTTCGCAGGCAAACAGCTTACCTGTGCGCCCAAAACCTGTGGCGATTTCATCCAGGATCAGCAGCACATCGTACTTGTCGCACAGGGCTCTTGCCGCCTTGAGATAGTCGGCGCTGTAAAACCACATGCCACCGGCACCTTGCATTATGGGCTCGAGGATCAGCGCGGCGGTTTGCGTGCCGTGCTCGGCCAGCATGGCCTCGAGTCCGGCGATGTCATCTGCTTTAGCGGCTTCACCGAAGGGTGTGCTCGGCGCCGGGGCAAACAGTTGCCGGGCCACATTGTCACCAAACATGGTGTGCATGCCGCCCTCCGGGTCGCAGACGCTCATGGCGGCGAACGTGTCGCCATGGTAGCCCTGCTTGACCGTCATGATGCGGTTTTTCTCAGTCTTGTTTTGTCCTTGCCAGTACTGCAGCGCCATTTTCAGCGCCACTTCCACCGCAATGGAGCCTGAGTCAGCCAGAAACACCTTGGTCAGCGGCTCCGGGGTGATATTGATGAGCTGGCGACACAGTTCGATGGCGCTCTCATGGGTGATCCCTCCGAACATCACATGACTCAGGCGTTTGAGTTGCTCTTCCATGGCGCCGAGAATTGCCGGGTGGCTGTAACCATGAACGCAGGCCCACCAGGAGCTGGTGCCGTCGATAAGCTCACGACCATCCTCCAGCGTCAGGCGAACGCCCTCGGCGGCTTTGACCCCATAAACGGGTAGGGTGTGGCTCATGGAAGTGTAGGGATGCCAGATGTGCTGACGGTCAAAACAATAATCTATGCTCATATATTAACCAAAGGTAAACCTGTGCAACTGGTTGGCGTTGACAGTGAGAGTGTCGCGGGTATGCTAACGAAAATAATTCAGGCCTTCAAGCAGCCAACTGAACCCGGAACCCCGAAGGATTAATCGGCAAAATCGGCTTCAGCAACAAATAGATCAGACTCAGGTAACACAGAATATGTCCAATACAGAGCTGCGCCATGACTGGCGCCGCGAAGAGGTTGAAGCCCTCTTTGCCCTGCCTATGAATGATTTGTTGTTTCGTGCCCACAGCGTGCACAGAACCCATTTCAATCCCAATGAAGTTCAGGTCAGTCGTCTGTTGTCAATCAAGACGGGGGCCTGTCCGGAAGATTGCAAATATTGCCCCCAGAGCGCCCGCTACGACACAGGATTGGAAAAAGAGCGTCTGCTGGAGATGGAAAAGGTACTGACAGAGGCCAGAAGTGCCAAGGCCGCCGGTGCGACCCGCTTCTGCATGGGAGCCGCCTGGCGTAACCCGCATGAGCGCGATATGCCTTATCTCAAGCAGATGGTGCAGGAGGTTAAATCCCTGGGGATGGAAACCTGTATGACCCTGGGTATGCTCAGCGAAAACCAGGCCAACGAGCTGGCCGAAGCCGGGCTGGATTACTACAACCATAACCTGGATACCTCGCCGGAATACTATGGTGATATCATCACCACCCGCACCTATCAGCAGCGATTGGACACCTTGGCCAATGTGCGCGCCGCCGGTATGAAGGTATGCTCCGGCGGGATTGTCGGTATGGGCGAGCAGGCCACCGACAGGGCGGGCTTGCTGCAGCAGTTGGCTAATATGGAGCAACATCCCGACTCTGTGCCTATCAATATGTTGGTCAAGGTGGCCGGTACGCCGCTGGACAGCCTGGACGACCTGGATCCACTGGAGTTTGTGCGCACCATAGCCGTGGCCAGAATCATGATGCCTTTGTCACGGGTACGCTTGTCGGCCGGGCGTGAAAGTATGACAGATGAGCTGCAGGCCATGTGTTTCTTTGCCGGCGCCAACTCGATTTTCTATGGTTGCAAGCTGTTGACCACCACTAACCCGGAAGAAAATGACGATATGAGCCTGTTCCGCCGTCTGGGATTGACCCCGGAGCAGGGCAAGGCCGCCACGGTCGAGGAAGAGGGCGCCGAAATAGCCCGCGCCGCGGCCAAGGCAGAGGCTATCAATAACAAGGCTCAGGGACAGTTTTACGACGCCGGAGCCCTGTAACTTGACCTCATTGCTCGACAAAATGGCCCGCCGCCGTGAGGAGCTTGCGCGCGGCGGCTTGCTCAGGCAAAGATGCTGCTTCGCTGCAGCGCCCGGCCGTGAGCGACTATTACATCCTGTTGCCCAAGCCCAAGCCACAGGCAAACCATTGCTGGATTTTGCCGCCAATGATTATCTGGGCCTGGCCCGTCATCCCAAGGTCATCTCTGCGCTTGCCAAAGGCGCAGAGATCTATGGCTGCGGCAGCGGCGCTTCACCTCTGGTTTCGGGTTACAGCGAGGCGCATCTCAAGCTGGAACAAGGTCTGTGCCGGGCGCTCGGTGCAGAAGCGGCGTTACTGTTCAGCTGTGGTTTTGCCGCCAACACTGCGCTGATGAAAACCCTGTTTAGCGCCGAAGATACAGTGATTGCCGACAAATTGGTGCACGCCTCCATGATAGATGGCCTGCGCGACTCAAAGGCCAAAATACGGCGTTTTGCCCATAACGATATGGCGGCTGCCACAGCGCTTTTGGCCCGGCATCCCGGCAGCGCAGTGCTCACTGAAACCGTGTTCAGCATGGATGGCGACAGGGCGCCGCTCGGTAAATTGAGCCACTTGTGCCAAGAGCACGGCAGCCCGCTTATTCTCGATGATGCCCACGGCTTTGGTCTATTTGAGTCTTCATCCCTGCCTGTATTTGCCCGTTTGGTGACCTTTGGCAAGGCGCTCGGTGGTCAGGGCGCGGCGATTGTGGGCTCGCAGGAATTGATAGACTATCTGGTGGCCAATGCCCGTGAATATATCTATTCCACCGCGCTGTCACCCGCCTGCTGTATGGGGGTGCTCGAGGCTCTGGAGCTGATCCAGCAAGAGCCCTTGCTCGAGCGCCTCAACGCCAATATCGCTTTGTTTCGCCGTAGCTGCCAAGCGGCGGGGATCTCCTTGATGCCATCTGAGTCGCCAATTCAACCTTTGTTGGTGGGTGAGAGTGGCAAGTGTATGGCGCTGGCGGCAAGGCTTCTGGAACGCGGTTTCCTGGTGGGGGCGATTCGGCCACCCACAGTCCCCCAAGGCAGTGCCAGACTGCGTATTACCCTGAGCGCCGAGCACAGGGAGCAGGATATACTGGCCTTGGCCTCGGCACTGACGGAGCTGATAGCATGAGCAACATATGTCATCAGCCTCTGGCCAGTCGCTCAGGCCTGGTGCAATCCGTGCCGCTTGGTGACGTCGCCGGGCGCTTTTCCAAGGCGGCAAGCGCTTATGAGCGCCACAATAGGGTGCAGCGTCTGACGGCCGAAGCCTTACTTGACTGGGACGATTGCCCACACTCAGGAAAACTGCTGGATATAGGTGCAGGTCCGGGCACGGCTTTTGCCACGCTCGGCCCCCAAAGCGTGACCGCCCTGGATATCGCCAGCGGAATGCTCAAGCAGCTGAAGGGAAATTTCCCGGATTATCAGGCTGTTTGTGGCGATGCCGAGCAGCTTCCCTTTGGCGACAACAGCTTTGATGCGGTTTATTCCAACCTGGCGCTGCAGTGGTGCGGCGATATTCCGGCCGCCTTGGCGGAGATTTTTCGGGTCATGCGCCCGGGCGGCTCGGCGCGCCTTGCCATAGTGGCCCGGGGCAGTTTGCCCGAATTACAGACGTTGGGGCTGCGAGTCAAGGTGTTTGCAGCCGAGGATATGTTAGAGCAAGCGCTGGGCCAGCATCCCTGGCAGAGCTTGCACACGCAAAGCCGCACCTTCCAGTGCCACTTTGCCAATCTCAGGGAATTGCTTTACTCCATCAAGGGGGTCGGCGCTTCAGTCGGCGCCGACAAAAACTCAGGCGCCGGGCTCAAGGGAAAGGGTTTTTGGCATACACTTAACGGGCAGGCCGAGGTCCTTAGAACGGACAAGGGATTGCCGCTGACATACAGGATAGTAATGGTTCAGGCTCGAAAATAACCATTGATGTTTTGGCTGTAGGGGTAGTTCAGCGATGATTTTTTTTGTAACAGGTACAGATACCGACAGTGGCAAGACTCAGGTCGGAGCCGCTCTGCTGCATAAGGCACGAGTCGAGCATGGCTTGAAAACCTTGGGGGTCAAACCTCTGGCCTCGGGTTGCCATAACACTCCTTACGGGCTGAGAAACCCGGACGCCCTGGCCTTGATGGATGAATCCACTCTGAAACTGCAGTACGACAAGGTAAATCCTTTCAGTTTTGAGCCGGCGATTGCCCCTCATATTGCTGCCGCCGATCTCGGCCTGGATATCAGCCCAGAGGCGGTACTGGCGGCGCTGGATTTTACCCAGTTTGCCATGGCTGATTTCTGCCTGATAGAAGGGGCCGGCGGTTGGCGTTTGCCTTTGGGGGAGGGGCGTTTCTTATCGGAAGCGGTGCAGGGGCTGGCTCTACCTGTGATTCTGGTGGTGGGAATGAAGCTTGGCTGCCTTAATCATGCCGTGTTGACCCAGGAAGTGATCCGCGCCGATGGGCTTGAAATTGCCGGTTGGGTGGCCAATCGCGCCGAAGCCGATATGAGTCGCTTCGATGAAAACCTGACCAGCCTTAAAGACTTGATGCAGGCGCCGCTATTGGGAGTGGTGCCGCATCTGGCTCATCCCAGTGCCGAGGCCATGTCTCAGCACCTGGATTTGAGCCCTCTGCTGGCCAAAGTGCCCGGTTGAGCCCTGGAGTTAAAAAGCAGCAAGGCCCCGTAGGGCCGAGGGGTTTTTTAGCTCAATAGATTGGAAAGATCACTGCCTACAGGCACGGGGATCTCCTGCTCTACACCGCTGAACAGATAAGCTTCCTTATCTCCCAAAAGACTCAGTTTATTGTTCTGCAGTAACAGGGCGCTTCCTTCCTGGATGGCCAGTACCGGCGTCTTGGGATCGACACAAGTAAACTCAAGTAAACGCTGGGCTCGGGTTTCACCATTGTGACCCGGTGCCTTGTAGTTGCTGTAATGCGGATTGATTTGCAGTGGCAGCAGGCCAAGGGCACTGAATGACGGCGGCTCTATGATAGGCATATCATTGGTGGTACGTATGCTGAGGCCTGCAATATTTGAGCCTGCACTCCAGCCGATATAAGGTTTGCCAGCGGCGACTTCCTCTTTGATCAGATGCAGCAGATCGTAGCGGTACAATTCATGCAATAGGTGGAAGGTGTTGCCACCGCCAACCAGAATGCCGTCAGCATCGCGAATGGCTTGCTTGGGGTCGCCATGTTGATGAATAGAGGAGATATCCAGCCTCAATGGAGCCAGGCCATTAACCACGGCTTCCAGATAGTTGTCGTAGCTCATGCTGACACCGGCGTAAGGGATAAATATCCACTTGCGGGCTTTTTCTGCCATGGGCTCAATATAGGGCAGGGCATGTTCCAGGTAGGGGGTGTCGCCAGCGCGGGAGCTGCTGAGCAGCAGAGTATTTATTGTCATAATCGTCGCTGTCCTTCTGATTGATTTGCGTTGTTTGATGGTAACAAAAAGCCTTTATACTCAACAATCGCCACAGCTGTTTTTGGTCGCGTTAAAAAGCCGCACTTGGCAATTGATTAAGTTTGATTTAATCAAGTCTACCTAGACTGCTTCCTCTGCGTAGCCGGGGCGTTTGGGCAGGAAAGCTAAACAATAATTTACCTTTTTCCTCTTGAATTCCCGCCAGGTGGACATATTATGTCTGCAATGACGCAATTCCGGTACAAGGGTACCTTACAGGAGCTGATATGAAGCGTGTATTTCTATTGATTTTGACTAACCTTGCCATCCTGCTGGTGGCATCGATTGTCATGTCTATTTTGGGTGTCAATACTCAAACCATGGGTGGCTTGCTGGTGTTTGCGGCGATCTTCGGTTTCGGTGGCGCCTTTATCAGCTTGGCGATTTCCAAATGGATGGCCAAGAAAACCATGGGCTGTGAGGTGATCACTCAGCCCCGTGACAACACAGAGCGTTGGTTGCTCGAGACCGTAGCCCGTCAGGCGCAGCAGGCCGGGATTAAGATGCCGGAAGTGGCCATCTACCAATCGCCTGAACTGAACGCCTTTGCTACAGGCCCAAGTAAAAACAACTCTCTGGTCGCCGTGAGTACAGGTTTGCTTTACGGTATGAGCGCCGATGAAGTGGAAGCCGTACTGGCGCACGAAGTCAGCCACGTGGCTAACGGTGACATGGTGACACTGACCCTGATCCAGGGCGTGGTGAACACCTTTGTTATCTTCGCCGCCCGCGTGGTTGCCGGTATCGTCAATAACTTTGTTGCCAGCAACGATGAAGAGGGTGAAGGCCTGGGCACTATCGCTTACATGGCTGTGGTATTTGTGCTGGATATGCTGTTTGGTATTCTGGCATCCATTGTGGTGGCATACTTCTCGCGCATTCGTGAGTTCCGCGCCGACGAAGGTGCCGCTCGCCTTGCCGGTAAGAACAAGATGATTGCAGCCCTTGAACGTCTGCGCACCGGGCCGGAAACCGGAGCCATGCCGGCCAATATGTCGGCCTTCGGTATCAACGGTAAGCGTTCAATGACTGAACTTTTTATGAGTCACCCACCGCTTGAAAAGCGTATCGAAGCGCTGAGAAACCGCGGATAATTTAGCAATACTTTCTCTAAAGGAGACCTGTTGGTCTCCTTTTTTATGCGCTTGAAACGCTTATTGATACAGATGTTTATAGGTAAATGAAATGTAAAATTCCGTAATTAACCGATGGTTACATGATTCAGCGCACATTTTGCTTTTGCGCAAGTTGTTAAAGTGGCGGCGACTCAGAATTAGTTTGCCAATTGGCAAAAGCTTGGCTAAGTTAATCCAAGTCGTGCTATTTACTGATAGTGAGACAAAGGTCATACCTGACATAAGAACCTTTGCTCGACTGTCATCATCGGAGGATATTATTGTGAGCAAGAAACTCTTGAGTGTGTTGTTCGGTGCCGGTTTGGCCGCACTGGCCATGTCACCATCTGCTTTTGCAGAAGATCAGAAGCTGTCAGATTTCCACGCGGATATGGGTGGCTGTGAAAGCTGTCATGCCGATGGTTCACCTTCAGCTGACGGCGCCTATGAATTTGAACAGTGTCAGAGCTGTCACGGTTCGCTGGCAGAAATGGACGCGGTACACAAGCCACACGATGGTGCTTTGATGTGTGCTGACTGCCACGCTCCCCACGACATGAATGTAGGTCAGAAGCCTACCTGCGATAGCTGCCACGATGATGGCCGTACTTCGGAAAGCACTCTGAAGTAAGAAGCGCATATCGCTCGAATGACAACGCCGGCTTGATGCCGGCGTTATTGTTTCTGGCTTGCGCTTATCTCGAGCCCTGTATGGTGAGCCAAGATCTCTGTCAGTCTTTATCTACCGGCGTTGTTGGCAGATATTTATTGCCTGAAAACATAGCAGAAATAATACCGGGCTGACGCTTACGCTCGGCGTGGATCACTGCAACTATGTGCAGCAATATCAAGAGAAGCAACAGATATACGCTGTAGACATGTACTTTCCCTGCCAAGCCCTTGGCGCCCTTAATCGCTGCAGCTTTGTCTGGATTAACGCCTGTGTCATCATAGGGTTTGAGGCTGGCAGGCTCAACACCATCGGCGGCGATATATTCCTGAACCATGCCGCCCAGCGGTGGATAGAAGATGTCAGTACCGGCTCGCACCAAACCTGTCACCATAATCAGGGTCAGCAGACCAAACAGAGCGATGACCGCCAGTTTGCCCGCCGGATTATGGCCGAGATATTGTGGGTTTTCGCCTTTCTTGAGTGCTGCACGATAGCCTGCCAATTCCCCTTTTTTGGGGAGTAGTTTACCAAGACGGGCTTTGATAGGGCCGAATAATCCCCACAGTAATCTGAATGCCAGGTTGATGGCAAAGGCATAACCTATCCAGACGTGCAGTGTCTTCAGGCCGATTTTGGCGTCGAGACCACTGATCCCGAAGTCAGATTTGAACATCATTACCCCGCCGATGGTCATCATCAGCAGCACCAAAAGCAGGTTTATCCAATGAAAAAGGCGAGTAGGAAGATCCCAGGCCTTATAGCGAGACAGGCGCACTTCGCCCGCAGTATTTGTTTGCATATTTGATCCCCCAGATCTGTTTTACCCCTTTATGTTAACGTCTGTAGCGGCGCTTGTTCAGTTAACTCTTATTCATTTTGAGTTTTTGGTAGAGATCTGTGCTTCCATTTCAAGCAGTTGTCTATTTTGATACGCATGTTCCGGCTATGTAGGTTTCGAGTTTTTAGCTGAGGGCAGCCTAGGTTTAATGTGATGCATTGGCAGGGGGGGCCAGATCTGCTCTGTTGACGGAGCTGATGTCGACATTCTATTGTTGAATTTGGCTACAGTGGAGTCGGCCTTGGGCTATAAGATTCTTAGACAGGTCGCCAGGAATCGCGTTCACAAAGTGGCGTTACTGTATTATCCCGAAAAGGGTGGAGTATGAATGCCTGTTGTTGTCGTCTGCAGTCAAGACCCATCTTTATCGGATGTTTGGCAAACTGAATGTAAACAATCGAGCCCAGGTGATGGCCTGGGCCCAGCGTCACTTGATGGCCGATGTGGCCGAGAGTCAAGGCTCTTAACCCAGCCAGGCCTTGGCTTTGGCTGGATCGGTGAGCTTGAGTGACACAGTATCTATTGCCGCCGGGTTGATAGGCAGTTGGCCTGTCATCAGTTCATCACGGCGGAAGAAGTGCAGCTCCAGATTATCGCCGGGCTCATATTGTTGCAGTTCATTTTCAAATTGAGCGCCGACCTGCAGACCATTGGCGGCAATCAGCAGGTCTTGAGGCGCGAGCCCGGCGCTGTGAGCCGCGCTGCCGTTGGTCACACTCACAATCCTTAACCCCAGGGCTTCAGCCTTGTAGCGGGCTCCGAAGCCGATTTTTTGCCCCTCAACATCCCCGCCGCCCTGATCCTGAGCGCTTTGGGCACTGCGAAGCTGCATCTCGATTCCGAATTGCGCCAGCAGGGGCGCCAGTGGCAACTCTTGGGTATTATCCAGAAAGGCAAATTCTGCGCTGGCATCCCGGCCAAGCAGCTCCTCATAAAGGCGGCGATGAGAGTCATCTTCAGTGCCTATCCCCTGGCTGCCAAAGGCCTGCCACAGCTTTTGCATCAGGTTATCCAGTGTGTATTTTCCCTGGGTTTCCAGTCTCAGAGTCAAGTCCAGATACAGGGCAAACAAAGCTCCCTTGGTGTAATAGCTGACGATGGCGTTGGCGGCGTTTTCATCCTGTTTGTAGAACTTGGTCCAGGCATTGAAGCTTGATTCTGTCAGGCTCTGCAACTGCCTGCCCGGCATGCGATACACCCGGGTCATGGTCTGGGATAACATCTCCAGATATTGCTCATTGGAAATCCTGTTGGCTCTGAGTGTCATCAGGTCATCATAGTAGGAAGTGATACCTTCATAAGCCCACAGCTGACGGGTGTAGCTCTCAGCCTCCAGCGCATAGGGAATAAAGCTGGCAGGCTTAATGCGTTTGACGTTCCAGCTGTGGAAGTATTCGTGACTGCAGAGCGACAGATAAGTGCGGTAATCCTTGTTGACCGGCATCTCCATACTCAGCGGCAGATCCTTACGGGAGCAGTGCAGGGCGGTGGAGGCTCTGTGTTCCAGTCCTCCAAAGCCATTGCCCAATACCTGGGTCATAAACAGGTAGCGCTCAAACGGCGCTTCACCGAAGAGACGGATCTGGCTTTCGCAAATAGCCTTGAGATCGTCAAGCAGCCTGGGCATGTGGCAGCGGTGACGCCCGGTCAGTATCACATCATGGCGCACGCCACAGGCTTCAAAGCTGCCGTGGGTAAAGGTGCCCATCTCCACTGGATGGTCGATAAGCTCATCATAGTTGGCGGCGCTGAAACGGCCGAACTGCCACTCTTCACCTTCGGTTCGACTCAGGGTTGTTGCCAGCTGCCAGTTGGCTTCCTCTTTGGGAGGCTGAATTTCCAGCTCCAGCGGCTCAAGCTCTTTGCCGGCCACCGCCAAAAAGACGCTGCTGCCGTTGAAAAAGCCGTGGGTCTGATCCAGGTGGGCGCTGCGCACCGACATATCCCAGGCATAAACCGAGTAGCGCAGATGCAGCGACTCGGCATTGGAATCTATCTGCCAGCGCTGTTTGTCGAGCTGAGTAATGCTGAGCGGACGCTCCTGCTCATCAAAGGCTTTAAGATCTATGATATTGCGACAAAAATCGCGAACCATGTAGCTGCCCGGGATCCAGGATGGCAACCAAAGTTCTTGTCTTGGGGCTGGTGCCTGAATGGTGATTTTGACCTCGAACAGGTGAGCGTGGGGATCTATGGGGCAAATCTGATAACTGATCATCTGATATCCGTGTGAATCGTTGGCGAGTGCCGGGAGCCAAATTGGGTGCTATCCGGCTGAGCATGGCGACAATGCTGCCAAAAAAGCCAGGCTGCGGCAATTACTTGCCGAGTTTTAAATAGCTTGGGGTTCAAATCGCCGTGGCCGATTACATCTCCGGGCCGAATGGTATTATACTGCCAAGAACACAGAGGTTTGGCCCTTGGGCCGAGCCTGAACCGACACACCGGAGTGGCAAAATGGCCGAAGAAACCATATTCAGCAAAATTATCCGCCGTGAAATTCCCACGGACATACTGTATCAGGACGAACTGGTAACCGCCTTTCGGGACATCAATCCCAAGGCGCCCACCCACGTGCTGATAGTGCCCAATCATCTGATCCCCACGGTCAATGACGCCAAGGCCTCTGACGAGCAGGCCATAGGCCGTATGGTGACTGTGGCCGCCAAGCTGGCCACCGAGGCCGGGATCGCCGAGGACGGTTATCGTTTAATCATCAACTGTAATGAACATGGCGGCCAGGAAGTGTTCCACATCCACATGCATCTGCTTGGCGGTAAAGCCTTGGGGCCTATGGTGAGTTCAGCGTCATGAAAGTCAATCCGGAGTTTTTCCCGCTGACGACCCTGGCTACCCGTTTCGTCAACCAGTTGGCCCAGTGCCGCCGCCTCGGGCTCAAGGTGCATGAGGCCAGTGAGCACCATGTACTGATAGAATTGCCTTACAGCACCGAGCTGGTGGGTTACCCTGAAACCGGGGTTATTCATGGTGGGGTTATCACTACTTTGATGGATACTGCCAGTGGCTGTGCCGTGGTTTGTGCCATCAAGGACAAATATGGTTCGCTGGAGATCTCGCCGACTTTGGATCTGCGGGTGGACTATATGAAGCCCGCCGAGCCCCACAAGCCGGTGTATGGTTTTGCCGAGTGTTATAAGTTGTCATCCAGCGTAGCGTTCACCCGGGCCATTGCCTATCAGGACAGCATAGACGACCCCATCGCCCATGCGGTTGGCTCCTTTATGCGGATAAGCCCTGAAATGATAGGGGATACTTTCCGCAAGGCACTGATGGGTGAGGAGACGAAATGACAGATCCCAAGGCATCCCTGGATGTAAAAAGCATAGTTGCAAAAGTGACAGAAACCAATGATTTCAGTCACTTGCTTGAGCATGTGCCCTACGCCCGCTTTATTGGCATGTTGGTTGAAAGGTTTGGCGATGAACTGGTGTTTCGTCTGCCGGCCAAAGATGACAACATAGGTAACCCGGTACTGCCGGCCATTCACGGCGGGGTGATAGCCGGGTTTATGGAGATGTCGGCCATCATCCAGCTTATGGTGTTTATGCAAACCAGTAAGGTGCCCAAGGTAGTTGATTTTTCCATCGACTATTTACGTGCCGGTTATCATAAGGACAGCTTCGCCGAGTGCCGAATTACCCGTCAGGGACGGCGAGTGGCCAATGTCAATATCGACTGCTGGCAAACCAACCGCAAGCAGTTGATTGCAACCGCCCGGGCACACTTTTTGATTGATTGAGAATAAGGGATTGGCAGATGAAAAAAGTCTTGGTA
This sequence comes from Shewanella chilikensis, assembly GCF_002836945.1. GTDB lineage: Bacteria > Pseudomonadota > Gammaproteobacteria > Enterobacterales > Shewanellaceae > Shewanella > Shewanella chilikensis. Next base: position 43,119 of record NZ_NIJM01000003.1, read on the forward strand.
ATAGCAGCAACCCTGCTGGCTCTGGCAGGCTGCGCCAACCATACGGCCGGGGTGTATGCCAGCTCGACCGGTGAAAGCCGTATCGACAATAGCAGCTTTGCCCGCTCTGTAAGTGTCGGTGATCTTATGGCCAGAGGCGAGGGCGGCTTGCTCAGAGGCACAGCCACAATCAGCAGCAAAGTCGCTACCGATATGCGCATTCAATACAAATTCACCTGGTATGATGCCAGCGGCTATACCCTGGATGATGAAGGTGTGTCCTGGAAGTCGGTTAAGCTGCATGGTAAACAGCAGTTGCAGGTGAGCGCCGTGGCGCCGAATCCGACCGCCAGCCGTTTTGAGATCTATGTGCGCGAGGCCTTTTCAAACTAAAAGTTGAAACCTCGGCACCACTGCCGCCCGAGCCATTATTCCCGTTGAATGCTCAACACTCGGGAGTATTGGAGTGGGCGGTTTTTTTATGCCCTCGGGTACAATTTGGCAACCTGGCTCACTTTTGTTGGTAACTCGTGTATACTGGCCCGCGCCAAGGGGTGTTTACCGCATTGCGGTTGACTGAGATGTCGTATGACGAACCCTTAGAACCTGATCCGGCTAGTACCGGCGTAGGAATGGGCCACAATTCGTGCACTTTCAACTCGCTTTCTTATTGCCGGATCTCAAACAGTGAATATTTGAGGTCCTATGTCCAAGTTTACCGTACCTACTCTGCTTGCCAGCACCATTCAGATGTTGCTGTGGGCACCCGTTCATGCCGCCGATAATCCCGGCGTTGAAAATCAAGATGAGCAACAAGCCATGGAAGTGATAGTCGTCAGCGGCGACTTTCGTGGTCTGACGCTGGAAAAGATGCCCTCCAGCGTGACTGTTATCGACGAGCAGCGCATTGAAGATCAAGGCGCCGAGCATTTCGAAGACATGTTGGGTAACGTAGCCAACTTCAACTGGTCAGGTGCCAGCTCCCGGCCAAGATACTTCCAGATCCGCGGTGTAGGTGAGCAGGAGCAATACCAGGGAGCGCCCAACTCCTCTGTGGGCTTTATTATCGATGATATCGATCTCTCCGGGCTGGGCAGCGTTTCCAGCCTGTACGACCTGCAGCAGTTTGAAGTGCTGCGCGGCCCCCAGGGCACCCGCTATGGCGCCAATGCCCTGGCCGGTCTTATCTATCTCAAGAGCAATGATCCCACAGACGTGTTCGAGCACGGCGCCGAAGTCTCGCTCGGTAATGATAATCTGCAAACCTTTAGCGGCTTCAGCTCCGGCCCAGTGACTGATTCCGGCAAGCTGCTCTATCGTGTGGCGCTGCAGCAACACAAGCAGAACGGTTATCGCGACAACCTGTATCTGGGCCGTGACGATACCAATGAGCGTGATGAATTCAGCGGCCGTATCAAGCTGCGCTGGTACGCCACCGACAAATTGCAGGCGGACTTCACTCTACTGCATGCCGATTTTGACAATGGTTATGATGCCTGGACTTTGGACAATAACGGCTTCGATACCATTACCGATGCGCCGGGCGTCGACAAGCAGCGCACCACGGGATCCAGTCTCAAGCTGAGCTATACCGGCTTTGAGGCTTTTGAGCTGGTGTCCCTGTCAAGCTATGCCGCTACAGATCATCATCACGGTTACGACGGTGACTGGGCCAACCCGGATTACTGGGCCGGGAAAGAGTGCGGCGGCGCACCCTGTGAGTACGATTACACCTGGGATAAACGCGGCGAGCGGCGCACTCTGTCACAGGAGTTCAGATTCAGCTCTAACGAGGCCGGGCGGATTTTCGGCGGCAGCACAGACTGGCTGGCCGGGCTCTATTTTATGGATCTCGATGAGGACAATGATCTCTACTCTGAATACAACAGCTGGCCGGATGAAGTGCTGACTTCCCGCTACAGCGCCAGTAACTATGCGGTGTTTGCCCAGTTGGACTCAGATCTGGGGGCGGGCTACAGCCTGTCTATCGGTGCTCGTATTGAGCGACGTGAGAGTGACTACAGCGACAGCAATGGTGATGCCTTTAGCCCATCGGAAAATATGTGGGGTGGCCATATCGCCCTGTCCAAGGCGCTGGCTGAACACCATGAAGCCTATGTTCGGATAGCCAGGGGCTACAAGGCTGGTGGTTTCAATATGACGCTGCCCCAGGAGCTGGCCGACAAGAAAGAGTTCGATACCGAAATCCTCTACAACTATGAACTGGGGCTGAAATCCAGCTGGGCCGATGGCTTGTTGGATACTCGTCTGGCACTGTTCTTTATGGACAGGGAAGATCAGCAGGTAGCGGCCTCGCTGCAGGATCCTGTCGATCCCCAGCGCTTTATTCTGTTCACCGAAAACGCCGGCAGCTCCAATAACTATGGCGCCGAGCTGGAAGCCAACTGGTATCCCACAGATTCACTGCAGTTCTACACCAGCCTTGGGTATCTGCAGACAGAATACGGTGATTACCTGTATCAGGATAAATATGGCAACCCTGTGGATCTCAGTGGCCGGGAACTGGCCCACTCGCCGAGATGGACCTATAGTCTCGGCATGACCTGGCGCAATGACATGGGCTGGTTTGCCAACCTCAACAGCAGTGGCAAGAGTGCGTTCTACTACTCAGACAGCAATGATTCCCGATCTGAAGACTATCAGGTGGTCAACGCCAAGCTGGGATATGAGACCGAAAAGTGGTCGGTTTACCTCTGGGGCCGCAACCTGTTCGATGAAAAATACGGCGTGCGCGGTTTCTACTTCGGCAATGAGCCGGATCAGGACTGGGCCGAGAAGCAATATATCCGCTACGGGGACCCACGCCAGATTGGTGTGACCTTCAAGGTCAAATTTATCTGATGGCATAAGCCGTTGTCGGCCGGGGCGTGTAGCAGTGCCCCGGTTCATTACAGGAGATGTAAAATGAAGTTAACTGCCGAAATCAGCATGTATCCGCTCCACGATGAGTATCTGGAGCCTATTCAATGGTTTATCAAGCGCCTGGACACTTATGCCAACATAGAGAGAACCACCAATGCCATGGCGACACAGGTGTGCGGTGATTATGCCGAGGTGATGGCCATGCTGGCCACTGAGATGCAGGCAGCGCACGAGAAATTTGGCAAGGCGGTGTTTGTCTGTAAATTTATCGGCGGTGAGCTGAACTTGGGCCACAGGGAATAACCCATGAGTGAATTCTGGCACTGGCTCGCCGAGGCCGGCTCTCAGGCCCAGGGAATGGGCGCTTGGGAAGCGGTAGCCGTGGTATTGGCCTTGGCCTATCTGCTGCTGGCCATGAAAGCCAATATCTGGTGTTGGGCGGCAGCCTTTGCCAGCACTGCCATCTACACTGTGCTGTTCTGGAAAGTCGCGCTGCTGATGGAGTCAGTGCTCAACGTCTATTACATGGCGATGGCGTTGTACGGATACTGGCTCTGGCGCCGGGGTGGGGAAAACCATCAAGGAGTGGCTGTGACCTCCTGGCCCTGGCAGCGGCACCTGGTGCTGATTTTGTTGACTGGGTTGGTGTCTCTGTTTGTCGGTCATATGATGGCGACTTTCACTCAGGCAGCCTTTCCCTACCTGGATGCGGCAACCAGCTGTTTTGCTGTGATGACGACTTTTCTGGTGGCGCGCAAAGTGCTGGAAAACTGGCTCTATTGGGTGGTTATCGATCTGGTGTCCATCTATCTCTATTTAAGCAAGGGCTTGATGTTGACCTCACTCTTGTTTGTGCTCTACGTGGGGATGGCGGTAGCCGGATACTTTATCTGGCGCGCCAGAGCTCAGGAGTCCCGCGGTCGTGATTCCTCACAGCTTGAAAGCGGCGCGGCATGAAAGGCAAACCGCTGACAGCACTTGAAGCCAGTCTGGGTGAAGGTTTGAGCTGTGAGCTCAATGCCGCCCTCAAGCGGCTACAGTTGTGGCCGCTTGAAGGGGCCAAGCCGCTCACCCTTGGGCTAAGCAACCAAAACTGGCTCTTGCAGGCCGGTAGCGAGTCAATGGTGCTGAGAGTCAACTCCCCGGGCTCAGACCGTATCTGCGACAGAAACAACGAACTGGCATGTTGGCGGGTTGCCGAGAAGGCGAACCTGGCACCAGGGCTGATTTGGGTCAGCGCTGACAAGGGGTTATATCTGAGCCGCTTTATCGAACAAGCGCCGCAAGCCAACTGGCAGCAGTTACTCGCATCCAAAGGCGCGGCCGAGATCGCAAGCGCGGCTCAAAAAGCCTATGCAAACTCAAAGAACCTCTCTGGCCTGCCTGAGCACAAACATGAGCCTAGACATGATTCTAAACATGAGCCTAGACACGAGTCTAAACATGAAGGTGGCTCAGGCGCTGTATTGGGAGCCAAGCAAGGCAAATCACCTCAGGCCTTACTGCTGGAGTTGCTGCTGGGGCTGAGGGGCTTGCCGGCCCCCAAGCTCGAAATCAGTGTTGCCGAGCAGTGGCGCATCTATCTGGAGCGGCTCGATGGCATGGCTCTGAGCCGGGTGCAGCCTTCAAGCTGGCAACAGCGGCTCATGCAACTTCACTCGGCCCAAGGGTTATTCGAGCAGTGCAGCACTCGGCTGGAGGCCTGTCTGCTGAGGCCTCAGTATTGTCACAGGGATCTCAATCCTCATAACCTGTTGCTGGCCGAGGATGGACTCAAGTGCGTCGATTTTGAATATGCCTGCGCTTCCCACCCGCTGTTTGAGTTGGCCGGGGTGCTGTCATCCCATCAACTGAGCGCCGAGGGGCAACAGTGGCTCATCTATCACTATCTTGAGCAGCATCCGCATTTAACCGGCGATGCTCACCTGGCCGTGGCTGCAGCCGTCGATGTCTACTGGCTGTTTGCCTGCTGCTGGGCCTTGCAGATGGCCTGGGACAATCAGCAGCAGTCTTATCTCGACTGGTTTGATGACTTCTGGCATCTTGTAAAGCATCAATGAGTCAGGCAGGGAAGCTGTCGCCTGGCCTTAGCCAACTTAAAGTATTTAATGGATGAAACGCATTGTTATTGCCCTGGCGCTGCTTATTGCGCTCAGTGCCTGCTCCACCAAGGTCAGCTATTATTTCCTCGATTGGGCCATAGAGTGGCAGCTGGAAGATTATGTCACTCTCAACCGGCAACAGGAGCAGGCGTTTGACGCCATTCTCGACCCTTTTCTCGCCTGGCATCGCAGCCAGGAGTTACCCAGATACAGTGCCCAGTTAAAAACGCTGCAAACCGAGCTTGCCGATGGCACTTTAACGCCACAGAGTTGGCGCCATCATGTGGATATGGCAAGAGATCACTGGTTTCGGCTGTTTGCCCAGGTGTTTGACGATCTTTTGCCCCTTATCGCTTCTTTGAGTGACAAGCAGGTCGCCCAGGTGATAGCCAAACTGGAGGCCGATGAGCAGGAGCTGGTGGATGAATACAAGGACAAAAACCAGGAACAACTGATTGAAGATGCGGATGAACGGCTGGAGGAGCTGTTTGCCGATTGGCTGGGGCGTTTGAGTGAGCAGCAAAAGGCCCTGATCCATGAACACAATAGCCGCCGACTGGCGACCCTGGATATGTGGCTCGAGTATCGTCACGAGTGGCTCCGGCAGTTCAAACAAGCCTTGCTGCAACGCAGTGATTCTGACTTGTTGGCGCAGCGCTTGCGGCTGCTGATGACATCGCCCGATGAGCTCAAGTCAGATGTGCACAAGCAGAAATTGGCGCAGAACACGGAAAACTTCGGCATGCTGTTGTTGCAACTGCACCAGAGCCTGAGTGAGCGCCAGCAAAAGCACTTCAAGCGTAAGCTGGGCAACTTGATTGACGATCTGGATGAACTGAGTCAGGCATAGCCCTGAGCTTATGGGGTCGTAAAGCGGGTCTTTGGTCTGTAGAACGGGCATTGGGCTATTTGCCCGCGAACCACGCCTTGCATCCAGGCCCTTAAGTGGACGCAGAGCAGACATGGGGCTTGTTCGCACCTTTCTAAACTAAAGACTGAAATAAAATCGCTTATTGCCGGGTCAACTGCAGCATGACAGAAATACTCCCCGAATAAGGACGCTTTAATGCAAGTCATCATTCAAACCTATGCGGCATTTTTGAAATCACTGCGCCACTTCGATGGCCTGGCACCGTTGGCATTGCGGCTCTATCTGGCGCCGGTGCTGGTGCAGGCCGGTTACAATAAACTCAGCCACTTCAGCGACACAGCGGCCTGGTTCGGTAATCCGGATTGGGGGCTGGGCTTGCCCATGCCTGAAGTGATGGTGGCGCTGGCGGCCGGGACCGAATTTTTTGGTGGCTTGCTGCTTCTGCTCGGGTTGGCCACACGGCTGGTGGCTATCCCCATGAGTATTACCATGTTGGTGGCGGCCTTCAGTGTGCACTGGTCCAATGGCTGGCTGGCGATTGCCGATCCCTCATCCTGGCTCGCAAACGACAGGGTGATGGCTTCGGTGGAGAAGCTTGAGCGGGCCAAGGGGATATTGCAGCAGCACGGCAATTACGACTGGCTTACCAGTTCGGGTAACCTGGTGATCCTCAACAACGGCATTGAGTTTGCGATCACCTATTTCATTATGCTGTTGGTATTGCTGTTTATGGGCGGCGGTCGTTACACCAGTGTGGACTATTTTATTGGCCGTAAATGGCTACCCAAAACCGTTAATCTCGGCTGATTGTTGCTTAAAACAACTCGTCCCGGCTTATTGCCTCTGGCGATCCGGGGCGGATTTGGTATCCTGTGAAGTCATTGATATCTCAGCTGAGGATCGCGCATTGGACGCACTTACTCTTCTTCTTACCCGACAATCATGTCCACGACTGCAGGCTCCGGCGCCGAATGAAGCGCAACTGAAAATTATCCTGGATGCCGCGGCCAGAGTACCGGATCACGGTGGCCTGGCGCCCTGGGAGTTTATTATTGCTACCGGTGAAGGGCTCAATCGCCTGGCAGATATTTTTGTTGCAGCCGCCACAGCAGATGGTGCCGACGAGGGCTTTATCAACAAGGCTGCCGGTTTGCCGCTCAGAGCGCCTATGGTAATCACTGTGGTTGCCAAGACCAAAGATCATCCCAAGGTGCCTGAGCTGGAGCAGCAATTGGCAGCCGGCTGCGCCGTGATGGCGATGCAGCAGGCCGCATTTGCCCTGGGGCTTGGCGGAATATGGCGCACTGGCGCCTTTGCCTTTGACTCTACGGTCAACACGGCACTGGGGCTCGATGGCAGCGATCAGATAGTGGGCTTTCTCTATCTGGGCACCCCTGTGGTTGAAGCGCCGCTCAAAGCCACCAAAGAGGGCAGCGCCTTTGCCCGCTATCTCTGATAGCTGCCGGACACTCAATGGCGGAAAGCTTGCCATGGGCTAAGCTCATGGCATCAAGCTATTGTACTCAGTTGCCTACCGCAACCCCCACCTCCAGGCGCTCGAACCAGTCGAGAAACTCAGGTATCTGTTCGCCCCTGAATATCCGCCCGTGCTGCGGACATAAATAGTCCAGCTCCAGCTCTCTTATTCTGGCTATCCAGTCCTGCTTGGCGCGGTTGGAGGGCATCCATCTTTGATGGAAAAAGCGCATCTTCTCGGTGTGACGGCCAAAGTCATCGACAAACAGCCCGGCATCCGCGTCTTCCAGTGCCGCACCTATATCGCCCGACATCAGCACTTTGCCGATAGGGTCGTAGACATGAAAATTGCCAGAAGCGTGCAGATAATGCGCCGGGATAAACTGCACCTCTACGCCATCGAGCGTCAGCTTGTCGCCTTGATCTTTAATGGCCTGGTATTGAATATGCTCCATTCCGAAATGGCGGATGAAACCTTCCCAAATCCAGGGCGCGTGCAGCTGGGCCCGCTCCAGAGTCTGATCCCACAACCCCAGGGAGGAGATGATATCGGGATCCTGATGGGAGGCGAATAGATGGGTGAGCTGCTCTATGGGGATGTGACAAACCACATTGGCCAGCATGGGGGCAAATAGCTCTATGCCCCCCGGGTCCATCAGCAGAGCCTGCTCGGCAGTGACCAACATATATTGATTGGTGTCTATGATGCCGTCGGGTTTGTCCGGATCCCGGCCAAAATAGATCCATTTGTGGCTATGGGTTTCCAACAAGAGTTGGCTCTTCATCCCTGTACTCCCTTATTGTTCAAGTAATTGAATCGCCTTATCTACCTGAGTGCGGATCGCCCCGGCAGCAGCATCGACCCGGTTGGCAACATGGTTGAAAGTGGCCTGGTCGGCGGGTTTTATCCGGCAGGCTTCGATGCGGCACAGCGAGGCCAGCACTTTGGCGGTTTTCAGCTGCTGGCAGAGCTCTTCCAGTTGCAATTCAATATCCAGGCTCAGGTGTTTGCACTGTTGCTCAAGGGCCGTAAAGTGTTGGCTGTTCTTCTCCAGCGCCGGCGTGATACTGTCGCCATAACGGGCTTTACGGGCTTTCTCCCTGGCGCGGGCAAATTGCAGCATCGCCTTGCGGACTCGGGTCTGCTCGCTGGTCAGGCGGCTGATGGTCTGTGCCAGATGATTGATTCTCGCGGCTGAGTGGGTGGTGAAATGCGCCAGTTCGTCGATGGAGTGGGTCAGCGCCTTAAAGCCCAGCGCCATGCTGCCGGCGCGAATCGATGCCGCCTGGGCATTGCTGGCGATAATATTAATCTCTTTGCAGTGGCCCTGAGTCTTTTCCAGTTCGGCGGCTATGATGGCGGCACGAACATAGAACTGACGCGTTGGTTGACGTTCTGATCCCATAATTCACTGTTTTACAGTCATAATCCTGTTTGAGAGTATAGAAGATAATTAACTTCCCAACAGGCGCGAGCTGATTTTTCCCATCAATGGAGTCAAGCTACAACTCAAGCGCTTGAATTTGCACTCTGTTTAGCTTGAAGAGCCTCTTTGAGAATAGATGTTTAGTGTTGTAACTATATGAATTGAAAGTTTTATTTTGATTGTCAGCCCAAATCGAATGCTCTAGTATCCGCTGCTATCAGAATCGGCCCCTGCTTTATTCAAGTGGGGGCTTTTTAGGTTGTGGCTTTGTCAATAAATAGGCAACAACAGCCGCTGCATTTCAGAGAGGATACCCATTTGGTTTCGCTGTTAAACGATGAACTATTGGACAGGATTGCCGATGCACTTACGGACAAGGGATACATAGTGCTTGAGGATGTGCTGCCGGAGACATTGAGTAACGCATTGCTGGATAAGGTTAACCACTCGCCGGTAGAGAGCTTTCGCTGGGCTGAAATCGGCCGTGGTAATGAGCGCGTGCGCGAACAGGAGATACGTTCAGACAGGATCCGCTGGTTGAATGAACAACAACAGCCGGATGCCGACTATTTGGAATACATGGCCTGCTTGCGTCATGGGCTTAACCGGCGCCTGTTTATGGGGCTATTCGATTATGAAAGCCATTACGCCTTTTACCGCCCTGGTACTTTTTACCGTAAACACCTGGACGCGCTGCGGGGCAGTCGCAACCGGATCTTGACCACGGTCTTCTTCCTGAATCCCGACTGGCAACAGGGGGATGGCGGCGAGCTGATGCTCTATGAAGAAAACGATGTTCTGCTTGAGCAGATCCCGCCGAGAATGGGCACTCTGGTGATTTTCCTGAGCGAGCGTTTCCCCCATGAAGTACTGCCAACCCATAAAGATCGCGCCAGCATAGCCGGTTGGTTTCGGGTTGCCGGTAGTTATGAACTGCCATAAATAACACTACTGGCATGTTGCCTCTGGGCGGTATTTTTGAGCACAAGCTTAGTTCAGGGGCAGCAGGCTTATGCAGTAGCTTCAGCTAACACTCGGTGAGCGCAGAATCTCTTCATCTACCCAATGGAGCAGTTTCTTGATGGCTTTGGATAGCACCTGGTTCTGGCGCACTATGTAACCCAGGCTGGCGGAAGGGAAGCTGGGTAGTGGCGTCATGCAGGACTGCAGGTTGAGTTTGGGATGCAGGGCGAAGTCCGGCACTATAGCGATACCGAAACCGGCTTCGGCCCAATCTATTTGGGCATCCACGCTGCCCACTTCCATGATGCGGTATTCCGACAGTTTGAGCTCAGGTAGTGCCGGGTCAATCAGATCCCGGGTGCGGGTGTCGTGTCCCAGTAGTATTAAGGTCGGTGCTTCCTGCGGGCTGGAGACTTTTCCTCTTTGCCAGGCCTTGAGATCATTTCCCAAGGCGTACCATTTCACTTGTTTCAGCTCGGTAAAATGCAGCGGTTGACTCTCTTTTTGTGCCATCACAAAGCCAAGATCGGCCTTGGCGCTTTTTACCAGGTCTGCCGCTTGCGAGGAGGTGGTGTTCAGCAGTGTCAGGTCAATGCCGGGGAATTCGGCTTTGAACGACTGAAATGGACCTATCAGCAGCCATCTGGAAATAATATCGCTGGCGGCTATGGTCATGGTGCCCTGGCACAGATCATTGATGGCATTGAGATCGGCCTGGCAACTTTGCAGCTCCATCAGGGTGTTGTGTGCACTCTTTAGCAAGCGCTCACCGGCTTGGGTCAGCCGAAATGGATTCCGCTCAATCAGCTTTACTCGGGTGGTTTGCTCCAACTGTTTGATATGTAAGCTGACATTGGGTTGAGTCATATGCAGTTCATTGGCCGCCTTGCCGAAGTGTTCCAGGCGGGCCAGGGTGACAAAGGTTTTAAGCCAGTGGAGTTCGAGCATAACAGCCTCTTTGCGAGTTTTTTAAGCGGTACTTTTTAAGCGTTAGGGCAGGCGCTTTATGGTTGGCGGCTTGGCCTTGGTCTTAGTCATGGCCTTAATCATGGCCTTGGTCACGACAATTGCCCGCTATCTTCGATTCCGATGCAAAATATCCCGATATGGATTTCTTATCAAGCCAATAATGATTATTAATTTTTCTTATTTTTGCCGTGGTCATAGGATAGACAGGTTTTTGTTTAGGAGAACTGGAAATGTCGTCTATCGTTGTAGTTGGTGCAAACTGGGGTGATGAAGGTAAAGGCCGTATCGTGGACTATCTGGCAGATAGCGCGGCGGCGAGCATACGTTTTCAGGGCGGCAACAATGCCGGCCACACAGTTGTGAATGACTTTGGGACATTCAAACTGCATCAACTGCCTAGCGGCGTATTCAATCCAAGTTGCTTGGCAGTATTGGGCCCCGGCATGGTGATAAGCCCGGCGCCACTTTCCGAAGAGATTGCCGAGGTGAAAGCCGCCGGCGTCAATGTCAATCTGTGCATTTCCGATCGGGCGACTCTGTGCCTGCCAATCCACGCCATTGAAGATACTCTGGAAGAGGAGCGTCTTGGTGACGGCGCTTACGGTTCTACCCGCCAGGGCATTGCCCCGGCTTACGGTGACCGGGTAATGAAAAAAGGCATTCTGGTGGGTTGGTTGAAGCAGCCTGAAGTACTGCGTGAACGTATCCAGTTTATGCTGGACTGGAAACTGCCGCAGCTCAAGGCGCTGTATCCCTCCTTTGAATTTTCGCAAACCGCAGAAGAGATGACTGCCTGGTTGTTGGAAGTGTCCGCTCCTTGGCGTGATGCCATCTGCAACGTGAGCGAGCCGCTGAAAGCGCTGCAGGCAAAAGATGAAAACCTGCTGTTTGAAGCCCAGTTGGGCGCGGGTCGTGACCTGGTTTACGGTGAATACCCTTGGACCACGTCTTCCAACGTGACCGCCGCTTATGCCGGTCTCGGCAGTGGCTTACCGGCACTGCGCCCCGAGCGGGTGATTGCCGTAGCCAAGTCCTTCAGCTCATCAGTGGGAACCGGCACCTTGATAACCGCCATGGAAGAGCAGGATAACTTCCGCGAAGCTGCCAATGAGTACGGCGCGGTAACCGGGCGCCCTCGTGATATGGGCTATTTTGATGCCGTGGCCACCCGTAATGGTGTCGAGCTGCAGGCGGCCACAGAAGTGGCGCTCACTAAACTGGATTGTTTGAGTGGGATGCAGGATCTGAAAATCTGCATCGATTATCAGGGCGAACACAGCGAAAACCCGATTTGGCCACAAACTTCTGCCTTGGCGCCGGTTTACGAGCAGATGGAAGGTTGGAGTGAAGACATCACGGCTTGCCGCACCTTTGAGAGCCTGCCACTGGCAGCACAAAAGTACGTACAGCGGGTTGAAGAGTTGATGGGCGTGCCGGTGAAAATGATCTCTGTCGGCCCGGAGCGGGCGCAGATGATCCTGCGTTAACAAGGTTGCCCGTTTATGCCCAAGTCTCTCCGTGTGTGACATAGTCAAGGGAGGCTTGGGCATCACTATGCTAATTTCGCGCTTCATTTGGGTCATGCGCTTTCTCCGCTGTTAGCTATTTCCCCCTTCGCATTTCAATTTATTGCTGTCCCCTTTGAACTGACCTGCTGTTATCACTGTCTTTGTTTTTTTACAATCGTTTTGAAAGAAACTGTTTGTTAACATTTCTCTGGTTTAATGATTTATTCATGTTAGTCTGGTATTTAAACAAGCGTTAAATCATCATCTTGCATTATTAGGGAGGCAAATCATGGGACTGGAAGCATGCTTGACCGGAGAACATGTGATCCTCGAACCTTTGAGTCAGGATCATCTGCCGGCGCTGTCGTTGGCAGTCGCCGATGGTGAGTTGTGGCGCTTGTGGTACACCAGCGTGCCGCATCCGGATGAGATGAAAGAGTATATCCAGCAGGCTTTGGAAAGTGAGCAGCGCGGTGAGGCCTTGGCCTTTGCAGTACGTAGCCGCGATAGCGGTGCAATTGTCGGTTGTACCCGCATTTGCAACTGGGATCAGGCCAACCGCCGGCTGGAGATTGGATATACCTGGTATGCCAAGAGTGTGCAGCGCAGCGCCATCAATACCGAAACCAAACTGTTGCTGCTGGAGTACGCCTTCGAGACCCTGGATGTGATGGCGGTGGAGTTTAGAACCCATTTTCACAACCAGGCTTCACGGGAAGCCATCACCCGTCTGGGAGCCAAGCAAGATGGTATCTTGCGAAATCACAGGCTGCTCAAGGACGGCAGTGTCAGGGATACAGTGGTTTACTCCATCATTGACAGCGAATGGCCTGAAGTGAAACAAGGCCTCAAGGACAGGCTGGCATTTTACAGTGATCAGTACCATGCCGAACTCGCACAGTGAGTGAGCACCATTTAGGACATTATTGAATCGAAGGGAAATCATTCATGCTAAAGCAAGTTATTCGGGCACAGTCACAGGACGCCGAGATTATCTCACCGCTGTTTGATGAGTATCGCCGGTTTTATGGATATCCCAGCCAGCCCGAACTGGCGTTAAGCTTCATCAGCCAAAGGCTTAAGCGGGATGAATCCGTGATCTTTTATCTGCCGGATGAGCAAAACCAGGCCTTGGGTTTTGTGCAGCTCTATCCCGGCTTTTCTTCGCTGCAGGCGGCGCCGCTGCTGATCCTCAATGATATCTATGTCACTCAACATGCCAGGTGTGTCGGCATAGGTCGTGCGCTGCTCGATGCCGCGCTGAATTACGCCAAAGCACAGGGCATTGATGAATTGATCCTCGAAACCCAGCGTAATAACGTTAGGGCGCAGGCGCTCTATGAGTCCATTGGTTTTGTCCGGGACAATGAATTTTTCCACTACAGTCTGACCCTAAAACCTTGAAATTCATCAGGCACTAAAGTAGCTTGCCTTCATTGATATCAAGAGGATCACCAAGATGTCCCATAAAACTGCTTTGTCTGTCTTTGTCGCTATCGGCTTGTTTTCCAGTGCCAATGTGTTCGCCGGCCCCGCCGAAGAGGCCTTTAGCGCCGAGTTGCAGCAATGCGCCGCCTATTATCAAATAAGTTCTGAAGCCATAGGGGCAATGAATGCACCGCAGATGGCCGCCGTTGGAGGCAGGCTGAAACAATCCGCCAAGGACGCTGAGGCTTTGGCTGCCCAGTACAGTTCGGCGCAGGATGCCGAGAAAGGCGTGGCTGCGGCCCGTGCCGAAATGCTGGAAACCATGGGTAACAGCAAGAGTTTGGCTGGTTTGATGAGCCAATACAAAGACAGCTGCAAAACCATCTTGGCCGAGCCGCAAAAGCGCCTCGACTACTGGATAATGGCCAATATGTGATGCAATAAAATGCGGCCGCAGCCTGTCTCTTTGTCCAAGGGGGAGGCACTATGCTTTTGAGTCTGTTATTGGCCGCTTTTATCATCTTGCTCGCGCTTGCGATTGAGTCCTGGCCCAGGATCCGCTCTAAAGCCCGTGAACACCGGCAAGGGGCAGCTTGGGTACAGGAAAACCATGGCCGCGCCAGCGGACGTGAACAGCAAGACTGCTTTGCGGATCTCAGTTTTGCGCCCTTCTTGCTTACGGCTGCTCTGACCTTGATAGCCTGCGCATTTGAACTGATGCCGGCAACTTATGTGTTTGGTTTAATACTCTTTATTGTTCTCAACCTACTGCTCTTGATGGTCTGGCATCTCTATGACAGACTGCTTGGCGGGCAAAAAAGTGGCCAGAGCTTCTTGCCGCCGCTGCTTTACGGCCTCGCGGCCCTGTTTGCCTGGATAGGGGCTATGCCATAAGTCAGGCCATAAGTCAGGCCCTAAGCCCGATTCCAAGGCAAGAATTCATGAGCCCGGCCCGAATTACACCAAGAGGCGTTGCATCGGCCTCAAGCTGTTTGAGGCATCACAGCATTGGTTCTCGGGCGCTGAAATGTCAGCTTACAATTAGCTTGCGGCCCGGCGTTGGAATTTGGCATTAAATAGGGAACTTGCGCCTTTATCCAAGGTTCAAAGCTGCAGACAATAACAAGGAGTGGTTGAGCGCCGGTCGCAATACCCACCAAGAGCAATGATAAAGCTTCAACAACTTTGCAAAACCTATCAGATGGGCGACGCCTGTGTGCGTGCGCTCGATGAAGTCAGTTTCGACATTCAAGCCAATGAATTTGTGGCCATCATGGGGCCATCGGGTTCAGGCAAGTCGACGCTGATGAATATCATAGGCTGCCTGGATAAACCCAGCAGTGGCAGTTACCTGCTCAATGGCGAAGAGGTGGGACAACTGGATGATGATGCCTTGTCTGCGGTGCGTAACCGCCAGATAGGTTTCGTGTTCCAGAGTTTTCA
Source organism: Shewanella chilikensis (assembly GCF_002836945.1). GTDB lineage: Bacteria > Pseudomonadota > Gammaproteobacteria > Enterobacterales > Shewanellaceae > Shewanella > Shewanella chilikensis. The sequence goes on from NZ_NIJM01000003.1 coordinate 58,168, forward strand.
CCTCTTGCCGAGACTCACGGCGCTGCAAAATGTGATGCTGCCGCTGAGATACAGTCCTGAGGGGCAGGGCGATGAAACCCACGCCATAGAATTACTGAGGCGTGTCGGGCTCGGAGAGCGACTGGATCACAGACCCAACCAACTCTCGGGCGGTCAGCGTCAGCGGGTGGCGATAGCTCGCTCCCTGGTCAATCGCCCGGCCATTTTGTTGGCCGATGAGCCCACAGGGGCGCTGGACAGCAAGACTTCGCTTGAGATCATGGCGCTGTTTACCGAGCTGCATGCCGCAGGGCAAACCATTATTCTGGTGACCCACGAAGAGGAAGTGGCCGCTTACGCCCAGCGGGTTATCCGCATGCGTGATGGTTGCCTGCAGAGTGACAGGAGGGCTAATGCGGCCTGATTCTCTTTTACTGTTGAGCCTGGCGGTCTCTGGCCTGGCTTTTTCAAGCTTGGCTGTTTCAGAAATTGCTATACCGGCAACGGCTGCTGCCGGCTCGCCCTCTTCTTCATTCGGGGCGCCAGGGGGCAAGGGAGCGGATGCCAAGTCGCAGCCCGCCGCGCAGCTGCTACTGACAGGTAAAGTCAGTTCCGCCAAGTCGCAGACCTTCAGCGTCCCTAAGGCCGGTGATGCCTGGCGCTATCAAATTCAGTGGATGTTACCCGAGGGCTCTTTGGTCTCTTCCGGGCAAGTGGTGGTGGTGTTTGACAAGAGTCAGGTGGCCAACCAGATAGAACAGTTGGAAGCCAGCATGCTCAGGGTGTCGGCGCAGGAGCAGAGCCAGTCCATAGAGCTCAAATCCAAGGTATTGCAAGCCAGGTTCGAGCTGAAAAAGCAGTTACTGGAGCAGGAAAAGGCGCAACTGGTAGCGGCCGTGCCGGCAGATTTTATCGCTGCCAAGGAATACGCCGACAATCAGTTCAAGCTGCTGCAGCTAAATGCTGAGGTGACCAAGGCCAAGCAGGCTCTGGCCGAAGCCTTGGATACCGAGAAGGCGACTCTGGCACAGCTGAAGATTGACAAGGAAAAGGCGGCGCTCGAGCTGGCCCAGGCCTTCAAGGACTTGGACAGCCTGGAGCTGAAAGCCGAAATTGCTGGCCCCTTGCTGCTTGGGCGTGAGCCTTGGAGCAATAAAAAATTCGAGGTGGGGGATACGGTGCAAGTGGGGCGACAAATCGCCACAGTACCTGCTATGGAGGATCTGGAGGTGATCGCCTGGGTCAATGAGGTGGATGTAGATCGCCTGAAATCCGGGCAAGCCGTGACCATGCGTCTGGATGCGGAAATTGAGCGCGCCTTTCCCGGACAAATTGCCAGTATCGGTCGCCAGGCCATCAATCTACCGGCCTGGGGCCGCAGTAACTGGTTTGAAGTCGGGATCCGTTTCAAGGCGCCTGAGGATATCGCCATGATCCCCGGCATGAGTGTGCTGGTGGAAACCGGAGGCAAACATGAAGCGCTTTAGTTTAGCCTGGCTGGCACTGCTTGCGCTGAGCGCCTGCAGTGATGGGGTGAGCACTCAGGTGGTGCAAGGTCCCCTGAGTCAAAAAATAGAAGTCACCGGTGAGCTGGTGGCGGCCGATACCGTATCTTTAATGCCGCCTGTGATGCGGCGCATCTGGCAATACCAGGTCAAGCAGCTGGCGCCGGAAGGCAGCGAGGTGGAAAGCGGCGAGATGGTGGCTCAGCTGGATACCTCGGAACTGACCCAAAGGCTGTCGGTCAAATCGGCCGAGCTTGAGGCTACGGTGCAGGACTTGCAGACCTCCAAGCTGCGTAATGCCAAGAAGATGGAAGAGCTTAAGTTGCAACTGGCGGAGGCCAAAATGGAGTTGGACAAGGCCGAGCGTAAGTTTGCCCTCTCTGATGACACAGTGGCGGCGTTGGATAAAGAAAAGTACCAGCGTGACGCGGTGATCGCCCGTGACAAGGTGGCTCTGGTGCAGCAGCAACTAGTGCTTGAGGCCGAGAGCGCCCGGCAACGGGAAGCCATGCTCGACGGAGACCGGCAGAAGTTCGCCGCCGAAGTGGCGGCGCTGAAAAAGGGTATCGCCTCGATGACCTTGGTGGCGCCCCGTGCCGGTATGGTGGTCTATGGCAACGATCCTCAGGGCAACAAGCTCAAGGAGGGGCAATCTGTGTTTGCCGGTGATGTGGTGTTATCCATTCCTGATCTCGACAGCATGCAGGTCAATATGGCGATCCCTGAGGTAGAAGCCCGCAGAGTTAAACTGGGCCAGCAACTCAAGATCCGTCTGGATGCCAATCCTGATAAAGTCTTTACAGGAAAAATCAAAGAGTTGGGCGCGGTTTTTCGTAACAAAAGCCAGGAGGTTCCTCTGGTGGTGTTCGATGCGGTTGCCAGCATAGACGAGCCGGATACCGAGCTGATGCGCCCGGGAATGACCGCCAAGATCAGCATAGAAATTGCCGATGACAGCCAGCGGACTCTGGTGGCTCAGGATGCGGTGCATTACGAGGCCGGTCATCCTTATGTGCTGCTGGACGGGCTCTTGGGGGCTCGCAAACAGTCGGTGCGGGTTGGTGCCATGGGGGGCGATCAGGTTGAAATACTCTCCGGCTTGCAGGTGGGTGATGAGGTATTGCTGCCATGAAGAATCATTCGCTAATCGCTCTGGCCTTGATAACGCAGGCCTTGATAGCTTTGGCCTTGAGTGGCTGCCAACCGAGCGGCAACGATGGTGTGCTCACCATGACAGTCAGCCGCGGCGAGTTTCAGGTCAATATCCCCGCCAGCGGTGAGCTGGAAGCGGCGCAGTCCACTCCCGTTGTGGTGCCCACGGGGTTACGTGGGCCTCAGTCCCTGGCCTGGATCCAGAACAACTTTACTCAGGTCAAGGCCGGTGATGTGGTGGCCAGGCTCGATGATACCCGTGAGTCGTTTCGCTTGCAGATGGAAGCCTTCGACTTTGAGCGCCTGGCTCAGGATGCACAGATCCAGACAGAGAAAGATCTCACCTTGAGCCAGAGTTTGACTCTGGGAAGCAAGGTTACAGGTAATGAGCGGCAGTTGGCCGAGCGCTTTTTCAGTGAAGATGAGCGGGTCTACACCAAAATCGACATCATAGATCAGATGCGCAACAAGGAATATCTGGATGCCAAGCTGGACTATTTCCAGTGGGGCGGCACCCAGCACCAGGCGCAGGCCGATGCCGAGCAGGCGCTTATCAAGCTGAAACAGAAAGGCCATCAGGCCAAGATGGACAGGTATCAGGGCAATCTGTCACAGATGGAGATCATCGCGCCGCACGATGGGCTGTTTGTCTATCAGGCTGGCTGGGATGGCGCCTTTCCCGTGGTGGGTGACATGATCTGGTCCGGATTCCCCATAGGCATATTGCCGGATACTTCCGTGATGCAGGCAAGGGTCTATGTGCTTGAATCGGAAGCTGTGGGGCTCGCCATCGGCAAGCAAGCCACAGTGACTCTGGATGCCTATCCTGAGCGGCCTTTTAGCGGCACAGTGACTCAGGTCGATGCGCTGGCCAAGCCCAAAGACAGAGACAGCCCGGTGAACTATTTCCAGTTCACCATCAGCCTGGATCAAACTCTGCCGGCCATTATGCAGCCGGGAAGACAAGTGAATGCCAAGGTACAGGTGCTGGATCTCAATGATGTATTGACTGTGCCCAATCAGGCCCTGTTTCAAAAAGACGGCCGCTACTGGGTGTTTCTCAAGCAGGGCGGTGGCTTTGTGCGCCGGGATGTGACTCCGGGGCACAGGTCCCTCAACCGCACCGAAATTACCGCCGGACTCAATCCCGGTGATGTAATCGCCCTGACAACCCCACCCAAGAGGAGTCAGCTATGAGTTCGGTGATAGGGCTATGGCAAGGATTTGCCCAGGCGTTCGATGAGATGCGCCACCATAAGCTGCGTACTGCCTTGACGTTGCTGGGGATGATATTTGGTGTCGGCGCCGTTATAGCCATGCTCAGCGTCGGTGAGGGGGCCGAGCGTGAAGCCTTGAAGATGATTGAATCCATGGGGGTTCGCAATCTGGTGGTCAACAGCCGCAGCAATGACGGCGAGGCGCTGAAATCGATTCGTGAACACAGTGTCGGCCTGAGCCTGCGTGATATCGACAGTGCCAGAGACACCTTGCCTTTTATTCAGGATTGGGGCGCCGCCAAGGAAGTAAAAGTCTTCAGTCTGTTTTCCGCCGAAGGGCGCAGCGATGCCAGTGTGATGGGGGTGACTCCCAGCTATTTTGGGTTGACGTCGCTCAAGCTCAATGAAGGGCAGATTTTTACCGAGCAGGATCAAGTTTACTTTCGTCAGGTCGCCGTGTTGGGGCCAGAGGCGGCTCGCAGCCTGTTTCCCAAGGGCAACGCCCTTGGCAAGCACATCAAGATTAACCATCAATGGTTTACCGTGGTGGGTATCTTGGCCGATGCCAATCGCGGTAAGTCCAAAATCCAGGGCGTCAAGCTTGGGGGCGAGCGCAATCAGGTGTTTATTCCACTGTCGAGCGCCCTGAAAAAGATGCAGTTCAAGGCGCTTGAAGATGAGCTGGACATGATTAAGCTGTCGCTCAGGGAAGAGGTTGAGCCTTCGCTGGCGGCCAAGAGCCTGGATCATCTGTTGCAGCGCCGTCATGGCGGTGAGAAGGACTATGACATAGTGGTGCCGGCCGACCTTCTGGCCCAACATCAGAAGACTCAACAGATCTTCAATATCGTCATGGCCTGTGTCGCCGGGATCTCGCTTCTGGTGGGCGGCATTGGCATTATGAACATTATGCTGGCCACCATTTTGGAGCGCACCGCCGAGATAGGTTTGCTGCGGGCGCTGGGGGCCAGGCGCAAGGATATCGCCCGGCAGTTTTTGATTGAAAGTATCGCCATTTCGGCTACCGGCGGTCTGTTTGGCATAGTCGTAGGGCTGGGACTGGCGCTGCTTATTTCAACTGCGGCCGGTTGGCCTGTGGCTTGGTCTCCCTTTGCGATACTGCTGGCGCTCGGGGTTTGTATGAGTATCGGGGTCGGTTTCGGCCTCTATCCGGCGCAGAAGGCGGCCAAACTGGATCCCATTATTGCCTTGCAACGGGACTGACAGAGGTTTCTTTCGCCTCTGTCAGCGGCTTTGGCGCCAGGGCCGGCGCTCGTAAGGGCGTGTTCTGCAAAAGCGGCAAGGGTTAGACAGGTGCTTTATTGTCATTGTGTCGATCTTCCTCTGGATAGAAACTGTCGGCACACAGGCCCTGCCTACAACTCTGCTCATCTGTTTGATCTTGTGATTAAATATAGGAACTTAATTCATTCAAGGAAAGCGGGCAGGTCATTTCATGGATGCTTTGCAACAACACAGAGCCCGGGTCAAGCAGCAACTCTATCTATGGCATTCGCAACAACTTGTCTCGGGGGCTGCGTGGCGCAACGCCTTGGGATTACTGCCATCAGCCGGGGCCAAGCAGAGCCTGAGCTTTTTCAACCCTCTGCTGCTGGGTAGCGCTGCGCTCTGTTTTGTTTCGGCGCTTATCTGCTTTTTTGCCTACAACTGGGCTGCTTTGCCGCGCATGGGCAAGTTGGCGTTATTGGAAACCGGCTTGCTGGGCTGTTTGTTGTTGGCCTTTGCGTTGAGCCGACGGTTAAAGCCACCCCTTGCCGACAAGGCACAAGGCGCTTTGCCCTGGCTCCTGTTTGCGGCCTGTGTGTTTGTCGGCGTCTTGCTGGCCTTTATCGGCCAGAGCTATCAGCAAGGGGCTGACAACTGGCAGTTGTTTGCCGTGTGGGCACTGCTTATTTTGCCCTGGGTGGTGTTTTTGAAACTGGAAGCCGGTTATCTGCTGCTTATCTTGCTGTTGAACCTGGCCCTGTGCTTGTTACTGCAGATAACCTCATTGCCGTTTGCAGACCTGTTTAGCTTGCTGGGGGATGACAGGCTCGCTATCCCTTGGTCACTGTTTGCGCTTAATTGGCTGCTGCATCAATGCCTGCTTCGTTTTGCGCTGACAGACAAGCACGGCATCCCCCTCAGCGAGGTAACAAGCGGGCTGCTGAGTTGGAGCTTTTTGTTGTTGGCGAGTTGTTGGACGCTGTTCGACTCCTTGAGCGCACAGCAGTTTATTGCCGTCGTTCTCTACGGGGTTGTTGCCGCAGCGCTGATACGAGGCTATCACACAAGGCGTAAACTCTACGGCATGGCGCTCGGGCTTTTCGGCACGGCAGCGCTGTTTGATCTCTGGTTGCTGCGCTTGCTGTCTGAAGTACTTGATGGTGATGCCGTGGTACTGTTGTTTGCCCTGATGACGCTTTGTGTGCTGCTCAGTGCCTCAGTCGCCGCCTTGCTGCTAAAGCGCTTGCAGGCTGACTATCTGGCCACGGCACCAGAGCAACAGACCCAAAAACACAAAGATGCGACAGCCGGCACAGAGCCCAGGGAGGATGAGCAAATCGTCCCTAATGCGGGCAGCCTTTTCTGGCAACGGCTGCAGCAGGCAGGCATTGTCTCGGGGGATGTGGCACAAGAGACACCAGAGTTGCAAAGTCCCTGGTATCTCAAGGCGATGCTTATCCTGTTTGGCTGGTTAGCCGGGATCTGTTTGCTGGGTTTCATCGGCACCAGCCTGGCGTTATTGTTGGACGATATTCAGCCTGGGTTGCTGCTGAGCCTGGCGATGGCGGCATCTGCAGTGGCCTTTGGTTTGAGTCGAGGTCAAAGTGGACTGTTTATCTCTCAGTTTGCCTTGAGCTTTGCCGTGGCCGCCTTGGTGCTTTATGGCATAACCTTTGACGAGCTGCTGTTTGAAGTGGCTTCCTGGCGCTGGTGGTTGATGCTGGCCCTGGTGGCCTCGCTTCACTGGTATCTGCTGCCAGCTTATTTGACCCGGTCCAGTTGCGCGCTGCTGGCATTATTGGCCTTGATTGCGCTGCTGCAGACTCTTTCATTATTACCCTTGGTGACGCCGGCACTGCTACTGGGCTTTGTGCTGCTCTGGCGCCATGAGGCCGACTGGGGCAAGACACCGCTTCGCTGGCGCTCCCTTGCCATGGCCATGACCTTGGCGCTGCTCTTTTGTCAGACGCCGCAATTGGTTTGGCTGGAGGGAGTATGGGAGTTAAAGAGTTCCGGCATGAGCCTTGCTATGTTGCAAGGCGCGCAATGGTTACTTGAAGCTTTGCTGCTGTGGCAACTTTGGCGTTTTTTCGGCAGTCGAATGAACGCAATCCGGCATCAATTGGATGGGCGTTCGCAGGTGCTGTTGTTACTGGGACTGCTGTCGGCCTTGGTTTGGTTTTGGTGGATCCCCGGGCTTATCGCCGGCGCGTTGGTGGCGGTTTTCGGCTTTGTGCTGGCCGAGCGCTTGCTGCTCTGGCTCGGGGTCCTGGCTATGCCGGTTTACTGCGGTTATTACTATTACTCGTTGCAGCAAACCTTGTTGGAAAAATCCTTGCTGCTGATGCTGCTTGGCGTGAGTCTGCTACTGCTCTGGTTTGCGCTCAAGCCTTTGAGTGACAGGCCTGAGTGGCTGGCGGCGCAGAATGGAGGAGAGCAGTAATGAAACCCAAATTGACGCCAAAAATCATGGGGTTGTGTCTCATATGGGGGCTGCTTTGTTTGCTGGTCATCAACATTTCCGTGTGGCAGAAAGAGCAACTCTGGCAGCACGGTGAGCCCATTTTGCTTGAGCTGGCCCCGGTGGATCCCCGCTCGCTGATGCAGGGGGATTATATGCAACTCGACTATAAATTGGCCCGGCAACTGGCCAATGAGCTGCGCGCAAAAGGGCAGTTTCAGGACAATATGCAGGGCTGGCTCAGAGTGAGTCTCGACGAGCAGCAGCGCGCCGCTTTTGTGGCGTTGGAGAGTGATCCAGAGGCTCCTTTGTTGCAGCAGCAAAGACGCTTGCCGTTTAAAGTCCGTCAGGGAGAAGTGCAACTGGCGAGCCAGGCTTTTTTCTTTGAAGAGGGCCAGGCCGAGCATTTCAGCCAGGGGCGTTATGGCGAGCTGAGATTGGGCGCTGACGGGGAGCTGATGTTGGTGGGCTTGCGTGACAGTCAACTTAAGCCTCTTTGAACCTAAGAGTGGTAAGGCTGTGTTCATTAGACCACTAGAGTGACTTAGGATTTTTTACTTTTTACTCCAAGCTAACTCCTTGATAAGACTAATTAACTAACACTAAAGTTTGATAAATATTTTACATATTGCAACCTGGCTGTAACTTGTGGCCTTTATAGTGGCTGCTTCTCCGGATGCGGAGATGTGGAAATAACATTACTTATTGATAAATAAGAAAATCACTATAATCAGGATATATTTCAGGGGTCAATATGTTAACCAAGGCAAGTCTGCTTGCCCTGGCCGTGGGCAGTATTGCTGCCCAGGCTCAGGCGAGCGAGCAAGTGATCATTTCCGAGTATGTTGAAGGTTCAGGCAATAACAAGGCCATCGAACTTTTTAACGCCGGCAGTCAAGCTGTCGATCTCAGCCAGTATCAGCTGGATATCTTCTTCAATGGCAGTAGCAGCGCAGGCAGCAGCATTGCCCTGAGCGGCATGCTGGCCGCCGGTGGCACTCATGTATTGGCCGACAATGATGCCGACGCTGCAATCCTGGCATTGGCGCAGCAAACCAGCAGCGCCAGTTTCTTCAACGGTGATGATGCCCTGGTGCTGAGCCGTAATGGTGAGGTGGTCGACAGCCTGGGCCAGGTTGGGGTGGATCCCGGCTCCGAGTGGGGCAGCGGTGATGTTTCCACTCAAAACAATACGTTAAGGCGTAAGCTGGACAACTTGAGTGCGGATCTCGACCCCTTCGATGCGGTTGACCTCAGCGGTTGGGATGGTTTCGCCATCGATAATATCGACGACCTGGGGGCCTTTGGCGGTAATGCCGGCGAGCCGGGTGAACCGACAGATCCCGGTAATGGCGCCTTGGTTTGCGGCGATGCGGCTACACCCATTCATGCATTGCAGGGTAGCGGTGAGGCCAGTCCATTGGCCGGTGAAACCCTGGAAGTGGAAGCAATAGTCACCAGCAACCAGGAAGCGGGTCTCAAGGGATTGTTCCTGCAGATGGCCGATGCCGAAGCGGATGCCGATCCTTTGACCTCGGAAGGGGTGTTCCTGTACACAGGCAATAGCGCCAGTGGTTATCAAGCCGGCGACCGAATTCGAGTGCGGGCTCAGGTCACTGAATATCAAGGCCTGACTGAACTGACCAATGTCAGTGCCAAGGCCTTGTGTGCCACATCGCAACCTCTGCCGAGTGCAGCCAGAGTGAGCCTGCCGGTTAATGACAGCAGTGCACTTGAAGCCTTCGAAGGCATGTTGGTCAGCTTTGAGCAGCATCTTACGGTAAACGAAGTCTACAACCTTGGCCGTTATGGTGAGGTGTTGCTGGGTTCTAGCCGTCACTTTATCGGTACTCAGGTGGCCAATCCCGGCGCCGATGCCTTGGCGGTCACGGCAGCCAATGCCCTGGATTCCATAGTGCTTGACGATGGCCTGACGGCACAAAACCCGGATCCTGTTATCTATCCGGCCCCGGGTCTGAGCGCCGCTAACCCGCTCAGAGTCGGTGATACTGTCACAAACCTCACCGCGGTGATGCATTACGGCTTTGGCATTTACCGTTTGATGCCGGTCGATACCGTCAACTTTGTTGCCGCCAATCCCAGAGCATCCGAGCCTGAGTTGAATCGTCTCGATGCCTTGACAGTTGCCAGTTTCAACGTGCTCAACTATTTCAACGGCGATGGCCAGGGCGGCGGTTTCCCCACGTCCCGCGGCGCCGATACTCAAGAGGAATTTGAGCGCCAACGAGCCAAGATAATCGCGGCGATGAAAACCATTAACGCCGATGTCTTCGGTTTGATGGAAATCGAGAACGATGGTTTCGGCAGTAACTCGGCAATTGCCGATCTGGCCCGCGGTCTCAACGACGCCATTGGCACTGACAGCTATCGCTATCTGGCGCCACAGGTTAATCGTATTGGCAACGATGAGATCAGCGTCGGTATTTTGTATCGTCAGGACAGAGTCACCCCGGAAGGGGTTGCGGCGATTCTGGACAGCAGTAATTCGGCGCTGGATGACAATGGTCAGGTGTTGTTCAACGATGGCAAGAACCGTCCCATGCTGACCCAGAAGTTTAGCGTCAACGACAGTGAGGATAGCTTTGTGGTGGCGGTCAACCACCTCAAGTCCAAGGGCAGTGATTGTAATGCGCTGGGCGATCCCGACATGAACGACGGCCAGGGTAACTGTAATCTGACCCGAACCCGCGCAGCCATGGCGATAGGCCAGTTCCTGCAGGCAGAATATCAGGATGACAAGGTGCTGGTGATAGGGGATCTCAATGCCTACGCCAAGGAAGATCCACTGACAACCCTGGCCAATGCCGGTTACGCCGAGCTGTTTGGCGAGCTTGGTAAGCCTTCAGCATACTCCTATGTGTTCTCCGGTGAGTCGGGACAGCTAGATCATGCACTGGCCAATGAAGCCATGCTGGCCAATGTTCGTGATGTGACCGATTGGCATATCAATACTGATGAACCCAGGGTGCTGGACTATAACACTGAGTTCAAGACGCCGGAGCAACTGCAAAGTTTCTACAGCAACGATGCCTTCCGCTCATCGGATCACGACCCTGTGATCATCGCTCTGGACTTTGCCGCGGCCAATCAGGCACCGGTTGCCGAGTTCTCAGTGCAGCAAAATGGTGCCGCAGTGGCGCTTTCTAGCACTTCGAGTGATAGCGACGGTGAGTTGGTGAGCCTGGAGTGGGATCTGGGTGATGGCACTCAAGCCTTTGGCGAGCAAGTGAGCCATGAATACCAGCAAAGCGGTGTCTACCTCATCACTCTGACCGTGACTGACGACAAAGGTGCCCAGCACAGTGTCAGCCGTGAGGTAACCGTTGAGATAGCCCCTGAGCCGACCGAGCCTGTGGCGGTTATCCGTCATCTGGATCTCTGGCTGCTGCAGGTGTTTATCTCCGAGAGCTATGATCCTGACGGTTATATCAAAAAGCAACAGTGGCGCTTCAACGATGGGCGTAGATTCAACGGCCCGGTTGCCATGCGTATTGGCGGTCGTGCCAATGAAGTGACTTTGACCGTGACCGACAATGATAAGCAAAAGGCCAGCACTAGCCTTAGCTTCTAACCGCTTAAGACGAAAAACGCCCGCTGCAGCGGGCGTTTTTGTTGGTCAACTCAAAGGCTGTTTACCCTTTATCTGTTTTAGTTAGCGCTTGTTGAATAAGGCTTTCATCGCGTGATTGATTTCCGGGTAGTTGAATTCGAAACCATCGGCCTGGGCATGAACCGGTAATACAAACTGGCCTTCGGTCAGTAGGGTCGACATCTCACCCATTGCCAGTTGCAGTGCCAATGCCGGTGCCGGCAGACAAGCGGGGCGGTGCAGCGCTTTGCCGAGAGCCTTGCTGAAGTCGCGGTTGCTGACAGGCTGCGGCGCGGTGGCATTGTATATGCCGCGGCAGGCTTCATTTTCCAGCAGAAATTCAATAAGGCGCAGCAAGTCTTCGCGCATGATCCAACTCATTCCCTGACGACCATGGCCAATCGGGCCGCCAAGGCCCAGTTTGAAGGCAGGCAACATCTTGGCCAAGGCGCCGCCATCTTTGCCAAGCACTATGCCGATGCGAAAGATACAGACCCGGGTGAGTTCGGCAACCGCCAGGGCTCTTTGCTCCCATTGGGCACAGATCCTATGACTGAACTCATCATGGGGCGTGGCGTTTTCGTCTATGGGCTCCGGCCCCTGACGCCCGTAAAAACCCACCGCCGATGCGCTGAGAAAAACTTGGGGTTTCTTTTGGCTGTTGCGGACAAGCGTAGCCAACTGCTCTGTGATGTCCCAGCGGCTGTGGCAGATCCGCTGTTTCTGCTCATCGCTCCAGCGTTTGGCAACTATGGGCTCACCGGCGAGGTTGATGATGGCATCTATCTCCTCAAGCAGTCCGGGTGTTTGCAGCGAATCTATGTAACGGGTCTGTACCAGCGCCAGCTTTTGCTCGGCCGCCGCGGGGTTGCGGCTCAAAATAGTCAGCCTATGGCGTTTTGCCAGCCGCTGCGCCAGTTCTGAACCGATAAACCCGGTTGCACCTGTGAGCAGAATATTCATGCCTTCTCCCTGACTTATTGAATGTTTCTCCAGAGTATAGACTGGCTTACGCCGGTTTACGGTAGCTCAGCTGCAGTGAAACCGAGTCGGCATACCTCAAGGCATGGGGCTTGTCGATTTCAACGCTGGCGTACTCTACCCATTCATGTTCGCTGGCAATTTCCAGTACTTTCCCTGTGAGGTGCTCCAGCAGGGAGAAGCGGTTGTCCTCCACCAGGTTAATGATCGCCTTGGTAATGGTGCGATAATTGAGCGCGTGCTCCATATCATCACTTCTACGCGCCTTGTCGGCACAGTAATGGATGCAGACATTAATGATCACATCCTGGCGATTGTTGATCTCCTCTTCCTTGATACCGATAAAAGTGCGCAAGCGCAGGTTTTTAATGCGTATAATAGCTAATTCGGGTTTCATCATGTCACTACTTTTTGTTGTTGATGCAACGGCTGATTGTGACAGAGAACAACAAGGAATTTCAATTATGTCATCAGCCTATCGTCCGTCCATGGCGCTGAAAGGATTCGCTGTCATGGCCTGCCTGGTCATAGTGCTGGCTGGAATTAAGGCCGCCAGCGCCATAGTAGTGCCTTTTGTGTTATCGGCTTTTATTGCGGTTATCTGCAGCCCGGCCATCAATGCCTTGAGCCGTTATCGCGTGCCCCGCGCCCTGGCTGTATTTGTGCTGGTGGCGATTATTTTGTTGCTTGGGCTCTGGCTGGCTTCTGTGGTGGGCAGCTCCATCAACGAGTTTTCCCAGCAGTTGCCGCAATACCGATCGCAGTTGGTGGAGCAATTTGCCTGGATATTGGATAAGCTCAAGGAGCTGAATATCCACATCTCCAAGGACAAGGTGCTGGCCTATCTGGACCCCGGCATGGCCTTGTCTTTGACCACAAATACGCTTTCCGGCGTGGGCAATGTGATGGCCAACCTGTTTCTGATAGTGCTGACCATAGTCTTTATGCTGTTTGAGGCACAATCTTTGCCGCGTAAGGTGCATTTGGCGCTGGATGACCCTGATATGCGTTTGTCCCAGATTGAGCGTTTCTTGCAATCGGTGAACCAATATATGGTGATCAAGACCCTGGTCAGCCTGGCAACCGGTGTTATTGTCGGTGTCGGTCTGGCGCTGATGGGGGTGGATTATGCGCTGCTCTGGGGCGTAGTGGCCTTTTTGTTTAACTATATTCCCAATATCGGCTCTATTATTGCCGCTATTCCGGCTGTACTGCTGGCTTTTGTGCAGTTGGGCACAGCGGGTGCCGGCGCCGTTGCCGCACTGTATCTGGCGACCAACATGGTGATGGGCAATCTGATAGAGCCCAGATTTATGGGGCGTGGCCTCGGGCTGTCCACTCTGGTGGTATTCCTGTCGTTGATCTTCTGGGGCTGGCTCTTGGGCTCGGTCGGCATGTTGCTGTCTGTGCCGCTCACCATGATAGTCAAGATAGCGCTGGAATCGAGCCAGAGTGGCAGTTGGCTGGCAATCTTGCTCTCGGACGATGCCAGTATTGCCGTGCGGGAAAATGCCGATAAAGAAGCGGCAGCCGATGCCGAATAAAGGCAGAAATAAGAAGTTGAGGATTTCATGCAGTTATTTTTGGAAGCCATCACCGACCTGACACCAGGCGATGAGTGTGGCCGTTTGTTTCATGGTCGCGGTGGCCGTTATCCAGGCAGCGAGCACTTATGCCTGGATTGGTTTGCACCTGTGGTGTTGCTGACCGCCTTTAAACCACTGACGCCGGAAGAACTGGCGCTGGTTACCGAGCGTCTGCAATTACGCTGGCAAGCCTTGGGGCTTGCCCTGAATCTGGTCTATCAATACCGCGCCGCTGGGCAGACCCGCACCGAGCTCATTGCCGGCGAGATACCCGAGCCACATCTGGCCAGCGAGCTTGGCTGCCGTTATCAATTGCATCTGTTACGGGGCCAGAATCATGGTTTGTTCCTGGACATGCGAAACGGCCGCGAGTGGGTGATGGCCAACAGTGCTCAGCGGAAAGTACTGAATCTGTTTGCCTATACCTGTGCATTTTCGGTGGCGGCCCTCAAGGGCGGCGCCGATGAGGTGGTCAATATGGATATGAGTAAAGGGGCGCTCGCCATCGGCAAGCAAAACCATTTGCTCAATGGGCTTACTGCCGGCGCCCGCTTTCTGGGGCATGATATTTTCAAATCCTGGGGCAAACTTAAAAAACTCGGGCCCTATGACTTGCTGATAGTCGATCCACCCAGCAACCAAAAGGGCAGCTTTGTGGCAACCAAAGACTACCTGCGATTGCTGCGTCATCTGCCGCAACTCTTGAACCCGGGCGCCGAGCTGTTGCTCTGTCTCAATGCGCCTGAGCTGGACAGAGCGTTTTTGCAGAGCCAGGTCAGTGACGCCGCACCAGAACTTGAGTTTGTCAAACAGCTGGATAACCCACCGGCCTTTGCAGACCGGGATCCTGACAGGGCATTGAAGGTGTTGCTGTATCGCTATGAGGGAGAACCGGACTCGGATACTCAATAACTGAGGCGTTCAGAGATCAGGGATTGGCCGCCTTCTTCCAACAGGGCGGCTATGCCTTCAACATCAAAACTGCTCAAGCCGGATGCCTGATGCAATAGCCTGTCCTGGACATCCAAGGGCATCTGCATCCTTTCCATAAACATGCGCATTCCCAATATATCGCCACTGGCCAGCAGGGTGGCGAGGGTTCGTGCTTCAAAGTCGACAATATGATTCATGGCGTCGTCCTCTTGCTGATTTACGCTCCGGGGAGGCCTCCTTTAAGCAATAGCAGTTGCAGCGCCCGCCGCTAGACCCAATGTGTTTAAAAAATTTCGCCTCAGAACCCAGGGGCATATCAAACTGAAAGTCTTTCAGCACTTCCTACATAACCGGTGGATATTTGAGCCTTTAAAGGTGGTTTAAGCAGTTGGTGGTAACGAAAGTGAAAGTTTTCTGTAATTCCTTCTCTAGCCCTGTTATACTGGCGCCGCCTTAGGGGAAACACCCAGGGCTCCGAAAAGCCGGAATCGGGCATAAAGTGTCGTCGGGACCTGAACTTAACAGGAATCCAAGAAAAAGATACGCCCTGTACCCTACAGAATAGACTGGAGTTGTTATGGAAATTCATGAGTACCAAGATGCTTACTACCAACTGCAGGATGAAGTGATTGAATCACTTCCGGTAGAGAAAGACGAAGAAGCGTTTTTGGATTAAGCCTCAGCCAGGCAGCTCAAATCTTGAAAAAGCGGCAACCTCAGGGTTGCCGCTTTTTTTGTTGCCATTGAATTACGGATGAGTCATTCGAGGGTGGAGCCGGGGTAATAATGCTCGATAAGTTGGGTCAATATCCGCTGCTGTTGAGCAAGCTTTTGTCTTTGTGCCTGGCGCTGCAAGCCTTTGAGTGCATGATGCTGAGGCTTGATTTCAATACCCTGGCTCTCGCTCAAGCGCGTGAAGCGACTGACCACTTCAGTCACGCTGAAATCCTCGGCGAATATATCCAACTGTTGAGAGTGCATTAGCCAGCGAATACCTTGATAGACTCCTATGTGAGGCAGGGAGTGGTGATCTTCGTCACTGAAGAACTCGCTGTGAAATATAAGTTGCTGAGACGGCAGCGCCGACAGATGTTTGGCCAGCGCCAGATTTCGCTGTTTGTGGTAGTCATTGCGGCCAAGTCCTGGGGTGGTGGCCTGGTTACTTATCGCCATGTACAGGGGCTTGCCTGTTAGCTGGCCCTGAGTGAGTGCCTGCTCGAGCTCATCGGCATAAGTCGGGCTGTCGTACCAGAGACTGGCATCCAGCACCAGGTAAGCATTGAACATAGGCTGTTGCCGGCGCAGCGCCTCCAGTGCCAACAAGCCCCCAAAAGAGTGACCGATAAGCACAGTAGGGCCGGGCTGCCCAAGCCTGGTATTCAGCCAGGGGTTAAGTTCCTGGTCGAGAAAGTCGAGAAAAGCGCCGGCATTCCCCGATTGCTGATAAAGCGGCCCTGCGGGTCTACCACCGGGTAGTGTTTCCAGTTTCACCGGCGTGAAGTCCCGAATACGGTTACGGTTGATGATGCCGACTATGACGCCTTCAGGTATCGCAGGATTAACCCCGGAAGCCAGATAATCCAGCATGGGCGCAAGATGCTCAAATTGCTGCTCGGCATCCAGGATTACATATCGGGCAAAGCTCTTGCTGTGCCTGGCGTCCCAGTGTTTGGGAAGGCGCAGTAATACTTCCCGCGATTCTCCCAATATGTTGGAGTTCAGCGTCAGTCGCTGTTGTTTCCCGGCGGCTTCTTTATCCAGGCTTTGGGCGCTGCAGCCTACCAGCAGACCTAACAATAGCGTCAGAGGGATAAACAGTGATTTTTTCATGGAAATTTTTACTCGGTAAAGGTGACATTTTCAGCTTGAAATTCAGCCCTGATGGGCTTTTGAGTGGCCTGGCTCACATTCGCATTATTACATTGTAAATGATAACCAATATCATTCCTATGTTGTAAAGATTATGCTACTTTTTCGCGCCATGGAACCAGGGGCTTTACCTGGATTTACTCAAGAGCAATAACTTACAAGGCGCAATTGTTGCCGCGATAATCGGGGGAATAGAATGAAACTGGATAAGTGCCGCAAACTGCTTACCTTGAGCCTGGTCGCCATGGCTGTCAGTGGTTATACCCAGGCAGATGAAGGTGAAATGGAGCATATAGTCGTTACCGCCAGTGCCAAGGATCAGCAACTCAGCACTGCGCCTGCCTCAATCTCGGTGATCGATGCCGAAGCGATTAAGTTGATGCCGGTCAAAGATCTGGGGGATGTGCTGAGAAACAGCGTCGGCGTGAATGTGGTGACCAACGACTCGGGTCGAAACAGCATCTATATCCGTGGTATGGATGAAGACTATGTACTGATGTTGATCAACGGCAAGCGGGTTTCTTCTTCCAATGGTCTGTGGCGCGGCGGTAACTTTGACTTGACTGCTATCCCCATCGACGCCATCTCCCGGGTGGAGATTGTTCGCGGCCCGATGTCGGCTCTCTATGGTTCAGATGCGGTTGGCGGGGTCATCAACGTGATCACCAAGGCGCCAGATGATGACTGGCAACTGGTACTCGACAGCGAGTACAGTTGGATGCAGGACGGCGAGGGTGGCGATCGCAGTCGTACCAACCTGTTTGGCTCGGGCAAACTCACAGATAATCTGGGGCTGATGTTCACCGCAGAGGTGGCCGAGCAGGACGCCTGGCTGATGCCCGAACTGACCCCGGATCAGGACACCATAGAAGAGCGCAAGACTCGCAAGCTCTATGGCTCGCTCACCTGGCAGCTGGCAGACAATCAATCGCTGGACTTGGATTATCAATACGATAATGACAAGGTGCCCTTGACCACCTTTGCTGCCAATTCAAAGCGCGAGCAGAAGATAGAGCGCAACACCTTTGCTCTGACTCACAGAGGCGAGTGGAGCTGGGGTGGCACCGAGCTTTTGGCCAACCTGGAAAAGTCGGATATCTACGACTACAACAGCCGCTATTCGCTGCAGCCCCCTTTGGGACGCGACATCGAAGAGAAAAACACTACCTTCAGAGGCTCAGCCTTCTTTAACCTGTGGCAGCAGGACTGGACAGTCGGCGCCGAGTACTTTGAAACTGAAGTCGACGATCCTGTGCAATATCCACTTACCGGTGGTGACAGTGTTGAACAATACTCGCTGTTTATTCAGGATCAGTTCGATTTCCTGGATGATTTCACCCTGACCCTCGGCGGCCGCTACGAAGACAACGAAAAGTACGGCAGCCATTTCAGCCCCAGGGCGTATCTGGTTTACCGTGCTTCGGATGCATTGGTGCTCAAAGGTGGTGTCGGCACGGCATTCAGGGCTCCGGCACTGTTTGAATCATCTCCGACTTTCTCTTCAGTCAGTTGCCGCGGCGCTTGTACTGTAGTGGGCAATGCAGATCTTGAGCCCGAAACCAGTGTCAACTATGAGTTGGCAGCCTTGTGGAGTCAGCCTTCCTATGAGCTGTCTGCAACCTTGTTCCATAACAAGGTGGAAGATCTGATCACTGTTTCGGCTTGGGATGGCTCCAGCCCAAGCCGTACTTACTACAACGAATCCAAGGTGACTTTGCAAGGGGTAGAGCTGACCGCCAGCGTGGATATCACGGCGGATCTCGGCCTCAAGGCAAACTACAGTTATCTCGATACCGAGACAGGTGACGGTGATGAACTCACGGGGCGTCCACGCCAGAGTGCCAATGTGCAACTGGATTGGTATCTCACCGACGATTGGCAGCTGTATGTTGCCGGTAACTATTTCGGTTCATATCTGGATAGCAGTGCCGTGCGTCAGGATGGCTACAGCCGCTTCGATATCGGCAGCAGTTATCGGCTGAACGATCACCTGAAACTACGCGCCGGGGTAACCAACTTTACCGACGAACAACCGGCCGAGGAAGACACCAACAGCGATATGATACTGCAAGGCCGTGCCTTCTTTGTCGGTGTCAGTTTGAGTCTCTGAATACCTTGAATGATAATAGATACTCACTATCATAGGTCTTTTAGTTCAAGCCGTTATATAACGGCTTGAACTTTAGGGGATACGAGTTTGCTGCTTGGGTGTTAATTACTTTGTACCGGCCTTATTGTGGTAACAATTCGGGGTTGCTGTTCATTCATACGGACATGATCTGACAGGGATAGGTGTTTGTTGCTTATTCAAGAGAGATTGTCTGCCATATGTTTATTGTTTCATTGAGTTGGCTAAAAATGCTGCCGTTATAGGGCCAACAAACGGGTGAGTAGGTTAGGCTTAAACTTATAGCAGGAATCGTATTATACTCTGGCGCCGCACTGACGACGGACAGATAGAATGACAGAGAATCGCGACTTACATTGGATGCAGTTGGCCATGGAGATGGCGCAAAAGGCGGAAGCCCTCGGGGAAGTGCCAGTAGGGGCCGTGCTGGTCAAAGATGACCAGCTTATTGCCTGCGGCTGGAACCAGCCTATTGCCGCCAACGACCCCTGTGCCCACGCGGAAATTCTCTGCCTCAGGCAGGCGGGCAGTCAACTGGAAAACTACCGTCTGCTGGATACTACCCTCTATGTGACGCTGGAGCCTTGTGCCATGTGTGCTGGGGCCATGGTGCATGCCAGGGTGGGGAGATTGGTATACGGGGCTGCCGATCTTAAAACTGGCGCGGCTGGTTCAGTGTTGGATCTGGTGCGTCATCCCCTGTTCAATCACAAGTTGGCCGTCAGTGCCGGGGTGATGGAACAGGAGTGCAGCGAACAGTTGAGCGCCTTTTTCAGGCGACGCAGACAGGAGCAGAAGGCATTGAAGCAGGCAAGGAAACTTAATCTGCCTGCTGCAGAAAACTGAAGAAAAGTTTGTGACGGTTGAGAATGCGTTTGTGACGGGTTTTAACCAGGCTGCGGCGACGGGCCATTGCATTGTTAATAGTCTTTCTTTTCATAAGCTTACCTTAAGGTGTGTTCGTAAGTTTTTTGCATCAATGACAAGCTAACAGCTTATTTAAGCTTGCGCCAGCCCCAAAGGGCGGCTTGTGTATAAAAGCCAGACTGTTTGGCGCGAAAATGAGTGGTATGCAGGATTTTCAGTCGGGCTGGGCGCCACTGAGTTCGGTTGCTTCCTCGCTCTGTAGTTGCGCCTTAGCCTGGGTTTCTTGCTGGGCCTGTTCTTTAGCCAGCATTTCCTGCTTGGCTTGATTGTCTATCCACACTAGGGTGTCGTAGTAACGGCGAATACTGTCTACATAGTGCACCGCCTCGTTACCTCTGGCATAGCCATAGCGGGTATTTTGGTAGTATTTGCGCTTTTGCAGCAAGGGTAGTACCTGCTTGAGATCTTTCCAGGCGCTGGGATTAAGGCCTCTGGCCTGTGCCAGCTTACGGGCATCCTCCACATGGCCATAGCCTATGTTGTATGAGGCGAGGGCAAACCACATCCGCTCCTCCTCTGGAATAGACTCAGGCAGGCGTACCAAAATGTCGCTCAGATAGCGGGCGCCGCCACGGATGCTTTGTTCGGGATCGAGGCGATTCTCCACTCCCAACTGTTTGGCGGTTGCCAGCGTTAGCATCATCATGCCGCGCACGCCGGTCGGTGAGCGGGCCCTGGGATTCCAGTGCGACTCCTGATAACTGGTGGCGGCCAGCTTGCGCCAGTCGAGTTCACCGGCATAGGTTTCAAACAGATGGCGGTACTTGGGCAGCTTGCTGTCAACCGCGCGGATAAAGGCGCGGGTGTCGACATAGTCGAAACGTTTGACATGGCCAAAGTATTTTTCCACCAAGTGTTCCAGCGTGCCGTCTCTTTGTTCCTGGTGCCAGAAACGCAGCAGTTGGCTCATCAGCTGATCGCTGCCTCTGGGGGGCAACAGCCAGACCACAGCCTGTTGCTGCTCCAGCACCTGGCCGTATCTCAGCTCAGGCATAAAACGGCGATTGATATTAATGCTGGTGGAATCTGAAATGGTATAGCTGAGCTCGCCGCTGGCTATCATGCTCAGCAGCTCTTCATTATCTTTATCTGCAACCTGTTGCCATTCCAGGTTGGGATTATCTGTCTTGAGTCGGTTGAGGGTTTCCACAAACGACGAGTCGGCTATTACAGTGACAGGCGCATCCAGGGCGTTGAGATCTTTGGGGACAGGAGTGCCAGCGCGGTAGACCATCACCTGATTGACCCGATAAAGCGGCGGTCCGAGACGAAATTGCTGTCTACGACTGCGGGTATCCGACAGCCCGGCGGCAATCAAATCAATTTCATTTTGCTTTAGCGCCTGGTAAAGCTCACTGATATTGCCATAGGGCTTCATTTCCAGCGGCTTGCCGAGAAAGTCGGCAAAGCGCGCCGCCATCTCATAGTCAAACCCAGTGTTTCCTTGAGTAGAGGAGACAAATATTTGTGGGCCATAGAGGGTACCCACCCTGAGCTCTTTGATTTCTTTCACCGCCGGGGTTACCTGAGTTTCATCCACGACAGCTTGCCGGCAGCCGGCCAGCAAGATGATCAGGGTGAGAGTCGCGGTAATTCGTTTCATTATCTATCGGTAAAAGCCTTTAGTCTGTGGTTTGCTGCCGGGATAGGGCTTATCCCCTATGTCTGATATGTTTGTAAACAAATTCAATGAATTGTGTATTGGTTTTCGGCGCTGTTTCCTGCTGATTTAGGCGAAGGTTTTGCGCCGGAGGGTATATTACCCCATAGGATTACTTTATATCACAGGAAACACTGTTTTGAGCAAAGTCTGAGGTGATTTGTAGGGCGCATTTACCTATAATAGCGCCACCTCTGACCCTGTAATTATAAATAATAAGGTGATAAGACGTGATGGAGATCATCCGCGGAGCCCCCGCACTCTCGGCATTCAGAGTGCAAAAGCTGATGCAGGCCTGTGAAGTCGCCCAGCTTCCGGTAAAGCAAATCTATGCCGAATACGTTCATTTGGCTTATCTGAGCGAAGCGCTCAACCCCGATGACCAAGCGCAGTTGAGTAAGATTCTCACCTACGGTCCGGCCATCGAATCCCACGAACCCCAAGGCATTCTCCTTTTTGTTACTCCCCGTCCCGGTACTATTTCTCCCTGGTCATCCAAAGCCACCGACATTGCCCACAACTGCGGCCTCAAGCAGGTAAAACGCCTGGAGCGCGGGCTGGCTTACTATGTGGAATCCGACACACTGAGCGGCGAACAGCTCAAGAGCCTCAAGGCGCTGCTGCACGACCGCATGATGGAAGTGGTACTGGACAGCTTTGAAGCGGCCGATATGCTGTTTGCTCGCACTGAGCCCAAACCTTTTGTCAGCGTCAACATTCTCGGCGAAGGCCGCAGAGCGCTGGAAATCGCCAACCGCGAAATGGGCCTGGCGCTGGCCGACGATGAAATCGACTACCTGGTCACCAATTTCCTGCGTCTTGAGCGCAATCCCAACGACATTGAACTTATGATGTTCGCCCAGGCGAACTCAGAGCACTGCCGTCACAAGATCTTCAACGCCGACTGGACCATTGACGGCGAAGTGCAGCCCAAGTCGCTGTTCAAGATGATCAAGAATACCTATGAGAAGACCCCGGACTATGTGTTGTCGGCCTATAAAGACAACGCTGCGGTAATGACAGGTTTTGAAGCCGGGCGTTTCTTCCCCGACAGTGACGGCGTTTATCGTTATCACACAGAGCCGATGCATATTCTGATGAAGGTGGAGACCCACAACCACCCGACCGCCATCAGTCCCTATCCTGGTGCAGCCACCGGCTCGGGCGGTGAAATCCGTGACGAAGGCGCTACCGGCCGCGGCTCCAAGCCCAAGGCGGGTTTGACCGGCTTTAGCGTATCCAACCTCAAGATCCCGGGCTTTGTGCAGCCTTGGGAAGGCGACTACGGCAAGCCGGACCGGATTGTGACTGCCTTTGACATCATGATTGATGGTCCTCTGGGCGGCGCCGCTTTCAACAACGAATTCGGTCGTCCGGCCCTGCTGGGATACTTCCGCACCTACGAGCAGCAGGTTTGCAGCCACAATGGTGTCGAGGTGCGCGGTTATCACAAGCCTATTATGCTGGCTGGTGGCCTTGGCAACATTCGCGAAGAGCACGTACAGAAAGGGGAGATCTCCTTAGGCGCCAAGCTGATTGTACTGGGTGGCCCGGCGATGAACATTGGCCTTGGCGGCGGCGCGGCTTCCTCCATGGCGTCCGGCCAGTCCAGTGAAGATCTGGACTTTGCCTCGGTGCAGCGGGAAAACCCGGAAATGGAGCGCCGCTGTCAGGAGGTTATCGACCGCTGCTGGCAGATGGGCGATGCCAACCCAATCCAGTTTATTCACGATGTGGGCGCCGGTGGTTTGTCCAACGCCTTCCCTGAGCTGGTAAGCGATGCCGGTCGCGGCGGTAAGTTTGAGCTGCGTAACGTGCCTTCCGATGAGCCAGGCATGAGCCCGCTGGAGATCTGGTGTAACGAATCCCAGGAGCGTTATGTCCTGTCTGTGGCAGCCGAAAACCTCGATACCTTCGCCGCCATTTGTGAGCGCGAGCGCGCGCCATTTGCCGTGGTGGGCGAGGCGGTTGCCGAGCAGCACCTGAGCCTGAGCGACGAGCACTTTGACAACAAGCCTATCGACTTGCCGCTGGAAGTCTTGTTGGGCAAACCACCGAAGATGAGCCGAGATGTAGTGAGTCAAAAGGCGCAGTCTGCGGCGCTGGATGAAGCTTCCATTGATCTCGCACAAGCCGTTAAGCGGGTGCTGACTCTGCCAACTGTTGCCGACAAGAGCTTCTTGATCACCATAGGCGATCGCACGGTAACCGGCTTGGTGAACCGCGATCAGATGGTCGGCCCCTGGCAGGTACCTGTGGCGGATTGCGCCGTTACCGCCGCCTCGTTCGACAGTTATGTGGGCGAAGCCATGTCCATGGGCGAGCGCACTCCGCTGGCCTTGCTGGATTTTGGCGCCTCGGCGCGGATGGCCGTGGCCGAATCCTTGCTGAACATGGCCGGTGCCGATATCGGCTCACTGAAGCGCATTAAGCTGTCGGCCAACTGGATGTCTGCAGCCGGTCACCCGGGTGAAGATGCCGGCCTCTATGAGGCGGTCAAGGCAGTGGGCGAAGAGCTGTGTCCCGAGCTTGAACTGACCATCCCTGTGGGCAAAGACTCGATGTCGATGAAGACCGCCTGGGAAGACAAGGGCGAGCAGAAGGCGGTTACCGCACCTATGTCGCTGATCATCACCGCCTTCGGTGCGGTGCGCGACATTCGCAATACCGTGACTCCTGAGCTGCGTACCGACAAAGGCGAAACCGTATTGCTGCTGGCCGATCTGGCCAAGGGCAAGACTCGTCTGGGCGGTTCCTGCCTGGCGCAGGTGTTCGGTGAGCTGGGGGATATTGCGCCGGATCTGGATCAGGCAGCCGTATTGAAAGGTTTCTTCGAGGTGACTCAGCAGTTGGTGGCCGAGCGGAGTTTGCTGGCTTACCACGACAAGAGTGACGGCGGTCTGTTCACCACCTTGGTGGAAATGGCCTTCGCCGGTCACACTGGCCTGAAGGTGGATATTTCTGCGCTGGCCGGCAGCGCCCTGGCGCGCCTGTTCAACGAAGAGTTGGGCGCTGTGCTGCAGGTGAGCAAAGATCAAGCCGCCGAGATTATCAAGGCTTACACTGGTGCCGGTGTGGATTGTCATCCGATAGCAGAGCTGAGTGACGATGGCCGCATCCGTATCCAGGATCAAGGTGCTGAAATTTATAGTGCTTCACGTACCGAGCTGCGTAAGCTCTGGTCTGAAACCACCTATAGAATGCAGGCGCTCAGGGACAACCCTGAGTGTGCCCGTGAAGAGTTTGACCTCAAGCTGGATGAAACCGATCCCGGCCTCACGGTCAACTTAAGCTTTGATCCGGCAGAAGATGTTGCCGCGCCTTATATCCTCAAGGGCGCTGCACCCAAGATGGCGATTTTGCGTGAGCAAGGGGTCAACTCGCATATTGAGATGGCAGCCGCCTTCGAGCGTGCCGGTTTTGAAAGCCGCGATGTGCATATGTCGGATATCCTCAGTGGCCGTATCAGCCTGGAAGAGTTTCAGGGACTGGTGGCCTGTGGTGGCTTCTCTTACGGTGATGTACTGGGCGCCGGTGAAGGTTGGGCCAAGTCCATCCTGTTCAACAGCCGTGCCCGTGAGGACTTCAGCCGCTTCTTCGAGCGTGCCGACAGCTTTGCCCTGGGTGTTTGTAATGGTTGCCAGATGCTCTCCAACCTCAAGGAGATCATTCCGGGTACCGAGCATTGGCCGCACTTTGTCCGTAACCGCTCTGAACGCTTTGAAGCGCGTTTCAGCCTGGTGGAAGTGCAGCAAAGCCCATCGCTGTTCTTCAGCGGTATGGCCGGCTCCAGAATGCCGATTGCCGTTTCCCACGGGGAAGGGCGTGCCGAGTTTGCTTCAGCTGCCACCATGGCAGCAGCCGAGCAGAGCGGTACTGTGGCGCTGCGTTATGTCAACGGTAAAGGTGAGGTGGCCAGCTTGTATCCACAGAACCCCAACGGCTCACCCAACGGCTTATCCGGGATCTGTAGCCTGGATGGCAAAGTCACCATCATGATGCCCCACCCTGAGCGGGTATTCCGCACAGTCGCCAACTCCTGGCATCCGGAAAACTGGGGCGAAGATAGCCCTTGGATGAGAATGTTCCGTAACGCCAGAGTGAAGTTGGGATAAGGTTAAAAATCATCCCATAAAGGGTAAAAAAAGGCGGGTATTTATAACCCGCCTTTTTTATTTGACTTTTGTCCTACAGGAAAAGCTTCATATCATCAATAGCTTGCACTTTGTTCAATATATTCTTATGTGTTGAAGTGTCAAAATGTACGCTTTACAGCGCTTAGTAGGCTAAAGCCGGTCTAAGACGGCAATCTCTTTTCATTGGTTCCTGTTATGAAAAAGCCCCATAGGTAACCCTATGGGGCCGTTTTGCGCTAACAAAACTTCAAGACAAGCCTATATTCAACTGTGATCAGTACACCAATTGAGACTTATAAAGTTCAGCAAAAACAGGCTTGTACCAGTTAACCAGACGTTCGAAAAATTTTTTCATAGCAATATCTCCACACAAAGTTCAATCATTGTGCGCGGAGGAAGGTCTGCAGATATCGATATCGACCGACCTGAGCGTCTCCTTAACACAGGCTATATAGTAGTCAATTATATCGAGCTTATCAAACGAGAAATAATACATAATAAGATTAGTAAAACTAATGCCTTATTTGGTTGTGTTTTTTATCTATTTTATTTTTATTATTTTTTACCAATTAAAACAATTTGTTGACGTTATGTTTGTTTGGGCTTTAATTTTTATCGTTAGCATATTTAACTTGCAGATTTGTTAAAAAGTTTATTTTGCCATGTTTTTGTTTAAATTTTTCTGAAACTGCCAAAAAGTGAGGTTATGTTGTATTGCTGTAAAGTCTCTAGCATATTGCTTGTGGCTTGTCAAGCTGTTTTCTTGGTGCCTGTGTCCCTTACCGCAAAACCCAGCTAAAGGCCGGAGTTTGATTGATTTGCGTCAAATTCAAGTGGTATAAAATCAGGGCAAATCTTAGCTGAACTAATAGCGCAAGTGACTGATATTAAATAATTTGCAAATATTAGAACACTGGCAAATGCTGATGCTGATCGCATAAGTCTGCAAAAGCGTGATTCGCCTCTCGCTCTGGCTGGAAAAAGCCGATTTTTGAGCCTTTGGAAGGCAAGGGAGAGGCAAGGCGAATCATTTGGGTGGTTTATCCGGGTTTCCGGGTAGATAAGAAATTAATGAACTAAGCTATCCAACTCACCTCCTGCTGTCTTTGATGGGGATCTAAAGGCAGTGGGCGGAGCACCATGTAAGGAGTCACAAATGATAGTTGAAGAAGTCGTTGAGCTATCGCGCTTTCAATTTGCGCTGACAGCCATGTATCACTTCTTGTTTGTTCCTTTGACTTTGGGTCTTGCCTTTCTGCTGGCAATCATGGAATCACTTTATGTGATGACTGATAAGCAGATCTACAAGGACATGACCAAATTCTGGGGCAAGCTTTTTGGTATTAACTTTGCCCTGGGGGTTACCACAGGTCTGGCAATGGAGTTCCAGTTTGGTACCAACTGGTCTTATTACTCACACTATGTGGGTGACATTTTTGGTGCTCCTCTCGCCATCGAGGGTTTGATGGCATTCTTCCTGGAATCCACTTTCGTGGGTATGTTCTTCTTCGGTTGGGACAGATTCTCCAAGCGTCAACACCTGGCAGTAACCTGGTTGGTGGCCTTGGGAAGTAACTTGTCTGCGCTGTGGATCCTGGTTGCCAACGGCTGGATGCAAAACCCTGTGGGTAGCGTGTTCAACTATGAAACCATGCGCATGGAAATGACCAGTTTCGCAGACGTGGTACTCAACCCTGTTGCACAGGTTAAATTTGTCCACACTGTGGCCTCCGGTTATGTGGCTGGTGCCATGTTTGTTCTGGCTATCAGTGCCTACTACATCCTCAAGAAGCGTGACTTACCTTTTGCCCGCCGTTCTTTCGCTATTGCAGCTAGCTTCGGTATGGCTTCTATTCTGTCCGTTATCGTTCTGGGTGACGAATCCGGCTACAAGGTTGGTGAAGCTCAGCGGGTCAAGCTGGCCGCAATCGAAGCTGAATGGCATACAGAACCTGCTCCAGCAGCCTTTACTGCCGTTGGTTTCCCTAATCAGGAAACTATGCATACCGACTATGCCATCAAGATCCCATACGCCATGGGTATTATCGCCACTCGCTCTATTGATGAAGAAGTGACAGGTATCAAGGATCTGGTTGCGGAACACGAAGTTCGTATCCGTAACGGTATGAAGGCTTATGCTTTGCTTGAGCAGCTGCGTGCCGCCAAAGCCGACCCTGCTATTGAAGAAGACCCTGCGGTTCGCGCAGCCTTTGAAGAGCAGAAAGTTGATCTGGGTTATGGCCTGCTGCTGAAGCGTTACACAGACAAAGTGGTTGATGCCACCGAAGAACAGATTAAGGCTGCCGCGCTGGATTCTATCCCAAGTGTTGCACCACTGTTCTGGAGTTTCCGTATCATGGTTGCCCTGGGTGTTGTGATGTTAGTGGTGTTTGCTGCCGCATTCTGGCAGAGCACTCGTCACCAGATTGAAGAGAAGAAGTGGGTCCTCAAGGCCGCGCTTTACAGCTTACCTCTGCCTTGGATTGCCATCGAGTGTGGTTGGTTTGTAGCTGAGTATGGTCGCCAGCCTTGGACTATTTCAGAAGTGTTGCCGACCTTTGTGTCTGCATCCAGTCTGACCGTGAGTGATCTCTGGTTCAGTATCATCAGCATTACTCTGTTCTACACTGTGCTGCTGGTTATCGAACTCTTCCTGATGTTCAAGTTTGCGCGCCTGGGTCCCAGCAGTCTCAAGACCGGCCGTTATCACTTTGAAAAACTAGAAGCCTGAGCAGAGGGATTTCATTATGTTTGATTATGAAATAGTAAGATTTGTCTGGTGGTTGTTGGTTGGCGTTTTGCTTATTGGCTTCGCTGTGACCGATGGCTTTGATATGGGGGTTGGTGCCTTGTTGCCAATCCTCGGTAAAGACGACACTGAACGTCGGATCATGATTAACACGGTTGCTCCTCATTGGGATGGTAACCAAGTATGGTTGATTACCGGTGCCGGTGCTTTGTTCGCCGCCTGGCCAACTGTGTACGCCGTATCATTCTCCGGCTTTTATGTCGCCATGATCTTAGTGTTATTGGCGCTGTATCTGCGTCCTGTGGGTTTTGACTATCGCTCCAAGATAGAAGACCCACGCTGGCGCAAGAGCTGGGATTGGGCCTTGTTTGTCGCCGGTTTTGTACCGCCACTGATCATAGGTGTTGCCTTTGGTAACCTGCTGCAAGGTGTTCCGTTCAGCTTTGATGAATATATGCGTGCCCATTATGATGGCGGCCTGCTGGGTCTGCTTAATGGCTTTGGCTTGCTGGCCGGTCTGGTCAGTGCCTGTATGTTCATGATGCAGGGTGCTTGCTGGCTGCAGATGAAGACAGAAGGTGAGCTACGCAATCGCGCCGCTGCTGCCGCTCAGTTAACTGCTGTGCTGCTGATCGTGTTGTTCGGGGCTGCCGGTGTTTGGCTGGCTACCGGCATCGACGGTTATGTGGTGACTTCGGCTCTGGATACTAACGCAGTATCTGACCCAACACAGAAGACAGTTGAAGTGGTTGCCGGTGCCTGGTTGGCCAATTACGACAAGTATCCATTAACTATGTTGTTCCCGGCACTGGGCCTGTTGGCACCTGCCTTGGTACTGCTGACCAGCCGTTTCGGCCGTAGTGGTTTTGCCTTCCTGTTCAGCTCACTGGCCATTGCCGGTATTATCCTGACTTGCGGCGCAGCTATGTTCCCATTCGTGATGCCTTCATCACTGGATCCTAACGTCAGCTTGACCATGTGGGATGCTACTGCCAGCCAGATGGCACTGAACGTTATGACTTGGGTGGCAATTATCTTTGTTCCTATTGTGCTTAGTTATACTTGTTGGACCTACTTCAAGATGTATGGTCGCTTGAATCGCAAGCACATTGAAAACAACAGCGCATCACTGTACTAAGGAGCCTGAATTATGTGGTATTTCACTTGGATACTCGGCATTTTATTGGCTTGTTCTTTCGGCATCATCAATGCTCTCTGGCTGGAAAATACAGAGAACATGGATAGAGATACTGAAGATAAGTGATAGCTTGAGTTAAACTCAAAGGCCTCCGCTCTGCGGGGGCTTTTGTCTTTTTAAGGGGGCTATGGTGGCAAATGATAAGCTTGAGTCGAGAGGGCCGCAGCAGGTCAGCGAAACCGAGGCAGTCGAGCTGATCAAAAACTGGCTCAAGCAAGACAGGATGCGGATGCAGGCACTTGAGTGTGTTGCAAACCTTGGGCCTATTGATGCCTGGCTGGCGGCGGGGTTTGTTCGTAACCTGGTGTGGGACAAGTTGCACGGCACTGTATCCAGGCTCAGCGATATAGATGTGATCTACTATGAGCCAAACGACACCTCGGAAGTCACCGACAAGGCCTATGAGGCCAAGTTGGTCGCCGCGCTCGACTTACCTTGGTCGGTAAAGAACCAGGCCAGAATGCACCTCAAAAACAATCATCAGCCTTATGCTTCAGTGTCTGATGCCATGAGTTATTGGCCTGAGCAGCAAACCGCGTTGGCTGTCAGGTTGAGGGCAGGGGAGCTGCAACTGCTTAACCTATTCCCGCTCGGCCATTTATTTGCGCTGGAACTCAGCCCTAACCCCAAGAGCACTCCTGGGGTGTTTGAGAGTCGGCTCAAGGCCAAGAATTGGTTGGCAGACTATCCGTTATTAAAGAATCCGTTATTAAAAACTCCATTACTCGAAACATTGTTCTAGGCTCACACACTCAAACGCCTGTGGCTCCATTATTTTCGTTGAATCCCTCCTCACTTGAACAATTGGCTTGCCGTTATTGCAGATGAATATCTTCTGTCGAGTGGCCTCCATTTTTGATTTCTGTTCTCAAATATTCGTTGATCTCTCCGACATGTTTTAGTTGAAAGTACCGCTTAAAGAACATTTTTCAGCATTTATATCTGACACCAGTTGTTAAGTTTTGGTTGCTTTTCGCTTGGGCGCGTCTGTTCGAAAAATGTACTTTTATTTCACTTTAGGGATAGTGAAGTTTTGAGCTGGCTCACTTAATTTAAAGGTGCAATATCAATAAATCTTTAGTTTGTGTGATCTGTTTCGCGCTTGTGCTATCTCAAACTGGGTATCACTCGAAACGCTTGATGCAGATCAAAAATGTGAAGGGTTAAATCTGGCAGTGTGGCCTCAGTTGTTATGGATGTAATAAAAAACAAAGCGCTGTGTTGTCGCTACGGAGTGAGATGATGAAAAAAAATATCGTATCAGGATTGATTGCCGCTGCCCTTTTTTCCACTGTTGCTGCCCCTGCGCTGGCTCACAAGGCCGGTGACTTTATCGTTCGTGCCGGTGCCGTTGTAGTCGCCCCGGATGAATCCAGCCAAAATGTTGTTACCCCGGATCTGGGAAACCTTGGCACCTTTAGTGTGGACAATAACACCCAGTTGGGTCTGAACTTTGGTTATATGCTGACAGATAACTTTGGTATCGAACTGCTGGCCGCGACCCCATTCAGCCATGATGTTTCTCTCGGAGAGCTGGGCAAGATTGCCGAAACCAAACACCTGCCACCTACCTTGGTAGCCCAGTACTATTTCGGTAATGCCGAGTCCAAGCTGCGTCCTTACGTGGGTGTCGGTGTTAACTACACCAATTTCTTCGACAATGAATTTACCAATGATGTCGGTGGCAAACTCTCGGATCTGAGTATGAGTAACTCTTGGGGCTGGGCCGCGCAAGTGGGTCTGGATTATCAAATCAATGATAATTGGTTGGTGAACGCTTCAGTTTGGTATGCCGAGATCAGTACTGATGTTAAGTTCAACTATCACTATGGCACCAGCAATAGTGAAGTTGCTGCTGTGACTATCGAAACCGATATCGATCCTTGGGTCTATATGGTCAGCATAGGTTACACTTTCTAACGTCTTCCAAGCGCAAGCTCCCAACCCAAGAGCTCTCAACCATAAAAAAAGGCGCCTCCGGCGCCTTTTTATGAAAAACAATAAGAAGTTTATTTTATCTCTATTGCCCCTTGCGTTTCTTCACCTTCCAATGGCGGGTGTTATAGATGAACTCGGGCAGCAGTTTGGTGAGCCAGGCAACCGTCGCCCAGCGTTTGGTGACATAGACCCGGCGTTTGCCTTTTTGCAGGGCGCGGATGATTTGCCCGGCAACCACATCTACGGGTGATAACCACAGCTTACTTTGTTGCAGCGCAGCTTTATCCAGCAATCCCAATTGAATATCCGTAATGGTGATCGGTAGCTTGAGCCTTTGGGCATGCATGGACAACCCCTCGAGATAGTTCATTCCAAAGGCTTTGGAGGCATGAAAAGCCACGCTGGGGCCACCGCGAAGACCGGCAATGGAGTTGATAGCCGCGAGTTGGCCATAACCCTGTTCGCGAAACAGCCTGAAAGCTGTGTTGCAGACGGCGGCAAAGCCACGGACATTGACACTGATGATCTCATCTTCAAGCTGCCAGGGCAGATCCGGATGATAGGAGTTGAGTCCGGTATTGACCAACACCAGATGTGCCCCCCCCAACTGTTGCCAAATCTGTTCCAGCTCGGCTATCAAGGTTTGCGGTTTATCTATGTCCAGGCCAAACACTTGAGCCTCGGTTGCCAGGGTGGCGGCAAACTCTTTCAATGAGTCGGGATCCTGTGCCAGCAATGCCAGTTTAGTGCCTTCATCGGCCAGGCGGCGGGCTATTTCACGGCTGAGGAGTGAGCTGGCGCCCACAATAATCGCAGTTGCTTGTGTCATAAGGATATTTGAACTCAAAAATGGAGTCCTATGATAGGATTATCCTCACAGGTTCTCAATGATTAAACTTGGATGTATAGACATCCAGAAGTCTTTGTGTATGATTAGGAGCTAGCAATGAAAATGACAGGCAACTGGCTGCGCTTGCCAATGATGGCGGCCGTAGCAGGAATGATGGCACTCACAGGTTGTGCGACCCCGAATGCCACAGTCGAAATTGATGGCGATGTCTGGTACCGCGAGCGCATTGCCCTGCCACCGGAAGCCGTATTGACGGTTCAGGTTCAGGACGTTTCCAAGGCGGATGCTCCGGCAGAAGTGCTGGCGGTTATTCAGCGTGACAGCGTGACCAGCCCAACGCCTTTTAAGTTCATTCTTGCCCGGGATCAGTTCCAGAGTGGCCACAGCTACAGTGTCAGTGCCAGGATCACCCTCAAGGATGACTTACTCTTTATCAATACCCAGGCCTATCCTGTCAATATCGACAAGGTTGAGCCGGTATCCGTCATGGTGCAAAAGGTAGGGCGCTAACAGGTATATCAAGCCAAGCGCCTTGCCCTGAAAGTTCAGGAGAGGCGCTTTATGCCCGTAAGAATACCCGATAACCTGCCAGCCGCCGGCGTTCTTGAGTCGGAGAATATATTCGTTATGTCCGAGAGCCGGGCGGCGATGCAGGATATACGGCCGATGAAGGTGTTGATCCTCAATCTGATGCCCAACAAGATTGAGACAGAAACCCAGTTGCTGCGGCTGTTGGGCAACACTCCGTTGCAGGTGGATATCGACCTGCTGAGGATCCACGACAAAGAGTCGAAACATACGCCGAGCGATCATCTCAATACCTTTTACCGTGACTTTGAAGATGTACGCCATCGCAACTATGACGGCCTGATCATCACAGGCGCCCCCCTGGGACAGCTGGATTTCGAGGAGGTCACCTACTGGGATCATATCCGCGAAATTATCGATTGGTCACAGGAGCATGTTACCTCGGTACTGTTTCTCTGCTGGGCGGCCCACGCCGGTTTTTATCACCTATATCAACTCGAGCGTAAGATCCTCGCTGAAAAATGCTCCGGGGTTTATCAGCACAGGCGTATTCGCGCCCATGTGCCCTTAATGCGCGGCTTTGATGATGAGTTTTATGCTCCGCACTCCCGCTATGCCCAGATGGATGTGGATGAGCTTAAGGCGCATCCCGAACTGACAGTGCTGGCCGAGTCAGACCAAGCCGGTGCCTATCTGGTGATCAGTAAGGACAATCGCAACTTGTTTGTGATGGGGCATCCAGAGTATCGCAAGTCGACCCTTAAAGATGAGTACCAAAGAGATCTGGCGGCCGGGTTGGCGCCCAAGATCCCGCAAAACTATTTCCGCAACGATGACCCAGAGGCTGAAGCGATAGCTCGTTGGTATAGTCACGGTAGTCTGTTGGTGAGCAACTGGCTCAACTATTATGTCTACCAGTTGACCCCTTATGACTTATCGGATCTCAGTGCTATTACGCCCTGGGAACAGAGTAGCTGAGCCGCAACACCAAATGTTTTGTTGGCGGGAGTCGCAGTCTTGTGACTCAAGGAAGGTGCGAACAAGTCCCATGTGTGCTCTGCGCCGGCTTACGGGCCTGGATGCAAGGCGTGGTTCGCAGCAAATGGCCCGAGTCCTTTGCTAGAGGCACAACACAGCAGGCAGGCCTGTAAGCCACGCCCTTCGGGGCTTTCACAGCAACCGGCTCTCTGCGTTATCCGACTTCGCCAGGCCCCGGCATGCCTTCAGTCAGATGCCTTGAACGCCAATTGCTGTGTAAGCCAGAGTGCCACTAGGACTTATTGGCACCTTCCCTAAGTCCTAAAGGGCTTAGCTTATATCAAGCCAGATGGCGTCAGCCTCTACGGCTTTTGCTTCCTTAAACTGATATTTCCTTCTCTAATATTTTCTAAGCCGCAGTGTTTTGGCTTTCTTTCAGGGCACAAGCTGTCATCTTGCTGTAAATCCTCCCTGACAAAAATATCTATAAACGGAGCCTGTATTAGACTAATTAGTACTTGCCTTACGTTCGCGTAAACGTCAAAGTGGCAGCAACAGAGTGCAAATTTGCTGCACCTAACACCGCCGGCCTACTGTTGGGCCGGTGTTTGGGTGCCCAACAAGGGAGTCAACAATGAGTCGTCCTCAGGATATTGTTATCGTCGCCGCCAAACGAACCGCCATGGGCGGTTTTCAGGGCTGTCTTTCCACAGTGCCTTCTCCTCAGCTGGCGGCTTCCAGCATTAAGGCCTTGATGGAAACCACAGGAGTGAAGGGCGAACAGGTCGATGAAGTGCTGATGGGATGTGTATTGCCGGCTGGTCTGGGTCAGGCCCCTGCCAGACAGGCGGTTTTGGGGGCAGGTTTGCCCCAGTCTGTTGGCGCAACTACAGTCAACAAGGTGTGCGGCTCAGGGATGAAAACCGTGATGCTGGCGCACGATCTTATCAAGGCCGGCAGTGCCAATATCGTGATTGCCGGTGGTATGGAAAGCATGAGTCAGGCGCCGTATCTGCTGGATAAGGCTCGCGGCGGCATGCGCATGGGCCACGGCAAGGTGCTGGATCATATGTTCCTCGATGGGCTGGAAGATGCCTATACAGGGGGCGCCATGGGAACCTTCGCCCAGAAAACCGCCGACGATTTTGGCCTGACCCGTGAAGCCATGGACGCCTTCGCCCTGAGCTCACTGGAAAAAGCCAATGCAGCCATCACCTCAGGTGCCTTCAAGGAGGAGATAGTCCCGGTAACCGTAAGCAGCCGCCGCGGCGATACTCTGATTGATACCGATGAGCAGCCCGGCAATGCCCGCCCTGACAAGATCCCGGCGCTACGGCCCGCTTTTGCCAAAGACGGCACCATTACTGCCGCCAACTCCAGTTCGATTTCCGACGGTGCCGCCAGTTTGATGCTGATGAGCCGTGAGCAGGCCGAAAACCTGGGGCTGGCAGTGATGGCCACCATCAAGGGTCATGCTACCCATTCCCAAGAGCCGGCCATGTTTACCACGGCGCCCGTGGGTGCCATGCAAAAACTCTTGGCACAAACCGGCTGGAGCAAGGATGAGGTCGACCTTTTCGAAATCAACGAAGCCTTCGCCATGGTGACCATGTTGGCCATCAGCGAGTTGGGGCTGGATGCCGCCAAGGTCAACGTCAATGGCGGTGCCTGTGCGCTCGGTCATCCGATAGGTTGCTCCGGCGCCCGTCTGCTGGTGACTCTCATTCATGCGCTCAAGGCCAGAGGCCTCAAGCGTGGTATGGCATCGCTGTGCATAGGTGGCGGTGAAGCCACTGCCATGGCGATTGAGATCTGATATCCAGTCGGCCGCGACAGCGGCCGGCACCAAATTAAAGTAATCAACAAGACAGGACACGGCGCCATCAAAAGCAGCCACAAGAGCTGTAGGTGCGTCGTCCCACTACCTACAAGGAATTCTTATGAGCACACAAGTCAAGCACTACATAGATGGCGAATTCGTCAACGGTTCCGGCAGCAAGCAGATCAATGTTACCAATCCGGCCAATAATGAAACCATCGCCTTTATCAACTGTGCGACCCAGCCGGAAGTTGAGCGCGCCATCGCCAGCGCCAAGGAAGCCTTCAAGAGCTGGAAGGAAGTGGCTGTTTCCGAGCGTGCTCGGGTAATGCTGCGTTATCAGCACCTTTTGAAAGAGCACCATGATGAGCTGGCTACCATTTTGGCTCAGGAAACGGGTAAAACCTTTGAAGATGCCAAGGGCGATGTCTGGCGCGGCATCGAAGTGGCCGAGCATGCCTGCAACATCGCCTCCTTGCTGATGGGTGAAACGGTTGAGAACGTGGCCCGCAGCATAGATACCTACTCCTACACTCAGCCGCTGGGGGTTTGCGCCGGGATTACGCCATTCAACTTCCCGGCGATGATCCCGCTGTGGATGTTCCCGCTGGCTATCGCCTGCGGCAACACCTTCGTCCTCAAGCCGTCCGAGCAGGACCCAATGACGCCGCAGCGTCTGGTGGAGCTGTTCGAACAGGCCGGGGCTCCCAAGGGCGTGCTGCAGTTGGTTCACGGTGATAAAGCGGCGGTTGATGTACTGCTGTCTCACCCGGATATCAAGGCGATTTCCTTTGTGGGCTCTGTGGGCGTGGGTCAGTACATCTACAAGACAGGCACTGACAACCTCAAGCGGGTGCAGGCCTTTGCCGGTGCCAAGAACCACTGCGTGATCATGCCTGATGCCAACAAGCAGCAAGTGATCAATAACCTGGTGGGTGCCTCGGTTGGCGCTGCCGGTCAACGCTGTATGGCGCTGTCGGTCGCTGTGTTTGTCGGCGCCGCCAAAGAGTGGATCCCTGAGCTGAAAGAAGCCCTGTCCAAGGTGCGTCCCGGTCTTTGGGATGACAAGGAAGCCGGTTACGGCCCACTCATCAGTCCGGCCGCCAAAGAGCGGGTGCTCAAGCTTATCGCCGAGGGCAAGGCCGAAGGCGCCGAGTGTCTGCTCGATGGTTCCGACTGCACAGTACCCGGTTATGAGTCAGGCAACTGGGTTGGCCCGACCATGTTCGACAAGGTAACCACGGACATGAGCATCTACAAGGAAGAGATCTTCGGCCCTGTGCTCTGCTGTATGGAAGCCGAGTCGCTGGAAGATGCCATTGAGCTGGTTAACGCCAGCCCTTACGGCAACGGCACCTCTATCTTTACTGCCAGCGGCGCCGCGGCGCGTAAGTACCAGCATGAAATCGAAGTGGGTCAGGTGGGTATCAACGTGCCCATTCCAGTGCCGCTGCCATTTTTCTCTTTCACGGGTTGGAAGGGCAGTTTCTACGGCGATCAGCACGCCTACGGCAAGCAGGCGGTGCGTTTCTACACAGAGACCAAGACCATCACCAGCCGTTGGTTCGAGTCTGATATCGCCTCTGGTCCCAACATGACTATCGCCCTCAAGTAACAGTGTGAGCCCAAGGGCATCGGCAATGGCCGGTGCCCCTTTTTAATCGCAACAGTAAATAACAAGAGATCCGGCATCACCGGATCACCGCAAGACGCAGAGATCTGCGCACAGGAGTCAAGCATGGATTTCAATCTCAACGAAGATCAGCGCCAATTCGCCGAGCTGGCCCGCCAGTTTGCCGCCGATGAACTGGCCCCATTTGCCGCCAAATGGGATGAGGAGCATCACTTTCCCAAAGACGTGATCCAAAGAGCCGGGGAGCTGGGATTCTGCTCACTCTATTCTCCCGAGTCGGAAGGCGGTATGGGCCTGTCGCGTCTGGATGCCTCGATTATTTTTGAAGAGTTGGCCAAGGGCTGCACTGCCACCACAGCCATGCTGACCATTCACAACATGGCCACCTGGATGGTGACGACCTGGGGCCAGCAAAGTCTGCGGGCCGAGTGGTCTGAAGCGCTGACCACAGGCAGCAAGCTGGCTTCTTACTGCCTGACCGAACCAGGTTCAGGCAGTGACGCTGCTTCACTTGCCACCCGCGCCGAGCGCGACGGCGATGAGTATGTGATTAACGGCTCCAAGATGTTTATCTCGGGCGCCGGCGCCACCGAGCTTTTGGTGGTGATGTGCCGCACCGGTGAGGCCGGCCCCAAGGGAATTTCGGCCATTGCCATCCCGGCTGACGCCAAGGGTGTTATCTACGGCAAGGCCGAGGACAAGATGGGCTGGAACGCCCAGCCAACCAGACTCATTACTTTTGAAAACGTGCGGGTGCAGGTCAATCATCTGTTGGGTGAGGAAGGCCAGGGCTTTACCTTCGCCATGAAGGGCCTGGATGGCGGCCGCATCAATATCGCCACCTGCTCTGTGGGTACCGCTCAGGCTGCACTTGAGCGCGCCACTGAATATATGCATGAGCGCAAGCAGTTCGGCAAACCACTGGCCGCCTTCCAGGCGCTGCAGTTCAAGCTGGCCGACATGGCCACAGAACTGGTCGCCGCGCGGCAGATGGTGCGTCTGGCGGCATTTAAGCTGGACAGCGGCGATCCCGAAGCCACGGCTTATTGCGCCATGGCCAAGCGTTTTGCCACAGATATAGGGTTTGCCGTGTGTGACAGCGCGCTGCAAATTCACGGTGGTTACGGCTACATCCGCGAATACCCACTGGAGCGACATTTCCGTGATGTACGGGTACACCAGATCCTGGAAGGAACCAATGAGATTATGCGCCTTATCATCGCCCGTCGTCTGCTGGATGAGCATGCCGGCGAGATCCTCTAAGGCCAAACCCATTTAACCGAATTGCAAGGAGTCATTCATGTCTTTTTTGATTGAGCATATCGAAGGCCACACGGCTGTTCTGACCATCAACAATCCACCGGCCAACACCTGGACGGCCGAGAGCCTCAATGAACTGCGCCTCAAGGTGGAAGAGCTCAACAATGATCCCGATATCTATGCCTTGGTACTGACAGGGGAAGGGGAGAAATTCTTCTCGGCCGGCGCCGATCTCAAGCTGTTTGCCGATGGTGATAAAGGCAATGCCGCCACCATGGCACGCTGTTTTGGCGAAGCATTTGAAACCCTGAGCGCCTTTCGCGGTGTGTCTATTGCCGCCATCAACGGTTATGCCATGGGCGGCGGTTTGGAAGTGGCATTGGCCTGTGATATCCGTATCGCCGAAGAGCAGGCGCAGCTGGCATTACCCGAGGCCACAGTCGGTCTGCTGCCTTGCGCCGGCGGTACCCAGAATCTGACCGCTCTGGTTGGTGAGGGCTGGGCCAAACGGATGATCCTTTGCGGTGAGCGAATCGATGCCGCCAAGGCCCGTGAGATTGGCCTGGTGGAAGAGGTAGTTGGTAAGGGTGAGGCCCTGAGCGTTGCCATTGCGCTGGCGACCAAGGCTGCCAAGCAGAGCCCATCGAGCGTGACCGTTTGCAAGCAGTTGATCCAGGCCGGACGTAATATGCCAAGAGCTCAGGCGCTGCCGCTGGAGCGTGAGCTGTTTGTGGCTCTGTTTGACACCCAAGATCAGAAAGAAGGGGTCAATGCCTTCCTGGAGAAGCGCGCAGCCAACTGGAAAAACGCATAAGGAGGGCGGTGATATGAGTCATGAAGTGGTATTTCAGACCCTGGGAACCGCCAGCGGCAAGCTGATTGGTGTGGCCACACTCAATGTGGAAAAAGCACTCAATGCACTGAATCTCAACATGGTGCGTTTGCTGGCCAAGCAGTTAGCTGCCTGGAAACAGGATGAACAGATTGCCTGCGTGATCCTCGACGGCAGCGGCGATAAAGCCTTCTGCGCCGGTGGTGATGTACGGGCGCTGTATCAGGCGCAGCAGGCCAATCCCGGCAGTTACACCCAGGAAGCCCGGGTGTTTTTCGAAGAGGAGTATCGGCTCGACTTTCAGCTGCACACCTTCGGCAAGCCGGTATTGGTTTGGGGCGACGGCATAGTGATGGGTGGGGGGCTGGGGCTGATGATAGGTGCCAGCCACAGAGTATTGACCGAGCGTTCGCGCATCGCCATGCCTGAGGTCACCATAGGCCTTTACCCGGATGTCGGCGGCAGCTATTTTCTCGGCCGCATGCCGGGCAAGACTGGGCTGTTTCTCGGCCTGACCGCCTACAATATGAATGCGGCCGATGCC
Organism: Shewanella chilikensis; assembly: GCF_002836945.1. Taxonomy (GTDB): domain Bacteria; phylum Pseudomonadota; class Gammaproteobacteria; order Enterobacterales; family Shewanellaceae; genus Shewanella; species Shewanella chilikensis. The sequence goes on from NZ_NIJM01000003.1 coordinate 97,868, forward strand.
CGTTATACCGGCATTGGCAATCATTTTCTGGCCTCAACGGATAAAGAGCGCATGCTCGATGCCATGGCGACGGTGAACTGGGGCAATAACACCAGTCTCAACCAGCAGAAGCTGCATGATCTGCTCAATGAACTGGAAACCCAGAGTGAAGAGCGTCCCGGCAGCAGTCGCTTGAAGGGCCATCAGGCCCAGATTGATGAGCTGATGACCGGAGATATGGCCGAAATTCTCGCCAAGATGCAGGCCCTGGAAACCCAAGAGAGTTGGTTGCAGCGTGCCCGTGACACCATGCTGAGCGGCAGCCCGCTTAGCTGGGCGCTGGCCTACGAGCAATCAAGGCTTGGGACTGACATGAGCCTGGCGGATTGTTTCCGCTTCGAGCTGGGGCTCAGCCTCAACTGCTGCGCCATAGGTGATTTTTGTGAGGGTGTCAGGGCGCTGCTTATCGACAAGGACCGTAATCCCAACTGGCGTTACGGCAAGGGCAAGATAGCACCGCAAGATGCGGTATCTGCCTTGCTCGAGTCACCATTTGAACATGAACACCCATTAGCCGATCTGTAACAGATGCCGGCAAACAAGATTCCAACAGGGAGAGCAAACAGATGACAACAGTGGCTTTTATTGGTTTGGGCAACATGGGTGGGCCGATGGCGGTTAACCTGATCAAGGCCGGGATGACTGTTCGGGTATTCGATCTGGTACCGGCGGCGATGCAGAGCCTGGCAGAGCAGGGAGCTATAACGGCCCAGAGCGCCTGTGGCGCAGCGGCGGGTGCCGATGTGGTGGTAACCATGTTGCCGGCCGGCAAGCATGTGCGTAGCCTGTACCTCGGCAGCGAGCAGCAGCAAGGGCTGCTGGATGTTGTGGCCGAGGGGACCTTACTTATCGATTCATCTACCATAGATGCCGACAGCGCCCGCGCTGTGGCGGCTGCATCGGCCGCCAAAGGGCTTGAATTTGTTGATGCGCCGGTTTCCGGTGGCACCGCTGGGGCCGCGGCCGGTACGCTGACCTTTATCTGCGGCGGCAGCGACGCAGGTTTTGCCAAGGCTAAACCTGTTCTCGAGTGCATGGGCGCCAATATTTTCCATGCAGGCGGTGCCGGCGCCGGTCAGGTTGCCAAAATTTGCAACAACATGCTGTTGTCTGTCTTGATGGTAGGTACCAGCGAGGCACTGAGTCTGGGGATAGATAATGGTTTGGATCCCAAGGTGCTGTCAGATATCATGAAAGTTTCGAGCGGCGGCAACTGGACCTTGGAGAAATACAACCCCTGTCCCGGGGTGATGCCAAGCGTACCATCGTCCAATGACTATCAGGGCGGGTTTATGGTGGATCTTATGGTCAAGGATCTCGGCCTGTCCCAGGAAGCAGCGCTGTCCAGCCAGTCGAGCACTCCCATGGGCGCACTGGCGCGCAGCCTCTATGTCAATCATGCCCGCAAGGGCAATGGTCGTCGCGATTTTTCCAGTATTTTTGAACAATTCAAGCAAGAGAAATAAGGATAACCCAATGGATGTAAAAGGTAAGGTAGTCGCCATCACAGGTGGAGCCGGTGGACTGGGTCTGGCGATGGCGCAGGAGTTGGCCGCAGCCGGTGCCCGTCTGGCGCTGATCGATGTGGATCAGGACCGTCTGGAGCAAGCCTGTGCCCTGATGGGCGAGACCGAAGTGCAGGGTTATGCTGTAGATATCACAGATGAAGAAGATGTGATGGCAACCTTTCAGTACATTCTGGAAGATTTTGGTCAGCTCAATGTGCTGGTAAACAACGCGGGTATTTTGCGTGACGGCATGCTGATCAAAGCCAAAGAGGGCCAGGTGACAGACCGTATGTCGCTGGAGCAGTTCCAATCGGTTATTAATGTAAACCTGAGCGGCAGTTTCCTCTGTGGCCGTGAAGCCGCCGCCGCCATGATAAGCTCTGGCCAGGAAGGGGTGATCATCAATATCTCCAGCCTGGCTCGAGCCGGCAATGTGGGGCAGAGCAACTATGCCGCCTCCAAGGCCGGTGTCGCTGCCATGGCGGTGGGCTGGGCCAAAGAGCTGGCGCGCTACAAGATCAGGGCCGCCGCTGTTGCCCCCGGGGTTATTGCCACCGAAATGACCGCCGCCATGAAACCGGAAGCGCTGGAGCGTCTGGAGAAAATGGTACCGGTCGGCCGTTTGGGTGATGCCGCTGAAATCGCCTCGACAGTTAAATTCATCATTGAAAACGACTATGTCAATGGCCGGGTATTTGAAATTGACGGCGGTATCCGCCTGTAATTCAATGCGTTGAGATCAAGGCCAAAATAGATATCATCCCTGTTCTTTACCGCGTTTTAAACAAGGACAGGGATGATGTTTTCTTCCTCCACCAGGCTGGGGCGTTTAACGCTCTTTTGCCAAGCTGGGTTGCAGCTCCATGTGAACGACGGCGATAAGTTGGTGAATATCTTCTCTGACCCCATGTACTTCTGGCCAGTGAGCGGGATAAAACTGGTGAACGTGCCAGGTTCTTGCAAAAGTTATCATTCTGCAATTGTGAGGGGGAGATACTTGTCCGCTTTGTATTACAGACGTTGACAATTCTTGTCCCGGATTGAACAATCTCCCTAATAAAAGTTAAAAGTACCAGAGGTAACGACACTCACCCATGCATTGGTTGGAGAAACAGATTAAGCGCCTGCTTTTGCTGGTGGGAATCGCGGGTGTCATGGTAATCTATTTTGGATTCTTCTATCTGCTTCTCAGCGGTCGCTCCACTGAACCCATCACCTGGTACTATTTGCTTTCACCTTGGATCTGCATCTTTTTTGGATTATCCAGTTTGCAGCAGTACAGGGTGTTGCAGTGGTTCTTTGCCAGATATAAAAATAAGAAAAAATAAGAAAACACAAGACTTACGTTGTAGTAGTTTCAACCTGCCTGTGGGTGGGTGTTGGGGGAAACGAAACCATGATTTTCAATCCCGGAAAGCAAATTTTGGCCGTAGCGCTGATGGTGTTAGTGCTGCAGGGGTGCGGTCAACCTGCGCAGGAGCAACAAGCCCTTGCCGACAATGAGCAGAGGATTAGCGCGGCTTATGGCAGCTGGGTCTCGCCTTTGGGGGCCGCCGAAGTCTACGGCAGTGCCTCGGCAATAGGTGAGCTGCAGAGTGTTGGTGATGCGATTTATTTCTCGGAATCCAGCCCGGCCGAAGGCGGCAAGGTGGGGATCAAGCGTCTTGAAAAAGATGGCAGCATTACCAGTGTGGTGGCGCCGGCCTTTGGTATCGGCAGTCGGGTTCACGAGTATGGCGGTGGCGACTTTCTTGGTATAGGTCAGAGCCTGTTTGTCACCAAGGGGCAGGATCAGCTGTTTTACCGGATAGCGCCGAATCAGGAGGCGCTGGCTCTGACTCCCAATGGCACCCGTCACGGGGAATGTATCTCTTACCCCAAGGGCTCACGGATTATTTGTGTTCGGGAAGATCATCGACAACCGGGTGAGCCCAAGGCCAGTTTGGTGACCATTAACCTGAATTTCTCCGGTGAAGGGGATATCTTTGTCGATGGGCACGACTTTATCAGTTCTCCGGCAATCAATGCCGACAATACTCAGCTTGCCTGGATCACCTGGGAACATCCCAACATGCCTTGGGATAATACTCAGTTGTGGCTTGGGGATCTCAATCGCAAGGGGCAGTTGACTAACATTCGCCAAATCGCACCCGAGCGCAAGGGCGCACTGATGCAACCCCTGTTTAGCCCAAACGGCGTGCTCTACTTTATTGCCGACTATGACAACTGGTGGAACCTCTATCGACTTGATGCCAAAGGCGATATTGAACAGGTTACCCAACTCAAGGCTGAAATCGGCGGCCCTGCCTGGAAGTTGGGGCAGCACGCTTACGCCTTTGAAAATGAAAATACCCTGATAGCCAGTTTCAACAAGGAAGGGGATGCCGGATTGCTGCGACTGGATCTGCAGACCGGGGTTATTGAAGTGCTGGCTGCCGACTTTGCCGATATCAAACAGGTGGTGCAGGGGGCCGACGGGGTTTATTTCGTTGGCAATAGGCCAACACCCGAGCGCGGCATCTACAAGGTTTCCGGCCGCGGCACAGAACTTGTGTATGCACCTAAAATTTGTGGTCTGGATCCCAGATACATCTCCCGCGCCGTCAATGTTGAGTTTACCACCAAAGGGGGAGACAAGGCTCACGGCTATTTTTATCCGCCGGTAAATGGTGATTACCAACCTCTGCCGGATACCCGGCCGCCTCTTTTGATGATGTTGCATGGTGGGCCGACCGCTAGCGCAAATAGGGCATACGACAGCGCCATTCAATACTGGACCAGCCGCGGTTTTGCCGTGTTTGAGCTCAATTATCGCGGCAGTACCGGCTTTGGCCGCCAATATCGCCAGAGCCTCTATGGCAACTGGGGCAAGGCAGATGTTGAGGATGCTGTCTGGGCTGCAGGTTTTTTAGTTGACCAAGGCTGGGTCAATGCTGAGAAATTGGCTATCCGCGGCGGTAGTGCCGGTGGCTTGAGCGTGCTTTCAGCCTTGGCTTTCCATGATAAGTTCAAGGCCGGGGTGAGCTATTTCGGGATCAGTGATATCGAGGTGCTGGGCAAGGAAACCCATAAGTTTGAGTCAAGATACCTGGATCAACTGATAGGCCCTTACCCGGAAATGAAGGCTGTGTATCGTGAACGCTCGCCCCTGTACCACCTGCAGGGGTTCAACGAACCTTTGCTGTTGTTGCAAGGGCTTGAAGATAAGGTGGTGCCACCGAGTCAGTCGCAGCATATCTACAAGGCGCTGAAAGACAAGGGCGTACCCACGGCATTTATCGGCATTGAGGGGGAAGGGCACGGCTTTCGTCAGCCCCATAACAAGATACTGGCGCTGGAATCTGAGCTGGTGTTCTACGGCATGGTGTTTGATTTCACCCCGGCGGGCACGCTGCCGACACTGAAGCTGGACAATGCCGAAGCCTTGGCGCGGCCCGGACAACAAGTTGAGTGATAGCTTCAGGCCTGTTTGGTTTCGCTGGACAGGCCATCTATGATGGCGCATTCAGACTGATTGCCGCCGCGGCATTGAGATACCAGTTCGCTCAGTTGGGCATGCAGCGACGCCAGTCTGGCCATCTTGTCTTCCAACGCCTGCAGGTGCCCTTTGGCCAGACGTTTGACATCCTCGGCGCAGCGCTTGGGATTGTGTTTCAGTTGCAACAGATCCCGGCATTCATCCAAGGTAAAGCCCAGCTCGCGGCAGTGCTGTAAAAACTTGAGCGCCTCGATTTCAGCGGTCCGATACTCACGATATCCATTGTCGCCTCTGTGGGCCTCAACCAAGCCTATGTCATGGTAATAGCGGATACTCTTGATACTCAGACCAGTTGCCTTGGCCACTTCGCCTATTTTCATCGCTGAACTCCTGCCCTGTTGGGACTTTTGTGGGCTATTTTGTCGCGCCGCAAGCGCATTGTTGAGAGTCAGAGCACCTTTTATCTCACGGATGATTTTTCGAGCTTGACTCTCCCGTTACTGGAGACTTTAACCTTTATCTCAGTGTTGAGCCAGCCTCGCTTGCGAGGGGCAAAGAGGGGAGTTTCCAATGGACCAGATACAATTCACCATAGCGAATATGAAGTGCGGCGGCTGCGCCCGCAAGATAAAGGCCCTGTTCGCCGATGATACCGGCGTAGAAGCCGCTACCGAGGTGGCCGATAAGTCGTTGACGCTGACATTCGCCCCGGACGCAGAGCTCACCCCCGCCGCGGCGCTGGCGAAACTGAAAGACGCAGGTTATGACGCTGAGCAGGCCGAGATTGCGGCTACCGGCGCCGGTGACAGCGCGCAAAAGCCCAGCCCTGAAACCCCTGCCAGCTTTAACTTCCATGTTGCCGATATGAATTGCGGCCACTGTGAGAGTAAGCTTCGCAGGGCGCTGGCTGATGAGCTTGAGGTAGACGTTGACCTTAAAGGCAAACAGCTGCGGCTGAAAAGTCACAAGAGCGCGGCCGAACTGGCCGAATTGATAACGGGCGCAGGCTTTACCCCGCCAACGCTGGAACCTGGCAATACAAGTGAGCCGGAAAACTTCCACTTTTATGTTGGCGATATGAGCTGTGGCCATTGTGAGACCAGTATTCGTAAGGCGCTCAGCGATGAAGCCGAGGTGACAGTCAATCTGAAACAGAAACGGCTTGCAGTGAAAAGCCATAAAACCGCCGCCGAGTTGACCGAGCTGTTAAAGGCCGCTGGGTTTACCGCCGAGCCTTGGCGCGATGAGCATGCCGAGGCTGATACCGAGACTGAGACTGAGACTGAGACAGAAGCTCAGGCTGACGCTTTGAAACCGGCAGTGGCCGCAACTACAACTGAAGCTGAAACTGGCAAGCATGCCGATAAAGCAGTCAAGCAGAAGGCCGCCACGGCTCACCCTGCCAACCCCACACTGCTGTTTGTGCCGGATATGAGCTGCGCCAGCTGCGTGGCCAAGATAGAAAAAGCCTTTGCCGCCAAAGAGGTCGAGGCCAGAGTCAACTTGGCCGACAAGCAGGTGAGCGTGGCCGCAGGTTTGCCAGTGGCTGAAGCCGTTGCGCTGCTGCTCTCGGCCGGGTATCGCGCGGAGCCAATAACCGACGCCGCCAGTGCCATGGCCGACAAGGCCGAGCATGATGCCAGGGAATACCGCACCCGGATCAGACAGGCCATCGCCGGTCTTGGGCTGGGGATCCCCTTGATGATCTGGGGTCTGGCCGGTGGTGACATGATGATCCACGATAGCCAAAGCCAACTTATCTGGGGCGCCATGGGGCTGCTGACCTTGTTGCTGCTGGTTACCACCGGGGGGCACTTCTTCAGTGGTATGTGGCGCTCACTCAAGGCCAGGAGTGCCAACATGGATACGCTGATCGCCCTGGGTACGGGCACAGCTTGGCTTTACTCCATGCTGGTGGTGCTTATTCCCGGCTTTTTCCCCGACGGCACCCGTCATGTGTACTTTGAAGCCAGTGTGATGATCCTCGGCTTGATTAACCTTGGGCATGCATTGGAGCTGAGAGCCCGCGGCAAGACCAGTGAAGCGGTGCAGAAGCTTATTGGCCTGCAGAGCAATACGGCCATCAAGATCACCGAAAACGGCGATGAAACCGTGGCCATAGCGGCGCTGGTGGTGGGTGACAAGTTGAGACTGCGCCCGGGTGACAGAGTGGCGCTCGACGGTGAAGTGCTTTCAGGCAGTTCGCTGCTCGATGAGTCCATGCTCACAGGCGAACCCATTCCCGTGGCTAAATCCGTGGGCGACAGTCTGAGCGCCGGCACAGTCAATGGTAACGGCAGCCTTATTTACCAAGTTACTGCCGGGCCTGCCGATACCCGCCTGGCGAAGATTATCGCCCTGGTTCAGGAGGCCCAGACCTCCAAGATGCCCATAGGGCGACTGACGGACAAGATAGCCGCCGTGTTTGTGCCTGTGGTGGTGGTGATTGCGCTGCTGGCGGCCATCATCTGGTATTTTGTCGGCCCTGAGCCCGCGTTGTCCCATGCGCTGGTGGTGCTGACCAGTGTACTGATTATCGCCTGTCCCTGCGCCTTGGGGCTGGCGACGCCTATGTCCATCATGGTATCTGTCGGCCGCGCCGCTTCCATGGGGGTGTTGGTGAAAAACGGTGAGGCACTGCAAACCGCCAGCAAGGTCAGCTGTGTGGTGCTGGATAAGACCGGCACCATCACAGAAGGTAAGCCCGCCGTCACTCAGGTGGATATTTTTGATGATGCCTTTGATGAGCGCGAGCTGCTGCGCGCTGTGGCCAGCCTTGAGCAACACTCGGGCCACCCCTTGGCGGCGGCGCTGCTGGATGCCGCCAAAGCCAAAGAGGTTGTGCTGACTGAGCCGCAGGGGTTTGACTATCGCCAGGGGCAAGGTCTGCTGGGGCAGTTTGAAGGCCGGCAGTGGGCGGTCGGTAATAGCAAGCTAATGGACGCACTGGGCATTAGGCTAACCGAGACGCACCAGGCAAGACTGGAGCAGGGGGCGGCGCTTGGACACACCCAGGTGCTGGTGGCCCGAAATAATCAGCTGCTGGCGTTGGTGGGGATCAGTGACCCAATCAAAGCCGATGCCAAAGAAGCCATGGCTGCGCTCAAGACCCAGGGCAAACGCTTGGTATTGCTCAGTGGTGATAACCAGGCCACAGCCGAAGCCGTGGCGCGTCAGGTGGGGATTGAGGAAGTCATCGCCGGAGTGTTGCCGGATGAAAAGCAATCCTGGGTCAATAAGTTTCAAGCGCAGGGTGAAGTGGTGGCCATGGTCGGTGATGGGATCAATGACGCCCCGGCGCTGATGGCCGCCGATGTCGGCATTGCCATGGGCTCGGGCACAGAGATTGCCATAGAGAGCGCCGACCTGACCTTGCTTAACCCTAGGCTGGGCAGCTTGGCCGGGGCATTTGCCCTGTCGCGGGCGACGCTTGGCAACATCAAGCAGAACCTGTTCGGCGCCTTTATCTACAATACTCTGGGGATCCCGATTGCGGCCGGGGTGCTGTACCCGCTGACAGGGATATTGCTGAGCCCTGTGGTGGCCGGCGCGGCAATGGCGCTGTCTTCACTGACTGTGGTGACCAACGCCAACCGCTTGCGGCGTCAGTCTTTGGATTAAGGTCTTTCAGCGTTTGAGCCGGGGAAATTGCCCCGGCTTTTTTATTGCTTTCTTATTTTATCACCTTGTTTTTCCTGTTTAAATAAGGGGTTTGCCTTTGCTCAGCACCAATGCTTGCCGAAAAACGCAGCCTGTGGTCACGGCTTGAGCCCTTAGCCTGTCAAAGCCTTTAGTCTATAAGAGCCTTTGGTCAATATAAGCTTGGGGCTGGATATCGCAGGCCAAGTGAGTCACAGCAAGGGCAACAGGGAACAAGAAAAAATGGGAAGGAGCTGGAAAATGCAATCCAGAAAATTAACCGCGGCAGCTAAGCTGAGTCTGCTAGGCGGCGCCTTACTGCTCAGCGCCATCTCTGTGTCTGCTCAGGCGGGCTGCGGCGAGAAAACCACTGAGTGCATAGTGCTCAAGGGTGACAGCCAAAAGACCCTGGAGTGTGAAATCACGGTTTGTGCCAATGTGCACTCATTTCTCAGTCGCTGGCAGTTGGCCGATGGCACCACGCTGAGCACGGATTACACCGATGACAGCGAGAGCATCACTATCAATGGTGAGCCGGGATATGCCTTGCCAGCGGATATTTTGCGCGCTGAACTTGGCTGTTACAGCACTTTTGCAACAAACAAGGCGGAAACTACCTTGGTGTGTGGCCGCGATCTGGATTTTTAATCTGCTTGCAGAAGATTTTTAAAGTCTTTTATAAACAGGTGGTTGCACTGCTTTATCTCGCTGGTTGCATGCGAGTTTGGTTGATAATTCACGCAGGAATGTTATAGTGCCCGGCTTTATTTACCCGGCCAATCACAGGCCTTGGGCTCTTGGACGCGGCTTTACATAGCCCGGTCCCGCATCTGGATATTTTGGAATCATACAGTGATAACGACAGCTAACATCACCATGCAGTTTGGCGCCAAGCCGCTGTTTGAAAACATCTCGGTTAAATTCGGCGAAGGCAACAGATACGGCCTTATCGGCGCCAATGGCTGCGGTAAGTCTACCTTTATGAAGATCCTTTCCGGTGAGTTGGAGCCAACCTCGGGTAATGTGTCGCTGGATCCCAACGAGCGTCTGGGTAAGCTGAATCAGGATCAGTTCGCCTATGAAGAGCACAGCGTTATCGACACAGTGATCATGGGTCACAAAGAGTTGTGGGCGGTGAAGCAGGAGCGCGATCGCATCTACTCCTTACCGGAAATGAGCGAAGAAGATGGCATAAAAGTGGCCGATCTTGAGATGCAGTTTGCCGAAATGGACGGTTATACCGCAGAGAGCCGCGCCGGTGAGTTGCTGCTCGGGGTGGGTATTCCGCTGGAACAACATTTTGGCCCCATGAGTGAAGTGGCACCGGGTTGGAAACTCAGGGTGCTGCTGGCACAGGCCTTGTTCTCTGATCCCGATGTATTGCTGCTCGACGAACCGACCAACAACTTGGATATCGATACCATTCGCTGGCTGCAGGAGATGCTTAACCAGCGTAACAGCACCATGATCATCATTTCCCACGACAGATACTTCCTCAACTCTGTCTGTACCCATATGGCGGATCTGGACTATGGTGAGCTGCGGGTCTATCCGGGCAACTATGATGAATATATGACAGCCGCCTCTCAGGCTCGCGAGCGCCTGGTGGCTGAAAACGCCAAGAAGAAGGCACAGATTGCCGAGCTGCAAACCTTCGTGGCGCGCTTCTCTGCCAACGCTTCCAAGGCCAAGCAGGCCACATCCCGTGCCCGTCAAATCGACAAGATCAAGCTGGATGAGATCAAGGCTTCCAGCCGGGTTAACCCCTACATTCGTTTCGAGCAGGAGAAGAAACTGTTCCGTAACGCTTTGATTGTTGAGAATATGAGCAATGGTTACGATGAGTTGCTGTTCAAGGATGTGAACTTTATCGCCGAAGTGGGCGAGCGTATCGCGATTCTGGGTGAAAACGGTGTGGGTAAGACCACCTTGCTGCGTACTCTGATCCACGAGTTGCCACAAAAGAGCGGTACCATTCAATGGTCTGAAAACCATCGTATCGGCTACTACGCCCAGGATCATGCCAGCGACTTTGAAAATGATATGAACCTGTTCGACTGGATGGGTCAGTGGCGTCTGGAAGGCGATGACGATCAGGCGGTGCGTTCAGTGCTGGGCCGTATGCTGTTCAGCGCCGACGACATCAAGAAATCTGTCAAGGTACTGTCCGGTGGTGAGCAGGGGCGTATGCTGTTTGGCAAGCTGATGCTGCAAAAGCCCAATATTCTGGTGATGGACGAACCAACCAACCACCTGGATATGGAATCGATTGAGTCGCTGAACAACGCCCTCGAACTCTATGAAGGCACCTTGCTGTTTGTCAGCCATGACCGCGCCTTCGTGTCATCTCTGGCCAACCGTATCATAGAGATAAGCTCTGAGCGCGTGACCGACTTCAAGGGCACTTATGATGAGTTCCTGGCCAGCAAAGGCATTGAAGCCTAAGTCTTTTATGGCGAGCTTGGTTTAACACCAAGTGAAAAAATCACAATAAACAAGGCCGGTTCATTGAACCGGCCTTGCTGTTAATGGCTTTAAACAGAAGCACGCCGACTTATTCTCCTGAGGCATCAAGCATCTGGGTGCGGATCAAAGGTCTGCGACCATTGCCTTCTTGAGTAGCAACACCACAACAATATCATTTGAACTTTATAACCGATTCACTCGAGTCGTTTTTGTTCATTGATTTCCAATAGTTCAATATGAGTCGCTGAAGTTAGCTAAGGTTTAGGTATACAATCGTCGGCTTTCTTGCCCATGATTGGCTTTGTGTGGCCTTTCGTGATTGGGGGCCAATATTTAGTTGCCCCTATTGAAATACTCAGGTGATAACCACAAAAAGGTATTTAGCCGTAACCTAACCGCAGGCCTTTTGCCCTTTGCCTTTGCGGCCATCTTTATCCAGCGGGCAATCGGCGCACATTTGGGTGCAGGGAAGCTTGTGCCGCAGGCAACAGGCGATACGCGGGCTTTGTTGCTGCTTGAGCCTTAACTTACGCCAAAACGGATGGGCAATCGGTGCAACATAGGTACGTGACTGCAGCTCAGCTTGCTCGAACATCTCTCTTATCAATTGTTGTTGCCAACTGACGGGGAGTGACAACTCACCCAGATACCAATGCACAATATAGGCTTGATGGCTGAAGTGCAGCTTTGATGGCACTGGGCCCAGCTCTGCCAGGCGCTCGACAATGGGAATGAGCAACTGCTCGAGTAAGCTTTCCCAACTGGCAAGTTGCCCGGCGGGAGCCGGATGGTTGACATCTGCATCAAGCAGCAGATAGAAGGTTTCCGCCCGGCCGTTATCAAAAGGTTCAAGGTACCAGTTGCCACTGCAAGCTGCAGCCGCAGTGGCGCGGTTAAGTGCGCTGCCGGGCTGACTGGCAAACAACCACAGCAGCAGGGGTGGCAGTTGCAGGCCGAAAAACCACTGGCTCCACATGGAGTGCAAGGCCCGGGCGTCTATCTCGGGCTTTGTGGCACAAGTCGTGGACACCTTGGCTTGATAACTCAGGGCAAATTGCTGCAGCAGCGCCGGGTAATGTGCCTGGCTCAAGACTGAGTTCAAGCTGATGGCTTCTTGGGGTAACTGATCCAGACTCTCTATGGCCTTGAAGTGTTCGCCATAGAAGGCGGCTTTTTGTGCCAATAGTTGGTTGAGCTCGCTGGCAATACTCATTCCCATGACGGCAGTCCTCCGGTGGCAGTGTTGCTCGAATCCTCCCCGCCATGGCGCCCGGCGGCTCTGGGATTTACTCTGGGTCTGGGGATAATCATCGGGCAGTTGGCCTCGGGATCTGTGATTATGCTGGCATTGATATCGAACACCTGTTCCAGCAGGGCCTCGGTCAACAGTGACTCAGGCGCGCCGCCTGCAATCAACTTGCCATCACGCATCAACAGCAAGTGATCGCCGTAGCGCAGAGCCTGGTTGATGTCGTGCAGCACCAATACCAAGGTGCGGCCCTGATCCACCAACGCTCGGCAAAAGTCGAGTACTGCCAGCTGGGCGCGGATATCGAGAAACGAGGTGGGTTCATCGAGCAGCAACAAGTCGGTTTGCTGCGCCAATACCATTGCCAGCCAGACTCGCTGTTGCTGGCCGCCTGAGAGCTCGGCCACCGGCCTTTGTGCCAGTGTGGTTAACCCTGTGGCGGCCAGGGCTTGGGCAACCGCCAGTTCATCTTGCTCTGACCATTGGTGCCACAGGCTCTGATGAGGGTAGCGGCCGCGACTGACCAGCTCCTGCACATCTATTCCTTCCGGTAATTCAGGCTTTTGCACCAGTAGTGCCAGCTCCCTGGCTCTGGCCTTGTTGCTCAACTGCGCCAAGGGGGTTTGACCCAAGATGACCTGGCCGCGTGTAGGCGGCAGTACCTGGCTCAAACACTTGAGCAGGGTCGACTTGCCACAACCATTGGGGCCAAGGATCACCGTCAGCTTACCCTTGGGGATGGCCAGGTTCATGGCGCTTATGATGGGCCGCTGGCCGTACTCGAGATAAAGCTCATGCCCACTGAGGGCAATGTCATAGTCAGGGTATTGGGTCATGATCTTTCTCCTTTCAGTCCCTTGGCCTGTTGCGGTTGTCCGCGGATTTCGCGGCTCAACAGCAGCGCCAGATAGGCGCCACCGATGAGGGCGGTCAATACGCCCACCGGCAGCCTTTGGTTGCCCGGCAGCAATAAGGTGAGGGTGTCGGCCCCGAGCAGCAACAGCGCGCCTATTAGCGCCGAGCGCAGCAGTGCCAATTGACGATTGCCAAAGCGGGCCAGATGCGGCGCCACCAAGGCGACAAAGGCCACCGGGCCGGCGCAGAGTACGGCTCCCAGGGCCAGCAAGGTGGCAAACAGCAGCGCCAGTGTTTGACTTTGGCGCACCGGGTTACCAAGCGCCTGAGCCAGTTCCTGGCCCAAAGCCAGCAGTGACAGACGGCGGGAGAGTAGCAACAGAGCGGGCAGCGCCAGCAGTAGCACTGAGGTTATCAGCAGCACATCACCCCAGGTGCGGTGTGCCAGACTGCCGGACAGATACCCCAGCATCTGCTGCGCCTGCTCTCTTTGCACCAGTGTCAGCACAAACTGCACCAGGGCGATGGCAAAGGCGTTGATGGCGATGCCCATCAATACCAGATTGCGGGAAAATTGCCATTGGCGTCCGAGCCCTGCGAAAAACAGCAGGAGCACAACCCCAGTGCCCAAGAGGGCGCCGGGCAGCAATGGCAGTTCCGGCAGCCATAATAACCAGAGGACGGCGCCGGCACTGGCTCCGGCATTGACCCCGAGAATATCCGGGCTTCCCAGCGGGTTACGGCTCAGGCTTTGAAACACGGCGCCGGAGAGCCCCAGCGCCATGCCTGCGCCGAGGGCGCACAGGGCCCTTGGCAGGCGTGATTGCCACAAAAGCCAGTTTTCATAGTCGGAGGCTTCGGCAAACAAGGCCTTGGCAAGGCTCACCGGCGCCAGGCCCTGATGTCCCAGCATCAGGCTAAGTAGCAGTGCACCGCCAAGCAGGATCATGGCCAGCAAGGCGGTCCTTATGGCGCCGGTGGAGGGGGCTATTAAGGTTATCGGGCCCCATTGCCAGATGGGAAAACGGGTTGGTTTCATGACGCCTCCTTCAGGTTTTGCCCACGGGCCATCAGGTACAGAAACGGCGCTCCCAGCAGGGCGACCATGATGCCGGTAAGCAGTTCGGCCGGCGGCATCAATACCCGCGCCAACAGATCTGCCAGTAACACCATGGCGCCGCCTATCAAAGCGGCTCCCGGTAATAGCAGGCGGAAATTGAGCGTCAGATAACGCCTGGCCAGATGGGCACTGGCCAGGCCGACAAAGGCCAGCGGGCCGACAATGGCGGTGGCTGCGGCGCACAGCAAGGTGGCACCCAGCCAGGCGAGCTGCCCCTGCCAGCCCTGTGAGGCACCGAGCGCCTTGGCGGTATGACTATCCAGCAGCATCAGATTCAGCGCCGGCGCCAGCAGCCACAAGAGTGCCGCGGCGGGCAGCAGATAGGGCCAGAGCGCATGAAACTCCGGCCAGCCCAGCCCGGACAGGGAGCCCGCCATCCAATACCTGAAACCATCGAATAGCTGCGGGTTCAGCAGCACTCTGGCCTGGACATAGGCCCCGAGCACGGCGCTGATGGCGGCGCCGGCCAGGATCAGCCTGACCGCAGCGGATTGCCCCTGGGATTGCTGCGCCCTGGACATCATATACACCAAGGCGCTGGCCAGAAGCGCCCCGGGCAAGGCCTGCCAGAAGAGACTCAAACCCGCTGTTGCGCTCCATAGCCCCAGAGTGACCAGAGAGGCGCTGGCGCCGGCATTGACGCCAAGCAGACCGGGATCCGCCAAGGGGTTGCGGCACAGTGCCTGGATCACGCAACCGGCCATTGCCAATGCCATGCCGGCCAACATGCCGCACAGCAATCTTGGCAGCCTTGCCTGTAACACCAGCGACAGATGATCGTCTGCGGCCGGTTGCCAGAGCTTGCCCAGCATAGCCAGCGGTAGTGTGCGGGCGCCAAAGAGCAGGTTGGCCAATACCAGCAGCGCCAGCATCGTCAGCAGCCCAAGCAGGGTTAAAGCGTTACGTCCAAGACGGCTCGGGGACTGGGTAGCTCCAGGTTGCAGAAAGATTTTTGGGTGTGTCATCCCGGCCTCCCGTTTTTATTCGATGGCGCGCCTGTATCTGCGCCAGCCTGTGTGTCTTGATGCCGGTATTGGCGAGGGTTTTCTTTTTGCTTTGCCAGGGTTTGTTGCAGTCGCGGCACCAGCTTGGGGATAGCCCATTTAATGCTCAGCAGCGAGCCGTAGGAGCTGGCCATCACCAGCGCCGGGTCGGTTATTGCCAGATACCGACCACGGCGCATGGCGGGCAGACGACGGATAACCGCCATGGCTTCTACCTCGGCTCTGGCCTTGTCCGAGCTGTACCAGCTGAGCAGCAGCTCGGCATCGTCCAGCATGTCGGCGTGCTCCAGTCCTATGTGGGCGGCGAAGTGGCCTCGGCTGGCATTGAGCCCAAAAAGTTGTGGCGGCAATACAAAACCCAGCGCCAACAGCAGATCCACTCTGGGATCGCCTGTGACATAAACCGAGAGATTGCCAACTCGACTGGCGGCATTGATATAGGCCAGGCGCACGCCATTGAACTCAGGATTTTCGGCGGCGACTCGGGCGATATAAGCCTGTTGCTGTTTCAAAAGTGCTTCGGCCTGCAGTTCTTTGCCGAGCGCCTTGGCTATCAGTTCCACCTGCTGCTTAACCGGTGTCAGCCAGGGTTTGTCCGGATAGGCGATGACGGGGGCCAGAGCGCTCAGCTGCAAAAAGCTTTCGCGGGTGATACCGGACTGGGGCGCCAGAATAAGATCCGGTTTCAACGCCAATAATCGCTCCACATCCAGTTCGGGGTAACTGCTGATGATGGCGGGCAGCGGCAGCTCTTGCGCTTCCAATGCCTGGCGAAACCAGGGCAGATAACCCTCTGCATCGCCGCCCCAGTAATGGGGTTCAATGGCGATGGGGACAACCCCTAAGGATAGGGTCCAGTCTTCGGCCCCGGCTCCCAGGGTCACCACTCGCTTGGGCGGCGACTCGATGCAGCTGGTCCCGTGGGCCGTGGTAATGCAAACCGGATAACCGTTTTGCAGCGGTGTTTGGGCTTTGGTTTGCTGAGGGTCATAACAGCCCGTCAGCCCCAGGCTCAAAAACACGATAAGCGCCAATAGGCGCCTTGCTTCACACAACATATTTGTTATTCGCCCCGCTGTGCGGGGCGCTCCTTATGATGGATAATTTCACGGCATAACGCGGCTCAGAAACGGTAGTCCAGGGTGACGCTGAAGTTACGCGGCGCGCCGTACTGGTATTGGTCATAGAAGCCGAGCTGGCTGTAATAGCTCTTGTCGAGGGCGTTATCCAGATTGGCCCTCAGGCTCAATTGTTCATTGAACTTGTATCTCGCCATTAACTTCACCAGGGCGTAGCTGCCTTGCTCCACTTCAACCTTTTTCCCGACCGGTTTTGAGACTTGGCTATAGATGCGGCTCTGCCAGTTGACCCCGGCGCCCAGCTGCAATCCGTGAAGCCAGCCATCAAATTCATAAGTGGTAAAGAGTTTGAGCTGCCGCTCCGGGTTGGTGGTGTTGATTTTTTGCCCTTGGGGATTTTCGGTATCAAACTGGGTGTAGCCCAGGTAAAGATCCCAGTTGTCATTGATGGAGCCGTTGACCTCAAACTCGAAACCTCGGGTCTTGGTGCCGTCGACACTGCGGTAGATGGGGATAGTGCTGTTGGGTAGGCTTTCGCCGGTTCGCTCACCAACATTGTCCTGACGTATCTCAAAGGCGGCCAGTGACAAGTCCAGCGCCTCATCGAACAGGCTGGCCTTGATCCCGGCCTCATAGTTGCTGCCCTTGATGGGGTCCAGGTAACGGCCATCGGCCTGAACCTTATTTTGCGGAGTAAAAATGTCCGTGTAGTTGGCATACAGGGCATATTCGTCGCTCAGGGCATAGGTCAGTCCCAGGTAACCGGTGAACTCACCATCGACCTCATAGTCATGTTTGGCACCAAAGTTATCCTGATCTGTCTCCCAGTTATCCAGGCGGCCACCGAGTACCATGGACAGGGCATCGGTCAGCTCAAGCTGGGAAGCGACATAGACAGACTGTTGTTTGGTTTCACCCCAGGAGCCGTAAAGCACCTTATCGCTCCATTGCGGTTTTGGGTAATCAAAGCCGGGTTGGCGGAAGTCTCCCAAAGGTGGCCTGGCGCCGAGTGCGCCATAGTAGGGATTGGCAAAATCCTGTTTTTGTTGATTGGCACCGGCCACCAGTTGATGGTTGCGGCCAAAGGCGTTGAAGTTGCCGGACAGCTTGAGATCAAAGGTGTGCTGAGTGCGACTGCCGTCGATAAAGGCCAAAGAGCCGGGAACCATGCCCTCATTGGTGACGGGATCCGGATTTTTCATGGGCCAGAGCACATCAAATTCCAGGCTGTTGTCGCCATAGATATAGCTGCCTTTAAGGGTCCAGTCTGAACTGAAATGATGCTCCAAAGTCACAAAACTGTTGAGCGCATCTGTCTTGGCAGAGGCCCAACTGGGGGCGGTGGACACATGGCGGTCGTAATTGGTGCGGTTACCGTCACTGTCAAACAGCGGCAAGCCGCCGGACATGGTGCCTTCCGGCCTGGTATGTTGGAAGTCACTGCCCAGGGTTAGCAGGGTATTGGTCCCCAGATCCGCTTCCAGGATGCCATACAGGGTTTGTCGCTGCTGCTCATATCTGTGTTGCCAGTTTTCCCTGTCCTGATAGGCCAGCACTACCCGGCCACGGATGCTGGCATCCTGATTGAGGCCGCCGGAGAGATCGACCACGCCGCGCAGCATGTCCCAGGAGCCGCTGCTCAGGCTAACGCTGCCCTGAAACTCGGCAGTGGGCCGTTTACGCACCAAATTGATGGCGGCGGAAGGGCTACCGGCACCCAGCATCAAGCCGGTGGCGCCGCGCACTACTTCAATGCGCTCGTAAAGGGCGCTGTCCATCAGGTTGTCGCCATAGTTGAAGCGGGTGTCATAGGTGGTTGCCACGCCATCATAGAGAATGCTGCTGACCGAGATCCCGCGGGCGCTGATGGAGTATCTGTCGTTGTCCGAGGGGCGGGCGTTGATCCCGGCGACACTGGTCATAACATCTATGACAGAGTTGAGCTGCTGATCTTCAATGGCCTTGGCGGTAACGGCTGTGACAGACTGCGGCGTCTCGAGAAACGACAGCTTCATGCCGGTGGCCGTGCTCATGTCGCTCGCCTTGTAGCTTGCGGTTTTGTCTTTGGCACCGACGATTGTCAGTACCTCCATCTCTTTCTCCTGTGTCTCGCTCTTGTCGGCGGCGAACGCCGGGGCGCTCAATAGCACAGAGCAGAGAAGGGCGATGGGGGTCGGCTTGAAGCCATTAAGGGTTTGCATATTAATATCCATTTTCCTGTTACTTCCTGGAAGGTTTACAAGACCGGGTCAGCAAGACGCTCGGCCTGGGTTGATGTCATGCCAAAACTGTGGCTGACGGCAAAGGGGTGCAGTGGATTGTCGATATCTCCGGCAAAGCGCAGGTTCTTCTCCCTGTCTTCGAGATCTATCATCTGCTGGTTGTTATTGAGCTGGATCCGGTTCAGGCAGGTGCGGACAAAGGTCGGCTGGAACAGATCGTAGCGGTGATACTTATCGGCAAACTGGGGGTGGGAGGCCTGATAATCACGTACCTTTCCGGCCACCAGGCTCCAGAAACCCTGTTCACTCAGGCTGGTGTGGCTATCGAGCAGCGGCGCCATAAAGCGGAAGATACAGTCGAAAATATCCAGCAGTATGTAGTTGAGCTTCATCTCCTCTTCGAGTGAGACCGCCAGTTGCGCCACCCGTCCCGGCAGCGGCGCACTGCCGTTGAGAATTGCGACTTCTTCGCCTATGTCCTTCATCAATATGGTGACAGGCACCTTGTCATCCAGCACCAGAATAAGGTTCTCGCCATGGGGCATAAACACCAGATCGTAGGCAAAGAAGGCGTGCAGCAAGGGGGTAAGGTAGAGATCCAGCAGCCGGCTCATCCAGTCGTGGGCGCTCAGGGGGGAAGCCTCGATAAGCGCCGCCAGCAGGCTCTGCTGCTGATTGTCCTGGTGCAGCAGGGCCGCCAGGGTCATCAGTTGCTGTCCGGGTTTTACTAAAGGCTCGCCCTGGAAGCTGAGAGCATAAGGGCTTTCACGCCACAGTGCCGAGAGCATCTTCTTGTAGGGAGTGTCTTTCTCCAGCGCCTGCTCATAATACCTGTGGTGATAGCCTATGGCGGCGATTTCCCTGAGCAGCACAAATCTTTGCTTGGCAAAGAAAGGGTCGCTGTCGATAAGCTCGGCGACAAAGGCGTTGATCTCCGGGGTGCGGCTCATGTAGTAGGGCGATAAACCCCGCATAAAGCCCATATTGAGAATCGACAGCGCCGTCTTCACGTAACAGCGCTTGGGTTGGCTCAGGTTGAAGAAGGTGCGAATGGATTGCTGCACCTGATATTCATCACGGCCTTGTCCCAGGTGAATGAGGCGATCGCGGGCCAGATCGGCGGCAAATATGCGGCTGATCTTTTCGCGCCACTGCCATGGATGAACGGGCATCAGAAAATAATCGTCCGGGTTTTTGCCCTGTTGCCGGATCTTCTGCTCAAATCTGAGCAGCAAGGCATCGCCCAACTCATCTTGCAGCAGTTGTTGATAGTCGAGCCCTGCTATCAGCGCCAGGCTGGTATGTTCACTGCTGACCGCCAGCCACTCGAGTTGCAGCGGTTGGCCGCTCTCCGGCGTAAAGGCCCGCCAGTCATCGACATCAAAACCTATGCGGCCGTTGTTGGCGACAAACACAGGATGGCCTTCGGTCATGGCCGCTTCTATCTGCTGATAGTCGCAATCCACCAGCTCCTGCACCGGCTTTGCCTGCCACAGAAGTTTGAAGGCCTTGCTGTAGAGGGTGCTGGTGATCTCTTCAAGATAGGTGGGCAGCAATGCATCGCTTATGCCGAGTCTCTCCTTGAGGGCAATGATAAGCAGCATGGCGTCCGGCTGTTGCTGCTCGCCATCTTTGAAACACTCGATGGAATCCGGCGCTATCTGCAGCTGATCCAGCTGATAACGGCGACCGCTGAAGCGGTAGCAGAGCTGGCCATCCCGGGTATCCAGCTTGAGCTGCCAACAGGCCTCTTGCTCTGCTTCTGCTTGCAACAACAGCTCTAGCGCTATCAGTTTTTCATGACTGAATTCACTGAGAATTTTCGCCAGCAGATGGCGGCTTGCCTGGTTCCAGATAGCAGGCGTCAGATGGCTGAGGCGGGTCTGTTCGATAATGGATGCTGTCATTGTGTGGCTCCTGTTGCCAGTGCGGCACTGAACCCAGGCAGGGTGCAAAAACCCAGCATGGCTTGTTTGTTTTCCAGTTGAATGGCGTGGCTGTAGCAGATGCCTACCGCACGGTTCAGCGGGTGAATCTTTTGGTTGTTGATATCCGGCTCTACCACCAGGCGGGCAAAGCCCAGATGCTGCAGTATCAGAGACACCACAGCCGTGATGGCCTGGCGGCTGAAACCGCGCTTAGGCTTAGTGGGAGGAGCCAGCAGCAAATGCATGCCGCAATCGCCGTGTTGGCAGTCAAAGTGTTGGCCCACTTCATCAACGCGGGGATCGTACAGCTCGGTATAGAGCACAGGCTCAGCGCCGCGATAGGCCATCAGGCCAAACTTATCTGCAGTGGGGGCGAGTTCAATGCGGCGCTCGGTGGGCGTTAAGGATTGCATACCCCAGAAGGCGGCATAGTCGCGGCCGAGCCAGTCGCTCAGGGTGTCAAAGTGCTCGCTTTCCCGATAGGCACAAAAATCAAAGTCGTTGACCTTGAGGCGCTTGCCCGGCGCAAAGCCGTATCTGGCGCTGAAGCCGGCTGTGTCGGCAGGTGGATTAACTGCTGTTTGAGAGGCCATCAGCTGGCCTCCCGCTGCAGAGCTTGATTGCTGCTGTGCCGGCGTTTGGGCGCACTGGCGTCTTGCTTGGGAATACCAAAGCTTTGGAAGGCAATTTGCTGCTCTATCTCGTAAGGTGCTTTGCCCAGGATCTGCCGCAATATGGTGGCGTTGCGATAGCAGCCCATTCCCAGATCCGGCGAACACAGCCCGTGGGTGTGTAGCCCCAGGTTCTGAACAAAAATTCGTCCGGCCTTGTCTATGTGATAATGACGCTGGACATCTGGCTCGCCCTTTTGATCGAACAGCAGCTGCGAGTGGAGCGGCTCGAGAAAGTCCGGCAATCGGTAGCAGTAGCCGGTGGCCAGTACCAGTGCCGAGCTGGTCAGCTCAAACTCCTGTTCAAGCTCTGTATGTCTGCAACCCAGCAGCAGTTGCTGTCCGTCGCTGTGAACGCTTTGCAGTGCCGTGTTGGTCAGCAGCTGTACATCAAAGTCACAGTGCAGGCGTTTTTGGTAAAGCAGATCATAGATGCTGTTGATCAGATCGGCGTTGATCCCCTTATAGAGGCTCTTTTGTGAGCCGATAAGTTCGCGGCGCTGCGCCTCGGGCAGGGCGTGGAAATAGTCGATATATTCCGGCGAGGTCATCTCCAGAGTCAGCTTGGTGTACTCAAGCGGGAAGAATCTTGGCGAGCGGGTGAGCCAGCGCAGGCGATAACCGAATTTGTCGATATCCAGCAGCAGATCTTCGAAGATCTCTGCCGCGCTCTGGCCACTGCCGACTATGGTGATGTCATTTTGGCTCTGCAGCGCCTGTTTACGGTGCAGATAGTTGGCCGAGTGCAGTACCCGCTTGTCGGCGCCGGGGCAAAAGTGGGGCATCCAGGGTTGGGTGCCGGTTCCCAGCACCAGGTGACGGGCGCGCAGGCTCAGTTCTTGGCCACTGACTCTGTCCTGCCCTTTGACCAGATAGGTGTCGGTTTCGGCATCGAAACTGACCCGGGTGACCTTGAAATTGAATTTAAGGTTACTCAGCTCGGCGCAGACCCATTGGCAGTAGCGATTATATTCCTGCCGCGGCAGGAAGAAGCTTTCGCGGATATAGAAGCTGTAGAGTCGGCCGGTTTGTTTGGCGAAGTTCAAATAGCTGTAGCGACTGGTGGGATCGGCCATGGTCACCAGATCCGACATGACAGGGGTCTGCAATCTGGACGATTCCAGCAACATGCCGGGATGCCAATCGAAACCGACGCCGGCATCGACAAACAGACACTCAAGACCGTCAAGCGGCTCGACCAGGGCCGCCAGGCTCAGGTTAAAGGGGCCGATGCCTATGCCCAGGATATCGTAGACTTTGGTTTGCATCAGTTCCTCCTCAGGCGCTGTAAAGCGCGCTGGTCTTGTAGTGACGGGCCTGCTCGCGACCGATTTTGCAGATGTCGGTCAATACGGCTTCGATATCCTCGAGACAGGTGTGAGGGTTGAGCAGGGTAAACTTGAGATATTGGCTGCCGGCCACCTTGGTCGCTGCAATCATGGCGCGGCCTTCGCGGGCCAGACGGGCGCGGATATGGCGATTGCATTCATCCAGTTCGGCGCTGCCGAGTGCCGGGTCGTTGAAGCGAAACACCAGGGTAGTCAGCGACGGGCGCTGCGCCGTCTGCAGCTCGGGGAAATGGCTAAAGCTTTTATAAAGCTCGGCTGTGGTGGCAATCAGGGTGTCGAACATCTCGCCTATGGCATCCGGCCCGGCGGCTCTCAGGCTTAGCCACAGCTTGAGGGCATCAAACCTGCGGGTGGTCTGCAGGCTCTTGTTGACCAGATCCGGCACTCCGGCCTGGGTCTGGGCCTCAGGGTTGAGGTAATCGGCATGGTAGGTGAGGTAACCGAGCATGCCTTTGTCCTTGACCAACAGCGCCGAGCAGCACACGGGCTGGAAGAATGACTTATGGAAATCCAGGCTGACAGAGTCGGCCAACTCTATGCCTTCAAGGCGTTGGCGCTGGGTGCGTGACAGCAACAAGGCGCCGCCGTAGGCCGCGTCTACATGCAGATAACAGCCGAATTCGCGGCAAAGGGCAGCTATGGGCGCTATGGGATCTATGGCGCCAAAGTCAGTGGTCCCAGCGGTAGCGACCACGGCAATGGGGATCAGTCCTGCCGCTTTGAGCTGCCTGAGTTTGCCCGCCAGTGCCTTGGGATCCATGCGCCGATTGGCATCACAACCGACAGTCATTACCGCTTCATGTCCCAACCCTAAAAGTGCGGCCGCTTTTTGGATGCTGAAATGGCTGAATTCAGAGCAGAGAATGCGGTATCGGTGAGCATTGGCAGCCAGGCCCGCCAGAACATTGCCTCTGTGACCCGGCTCAAGGCTGCCAGCCAACTCTCTGGCAAGCAGCAGCGCCATCAGGTTGGACTGGGTGCCGCCGGTAGTGAATACACCGTCGGCATATCCTTGATATCCCACGCGCTCGCAGGCCCAATCGATAACCTTCTGTTCAATCAGAGTCCCGCCGGCGCTCTGATCCCAGGTTTCCACCGCGGTATTGATGGCTGAACTCAACTGCTCGGCCAACAAGGATGTGAGCATTACAGGGCAGTTGAGGTGGGCCAGATAATCCGGGTGTTGGAAATAGATGGCGTGGCTGAGATAGAGCTTGTCCAGTTCGGCCAGAACTTGCTTCATGTCCCCAAGGGGGTGGTCGAGATTGATATCGGAAAATGCGCTTTGCAGTTCTTCGGGGCGAATGCCACTGCTGGGACCATCCAGCCGTTCAAGGCGGTGTTTCAGGGTATCCATGCCCAGTTGCATCAAGTGGGAGTAGTGGTGTTCGGGTGCGATACCAAAGAGCTCAGTGTGGGGAGCGAACGGCAGATGGCCGGCGGCATCATAGCTCGGGTCATTGCTCGCCTGTTCAGGCTCCATGCTGGGGTGGGTCACTTTTGCCTCCTTTGCGACTGACATGAGGTCAGCCATCAATGACAAGTCACCCAGGGACAGGAACTGCTTCGGCCTTTCCCTGGGCCATTCCTTTTTGGCTGTCATCCTTTTCTCAACGACAGCGGCGACAAATTAGCATGCACTCAAATACAAATGCAAATGATTCTCAATTAATTTATGTAAAGATGTAACCGCCTTGATTGGACGCCTGCATCAATCACAACAAATTGCTCAGCCAAAGACAGGCTTGAGGCGACTGAGTTGAGAGCGATTTGCAAAAGAGTGACTGAGTTAATTCAGTCGGCGGTGAGGCAAAGGGCGGGAGCCTAAGGAAGGTGCGAACAAGTGCCATGTGTGCTTTGCGTCGGCTTACAGGCCTGGGAGCAAGGCCTGGTTCGCAGCAAATGGCCCTAGTGCTTTGCAAGAAGCACTTTCCTAATACGGCGGAGCAAGCTTGCTCAAATATCCTCTGAACTGGGCCGACTAAATTCCTCAACATAGGCATGAATGGAGAATTAACTCACTGCCATATAAGCACTAAACTGAGTATATTCATCACAAGAGGAATTTTTGAGGAGCAGGGGATGAAAGCCACAGCCGGTCGTCCTAAAGGCCATTCAGGGGCCAGGGATGCTTTGATAGAAGCCGCGCGTAGCTGCTTTACCCTGAAGGGCTATGAGCGGGTTTCCACCCGAGAGCTGGCGCGCAAGGCGGGAGTGGATGCGGCGATGATCCGTTATTACTTCGGCTCCAAGGCAGGCCTGTTTGAGGCCATGGTCAGAGACACAATCGCTCCTGTGCTGGAAGCTTTCAAACACTACAATGCCGCGCAAAGTCACCAATCTACCTCTGAGGGCTCTGCAAACAGCCCTGAGCCCAACAATAGCCGCCTTGAGCCGAGCAAGATGAGTCTTGATTCGAGCAAGAAAAGGCCCGAGTCAGGTTTTGGCGGACCATTTGAGCTGATGCAGGTCTATTACCGCGCCATGGCTGCCAACCCGGCCTTGCCCGGGCTTATCATCCAGGTATTGAATCACAGAGAAGGCAGTGAAGCCTTCGATGCCCTTGCCAGTGTATTCAGTGACATGCTCAGCCGCTCGAAGCTGTGGATCCGCCAGCTTGGGCAAGATCAAGGCCTCAATCCCAACCTGGACCCTATCTTGGCGCGGCTGAGTTTTGTCAGCCTGATGGTGTTTCCGCTGATCGCCCCGGCCCATCTGATGCGGGACTTCGGCGTCGAATTGAACGAAACCTGGCTCAAACAGCTGGCAGAGCACAATGCCAAAGTCCTGCATCAAGGCTTATTGCGCCAGGATATTGCCGCCAACCCAGGCAGTGAGGAACCCCAATGAACAAGATATCCCTGATACTGACAGCGACACTATTGCTGTTGCAAGCTTGTGGCGACAACGGCGAAAGCCGCGCCATGGGCACTCTGGAGCGGGATCGTATCCAGCTTTCAGCCCCCGTTGCCGAGCAGATAGCCGATATCCATGTGGCCGAGGGTGACAAGGTCGAGGCGGGGCAGTTGTTGCTGCAATTGGACAGCCGCAGCGCGGCAGCCAGAGTGGCACAGCGCCGCGCCGAATTGGCCGAGGCCGGCGCCAGGCTCGATGAGTTGCAACAAGGTGCCAGGGTAGAAGAGCGGCGGGCGGCCAGAGCCGCCATAGAGGCGGCAACGGCAGCCGCGACCGAAGCCAGACTCAGATATCAGCGCACCCGCGAGCTGTTTGCCGCCAAAGTGGTGGGGCAGGCGGAGCTGGATGCGGCCATCGCCGAGCGGGATCACACCAAGGCCTTGGTCGAGCAGGCCAATGAACAATGGTTGCAACTGGAAAACGGTACCCGCAGCGAACAACTGGCTCAGGCCGAAGCCAGAGTGGCAGCCGCAGCGGCGGCGCTCAAGGCCGAGGAGAAAGCCTTGGACGACCTCAGCCTCAGGGCGCCGTTGGCATCAGAGGTGGACATATTGCCCTGGAAGAGGGGCGATCGAGTGGCTCAGGGCACTCAACTTGTCGCACTTTTGGCACTGGATAAACCCTATGCCAGAGTCTATTTGCCGCAAACGGCCATCAGTAAGCTTTCCCGTGGCGACAAGCTGGAGGTCTGGGTCGATGGGGTGGAGCAGCCGCTCAAGGGCACTGTCAGAAATATCCGTTCCCAACCGGCATTTACCCCGTTTTATGCCCTTAATGAGCGTGATCGTGCCAGATTGATGTATCTGACGGATATCGATGTCGAGGGCGCCGAGTCTCTGCCCTCAGGGCTGGCGCTGGAGGTACGACTGCCATGACTCAGTCAGCTGATGCCGGTGCTTCTTCGGCCATTCAAACTACCCTAGCCATTGAAGCTCACGGACTGACCCGGCGTTTTGGTGAGTTGACCGCGGTGGATAATCTCAATCTCGCCATTCCCCGTGGCAGTATTTACGGCTTTCTCGGCCCCAACGGTTGCGGCAAG
This sequence comes from Shewanella chilikensis, assembly GCF_002836945.1. GTDB lineage: Bacteria > Pseudomonadota > Gammaproteobacteria > Enterobacterales > Shewanellaceae > Shewanella > Shewanella chilikensis. The sequence goes on from NZ_NIJM01000003.1 coordinate 124,433, forward strand.
TCCACTGCGATTCGGCTGCTTACCGGCCTGTTGTTGCCGGATGCCGGTGAGGTGACCGTATTGGGAGAACCGCTTGCCGGTAACGAAGAGGCGCTCAAGCAACGTATAGGTTATATGACCCAGAAGTTCTCTCTCTACGATAATCTGTCTGTGCTGGAGAACCTCAGATTTGTCGCCAGTATTTATGGCCTGTTCGGCCGCCGCGGCAAGGCGCGCATTGAAGAGCTACTGCATCTATATAGCCTGGAGGGCAGGGAGTCTCAGTTGGCCGGCTCCATGAGTGGTGGTCAGAAGCAGCGTCTGGCACTGGCCTGCGCCACACTGCACTCCCCCGAGCTGTTGTTTCTCGATGAACCCACCTCGGCGGTCGATCCGGAAAACCGCCGCGAGTTTTGGGAGCGGCTGTTCGATCTCTGCGCCGCCGGGACCACTATTTTGGTGTCAACCCACTACATGGACGAGGCAGAGCGCTGCCATGCATTGGCAATCCTTGAGCGCGGCGCCAAGCGGGCCGATGGTTCCCCGGCCGAATTGATGCAGCAGATGGGCGCCAGCGTGGTGGAAGTGAGCGGTGAGCAGCTAAGGACGCTCAAGCAGCAGTTGGTGGCCTTGCCTGAGGTTGTTTCTGCCGCTCAGGTAGGCACCCGGCTCAGGGTGTTGGTGCGGCGTGATGCCACAGATCCCATCGCCTTTCTCAGCCCCTATTGCGATGGGCGCAAGCTCGCCATGGCGCGCCCCAGTCTCGAAGATGTGTTTGTATCCTGCACCGGAGGTCGACATGTGGGCTAGGATATTGGCAATCATGCTCAAGGAGCTCAGGCAGCTGTCGCGGGATAGGATGACCTTCGGCATGATAGTGATGATCCCTCTGGTGCAGTTGCTGCTGTTCGGCTACGCCATCAATACCGATGCCAGGCATCTGCCCGCCGGATTGGTGGATATGTCGGCCAGCAGCTACAGCCGGGCCTTGGTGCAGGCGGTAAAGGCCACCCAGGTAGTGGACTTCAAGGCAAAATACGCCTCTATCGAACAGGCCGAGGCGGCCATCACCTCGGGGGAAGTGCGCGCCGTGCTCTATTTGCCGGCAGATCTCAATGCCCGGCTGGTGACTCATCCAGCCTTCGACCGTCGTCAAAGCGACAGCCAGCTTACCCGGCCCGTGGCCCAGTGGCTGGTGGATGGCTCGGATACGGTTATCGCCGCCGCGATTCGTAGCCTGAGAAGCATGTCGCTGGATGAAGTGGCCGGTTTCAGCAGCCAAAACCGGGTGCCAAGCTTTGAGGTGGTGCAGTATTTCAACCCGGAGCAGCGCACTGTGGTTAACATAGTGCCCGGCTTGCTGGCGGTGATTTTGACCATGACAATGATCATGTTCACCTCTGCCGCCATTGTCAGGGAAAGAGAGCAGGGCAATATGGAGTTTTTGATCACCACCCCGGTCAAACCCATGGAGCTGATGGTGGGGAAAATCATCCCCTATGTGCTGGTGGGGCTTATTCAGGTGAGTATTATCCTCAGCGTGGGCCACTTCCTGTTCGGTGTGCCTGTGCGCGGCGGTCTGGACAGCTTGTTGCTGGCCTCTTTGCTGTTTATCTTTGCCAGCCTCAGCCTGGGCCTGGTGATCAGCACCATTGCCAAGACCCAATTGCAGGCGATGCAGCTGACGGTATTTATCCTGTTGCCCTCTATTCTGTTGTCAGGCTTTATGTTTCCTTATGAAGCTATGCCAATTGCGGCGCAGTGGATAGCCGAAGCGCTGCCGGCGACCCACTTTATGCGTATGGTGCGCGCCATAGTCCTGCGTGAGGCCGATATCCTGATGTTGGCTAAAGATGCCTTTTGGCTGGGGGCGTTCACCCTGGGAGGCGTGTTGCTCGCTTCATTGAGGTTCCGTAAGCGTTTGGGATGAGCGCTGTGGTTCAGCGCTCTTCATCTCTGAGGGTCAACACTTCATAGCCGGTATCTGTCACCAGTATGGTGTGCTCCCACTGGGCCGAGAGTTTTTTATCCCGGGTCACTACTGTCCAGCCATCTTTCTTGGTCTTTATTTTGGCGCCGCCCTGATTGATCATCGGCTCTATGGTAAAACACATACCGGCTCGCAGTTCCAGGCCGCTGGCGGCGCGGCCATAGTGCAGTACCTGGGGCTCTTCGTGCATCTCGCGCCCTATGCCATGACCACAATATTCCCTGACCACACTGTAGCCCTGTGATTCGGCATACTGCTGAATCGCATGGCCAATATCCCCGAGGCGGGCACCGGGCCTGACCATCTTGATCCCTCGCCACATGGCTTCATAAGTGGCCTGTACCAGGCGTTTGGCCAAAGGCGATGCCTGTGGCATCAGGTACATCTTGCTGGAGTCGGCAATAAAACCATCTTTTTCGAGGGTAATATCCAGATTGACAATATCGCTGGCCTTCAGCAACTGCTGCTCCGACGGAACCCCGTGACACACGACTTCATTGACCGAACTGTTGAGCACATAGGCATAGCCGTATTGGCCCTTGCTGGCCGGGCGCGCCTTAAGCTCGTTGACGATAAAGTCTTCTACTCTGTCGTTGATGGCCATGGTCGAGATGCCGGGAACAACAAAGTCGTCCAACATGGCAAATACCTTGGCAAGCAGGGCGCCTGAGCGGCGCATCAGCTCGGCTTCAGCCGCAGTTTTTAAATGAATTTTTCTTTTTTGATCAAGCATTTTGCGCTCCAGGTACCTTGATGGCTTCCCGCTGATACAGCTCGGCCATCAGCTCATTGAAACTCCGGTCGGGATTAAGCTCGGCCAGCATGCCCATCTTGATCCAAAATTCCGCCTGGGCGTTGATGGAGCGCGCCATCAGGCCGCTGGCCTTGCGCAGCTCCTCATGGAGTTCATCGGAGATCTTGATAATTCCCATATGCCAAAAATACACTTTATATATAAAACATATATGAATCGTATACTTTGTGGCGGTGAAAGAAAAGCATGTTGGTTGAAAGATTGCGGTGCCTTAAGAAAAGGGCTTAAGGCAGCATAAGTGGCCTTGGCTCTATTTGGGAGGGTTAACCAGATGGGCGGCTATGGTGTTAAAAAGCCTGCTTGGGGAAGCAGGCCTGAGATTGAGCTCGAGGGTGAAGGTGAAGCTAGAGAACCGTTTGCTGCTCGTCTTCAGTTAGGCTGAAAGTGAGAGATGGTTCTTAACTACTCTAGTAACAGCCTTGGTCTTAATTTGTTGCCAGCGGCAGATGGGCCTTGCTGCCCCAGTCGGCCCAGGAGCCATCGTAGAGTATCAGGGCATCGAGGCGTACCTGATAGGCCGCCAGGATCAAAATACAGGCGGTGATCCCTGAGCCGCAACTGAAGATCAAAGGTTTGCCGCTGCGTCTGGCATCCATGGCACCCAGATGCAGAAAAATCTGCTCCAGTGCCGGCTGAGGTTTCAGGCTGTCGCCATCCAGCACTTCGGCAAACGGCAGATTCACTGCGCCGGGAATATGGCCGCTGCGCACCCCTTCTCTGGGTTCGGGACTCTGGCCGAGAAAGCGTGAACTGGCCCTGGCATCCAGTATCATGGCCTGCTTGCCTGCCAGGGTATCCAATACCTGGGGGGCGTTACAGACCTTTTCCGCTTGATATTGCCCACAGGCGTTACCGCGCGGAAACTCAGTCGCCGGCTTGTCGGCACAGGGGCGCTGCTCTTTGAGCCATTTGGGCAGACCGCCGTCGAGAACAAACACCTGCTCAAAGCCCATGACCTTGAAACACCACCAGCCCCGGGGCGATGAGTAGATGCCTTGGTTGTCATAGATGACGACAGTGCTGTCCTGGTCGATGCCGAGCCGCTGCACCAGCTCGGTAAACTGGGCCTGGCTCGGCAGGGCGTGTAACTCACTGGACTGCAGATCTGTGCACTCCCGCTCCAGATCCAGCCGCCGGGCACCGGCAATAAAGCAGGGCTCATCGTAGACTATTGGCTCGCGGCCTATCACCTTGTCCATGCTGGCATCCAAAATGACCAACTTGGGATCAGAAAGATGAGCGGCCAACCACTCGCTGCTTACCAGTGCAGATTGCATCTCGACTCCTTAAGCTCGGTAACGGCACCAAGCAATGAAACTTGACCCAAATTACTGGAGCGCTACGGATTTCTCAAGCTGTTATTGCCACAGAACCTCTATAGGCGATTATTCTCAATAGTTATTGGCATGCGGTTTGGATTGCAGCCTCGGCAGCACTTTGCAGGCTGGCATCAATAATGGCCTCAAACTGTGGCTGTTGTCCGGCGGGCAACAGCTCCCTTAGCATTTCCCGGCGCTTCTCTTCGCCGAGCAGGCGTTCGGCCAGCCAGGCACACAGATACATGGCCGACAGGCAGCCACCGGCGGTAGCTATGTTGCCTCTTATCACCAAAGGTTCATCCAGTACTTCGGCACCTGTCTTTTGCAATGCCGTTTTGGCATCCGGATGCGTGGTGGCCGCGCGGCAATCCAGTAACCCCAATCTTTGCAGGATAAAGGAACCGGCGCAGATAGAGCCGAGCAGTTGCTTGTTGGGATCCAACTCAAAAGTATTGATAAAGTCCGGGTCTTGCAGCGCCAGCGGGATCCCCTGTTTGCCGCTGATAAACAGCACGGCATCAGCCTGGTTGGCTTCGCGAATATGGCCCTGCATCTCAATCTCAAGACCCAATGCCGATTTGTGACTTTTGCTGCTGCCGAGCAGCTTGACCTGCCAATCATTCTGGATGCGGCCCACTATGTCCCACATCAAAAACAGATCGATATCGGTAAATTCATCGAAAGCCACTATGGCGATAGTGGGTTTCTTGTCCGTTGGCCCATAGCTGGCGCTCGGAGTTTGGGCGTTTGGTGAAGTATAAACAGACATACAGCCTCCTTGTCTGGTATCAGTTTGACAATTAGGTTCTTCAGGAATGTTATTCAATGCCAATGCAAGCCGGGATTCAGTCTCTGAACTCTTCGTCATAGGCCAGGCCGCTGACATCGGCCAGCTCTTTACCCAGCTCCTGCATTGCGGCCTTGCCCTTACGTCTCAGCAGGGTCACTCTCTGACCATCCTTGAGCATCAAGATCAAGTCCCAATATCTGGGCTCGCCGAAGTGGGGGCAGAGGCAAAATCCGCTGATTTCGGCCAGTGGCACCTTGAGTTGCCCTATGGGGTAGATACTGCGAATACTGTGCACCAGCACACAGGTATCTTTGTCTATCAAGATTTTATGGCGACAGAACAACGCGTGCCAGCCGAGTGTTGCCCCCATGGCCCAACCGAGCAGCAATTCAGGGTTAAGGCCGAAATACACCTGTGCCAGAGTCAGCGCCGCCAGCGGCAGGCCGATTAACCAGGTCCAGCGGCCAAACACCAACTCGGCTCTTTGTGAGGAGTACTTGTTCCAGTGCGCCATGGCTCAGCTCCCTAAGCGTGTCAGTAGCAGTCCGAGCAGGGTAAAAAGCGGCAGCGGCAGCGCCAGTTTCCACATCAGGTGTTGCTCCCAAATGGGCCGGTACTGACTGATGGATTGGCCAGTTTGAGTCGCGGCTTTCAGAGGCTTGGTTTCGGTATGGGGGGATTTTGCGGCCTGGCTCTCGGCCTCCGGCGCCAAGTCGCTTGGAGCTGTGTCAAAGGGCACGGCTTTCAACTCGGGCCAGGCAGTGACTTTTTCATAGACTTCAAGTTCATAAACTTCAAGTTCATTGACTGCAAGCGGGCCGGCGCAGCCGCGCAAAAAGCCTATCAATGCCAGCGCCTCGGCCATATCTGTCAGGGTGTGGCGCTGTCCGAGCAGCACCAGCTGTACCCCATTGGGCGTTTGTGCCAGTGGGGTAATATGAATAGAGAGTTGACTGTAGGGCAGGGTTTTGCGGGGCTTGGCTTTTATACGCCACCAGCCAGTGTATTCTTGAATCTCAGCGCTTTTGGGGTCAAACAGCCAACGCCTTCTCACCCCCAAACAGCCAGTTGCCAGAGTTAACAACAGCAAGGCCGAGACGGCATGAAATACCTGTGATTTTCCTGTCAGCACCACAGCCATTAAACTTGAGGCCGACAGGGGAACCAGCATGATAAAGCCCCAGATTGTAGCCAGGGTTTGCTGTCTGCCAATAAAGTAGGCTCGTCCATCGGCATCCAGCTTTAAGTGCCAACGAGCGCCGCGGGGCAGAGCGCGATATTTTTTGTTTAACTCATCTTCCTTGGACATCAATCAGTTATCCTTTTGAGGTATCAAGCGCCAGATGCAAAATAGGGAAGGGCTTACCCATGGCATCGAGTGCCGAGCGGGAGATCTGTTTAAAGCCTTGATGGCGGTAGAATCCGACCGCCTGTGGGTTTTGCTCATTGACATCGACCAAGTTGGCGCCGAGGTCTTCGATGGCATGCTTGAGCAGGGCACTGCCTACGCCTTGGCCGCGAGCCCGGCTGTGAACAAACAGCATCTCTATCTTGTCGTCTGCTACGCCCAGAAAGCCGACAATGGCTTTGGCCTCATCTCGTATACATCTGAGCGTCACCGCCGGGAAGGCCTTATCGAGGATCAGCGGCTTGAAAAAGGCGATATCAGCTTCGCTGATAAAGTCGTGGGTGGCGCGCACTGAATCTTCCCAGACTTGCAGCAGCTCAGCAAAGTCGGCACTGGATGGGGTTTCAATGTTCATATTTTGTGGTTTTCCAATCCTGGGTCGGGTTGTGGTGCTCTTTGAGAGCCAGGCCGAGCAGGATGCGCTCATCGTTCCCCGGCGCTTCCTGCAGTTGCATGGTTTATATCCATGGGCTTAATTAGGCTCTGGTTAGCGCTACTCAGCCCCTGAGGTTATTGCCCGGCTTGCACCATTTGCAGAATTTTGCGGGCCTTCTCAAAGTGATCCAGTTTGTGGGTCTGGATCCACCAGGTAGCGGCCTCCATGAGCAACTCGGGATCATCATTCTTGTTGGCAAAGAAGGCATAGAAGGAGACGCCAACATTCTCGCCCTTCTGGGCGATTTTTTGCTGGCAGACATGGATAACTTTTTGTCGCAGGCTGGCACGCATCTCGATTGTTCCCTCAATCTGAAAAGTCATTTTTAGGTGTTTTGCTGTTGCAACTGGGCTTGTTGCGCCTTGGTCAGTTTACTGACAACCAGAGCGTAGGATGCCTCAATCAGGTCACGGAGCATATCCTCGCTGACCTCACCATTCAAGGTTAGCGTGAACCAATGCTGCTTATTCATGTAATAGCCGGGCACTATCGCCTCAAAGCTATCGATCAGTGCCTGCACGTCGGCTGGCTTGGCCTTGAGTGTCACCCTCGGGGGCGTTTCCTGCTCGGCCAGCAGAGCAAACATCTTACCCATGACCTTATAGACTCTGGCCTCAGGACCAAAAGGGTAGTCGGCAGTGGCGTTGGGGCATTGCTGTAACAGATTCTTGAGTTGTGTCAGTGTCATGGCGTCCTCTGTCATTTTGGGGGGAGTATGATAATACCGGCTTCAGTCGACGTTTTGTTGATGGGGAAGGGCATGTCGCAGCCTGGCCTTCAGCCATTGAAGCGTTTACACATAAAATACCTGTCCGGGCTGCCGGGAATTCCGCTGACCGAGCCGACAACTTCAAACCCTTGTTTGGCATAAAATGCCGGCGCCTGAAACGACAAAGTGTCGAGCTGCGCAGCCAGGCACCCCCGTTTGATTGCCTCTTGCTCGCACAGAGCCATTAAGCGGCTGCCAAGACCTGAACCTCTATGCTCCTTCGCGACCCAAACCACCTCAATCAGCAACTGGCGATAGATGCTGCGGCCACTCACGCCACCAATGAGTTGTCCCTTGGAGTCGCGGGCGATGGCGGCCAGAGGTTGACTAAGGAAGGTGGGAACAAGCCCCATGGGTACTCTGCGTCGGCTTACGGACCTGGATGCAAGGCGTGGTTCGCAGCAAATGGCTAATCCTTTGCAAGAAGCACAACACAGCAGGCGGGTCTGTAAGCCACGCCCTTCGGGGCTTTCACAGCAACCGGCTTTCGGCGTTATCCGACTTCGACAGGCCCCGGCATGCCTTCAGTCAGATGCCTTGAACACCAATTGCTGTGCAAGCCAGAGTGCCACGAGGACTTATTTCCACCTTCCTTGCCCATATAGCTGTGATTATAGGTTCTGAGCTTGTCGATAAGCTCATTTTGCAGGTCATCATCAACTTGCTGTAAAAGATCAATCTGCATACCGATTTCCCTGAGTTGTTGTTGGTTGCTTTGGATTCAGTGTTAATTAAATCCTGGGTTAAGGCTGTTGTCGTTTTATGCTCAAGGTTGTTGCTCAAGCTCAAGGCTGCTGCTTAAGGTTCAGTGTCGCGTTATCTATCAAGGTCAGATATCCCTGCTCTTCGGTCAGTTTGATCATAACCGACAAAGTAATTTCCTTCACTGGCTTGCTCATCTCATCAAGACCTGCATCAATGGAAAAACTATATTGGGTAGGTGTCTCGGTATTTATCAATGTTTGTACTTGCTGGAAACTGTTTATTGCCGTATCAGTAAGCGCCAATTGATAATGGTTTTGTGCTGGACTGTTGCTGAAGAGGCCCTCATTTTGGGGGATAACTTGAGTAGACTCCAATTTGAGTGGGAAACTATACCGGGATATTCCTTGGCTGGTATCCAGTTCCAGGGTCAGTTCAGTGGCATCAATCTTGAGTTTACCCGGTTCATCGATGAGGATTTGCGATCTGATAACTCGCGGATTTAATTCGGCAAAATCCTGCTCATCGAAAGAACTCAGGCTGAGCATGGTGCCGAGTGGAATACTGGCACAAGCGTTAATAAAAAATATTACCCCAAGGACTGTTAAAATCCTTCTTATCATAATTATTATTCCCTTTAATACGATATTTATAATGTTTTTTTGATGTTGGCACCGCGTCCATCTGTTATTAGTGCGTCGCTAAGTTAGCCATAAAAATGATAGCTTGCCAAGCTTCTTTATCAGCAGATAAGCAGGTTTATAGATATCAAAATAAATAAATTCGACGGCATTCGAAGCAGAGTAACCCTTGCTTCGTCAATCACTGTGACTTTCCGCTACATGTATTTGCTTTGTCATAGCGTCACAATGTCATAGAGTCACTATCGCTTCCAAAAACAAGGAACGACGGCTCTGGCAATTAACCGCTATTGTTTGAGGATCTGGAGGGGATTCAAGCAGGATAAGGGTCTTGATTGGCGTCCAGAAGACTGAGGTAAAGTCGCAACTCAAATTCCAACTGATGATAGTCCGGTTCCATATAGGTGCACAGCTTGTAGAAGGCTTTGTTGTGCTCTTTTTCCTTCAGATGCGCCAGTTCATGTACCACCAACATCCGCAAGAAGGCTTCGGGTGCCCGTTTCAGGCGGGAGGAGATACGGATTTCATTCTTGGTCTTGAGTTTGTGCCCTTGCTTACGGGCGGCGTAGGTATGCAGCCCCAGCGCCTGATGGCTGAGGCTGATTTTGTCGTCAAAACACACTTTGGCGAGCGGGTTTGATTGACGCAGATAAGTTTGTTTCAGCGCCTGGGTATAGTCCCAAAGCGCTTTATCACTGCGGATCTGGTGTAATTCAGGATGACGTTTTGTCAGGTATTCAGCCAGTTTGCCAGCTTGGCTGAGCTGCTGAACCTGTTGTTTTATCTCGTCGCTGTAGTGGGCCAGATAATCAAAACCGTTCAAGGGCTTAGACCTTCTTGTAGATCCGCATCTGCTGGAAGGCGTACGCGGCGTCAAAGGCGTTTTGCTGGAACTTTTTCAGCTCCAGGCCGCTGAAGTCCACTTGCGGTGGATTGCGTTTCAGCTGCTCTTTAATGCTTTGAGGTGTCAGCATTGTTACCGGTAACTTACCCAGTTGAATGGCCGCCTCGAACTTGAAGCTGACAGAGGTGCCGGCCAGCTTACCCTTGTATTCGCGCTCAATAATCACGACGTGTTCGACCTGATAATCTTCCATCAGTTTATTGAAGGCGAATTGGAATTCCCGAATTGCTTCCTGGCTGGCAGGGTTGCTCAAGGTAAATGAGTGACGGCGGCAATCAGGAACGTTGAATACGTCCCCCTGGGCGCTCAGTAAACAGATGACGGCTTCGCCGCCTTTTAATTCAACAGCACAAACTTTCATGGTATTCCTTGTAGTTCATCATGCCGCACCGGCGGCTAATGTTAATCTTATGATTCGGAGCCGCTTTCATTGCCGTTATCTACCGGAGCGGGTTTACGTCTCATAGGGGCATCGCCCACATCCACCCCGGTAATAAAGCGCTTGTCTCTGCCGGACTTGGCCTTGCCCGGTTTAGCCGCTGTCTTGCTGCGTCCTTTGGGCTTGCTGGCCTTGGTATTCTTGGGTTTGCTGCTCTGGCGCTTGGGATCGGCCAGGCCACTGAATTTGGGTTCGAGCCCCTCCAGGGAACTGAACTCGAAGCGGCGACCGAGAAAGCTCTGCACCTTTTTGAAGTTGAACCAGTCCTTGGGGCCCACCAGAGACAGGGCATCGCCCTTGGCGCCGGCGCGGCCGGTACGGCCGATACGGTGGACATATTCTTCGGCAAACTTGGGCATGTCGAAGTTGACCACCAAGGAGACATTCACCAGATCCAGACCGCGGGAGGCCACGTCGGTTGTCACCAGAATTTGCTGCTGGCCACGGCTGAACTGATCCATTATCTGGTTACGGGCGCTTTGGCGCAGTTCACCACTGAGCGCCACGGCGCTGTAGCCTTCTTGCTTGAGCTTTTCGGCCAGTCTGTCGGTATCCTGGCGGGTGGCGGTGAAGATGATCACCTGGCGCTGTTGCTCGCGCTTTAGCAGTTCAATCAGCAGCGCCTCTTTATGATCCAGATGGTCACAGAGGAAAATACGCTGATGTATGTCCTGATGCTCTGCATTGGCGGCGCCAATGGCCACATGCTGTGGGTCATTGAGCAAGGTGGCGGCGATATCATTGACCTCTTCATGTTCCAGAGTGGCCGAGAACATCAGGGTCTGCCGTCGTCTATGGTTGGCGGCGTCGTTGATTGCCTTGAGTTGCGGGGCAAAGCCCAGATCCAGCATGCGGTCGGCTTCGTCAAGAATAAGCAGTTCCAGCCCTTCCAGATACAGATGGCGTTGTGACAGGTGATCGGCAATCCGCCCCGGGGTGGCGACGATAAAATGCGGATCCCGCGCCAGCGCCTTGGCCTGATCGTTGAAGTTTTCTCCGCCAAGCACACTGATGGCTCGATATTGGGTATTGGCAACCAACAGACGCAGCTGGGCGTAGACCTGGTTGGCCAGCTCACGGGTCGGCAGGAGTATCAGTACCCTGGGATCACGCTTACTGAGCGCCTTGGTGGAGATCACCCTTTGCATTGCCGGCAACAAAAAGGCCAAGGTCTTTCCCGAGCCCGTCTTGGATGAGGCCATCAGGTCTTTCCCGGCCAGCGCCACGGGAATCGCTTCACGCTGAATTTCGGTAGGCTCATCGATACCCATATGCTTAAGGGTTTGCAGCAGACGCTGATCCAGCGAAAAATCGGAAAAATGCAAAGGTGAACTCCTCAATAAAAACGACCGCACATTATAACGGCTTTTACGGCGCTGGGCATGCATTTAGTCAAAGGAGTGTCGAAACAGCAGCGACTTTTGTTCAAAAAAGTCGCAAGTGGGTGGCGGGAGTCCTGCCGGATAAAATCTGGAGCAGTACTGGCTTCGGGTGTATGCTGCCTTGGCTGTCTAAGCTTAGGCTGCGTGACTGGTAGAAAAATATAAAGGAGAGAGGATGACGCAGAGTCATAACCCTTGTATCGGTATCGCGCTGGGAAGCGGTGCCGCCAAAGGATGGGCCCACATAGGTGTACTCAAAGGCTTGGCAGCCATGGGAGTACAGCCAGATAAGGTGGCCGGTTCATCCATAGGCGCCCTGGTCGGTGCGGCCTATGCCAATGAGCGTCTCGAAGAGCTGGAAGACTGGGTACGCAGTTTTTCCAGCTGGGATGTGTTGGGGTTGATGGATATTAGTTGGGGCAAGGGCGGACTCATCAGTGGTGATAAGGTATTCAGTGCCATTCAAGATCGCATCGGTGATCTCCTGATTGAAGAACTTAAGTATCCTTTTACTGCTGTGTCAACCGACCTCTACTCAGGGCAGGAGATCTGGTTCCGTCAGGGGGATTTACGCCAAGCCGTCAGAGCTTCCTGTTCCATGCCGGGGATCATGTCGCCGGTGCGTCAGGGGCATCGCTGGCTGGTGGATGGCGCTGTGGTGAATCCCATTCCCGTGTCTGTGGCCAGAGCTATGGGTGCAAGTTTGGTGATAGGCGTCGATTTGCATGGTCACAGGCGTGAGCAACTGCAAGTATTGCCGGTGGCGCTCAATAGCGAAGAACCTTCATTGCAGAGCAAAGTGGCGGAACACTCCTCTGAGAGTGGTTTTATGGATCTGTTGGCCAAGGGCAAGGATTATATTTCCGGCCTGACCGACAAGTTCTCCCTCGGCAATAAGGCCGAACCCGGCATGTTGGCTGTGATGTCACAGTCGATGGATATTCTGGAGCAGCGCCACAAGCGCGCGCGTTTAATGGGAGATCCACCGGATATCTGTATCGTGCCAAAGGTGTCTGACATAGGCACTATGGAGTTTCACCGTGCCAGTGAAGCCATTGCCGCCGGGGAGAAGGCGGTGCAGCAGGCCTCGCATCTGATTGATGCGGCGTTGGGGCGTCTCTGAAGCAGGCGCTTTTTGTTAATGCTTGGTATGGGCACATTTTCTGCGGTGTGGGCACACTTTCTGCATAGTCAGCACATCATCAGCATCAAGGCGCTTCAAGGGCGTTTTTTTGACATTTTCCAAGCAATCTTGTCTTAAAAACAACCAGTTGGACGCCAATATGACGGAAAACTGACATGCAGCCTATCCATTCCTCTGTGGATCCCAGATTGTCCGGGGTCGATGCCTATGGCGTCAACAATCGTTTGACCAGCGGCAGCGGCCTCTCGGTTGTCGACACTGAAACTGTCAGTGACAACAAAAGCCAGGGCTCAGCCTCGGCAAACATAAGGCAGGACAGCATATCCCTCTCCAACGATGGCAAAAGAGCCGCGCGGCTGCAGGAGTTGGCCAAGGAGTTTTTTGGCTCAGGCCAGTTCAGCAGTGCCGATTTACCCAAGCTGTTGGCGCGCCTCGGCGACGAAGGGCTGTTGTCTGAGAGTCAGATGGCCAAATTACAGGGCAGTGGCCTGATGGGAGTCGATACCAAGGATAACGTCAGTCTAAAGGAATTTATTCAAGGCCAGATTGGTCTGCTCAGACAACAGGCCAGCCAAAGCCCTTTGCTCAACGCACTTGAGGGAGCTGATAGCTTGATGGGTAATATGGGGATGATGTATACCCCATCGAGCTCTTTGGCGGCCAATAAGGTGGCGGCTCAGTTGGATGCCGTGCTCAAGGGCGAAAACCAAACCGCCAAGAGCGACAATGGCAACAGCAGCAAGCCAGCGGTCAAGGCCGATTCCGCACAGCAAGAGCCTCAACTCTTGTCCCGGCTCAGTGGTGTCAGCGCGTTGATGCGCACCGCCGCAGCTATGGGCAGCCAGCAGCAGGGCAGTGGGCAAATCAACAGTTATCTGGCCTTGGTAAAGAGATACTGACTAGCGGCCGTTTGGAGCTCGGTCAAGGGAAAAATCTCTACAAGTTGTGCTCGTCGGCACTAATCCCATAGTGTTGTTCATCCTCTTCAATACCATGATCCAGATCATGGTATTGAAGAGCGATTTGTCGCTTAATCTCCACATATAGTGCTTGGTTAATAAAACACCACTATATATGGTGTTAAATAAACAACATGGAGATTAAAGAAATGCCGGTAGTGATTAAGCGGGACGGGTGCCGTACTCAGTTCGACGAAACAAGGATAAGGGATGCGGTGCTGGCAGCCTCTAGCCACTGCGGTATAGAAGATGCAGACTATGCGGCCACAGTTGCAGCGTTGGTCACCCAGGCGGTAACCGACAAGGCCGAGGTCAATATCCAGGAGTTGCAGGACAGGGTCGAAAACCTGTTGATGGAAGGGCCGTACAAGCAAGTGGCCCGTAGCTACATCGAATATCGTCATGACAGAGATATCTGCCGTGAATCCAGCAGCCGACTGAATCTGGAGATCCGCGGCCTGGTCGAGCAGAGCAACGCGACCCTGCTCAACGAAAATGCCAATAAAGACTCCAAGGTGATCCCCACCCAGAGAGATCTCCTGGCCGGTATTGTCGCCAAACATTATGCCAAACATCATATCCTGCCCAAGGATGTGGTTGCCGCCCATGAGGCCGGTGAGATCCATTATCACGATCTCGACTATTCGCCTTTCTTCCCTATGTTCAACTGTATGCTGATCGATCTCGGTGGCATGTTGACCCAAGGGTTCAAGATGGGCAATGCCGAGATTGAAACGCCAAAATCCATCTCTACTGCCACTGCAGTTACCGCGCAGATCATCGCCCAGGTCGCCAGCCATATTTATGGCGGCACTACAATCAACCGCATAGATGAAGTGTTGGCCCCCTTTGTGGCCAAGAGCTACGACAAGCATTATCAAACGGCGCTCAAGTGGGGGATTACCGATGCCAAGGCGTTTGCCACAGAGCAAACCAAGAAAGAGTGTCACGACGCCTTCCAGTCGCTGGAATATGAGGTCAATACCCTGCATACCGCTAATGGTCAGACGCCTTTTGTTACCTTCGGTTTCGGTTTGGGTACCAGCTGGGAGTCACGGCTGATCCAAGAGTCTATTTTGCGGATCCGTATGGAAGGCCTTGGCAAGAACCGCAAGACAGCGGTTTTCCCCAAGTTAGTATTTGCCATTCGTGATGGTATCAACCACAAGGCCGGTGACTGCAACTACGATATCAAGCAGTTGGCGCTCGAGTGTGCCAGCATTCGCATGTATCCGGACATTCTCAACTATGAGCAGGTGGTCAAGGTTACTGGCTCATTCAAGACTCCTATGGGTTGTCGCAGTTTCCTTGGCACCTATGAGGAAAACGGTGAACTGCTGCATGAAGGTCGCAACAACTTAGGTGTAGTCAGCCTGAACTTGCCGAGGGTGGCGCTGGAGGCCAAGGGCGATGAAGCCGAGTTTTATCGCATTTTGGATCAAAGGCTGGAGATGGCCCGCAAGGCATTGGATACCCGCATCGAACGTCTGGCCAACGTCAAGGCCAGAGTGGCGCCCATTCTCTATATGGAAGGGGCTTGCGGCGTGCGTCTGCGCGGTGATGACAACATTGCCGAAATCTTCAAAAACGGTCGTGCTTCCATTTCTCTGGGCTACATTGGTCTGCATGAGACAATCAATGCGCTTTATGGCACAGACACCCATGTGTTTGACGATGAAGCATTGAGGCAGAAAGCGGTTGCCATAGTGGCTCACCTCAAGGCGGCCACAGTGCGTTGGAAAGAGGAAACCGGTTATGGTTTCAGCCTCTACAGCACACCGAGCGAGAGCCTGTGCAGCCGTTTTGCCAAGCTGGATGCCAAGCGTTTTGGCCTGGTTGATGGGGTCACCGACAAGGGCTATTACACCAATAGTTTCCACCTGGATGTAGAGAAGAAGGTGAATCCTTACGACAAACTCGACTTCGAACAGCCGTATCCTGAGCTCGCCAATGGGGGGTTCATCTGCTACGGCGAGTACCCGAATATGCAGCACAACCTGGAAGCGCTTGAGAATGTCTGGGACTACAGCTACAGCCGGGTGCCTTACTATGGAACCAACACACCGATAGATGAGTGTTACGACTGTGGTTTTACCGGTGAGTTTATCTGTACCAGCAAGGGCTTTACCTGCCCCAAATGTGGCAACCATGAGCCCAGCCGGGTGTCTGTGACCCGTAGGGTTTGCGGTTATCTCGGCAGCCCGGATGCCAGACCCTTCAACCACGGTAAGCAGGAAGAGGTCAAGCGTCGGGTTAAGCATCTCTAACGTAAAACAGTACTCTGTGTACTTACGCTTGGATTTTTGCCTCTTTCCCTAAATAAAGGCGCCCCGAGGGGCGCCTTGTGGATATAGCTATGAACTATCATCAGTATTACCCCGTGGATGTGGTCAATGGACCGGGCACCCGGGTAACCTTGTTTGTTTCCGGTTGTGAACATCAGTGCCGGGGCTGTTATAACCAGTCAACCTGGGATCCCCGCTCCGGGCATTCTTTCGACCAGGCGATGTCTGACAGGATTATTGCCGATCTCAATGATAGCCGGATCCCGAGAAGGGGCCTGTCACTCTCCGGCGGTGACCCACTATTTCCAGGCAATCTTGACGCCATCAAGGCCTTGCTGCTGCGGGTGCGGGACGAATGCCCGGGAAAGGATGTCTGGCTCTGGACTGGTTATCGTCTCGATGAGCTCAGTCCGGCGCAGCGGGAATTGCTCGGGCTTGTTCATGTGTTGGTGGATGGCAAATTCATGCAGGAGCAAGCGGACCCCTCATTGAAGTTTCGTGGTTCGGCCAATCAGGTGATACACCTGCTCAAAGACCCTCAATAAGTACAAAAGTGAAAACTGGTTAACACAATTGCTTTTCCCTGCTAAAAAACCCCGTCACCTGAGCTTGAGTTGCTGTTATACTTCTGTCCGGCACATTTACGGCAACCAGGCCGTCCATTCTCAGGTGCCGGGATTTTGTAAGGTAACAGAATGAATTTGAAGCAGGAGCTGCAACAGCTCAACGATAAGCTGGATCAGTATCGCCGTAAATTGGCTGCCGCAGAGCAACGTGGCGATGGTCCTATCATTGCCCAGTTTCAGCGGGAAATCGCCGCCGTCAACAAGCGGATTGCAGCCATCAAGGGGCAGCAGAGTCGGCAGCTTGGCAAACAGGGGCAGTCTATTCGCGATCTGCCTTTTAGCCGCGAACTCACCAAAGCCGAACAGGCCGACATGGGCAAACTCAAGAAGTCTGTCCGGGGGTTGGTCGTTGTGCATCCTATGACAGCGCTGGGCAGAGAAATGGGTATTACTGCCGTTACCGGGTTTGCACCCAAGGCATTTTAACTGCCGCCGTGACAGCAGATAATAACCAATGAATTCACTTGGGTATTCCGGTCGGTGGTAAAAACGCATAAAATGACCGGCCTGAGTACTGAGCGCGCTTCACTATTATCTTGATTTTGAAGGATGTTAACCGTCTCAGGGAATGAGAGCAGTCGTTAAGGTTAATTCATGTCTATTAAATTTATCGCCACCGCCAAATTGCCAACCCCTTGGGGGGTGTTTGCCATGCATGGTTTCGAGGATACTGAAACCGGTAAAGAGCATGTGGCGCTGACTTTTGGTGAGCTCCAAGCCGATAAACCCATGCTGGGACGGATCCATTCGGAATGTCTCACCGGAGATGCCCTGTTCAGCCTGCGCTGCGACTGTGGCTTTCAACTGCAGACCGCGATGCAAAATGTCGCCGAAGCCGGTCAGGGCTTTATTCTCTACCTGCGTCAGGAAGGTCGTGGCATAGGGCTGTTGAACAAAATTCGAGCCTACGAGCTGCAGGACGATGGCGCCAATACAGTGGAAGCCAATGAGCGCCTGGGCTTTCCGGCTGATATGCGCAAGTACGATATGATTGCGCCCATGCTGGAAAAAATTGGCGTTCATAAGGTGAGGTTGATGACCAATAATCCGCGCAAGGTGCAGGCGATGAAAGATGTCGGCATGGAAGTTGTCGAGCGGGTGCCGCTGCAGGTTGGCAAAAACCGCTATAACGAAGCCTACCTCAAGACCAAGTCTACTGAGCTTGGCCATATGATGTCTGAGTATCATTTCACCGAAGGTCATCAGGACTGAGTCGGCAAAGATGAAGTCACCGGGGAAAGCATCGACCCAAGTTGGTTTATTGAGTGTGTCTTCCCTGGGGCTTTTGCTACTTGCCGCGCCAATCTTTGCCCAAGAGTCTCCCAGCCACGCTCGGCCGCCGGACAACTCCCACTATGCCTTTGGCAGTTATCTGGGCAGCGGGGTCTATCGCGCGTCCGAACAGGATGCTACCGTCATCAGCTTACCGCTGGACTTTACGCTGGAGCAGAGTGAGGACACGGAGTTCTTGCTGCGCCTGCCTATCTCTGTAGGCTTTTTCAACTATAGCCTTGAAGATGCCGGTGAGTTTGAATTGCCTTCCAGTGTTGGTACCTTGACCGTGACCCCAGGCTTTGAAAAGCGTTGGCGTCTGGATGAAAACTGGCGCATGGAGGCCTATGGCGATCTCGGTTTTGGCAGTAATTTCGACCAAGGTGGTAATGTCGCCATCATGGCGGCCGGCATCAGTGGCTTGCGCTCTTTTGAGTTGTGGCGGGCAGATTCTTTGTGGGTGACTCGACTGAAATTTGCCGCCTACAGTGAACGGGCGTTCAGCATCAGTCAGAGCTTTTCCGTATTGCAAACCGGAGTGGATATCGGCTTGCCTTATCACTGGTCCTGGCAGGGGCTACAGATGCAGCCCAGGGTGTTTGCTTTGGGTTATTGGTATTTTGACCAGTTACAGTTTGCCGGCGATCTCAACCAGGATACCTTGGTGTCCGGCAGTATTGAGTTGGGTGCCACCCTGGCCCTTGCCAAGCCAGTGCTTGGCATAGACAGATTGGGGATCAGTTACCGAAGTGGTGACGGGCTGGAGATCTGGCGCCTGCTGTTCAGCATGCCTATCTGAGGGCTGAGCCCTCAGTGGCGGTGTTCTTGTCCTGGTGAGTTTTCTCTTTGATTAAGGCGACCAATTGGCCACTGACGGCGGCTATCTGATCTTGCAGCAGTTTACGCTTTATCTCGGCGGCTTCAGAGTCATCGCCATTTAGCTGCTGCAACTCCTGTTGCAACTCCTTGAGTTTGTTCTGCAGTTCCTTAATCTTCTTGTCAATTTCAGACATACCCGAGGTATCTTCCTCGGCGGCTTCCTGCGCTTCTGAGGTTTGCGCCGAATTATTTCGGTGCAATTGACCACCCACATCATCCGCCAGTGCCTTGCGGCCGGCAGAAGAGATATTCACTTTATCCTGGCTGTCCGAACTTGTGGCAGTGCTTTCCTTGGCTGTGCCCTTGGCGACCACAGTGACTTCACTCAGGCTGCGGGAACCGGTTCCCTGAGTGGCGATTTGACCTAAGCCTGCAATGTTCATCATTAAACTCCCTGGCGGCATCTGTTCGTGCTGATAGTCGATAACGACTTATCGGCTGCAAGGGGAAGAACTTTAGCAGCTTTGAAGCAAAATTGGTTAAAAATATAGCGGGTTGCGTGTTGTATCAGGGCCGGGTTAGTCAGTTTTTTTGCCCCAGATATGGGCATTGGTCTGAGGCTTGTCGGCACAGGTTTTTTGGGCCGGTTTTTCCCGTGTTGCCGGGGTTGAACTGCCCAGCAGGTGAGGCGGAATGGGCAAGCCCTTGCTGGTCAGATAGAGGCGTTCCAGTTTTTCCCTGGCCCATTGGGTTTTTCGCAAAAAGGTTAGACTCGACTTAATGCTGGGATCATGGCTGAAGCAGCGCACTCTTATCCTTTGTGCCAGACCATCAAAGCCGTACTGTTCCACCATTTCTGTGAGTATCGCCTTGAGGGTCAGGCCGTGCAGGGGATCTTTGTTGGCTTGAGGGGAATTGGAAGCTGTCATCAATGGGCCTTGGTAGCTGGTGTTATAAAAGCGGCGCCAGTATAACCGAGAAGCTTTTCAAATGCCTTGCAAAAAGGTTGAAAAAGTTGCGTCAAACTGTCCGGCAGATACATGCTCGGCAGATCTTTAGCCAAGGGAAACCATCGAGAGAGGAAAAAGGGGCCGTAGCGGCTAATGCCGATCAGTTAAGACAGATCGCTTGACGATCTCACTGAAAGGATCAAAATCCGATGACCCCATGTCATCGGATTTTTTTATGCAACTTTCAGAAGCTTTGGCGCGTACTCATATCAATCGTCTTACCGAATTCACCTGTCTGGCCGATGTGCTTGAGCCTGAGTTAATTCAGTCGTGCCTTGATTCACATGGTGTTGCCAGTTTAAGGCGACGTAAGTTACCTATGGATGCCATGATTTGGGCGGTGATTGGTATGGCTCTGTTCAGAGGCGAGTCCGTCCGTTCACTCATCAATAAGCTTGATATCGTCTTACCTCAAGAGGTGGATTACGTTGCTCGCAGTGCTGTCACGCAAGCGCGCAAACGGCTGGGCTCTGATGTTGTTCGGGATGTGTTTAAGCGAAGTGCCAAGACCTGGCATGAAAGAGCAGAGCATCCTCATTGGTGTGGGCTTAACCTCTATGGGGTCGATGGTGTCGTGTGGCGAACACCTGATAGCGAGCAAAACAATCAGGCCTTTGCCAAAACTGCCAACGCTTCTGGTGATGCAGCCTATCCGCAAATTCGCATGGTTTGCATGATGGAGCTAAGCAGCCACTTGGTATTGAACAGTGCCTTTGATTCTGTTGCTGTCAGTGAAATGAATTTAGCCGCCGAATTGATATCAAGCATCCCCAATAACAGCCTGACGCTGTTTGACAGAGGCTTTTATTCGTTGGGACTTTTGCACGCCTGGCAACAGGCTCAACCTAACAGTCACTGGCTGCTGCCGTTGAAGAAAGGGACACAATATGAAGTGGTACGCTCTTTAGGAAAACACGACCAA